>JAESQN010000037.1 GCA_016765135.1 Robiginitomaculum sp.
CCATCGCCTGCGCAAGGGCTCGGGCACTTCCCCCATGAAAAATGGGGGAAGGAGAAGAGGCACACATATCTTCAAATATTCTTCTCATATCTCCACCCCCATCAGCCCGGCTATCGTATTGACATCTTTATCACCGCGCCCCGACATGTTCATAATAATCAACCCGTCTTCGCCTAACTCTTTGGCCAAGTCCAAAGCACGCGGGATGGCGTGGGCGCTCTCAAGCGCCGGGATTATGCCCTCTAATTTGGTGCAAAGCTGAAACGCCTCGACGGCTTCGTCGTCCGTACACGAGACATATTCTGCCCGGCCAATCTCGTGCAAATAGGAATGCTCGGGGCCAATACCCGGATAGTCCAACCCTGCGCTTATGGAGTGAGCATCGTTGATTTGGCCGTGTTCATCTTGCAAGAGGTAAGTGCGGTTACCGTGGAGTATGCCGGGCGACCCGCCCGTTAGGCTGGCCGCGTGCAGTCCGGTGTCCACACCGCGCCCGGCTGCTTCGACGCCTATGAGCCGCACGTTTTTATCATTGATAAATTCGTGAAAAACTCCCAGTGCATTGGAGCCGCCGCCGATACAGGCCACCACAGCGTCCGGCAATTTGCCCTCGGATTCCAATATCTGCGCTTTGGCTTCGCGGCCAATAATGCTTTGAAATTCGCGCACCATTTCTGGATATGGATGCGGGCCAGCCACCGTACCGATACAGTAAAATGTCTCGGATGCGTGGGTGACCCAATCGCGCAAGGCGTCATTCATGGCGTCTTTCAAGGTCGAAGTTCCGGACGTCACCGAGCGCACCTCCGCGCCCAATAATTTCATGCGAAATACATTGGGTTTTTGCCGTTCTATATCAACCGCGCCCATAAATACGATGCAGTCCATGCCGAGCCTCGCGGCCATAGTCGCCGTCGCCACGCCGTGTTGCCCGGCGCCCGTCTCGGCGATAATGCGTTTCTTGCCCATGCGTTTGGCCAGCAATAATTGCCCCAGAACATTGTTGATTTTGTGCGCACCCGTATGGTTCAAGTCTTCGCGTTTGAGATAAATTTTCGCGCCTTTTGCATGGTCTGTCAGACGCTGTGCAAGATAGAGCGGGCTGGGGCGTCCGACGTAATGTTGAGCGAAACTGTCAAATTCGGCCCAAAAGCTTGGGTCTTTACGGGCTTCTTTATAGGCGGCTTCCAACGCTAAAATTGGCGGCATCAAAGTCTCGGCTACATAGCGACCTCCAAATGTGCCGAAACGTCCGTCTTTATCAGGATAGTTACTCATGTGCAGCTTTCATAAACGCTTGAATTTTCTCGTGGTCTTTTATCCCCGGCGCGGCTTCAACACCAGAGCTTACATCAAAAAAATTAAGACCTGTAGCTTTGGCGGCGCGGATATTATCAAGGTTGAGACCTCCGGCCAAAATAAGCGGGACTTTAGTGGAAAAACCTTTGAGCAAAGCCCAGTCAAAAGCCAGCCCATGCCCGCCGCGCTGGACGTCACCTTTCGGCGCTTTCGCATCCAGCAGGATATAATCCGCACAATTCTCAAACGTCTTGGCCCGTTCAAGGTCATTGCGGTCACGCACCGCCACGGCCTTGATAATCGGAAGCCCCGTAAACGCTTTTACCTCACTGAGCCATTTAGGACTTTCGTCCCCGTGCATCTGTAAGAAATTTGGGCGCATTTCAGAACATATGTTACGCAATAATTCTGCGTCAGCATTCACGGTAACGGCCACAATTTTGGCGCATCCGCTTGCCGGGCGCGAAATCCGCGCCGCCGTCTCAACATCAAGCTTGCGAGAACTTTCCGCCTCCACAATAAACCCAAGCATGTTAGCCCCACACCGCAAAGCGGTCTCAACATCTTGGGGCCGGGTTAGGCCGCATATTTTTATGTGTGTTTGCATAGGGAGTTACACTAACAAAAAAAAGGGTGCCTTGCGACACCCTTTTTTTGTATATTATTACGAGATTATTTTTGCAACAAATCGCGGATTTCTGCGAGTAGCACTTCCTGGGCTGGTGGGGCTGAGGGTGCTTCTTCTTCTTTCTTCTTGGCTTTGTTCATGCCTTTGATGATCATGAACATCACGAAAGCTACGATGATGAACGAGATTAGCGCAGTCAAAAAGTCGCCGATATTGATTGAGACGGCTTCTTTAACAACTTTGTCGCCTTCCATGACGGCTTCATTCATAACATATTTCCAGCTAGCTAGATCAATGCCGCCCATGATCGGGCTGATGGCTGGCATAAATACGCCGTCAATAAATGATTTAACAACGGTGCCAAATGCAGCACCCATAACAACACCGACAGCCATGTCGACAAGATTGCCTTTCATTGCGAAAGACTTGAATTCTGAGATCATTCCCATAGTTTCCCCCTTAGGATTTAAGTTTATTGTGTGCGCATAAGACATGAAAAACCCTGAGGCGTCAATATGTCAGAGGTCAGCGAAAGTCTGTGGTATTCGTAAAAATATAGCCAAAATGGCTTTATTTCTTCGAATAATCGTTGATTTTTTTGGCCAAAGCTTTGGCCGTGCGGAAAAATGGGACGAATTTTTCAGGAATTGTAATCGATTCGCCGGTTTTGGGGTTTCGGGCGGCGCGGGCTCTGCGGCGGCGCGGCGTGAAACTGCCAAAGCCGCGTAATTCCACCCTGGCACCTGCTTCCATAGTCTGGGTAATGCTCTCAAAAAATATGGCAACAACCCGTTCACACTCAGCCGGGCTAAGGTGCGGGTTTTCCAATTCCAGTTTTTCAATCAAATCAGACTTGAGCATGGCCTTTTATTGCGCCCAAAACCTCTTGCGTCAATGCCTGCTTTGCTTGGAGGGCAATGTTTTTTGCATAAAATTAGTAATTTTGGCGCTGATGTCGTCTCTTGCAAGGCGAAAGTCGCTCAAGATTTGCACTTCCGGTGTATCAGGCTTGTCATTGGCTGGGTCGGGGAGAGGCCAATGCAGGTGCTGAACATGTTTTGGTATAACAGGGCATATTTCGTCAGCGCACAAAGTTATGATGAAATCCATGCGCGAAATATCTATATCATCCACGGATTTTGAATACTGGCCCGAAATATCAATACCAATTTCGTCCATGACTTGCACCGCATAAGGGTTGACATCAGCAGGCGCAGACCCGGCACTAAAAATATGGGCTTTGTCACCAAACGCATCCCGCGCCAACCCCTCCGCCATTTGAGAGCGGGCCGAATTGGCAACACACAGAAATAGGACGGATTTCATTCTACCCTATTTCGCCGCCGCTGCTAAATTCCTTAGCACATAGTGCAGTATACCGCCGTGTTTGTAGTATTCCAGTTCGTTTTCTGTGTCTATGCGCACACGGGCTTTGATGGTTTTGGTTTTGCCTGCTTTGTCGGTGATGGTGACATCAATATCCGAGCGCGGGGTGATGTTGCTGACACCGCCTATGTCTATGGTCTCGTCGCCCGTCATGCCTAATTCCTGCCAGCCTTCGCCGTCCATGAATTCAAGCGGCAAGACGCCCATGCCGATGAGGTTGGAGCGGTGAATACGCTCAAAGCTTTTGGCAATAACGGCTTTAACGCCGAGCAAGATCGTACCCTTGGCGGCCCAATCTCGCGAACTGCCATTACCGTAGAGGCTTCCCGCCAATATGACCAAATCTTTGCCGTCTTCCTTGTATTTCATGGCCGCGTCATAGATGGACATGGTTTCGCCCGTGGGGACATATTTGGAAACGCCGCCCGTAGTGCCTGGCACCATTTCGTTTTTGATGCGGATATTGGCAAAGGTTCCGCGCATCATGACTTGGTGATTGCCCCGGCGTGAACCATATGAGTTAAACGCGCTCGGTGGCACTTGCCGCTCGGCCAGATATGTGCCCGCCGGGCTTTTTTGGGCTATGGCACCAGCCGGAGAAATGTGGTCTGTGGTGATAGCCTCGCCGAGCAAGGCCAGAATATTGGCATTTTTGACATCCGATACTGGGTCCGGCGTCATGGTCATGCCTTCGAAATAAGGCGGGTGTTGCACATAGGTAGAGCTTGAGTTCCATTTATAGGTCTCGCCGCCCTCGACCTCGATAGCCCGCCATTGGGCGTCGCCTTTATAGACATCTTTATAACGATCGACGAACATTTTGCGGGTGATGGTCTTGTGCACAAGGTTATCAATTTCTTTGGAACTTGGCCATAGATCGCGCAGGTAAATCTCTTGTCCGTCCGAACCCACACCAAGAGGATCACGCTCGAAATCGTGGTGCATGGAACCTGCCAAAGCATAGGCGACCACCAGAGGCGGTGAGGCCAGGAAATTGGCGCGAATGTCCGGGCCAATGCGGCCTTCAAAATTGCGGTTCCCGGACAAAACCGAACACGAAATCAAATCACCGTCCGCTATGGCCTGGGACAGCTCCGGCGCAATCGGGCCGGAATTACCAATGCATGTGGTGCAGCCAAAACCGACAATATTAAAGCCGAGCGCGTCCAGGTGTTTTTGCAAATTAGCTTTTTTCAGATATTCCGCCACCACTTGCGAGCCAGGTGCCAAAGAGGTCTTGACCCAGGGCTTGACCTTAAGGCCCAAAGCATGGGCGCGTTTGGCCAGTAACCCTGCGCCGATCATTACGCTGGGATTAGAGGTATTGGTACATGAAGTGATGGAAGCGATGAAAATATCGCCGTGATCAACGCTATAGTCTTTGCCTTTGACCGGGGTAGGGCTACCGTCCATGGGGGATTTGTCGAATGTCTTGCTCAGGATTTTGCCAAAATCGCGACTGGCAGTTTTTAGGTTGATTTTTTCTTCCGGGCGTTTTGGGCCGGAAATGGTTGGCTCTATAGTACTCATGTCCAAATGCAAAGTATCGGTAAACACAGGGATAATGTCGCCGCGCCACATGCCCTGGGCCTTGGCGTATTTTTCGACCAACTCGATACGGGCTGCGTCGCGCCCTGTGGCTTTCAGATAAGTTATTGTGTCTTCGTCTATGGGGAAAAACCCGCATGTCGCGCCGTATTCAGGGGCCATATTGGCCAGTGTTGCCTGATCTTCCAGGGATAAATGGTCGAGCCCTT
This sequence comes from Robiginitomaculum sp., assembly GCA_016765135.1. Classification (GTDB taxonomy): domain Bacteria; phylum Pseudomonadota; class Alphaproteobacteria; order Caulobacterales; family Maricaulaceae; genus Robiginitomaculum_A. Next base: position 5,071 of record JAESQN010000037.1, read on the forward strand.
CGCCGTAAAATTCGACGAATTTACCAACAACGCCGCGTGCGCGCAATTGTGCCACGACAATCAACACCAAATCAGTAGCGGTCGCGCCTTCCGGCATTTTTCCGGTAAGCTCCATGCCAATAACTTCGGGGATGAGCATGGATATGGGTTGTCCGAGCATGGCGGCTTCGGCTTCGATACCGCCAACACCCCAACCCAGCACGGACAGGCCATTGACCATAGTGGTGTGGCTGTCAGTTCCGACCAATGTGTCAGGGAAAGCATAGGTGGCGCCGTTTTCGGTTTTCGTCCACACGGTTTGGGCCAAATGCTCCAGATTAACCTGATGGCAAATACCGGTGCCGGGCGGCACAACCGAGAAATTATCAAAGGCGGTTTGGCCCCATTTCAGAAAATCATAGCGCTCGCCGTTGCGTTCATATTCGCGTTTAACATTTTTGGCAAAGGCGGCATTGGTACCGGAATAATCGATCATAACGGAGTGGTCGATAACCAAATGTACGGGGTTTTGCGGGTTGATAGCATCGGCAGATGCGCCGAGCTTGACCACGGCGTCGCGCATGGCAGCCAAATCCACCACGGCAGGTACGCCAGTGAAATCCTGCATTAGGACACGGGCCGGACGAAAAGCAATTTCGTGGGTCGAGGTTTTGGTCTCAAGCCAGCCAGCAATAGCCTCAATATCGGCGCGGGTGACGGTTTTGTCGTCCTCATTGCGGAGCAGGTTTTCCAGCAAGACTTTGAGAGAATAGGGTAGTTTGGAAATTCCGGCCAGACCGTTTTTCTCGGCCTCTTTGAGGTCAAAATAGGTGTATGTACCGCCACGCACTGTCATTTCACGTTTGCAATTAAAGCTGTCTAATGAGGCCATGAGGTTTCCTTATAATGTCTTGTTTAGATGTTTATAACGCGGCTTGCACATGGCCGCAATCTTTGAATTTTATTTAGGGTTTTGGAGGTTTAGCGCCCATATCCGGCATGTGTTTCATCAACAAAGGCATGTTGAGTAGTATGAACAAAAAAGTGATGGGCAATACCCCGACCAGCTTGAAGTTTGACCAAAAATCAACGGAGAAATTGCGCCAGATAAATTCGTTTACGCCCGCTAGAAACAAGAAAAATAAACCCCAACGAAAGGCAAAAACCCGCCACACTTTGTCGGGCAGGGTATAAATGTTTGCAAACAATTGCCGAAACACATTTTTGCCAATGGCCAGTGAGCCAAGAATGGTTATACCGAATAATAGATTGATGGCCGTGGGTTTCATTTTAAACACTGTCGGGCTTTTAAGTCCGAGGGTTATAGCGGCGGTGCCCAATACAATTATCGCGGTTACCCACAACATGACGGACACTTTTCCGGTCTTGATTTTCGAATAAATCACAGCGGTGATAATTGCGACGGCAAAGACGATTGTACCAATATATAGTGGTGCATCTTCGCCCGGTACGCTCATGCCTAGCAGATTAAACTCCGCCGTTTTGTCGATCATCTTGCGGGCAATATTAAACACCAATACATAGGCGATGACAGGGCCAAAGTCAGTCCACATGGAAGGTTTGTGTTGAGGGGAGGGGTTGGGTTTTTGCGGGCTTGTTTCAATCATGGAGGCGGTTTGCCTGATTGCTGATGCGAAAGCAAGTATTTGCTTGGTGGATACTTAAAAAAACGAAGTGAGAATTCTCGCGCCCCCCTCAGCGCCCCGTGGGGAAATTAAGAAATTCTCACCTCGCCTACCTGCCACAATCACAAAGTGCACAGATTTACCACCCTGCATGGTGGATTTTGACTGCAAACGTCCAATTCACGTCCAATTAAGCTGGGGAGACACTTGGGAATGACTGGATTCGTCTGTAGGGGTATGTCATAGAGAGTGTGAATTGATATGGGGAGTGCAAAGATTGTATGGCGGGTATAGATAAAATATCGCGCTTGGTAAGCTGGGATGACTACTCGGTGTTTTTGGCTATCTACAACACTGGTTCAATTTCCAAGGCAGCTTCATTGATGGGGCGCACCCAGCCGACTATATCCAAGCGGATCGAGAATTTGGAGGCGCGCCTCGGCACACTTTTATTTACACGCACGACTTCGGGCATGATCGTTACGGATATTGGCAAAGCCATGTTGACCCATGCCGCCGCCATGAACCGCTCTGCCGCCAATATTGAACGTATGGCAAATGGACATGATAAAGCGGAAACGGGAGATGTGTTTATCCGGTGTCTGGACGGTCTTGTTACGGACTGGCTCATGCCGCGCCTTGCGGGCTTGCAAGAAAAAAACCAGGGTTTGAATTTAAGCTTTTATACGCAAAACACATCAGGGCTTAGCCCGGCGACTGAACCGGATTTAGCCGTGCAATTTAACACGAATAAGCCCATGGAATTTGTCGCCCGACAACTTGGCACCTTACATTATGTGCCTATGGTGAGCCGGGCGTATAAGGAAAAAAACGGTATTCCGCGCCGTATGGAAGATGTCGTTAACTATCATCTAATGTATTTGCGGCGCTCTGGTTTGGTGATCGACGAATGGGAGAAAAAAACGCGGGCCCTGCGTGAACTAGCCACACCATCATTGAGCGCCAATTCCTGCGCAATCATCCTGAGCGCCGTGTTAAATGGTGCTGGCATATCTATGTTGCCAAGCTATATGGCGAAACTGTATCCGGATCTGTTGATGCTCGATTACGGGATTTTATATTCGTATAATTTCTGGTTGGTGCGCAGCCCCCATACGGTTCGTTTGGCTCGGGTCAATACGGTTGCGGACTGGATGTTGGATGCGTTTTCGTCCACCGAACAGCCTTGGTTTCAGCAAGATTACATCCACCCCCAAGAGTTTTCTGACATAGAGGTTGTTTTGCCGCAGTAGGGGCTTAATCCAAATACCTAATCCAAATACAAGGGTGGCTTTGGCAATTCTGCAAAATCCTGAACGGAGTGCTGGATAATTACTTTGGCGTTGGTTTTGGTTGCCAGAGCTTCAAATTTATCCATGGAACGCAGGGTTTCATCTGCGTCGGTATTGAATACGGGGATTGTCCGTTTTTCTCTGGCTTCGTGCAGATGATATAAGTCCCCGCTCAAGAGCACAGTGCCGGTTTTAGCCAGCTCCAGTTTTAATATCGTATGTCCCGGTGTATGACCGGGTGTGTCAACAATGGTCACGGTCCCGTCGCCGAACACATCGTGTTCGCCCGTAAATTTCACGGTTTTCGCGGTTTCCAGTGCGCTGTATGCGGAGAATGTTTGCTTGTCTTCACGAGCTGCGCCCCTAAATAAATGGGTGTGTTCGGCTTCGGTGACCAAAAAAGTCGCGCTGGCATAGGCGCCCGCATTACCAACATGGTCAAAATGTGAGTGGGATACGCTTAGGTATTCAATATCTGTGGCCGCGACACCCAGTGCGGTGAGTTGACTTTCCAAAGTAGTGGGAACTGCAAGGTGAAACGGCCCGTTGGTGACACCGTCTGGCATGGCATTCAGGGCATCAGGAAGCCCGGTATCCCATAATAAATCACCCTTGGGATGGCGAACCAGATAGCAAGAACTAACGGCTTTGTTGGTGCGTCCTGCATAAGCCCCGCCTTTATCAAAGAGGGACAAGTCCAACATATCAATGCGTCCACACTCCAATGCATAAAGTTTGACGGAGGTTTGTGCAGATGTTGTTACCGGGGCGGTTTTAGTCTCCACATCTGGAACAGCCTTCTCACTGGTCGGCGCATTGTTACATGCGGCGAAAAATAGACAGCTCGTTAAAATAATATGTTTCATAGATCACCTCAAATAAAGTATAAGAACACCCTAGCGCCTGTTATCATATATACCACCGCTCTGGTTTGTTCCTGTTTGTCGCAGGTTTATACTGTTTTAGCGCAGGACATGCCAGCATATTCAAGTAAAAATAGTGTGAAGTTGCGGCAAATAGGGAAAAACCCTTTGGACGCCGTCCATTTTCCCGCTGGTAGTCATAAAAATGCTCTAGTCCATTACCCCTTGGTGGCTTAAGCTGCGGAGGTTTGGCTGACATTTGTATTTAGTGTGGTCATGGTCAGCTCCAGCTTAATATTGAGAGGTTCGCCTGTATCAGGTGCGCTTAATGTGGCACATTTAAGGATGGAATGTAATCGTTCCGAAACGGGCTGTAGCTGTTCTGCTGCCTGCCCAGGAAAAGCTATGGCAAATACATTGGTTTCGATGCGCGCCGTGATGTCTTGCAAACGCACCAGGTTTTTAATCATAATGCCAATTTGGCTAAATGAAGCGCCAATGGCAAAGTCAGAATCGAAACCATCATCAGGAGAAATCCGGATTAGACACAAAGTAACTGGCAGGTTTTGGACGTCGTAAAATTTTACGACACGGGACAAATGAGCACTAAAGAAGGATTTGTTGAACAATTGTGTCGAAGTGTCCACACAGACTTCACCGCCAAGCACGCTAAATTCGTCTTTAAGCATTGAATGCATACGGTGAAAATTGGCTTGTTCAAGCACGCGGGCGCTTATGTCCCCCAGGGGTGCGCTGGCATCTATAATATCATTCATGCCTGCGCTGTAGACCGCTTTCTGCTCTTTGGCGGTTATTTTATTCGCCAATAGCAATGCGGGAACATGGTATAGCTTGGCATTTTTACGCATGGTTTGGGTAACGGAGAGGGCCGAATCCATAGACACCAGCCCGTTCATAACAACCGCATCAAATGTTTGCTCGTACAAATAATCAAAGGCCGTAAATGAGGTAAAAGCAGCGACAACCCTGACGTTTTTGCGTTGCAAAGCATTGATAATAACCATGAATTCAGGTGAAGCTTTGCCGATGAACAGGATGTTGAACGGATCTTTTTCTTGTATTTGTGGTCGTTGGTGAGAGATACCAAAATCTTGCTCAAGCGTTTGCAGGCGCAATTTGATTTCTTGCTCCATACTAGCCAACCGCGTCAAGCCAATTGTCCGAAGCACAATTTGAGCCGGATGGTAGGGGGAGATTAAAATGGAGTCGAACTTGTCATCTTGAAGGGGCGGGGTTGTTTGCATCAAGGCTAGAACAGGAATATTCAAACCAACATAGCGAGCTTTAGCGCCAATCAATAGCCTGTCCATTTGAGCGGACGGTTTTTCAACTATGACCACGATAGCAACTGGGGCACGGTCAGGTAATTTACTCCTGCCTGGGAGAAGAGTAATCGGTGAAAATCCACGTTCCACAAACGCAGATATAAGTGCATCCGGCGCAGCCAGTGCGTCGGATAAAATCAATACGGTTTTCACCAGTTCGGTCATAATAGGCGCCCAATACGAATCGTTTCTCCGCATTATACAAAGATGAGCGTTACCCGGATGTAAACAACTCCGAAACTCTTGCAAATAATCGCAGGTGTTGTAGCAATCCTAATATCCCCGATAGCTCGTTACCCCTCACCTTGTTCCTCTCCCAAAAGGAGAGGAGACGTTAACATAACCCTTCGTGTTTACGGGATTTGATTGATAGAACCTTCGTAACTCTCTGGTGCACCAACTAAAAAAGGCAGTTGTCACACCGTCTCCTCTCCCCATTTTTCATGCAAGAAGGGGGAGAGGAACAAGGTGAGGGGTAACGGGCTTGAGGGGATTACAATATTTTCCACCTCAACTCTTACATTTTATCCAAATGGATTGCGTTTTTGCCACCAGCCAGACTTTTTTGGGCTGCTGTCTTTTGGTTTCTTTTCTTTTTGGTCTTTGTCTTTGACAGCTTTATCTTTGGTCGTTTTGCTTTCTTTAACGGGCTTAGGCTTTGCTTTGGCCGTTGGTTTGGTTTCGGCTTTTGGTTTCGCCGCCTTTACTGGTTTAGCTTTTTCTACCTTTGGTTTTTTATCAGTGGCAGGTTTTTTGCGGGCAGGTGTTTTCGTCGCTTTACTTTCCTCGGCACCAGCTTTCGCAGCTTTTTTCGCGGCGGGTTTACGTCTGCGTGTTGTCTTCTTTTCGGCAGGCTCTTGCGCTTCCGGCTTTGTACTCTCTGGTTTCTTGCGTGCAGATTTTGCGCGGGTGGGTTTCTTTGACGCTTTTTCGTCAGTTGGCGCTTTTTTGGCCGCAGGTTTATCGGTTTGACCCTCAGCACCTTTGACAGCTTTGTCTTGAGCGGTTTGATCAATATTGGTTTCTACCGCTTCATTTGTCGCGTTTGCATCATGATTTTGATTGCCGCGACGCCTACGACCACCGCGCCTGCCGCGCCGTCTTTTGCTCTTGGATGGTTTATTGTTATCATCCGTGTCGGATTGTTCAGCATGGTTTTTTCCGCCGTCTTGCTGGCTGTTTTGTTGCCCGCTTTGCTGCCCACTTTGCTGCCCACTTTGTTGTTTATTGCGGGCTTTATTGCCGCCTCTGGAACGCCGGGAATTACTAGACTTACGGTGTTCCTTGGCGATTTCTTCCAAAGGATCCGCACCTACATCCGCTTTTTTCCCAAGCCGTTCAATTTCAAAAGCTGGACGGATTAAACTTGGATCAGCAACAATTTCGGCAAACATGCCGTTCCCGGCTTCGATTTCGTTCAGGAGATCTCGTTTTTCATTGAGCAGATATTGCGCAACGGCAGGCGTTACTTTGATGCGGATACGTTTGCTATGTCCGCGTATGCCTTCTTCTTTAATCGCACGTAGTGCCTTGAGCGCACTGGAATCTATCGAGCGTTTACGCCCGACACCATCGCAATGCTCGCAGGAGGCTGAGGAGCCTTCAAGCAGGCTGCGGCGGCGGCGTTGCCGGGATAATTCCATCAAGCCAAATTGGGATATTTTGCTCATTTGTACCCTGGCACGGTCATCGGCGAGGGCATCGCGCATTCTTTTTTCAACCGCACGGTTATTACGGTGCTGATCCATGTCAATGAAATCGATCACCACCAGTCCAGCCAAATCACGCAGGCGCATTTGGCGGGCAACTTCGTCGGCCGCTTCCAGATTGGTTTTAAGGGCCGTGCGCTCCACATTGCGCTCTTTGGTCGAACGCCCGGAGTTAACATCAACGGACACCAAAGCTTCGGTAGGATGAATGACCAAATAACCGCCTGAACGCAATTGCGCGACGGGTTCGAGACAAGCTTCGATTTGGCTTTCCACCTGAAAACGCAAAAACAGAGGGATGTCCTCTTTATAGGGCTGCACATTTTTCGCGTGGCTCGGCATGAGTAATTTCATGAAATCTTTGGCCAGACGGTAGGCGTCATCACCCTGCACATAAACTTTTTCGATGTCCTTGCCGTAAAGATCGCGGATGGAACGTTTCACCAGATTGGCTTCTTCGTGGATTAGGGTGGGAGCGACGCTTTTTAGCGTAGTTTTACGGATAGTGTCCCATAATTTGGACAAGTATAGATAATCACGTTTAATCTCGGTCTTGGTGCGTTTGGCACCAGCGGTGCGGACAATCAGGCCCATGCCTTGGGGGACAGACAATTCGCTCATGACGGATTTCAACCGTTTGCGGTCTGAACCATTGGCGATTTTACGCGAAATGCCGCCGCCGCGTGGAGTGTTGGGCATTAGAACGCAATAGCGGCCTGCAAGAGATAGATATGTCGTCAGCGCCGCGCCTTTATTGCCGCGTTCTTCCTTGACGGCCTGCACCAACAAAATTTGCCCGCGCTTAACCACTTCCTGGATTTTATAGCGCCGTTTGGCCATACGCTTGCGGCGTGCGCCGTGCATTTTTTCTTGCTCGGCTTCAACCTCTGCATCTGCGGCGTCGACAATATCCTCTTCGCTTTCATCAGCGCCGTCATTATCAGCACCGTCATTTTCGTCGTCAGTATTGTCTTCTTCAGTATCGTCCGCATCATCATTTTGGTCGTCATCATCGTCTTTAGTGACCGATTTCTTTCTGCCACCTTTTTTTGCGGACGGTTTTTTCTTCAGGTTTTCTTCCTCATCCTCCTCGTCCTGCAAGCTTTCAGCCTGCTCTGCGGCCAGTAAGACCGCACGGTCTTCGTGGGGGATTTGGTAGTAATCAGGGTGGATTTCCGAAAAGGCCAGAAAGCCGTGACGGTTGCCGCCATATTCGACAAAGGCAGCCTGTAAAGACGGCTCTACCCGTGTAACACGGGCGAGATAAACATTTCCGCGTATTTGCCGCTTGGCGGCGCTTTCAAAATCAAGATCTTCGAGGCGGGTTCCGTCGACCACAGCCACACGGGTTTCTTCCGGGTGGGAGGCGTCGATCAACATTGTTCGTGGCATAAAATTCTCCGAAGCTGCTTTTTCTCCGGTGGACAAACGGACTTTGGGCGCGATCCTCATCAATGGGGATGAGCGCCAGCCGTGTTCCAGGGTGGAGTGCATTAAGTGCAAGCAGCTTAATATGTGTTAAAATCTGTACGTTAAGTACGTGTAAGTGTGCATAAATCCGGGCAAACACGACAAGCGCAGGTTTGCCTGCGCCATTGTTATGGTCGAATGTGAATGGATTTTGCATAAATTTCCAAGTTTAGTTCTAGAAGTTTAGCTCTAGAATAGAGCGTTAGTTTTCATAGGGTTGGCGAGTCGCGCCGATACCCAAGGTTCAGGTTGTGGCACATAAACCTCAATATTGCCAATAGGAAATCGTGTTTATGTGAAAATACCCTGTTTATGTGAAAATACTGTGGCACATGAGCCGTTTAGCCCTGTTGTTTTTTCAAATCGTAACCTTTCATCAAATATCTACAGGCAATAGGGTTGCTATGACGTTAATTTTATTAACATTGCGGTTGTCCCTATTGGTCAGGTTGTCCGCCTTAGCGATGGTGTTGGTTGGCTTAATGGCTCCAGGCAGCACGGCTTATGCTCGCATGTCAAAAATATCAATATATGAGGATAGCTTATATATAAGCGAGACAGGTAGGACGCACCTTCGTCTCCAGGTGAATGTAAAAAGCGCCCCAAATGTATTTTTTATGGCAGGTGACAAGCCCCGTATTGTCATTGATTTCAAAGGGGCGGAACTCGGCAAAGCTTTGGTGAAACAGGCAGACGGCAAGACCTATTTTGCCGGATCGGGAGGCATAACCAAGCTTAGGTTCGCCCGGCGCGGTGAGCGGGATATACGGTTTGTTGCTGATATGGCGCAGGGTGCGAAATACTTATCCCATAGTTATGCTAATGAGATTTTGGAGGTTGTAATCAGCTATCAAGACGGCAGCAAGGATGTTAGCCCTTATACCGTCCGTGCGGGCGGACTGCCGACCCCGCGTTTAAAACCGGGTTTGCGCGTTCAAACACGCGGCGGTATTCCCGTGCCGCGCTTGAAAACTTCTCGCCGCAAACATTTCGTCAAAAAACCAATTATTGTGATTGACCCTGGACATGGTGGCAGGGACCCGGGCGCGGTTGGGGCAGCGCGGGTGATAGAGGAGCATGTTACTTTGAAGGCGGCCATAGAGTTGCGCAAGCAGTTGCTGGCAGGCGGCAAGTATAAAGTCGTATTGACGCGCACTCGCGACATTTATGTTGATCATGACAAACGTGTCTTGATAGCGCGAAAAGCGGGCGCGGATTTATTTATTTCCCTGCACGCGGATTCGTTGAAAAGCTCAACAGCGCGGGGGGCGTCCGTTTATACCTTGTCCAGCCGAGCGGAAGCCAGAACCCACAAGATTGTCAAAGGACAAAACTGGGTGCTTGATGTTGATCTGGCTTCAACATCGGCTCCGGTTGGCAATATATTGGTTGATTTGGCGCAAAGAAAAACCCTAACAAGATCAGAGCGGTTTTCAGATATCCTCATCCCCGAATTGAAAAAAAGCTCTAAACTCCTGAACAATACCCACCGCCGCGCCGGGTTTTACGTGCTTTTGGCCCCCGACGTCCCGGCGGTTTTGTTGGAGATGGGGTTTTTATCAAATCCACAAGACGAAAAGCTCCTGAACACCGCCGCTCACCGAAAGAAACTGATGAAAAGTGTCGTTCGCGCCATAGATAAATATTTCGCGCAATAAGTTTTATGCACAAATACGGTTACATGTCAGGGTAAGAAGCTTATAGTGAGCAGATTCGCACCAGACCTTTATAAAAGCCTTATTTATGCCAAAATCTAAACCATAAAGACCAGAATGAACACGAACGACCCGCAAATTATTGACGAAATCGAACCGGTTAAGTCTTCCAAATCTTCCAGGTGGCCCAAATTTTGGAAAATTGTCAAATATCTGTTTGCCACAGGCTTTGTGCTTGGGGTTTTTGCTTTGATCTTTGTTGGTGTTTTTATTGCCCGTGCTACACGGGATTTGCCGACACTTGAGGCCGTGCAGCAATATGCGCCCGCCGTGATGTCACGGGTTCATGCTGGGGACGGCAAACTTATTGCCGAATACGGTATTGAAAAGCGGGTGTTTGTACCCATCGAATCGATCCCCAAGCAAATTCAACATGCTTTGGTCGCCTCGGAAGATCAGCGCTTTTATACCCATGATGGTTTTGATCCCAAGGGTTTTGCGCGGGCAATGGTGGCCAATGTCGGGCACAAATTAAAGGGCCAGCGGCTTGAAGGCGGCTCGACATTGACCCAACAGGTCGCCAAGCATTTTCTGGTTGGTGATGAGCGCAATGTTGCGCGAAAAATCCGCGACATTTTCATTGCCAGGCGCATCGAAAAAGCCATCAGCAAAGACGATATTCTCGAACTTTATCTGAATGATGTCTATTTTGGTCGCAGGGCATACGGTATTGCTGGCGCGTCTTTGAATTATTTCAACAAGCCTTTGGACAAGCTTACCCTTGGTGAAATGGCCTATCTGGCAGGGCTTGTAAAAGGGCCGGCCAATTATCAGTTGGGCACAAACAAGGAAAGAGCCATTAACCGCCGCAATTATGTCTTAAACCGTATGGCGGAAGACGGATATATTACGGCAGAACAAAAAATCGAAGCCAAGCGCGAAGATTTGGCCGTGGCCGAGCGGTTGCGCGGCGATGAATATTTGGCAGCGGAATATTTCGTGGCTGAAGTACGCAAGCAGATCAACGGTCTGTACGGCGAGGAACAACTGAATGAAGGCGGTTTGTCCATTCGTACTACGCTGGACACAAAAATGCAATTGATGGCCCGCAAGGCATTACGGCGCGGACTGGAAATGTATGACCGTCGTCATGGCTACCGGGGGGCATTGACCAAGCTGGACGACGGCCTAAACTGGCAAGAATTTCTCGCAGAGTTTAAACCACCAAAAGATATTGCACCTTGGCAAGTTGCGGTGGTGTTGAAGGCCGAGGGCGACGTTGCAGAAGTCGGTTTTGCCGAAGGCGCGAACGGCTCTCTCCACATCAAAGATATTGATTGGGCTAAGAAAATCACCGCAAACTTTAAGTTGGGCCCGGAGCCTAAATCTGTCACGGATGTCCTCGTCAAAGGCGATGTTGTTTTGGTCGAAGTCAAACCAAAAACCGAGTCCGGAAACGAATATAATTTGCGGCAGATTCCCGACGCCAATGGCGGTATTATCGCTATGGACCCTCATACGGGGCGGGTATTGGCGCTTGTTGGTGGTTACAGCTTTTCCCAAAGCCAGTTTAACCGCGCCACCCAGGCCTACCGGCAACCCGGATCGTCGTTCAAACCTTTCGTCTATATGGCGGCACTGGACGGCGGGATGACCCCGTCCAGCCAGATATTGGATGCGCCATTTGTTATTGAGCGTAATGACCGTAATGAGAACTGTGTCGAACAAGTGCGCGCAGGGCAAAGCAGACTGGTCTTTGGGCCACAAGACCCAGAAACACCAAATCCAGCCTCTCCAGACGTTTTGTCACGGGCGCAGCTAGATGCGAACGGTAGAAAAACCGCCTGCGGGCCGGTGTTTTACAAACCTGCAAACTTTAATGCCGGGCAATGGTACGGGCTTTCCACGCTTCGGCTCGGCATTGAAAAATCACGCAACGCCATGACGGTTCGCCTCGCTAATGATATTGGCATGCGTGCGATTAGTAGATATGGCCGTAGCTTTGGCATTTATGACGAGACCAAACCCGAATTAGCTTGGGCCTTGGGGGCGGGAGAAACCACCTTGCTGCGTATGGCTTCCGCCTATGCCACCATCGTCAACGGCGGCAAGAAAGTCACGCCAACATTGCTTGACCGGGTGCAGGACAGTAAAGGCGAAACCGTATATTCCCATGACAATAGGGCATGTCCTGAATGCGCTATGGATGAATGGGGCGAGGGCATGTCGCCGCCCGAGCTTCCCGATGAACGCGAGGTCGTGGTTAGCCCCGTGACTGCGTACCAAATGACTTCCATGCTCGAAGGTGTGGTCAAACGGGGTACGGGGCAGCAAATGTTACGTCTTGACCGCCCAATGGCAGGAAAAACAGGCACGACCAATGATTTTAAAGACGCCTGGTTTATGGGGTTCTCACCGGATTTGGTGGTTGGCGTTTATGTGGGGCATGACACGCCGCGTTCTTTAGGCACGGAAACTGGCTCTCAGGCGGCTGGCCCTATATTTAGATTTTTTATGGCAGACGCGCTCAAAGACAAGCCAAAAGTAGCGTTTCGTATCCCCGACGGTGTGTTGTTGGCCCCCGTGGATCAAGACAGTGGTGAGACGTCCTATATTGGCGCACCCAACTTCATTTATGAAGCCTTCAGGCCCGGTACGGAGCCGCGTATTGGCGACACCCGCAGAAAAATCAATGTAGGCGGCGGGGGCCGCAGCTATGACGGGTTTGATTTTGGTTTTGGCACGCAAGGAAAGCAGAACGAGCGGGCGGAGCAGCCTGCTCAAGACGGCGAAGCGCAAAACGGTGAGGATGTACCAAAACCTGCTGACGTTGATACACCAGTAGCTTTACCCCAACCAAAGCCACCTCTACCCAAACCAGAAGATCAAGAAGATGATGTAGACCTGGACGACGGCTTGTATTAGAAGCCTCGAACAACACACAACAAAGGTCTAAAATGGCGGCAGAACACGATCAGTTAAGCGCGGAAATCAAGCAGTCGATTACACTGCTGAGGAGGCGTCTTTGACCCGGAAAATTCCGAGCGGCGTCTGGCCGAAATCAACGCACTAATTGAAAGTCCTGATTTTTGGAATGACGCGGCAAAAGCCCAAAGCATGATGCGCGAGCGTGGGCGTTTGGAAACTGCATTCGAGCAAATTTCCGGTTTGGAAAATGAGCTGGCAGAGACGCTTGAATTGCTGGAAATGGCCGAGACTGAAGATGATGTTGAAATATTAGAAGAGGCTTCGGGCACACTGATATTGCTCGCTAAACAAGCTGGTAAGGCCGAGATTGAGGCACTACTCTCCGGCGAGGTTGATGCTAATAATGCCTTTGTGGAAATCCACCCTGGTGCTGGCGGCACTGAGGCCCAGGACTGGGCGCAAATGTTGTTGCGCATGTATGTACGCTGGGCCAACAAGCGCGGCATGAAGGTTGAGATTTTGGAAGAGCAGTCCGGCGATGAGGCCGGGCTTAAATCCGCGACGATATTGGTCAAGGGGCATAATGCCTTTGGTTGGCTCAAGACCGAAAGCGGCGTACACAGGCTGGTGCGGATTTCTCCGTTCGATAGCTCGGCGCGCCGCCATACCAGCTTTGCCAGTGCGTGGGTATTTCCGGAAATTGACGATACAATTGACATCGAAATCGACGAGAGCGAATGCCGGGTTGATACCTACCGGGCATCGGGGGCTGGGGGGCAGCATATCAACAAAACCGATAGTGCCGTGCGTATCACCCACGAGCCTAGCGGTATTGTGGTGCAGTGCCAAAGTGACCGCTCCCAACACAAAAACCGGTCTCGTGCCTGGGATATGCTGCGCGCGCGTCTGTACGAAGCCGAAATGCAAAAACGCGAAGCCGAAGCCCAGGCGGAAGCTGACAATAAATCTGAAATCGGCTGGGGCCGTCAAATTCGCTCCTATGTCCTGCAACCCTACCAGATGATCAAAGACCTGAGAACTGGTGTAGAAACCTCAGATGTAAACGGTGTTCTGGACGGCGATCTCGACCAGTTCATGGCCGCAAGCCTGGCAGCACAAATCGGTGAGGGGGACGCTGATGTTGAGCCGGAATAATACCTGTCGCACGGGTCGCGCATATCTCTAATGCAGATATGTTATACCCGCAATACTTGAAAACCCGAATTTTCCCTGGTTTGCTTTTATTTGGGTGTTTTGTGTACCCCGTTACTATTCTCTTGCTCACATCATAGCACCCTATGGGGGTGTGATGTGGATGGGGGGGTGTGTGTGGTCAGATTAGGGGGCGGTAGCGGAATGAACGACAAGCCCGTATTCCCTCTTGACACACCGCCCGGTTTTTCGGACTTACGGTCTATGGAAATTGCTAGTTTTAATGTGAATTCGGTGCGGGTGCGTATGCACGGGCTACCTCTATGGCTTAAAGAAGCCCAGCCGGATATTGTCTGTTTGCAAGAGATTAAAACTATTGACGAGACCTTCCCCAGGGAAGCTTTCGAAGAGCTTGGCTACAATGTTGCTATACATGGCCAGAAAAGCTATAATGGTGTGGCGGTGTTGTCCAAGCTACCATTTGAGGAGATTAACCCGCGCTTACCGCTATTGAAATCGAGCGACGATGCAGACGAGCAGGCGCGCTATCTTGAGGTGGTTGTATCGGGTAAGAACGGGCCAGTGCGCGTTGCCAGCATTTATTTGCCCAACGGAAACCCGGCACTGGAGGACGGTGTGCCGAGCGCAAAATATCAATACAAACTGGATTGGATGGCGCGGCTCAAAGTCCATGCGGGGAAATTGCTCACCTATGAAGAACCGCTAATATTAGCCGGGGATTACAACGTCATCCCGACGGCTGATGATGTGTATGACGCGGCCTTGTGGGCTAATGACGCTTTGTTTTTACCCGCTACCCATGCGGCGTATAACGCTATAAAATGGCTCGGCCTGACCAGTGCATTTGAGCAAGTCGATGGTCGGCCCCACCAATATACCTATTGGGATTACCAAGGTGGGGCGCGGCCTAAAAATCACGGCATTCGCATAGACCATTTGTTGTGTTCAGCCCAGGCGGCGGACAAGCTGAAATCCGTACGCATAGACGACCATGTGCGTGACCGCGAAAAACCGTCAGACCATGTGCCGATTATTGGCGTATTTGATCTTTAGAGTTTCACCTTTTACGTTCCTTTACCCCGTTTATAACGTCAAATACGGCACCAATTTCTGTTAGGATTTTTTCCGTGCGTTCAGTTCCGATTAAAGGTTTGAACATGGAGCCGGCTTCAAACTGGTTTGGAGCTTGGACGGCGATATGGAGTTTGTCCTTCAAAAACCCGAAGCGGATTTTCTTACCAGAAACACTGGCTTCCAAATCCACCAATTTTTGCATAAATGTCGGCGTGAGCAAATAACGGGCTTCGACTTGGTCGGTTCCGTAAGCTTCAAAGATTTTCTCAAATTTTGGATCAACCAAACCGACGCGCTTCATGCCTGCTTTTTTCTTGAAATTAAAAATCCCCGCATCGCGCAATACAACGGTGCGCCCCAGGAAATCTCTTTGAAAATCCACCTCCATCAATATACCGCGAAACGCAGTCCTCCATGTGGCCCTGCCTTTGCTATCTTTGTGTCTTGTTTCTAAATGGGCTTCACAAAATGTGAAACTGGCACCCTCTACCGTGCCGCTCATCCGGTCTTCAAATTGGACCCGGTCCCAGCCCGGCAGCAATCTGTTGTCTTCCCACATGGCTAAATCCGGCTCATCAAACCCCTTGGCCTGAAATGTCCAGCCTAAAAACTTGCAAATATTTCCCATCAAGACCTGTTTGGTCTCGCCGCGCAATTTGAATATCATGCTGTAGCGAACACCAAACCCGCCCAAGACACCAAGGATGACGAGAATTGCCGACACCGGAATGGTTTTAAGCTTGAGAGCTACAAATGCTGCGATCAAAATACTGGCAAATGTCGTTATAACAACGTATTTATTGCCTTTTTTCAACTGCGCTAGGCGCTCATTTTCATTTTCCTGCAAAAAAGGCAATATATTTTGCGCATAAAACCTGTCAAACCCTTTAAACTCAGGACGGGTCTCAAATGTCAATTTTTGTTCAGCCATAGGTGATAAATAAATATTTTTTCTATCCTGTCCAATGAAATTTATTCAGCGAGGCTTTAAAAACGGAGCGTGTTTGAGCCTAGTCTTTATGCATGTCCGGCGCTAGCGGACAGGAATTCTGGCGTAATACCGAGACTGCTTAGGGCTTGTTTCCATTTGTGGCGTGGTTCGCCCGTGAAGATAATGTCGTCATTGGCGGGCGCAACCAACCAGCTGTTGTGCATCAGTTCGTTGTCAAGTTGCCCGCTGTCCCACCCGGCATAACCAAGTGCTAGTACGGCTTTTTTGGGTGCGTTCGGGCTGGTCAACGCTTTCAGCACGGATTTTGAGGTGGTCAGTGCCAGTGTATCGCTGAGGGGCAAGCTGTTGTCCGGATCCAGGTAATCACGCGAATGCAGGACAAAGCCGCGCTCTGTCTCGACCGGGCCACCGTACAAAACCGCCGTGTCTTCATAGGTCACGGGGCCTTTGACATTTAGGTGCGGTAGCATGGAGGAGAGTTTTAAATCGGGTTTGGGGCGGTTGATGATAATGCCCATGGCCTGTTGGCTATCATGGACGCACATGTAAATCACCGTGCCGTGAAACCGCTTGTCGCCCATGGCGGGGCTAGCAATAATCAACCGCCCAGCCAGATTGCACCCGTCCAGATTACTTCCGTCCTGGGGGTCATATTGAGCGTCCCAATTTTCAAGTCCGCTTTGTTTATTGCTTTGTTTATAACTGGCCATAGGCTATGCTGACGCCCATAATGAGAAAAATCAAGTATAAGAGTCGCATTAAAATCAAATTACGATTGCATATCTTGAAAAACACGGGTTAATCCCTATATATATAGTAAGGAGAAAGTTATGGGCATTAAGATTGGGGACAAACTTCCAGACGCGACATTTATGCATATGGGCGCGCAAGGCCCTGAACCAATAGCATCAGAAGATTTCTTCGCAGGCAAACGGGTTGCCGTTTTTGCTGTACCCGGCGCATTTACGCCCACATGTTCGGCCAAACATTTGCCAGGCTTTATGGAAAATGCCGATGCGTTGGCGGCCAAAGGCATAGATAAAATCGCTTGCCTGTCGGTCAATGATGTCTTTGTCATGGATGCTTGGGGCCGCGACCAGAATGTCGGTGACAGCATTGACATGCTGGCGGACGGTAATTGTGATTTTACGGCTGCTATAGAGCTTGAACTGGACGGCACGGGCTTTGGCATGGGGCGGCGTTCACAACGCTATGCCATGATTGTCAATGACGGGGTTATCGAAGCTTTAAACGTAGAGGAGGGCGGCGAATTTCGCGTCTCTTCTGCTGAATATATGTTGGAACACATTTAGATAATACAACGAGGAGAGAATAATGAATACATTTGCAATATTTGCCATAGCGGCGGTTGTTTTAGCCATTGTCATTGGCAAAATGATTATAAAATTCGTGCCCCAGGGCATGGAATACACTATCGAAACATTTGGGCGCTACACGCGTACACTGAAACCGGGCCTTGGCATTCTGCGCCCGTTTTTTGACAAAGTCGGCTATAAAATGAACATGCGTGAGCGAGTGATCGATATTCCTTCACAAGATGTGATTTCCAAAGATAACGCCATGGTCACGGCTGATGCGGTTGTGTTTATCCAGGTGATAGACGCCGTCAAAGCTGCCTATGAAGTCAACAATCTTGATAATGCCATCATCAATTTGTGCCTGACCAATGTGCGGACAGTGGTTGGTGCCATGGACTTAGACGAAGTCTTGTCCCAGCGTGATGTGATCAATGCCAAATTGCTTGGTGTGATCGACGCGGCGACCGATTCGTGGGGGGTTAAAGTCACCCGGATCGAGATTAAAGATCTGTCACCGCCCCACGATATTACCCAGGCCATGAACAAGCAAATGATTGCCGAACGTGAGAAACGTGCAGAAATCCTGCAAGCTGAAGGTTCTAAACAATCTGCTATCCTGCGGGCTGAGGGTGAGAAAGCAGCCGCAATCCGCGAGGCCGAGGGCCGCAAGGAAGCCGCGTTTTTGGACGCCGAAGCCCGTGAGCGGGAAGCTCTGGCCGAGGCCAAGGCGACTGAAATGGTCTCAACTGCCATTGCCAAAGGTGATGTCAATGCGATCAACTACTTTATCGCCCAAGATTATGTGCAAGCCTTTAAAGCACTGGCCACATCTCCGAACCAAAGCACTGTCATTGTCCCGGCTGAATTATCTGGTCTGGCGGCAACGGTTGGCGGTCTTGAGGCTCTGTTAAAAGCCGGAAAAGCAAAGAAGTAAGTTTAGATAGAGGAGTGTAATATGGGTAATGATCCAAATGTTTTGATCCAGTTTTTGGAAAATGTCACCGGGGTTCACTGGCTAATATTAGGCTTTGCCTTGTTAGTCGCAGAAATCGCGTCTGGCACCAGCTATATTTTATGGCCTGCCGTGGCGGCGCTTTTTGTCGGCCTTGTCAAGCTGGTCATTCCTATTGATTGGGAAATGCAGTTGGTTTTATTTGCCCTGGCCACTACGGCGCTTCTTTATATTGGCCATAAATATATCCGGCCGCGGGTCAAAGGCGGCGAGCCGTCCGACCTCAATGACCGGGCGCGCTCTATGAGGGGTATGCGGGTTAAAGCGGTCGCAGATTTTGATACGGGACGTGGCCGTGTCCATGTGGGCGATAGCCAATGGCGTGCCTCTATGGACGTGGGCAATGCCAAAGCAGGCGACGAGCTTAGGGTTTTGTCGGTTAAAGGCACCACGCTAACGGTAGAGCCGATTTAGCATAATTATGTAACTTAGCATAATTATGTAACTTAGCATAATTATGTAACTTAGCATAATTATGTAACTGGGTTTCCAATCCAACTTTATGAAATTTCATTGTGGGAATGTTTAAACCCGTTACAATGAGGCCATGACCACAAAAATATTTGACGCAATTATCATCGGAGCAGGGCATAACGGATTGGTTTGTGCGTTTTACTTAGCGCGTAAAGGCATGTCGGTTTGTGTGTTGGAGAGGTCGAACGTTGTGGGCGGGGCGGCGATTACCGAGGAATTTCATCGTGATACGTCCGGGGGTTTTCGTAACTCCGTGGCGTCCTACACTGTGTCCTTGCTCCAGCCAAAAATCATCAAGGATATGCAGCTGAGCAAGCACGGGCTTGAGGTCGTGCTCCGCAAGGTGGATAATTATTTACCTCTGGAAAACGATTATTTGCTGGCTGGTCGTGACGGGTTGACCCTGAGCGAGATAGCCCGTCATAGTGAGCGGGATGTAAAAGCCTATCCGCGTTACGCAGCGGCGCTCGACGGAATTGTTGATCTGCTCAAACAGTTCTTGCTGGTGGCACCGCCTAATGCTGGCGGCGGACTTGCGGATGTATTGGCGCTCCTCAAAGCCGGCAATAAAATGCGCAAATTATCCCTGCAAACCCAGCGTGACCTCCTGGATTTTTTCACCAAATCCGCCAGTGAGATCCTTGAGCAATATTTCGAAAACGAAGGGGTCAAAGCCTTGTTCGGCTTTGATGCCATCGTTGGCCATTTTGCGTCCCCGCACGAGCCGGGTTCCGCCTATGTACTTCTGCATCATGTGTTCGGAGAAGCTGCGGGCGTACCCGGTGCCTGGGGCCATGCTATAGGGGGAATGGGGGCGATCACCCAGGCCATGCAAAAAGCCTGTGAGGCGCAGGGGGTGAAGATTGTCACGGAGTGCCCCGTCAAAAACATCGTCGCTAACAAAGGCGAAGTTGCAGAAATCACCACGGATAAACAGAACTATAAAACGAGTTTAGTGGTTTCGTCTGTGCATCCGAAAATACTATTCGAACAATTGGTGGACGCGGAAGATTTACCTGCTGATTTTCGCACTCGGATAAAAAATTACAAATCTCATTCGGGCACATTTCGTATGAATGTGGCTTTGGATAAATTGCCAAAATTCACCAATGCCCCTAAAAATAAAGACTATCTAACTTCCGGCATCGTGATTGCGCCTAACCTTGAATACATGGACGAGGCCTGGCTAAGCGCAAAAGCTAATGGTTGGTCGGATGCGCCGATCATCGAAATGCTGATCCCGTCCACTCTGGACGATACATTGGCACCCAAGGGTAAACACGTAGCCAGCCTGTTTTGCCAACAATTTTCATATGATTTGCCCGGCAAAAAAACATGGGATAATTGCCGTGAAGAGGTGGCTGATCACATCATCAACACGGTCGACAAGCATGCGCCGGGCTTCGCCAAATCCGTCCTGAGCCGCCAAGTCCTGTCCCCCCTAGATTTGGAGCGCAAATTCGCCCTCATAGGCGGCGACATATTCCACGGCCGTATGAGCCTTGACCAATTGTTTTCCGCCCGCCCCGTGCTGGGTCATGGTGCATACCGCGCCCCCATAAAAGGCCTCTATATGTGCGGCTCTGGCACCCACCCCGGCGGCGGCGTCACGGGAGCGCCGGGCCATAATGCGGCGCAAGTAATATTGAAAGACCGCAAGCGTTTCTTGTAAGAATCATTTTGCTATGCCATACTGTCATTTCCGAGGGGCATCCTTGTTTGGATTGAGACGTACCCTTAAACTCCTGAAGGGGTTTGGTAACTTGATCCCGGTCATGCGGGCGGAAGGACGGATACGAATGACCCAAGACGAATTTAACGCATTTTGCGGAACACTGGCCCATACCATATATGTGGTACAGTGGGGCGGGGCGCATGTGTGGAAGGTTGGTGAGCAAGAGGCGAAGAGTGCCGACGGCACGACCGGGAAACATAAAGCTAAGAATAAACTGTTTGCTATTGGTGGTTGGCAGGATAAAAATCAAGCGCTCGGTATTACCTTCAAATGCGGTGAAATAGCGTTTGAAATGTTACGCGATGCCCCAGGCTGTCGCCCCGCACCATACCTGGCTTCACGCGGTATGAAATGGATACAACGTACCGGGGACGAAAGCATGAGTGACGCAGATTTAAAGGATTATTTGCGCGAAAGCCACAGGCTCGCATCATTGAACCTGACCAAGAAATTGCAAAGGGAATTGGGGCTTAATCAGGGAGGTGATGGTGCCTAAAAACAACCCCACCACCCCGTTCATTCTCGCGAAAGCGGGAATCCAGTCCAATCAAAAATGTGCGAGCCTTGCTCGCTCTTTATTCGCTGGATACCCAGCCATCTTTAATGGAAAAAGAGCTGGGTATGAGCGGATTTATATTTACAAAGGAAAAAACCATGAATAAACCAATCGACCAAAGCCAGTTCCAAACCCCCACCGTGACCACGGGGGCTTTGCCAGCGTCTACGAAATTCTTCACCAACCCTGCCACCGCACCTGACATATCCGTGGCGCACCGCTCTATTGCCTTGCACCCGTCGGCTAATGAGGCGGATGTTGTGGTTTATGATACTTCGGGGCCGTATTCCGACCCGACCGTCACCATTGATGTTGAGAAAGGCTTGGCGCGTCCGCGTACTAGCTGGGTGATGGAACGGGGCAATGCCGAGGAATATGCTGGCCGGGAAGTTAAATCCGAAGACAATGGCGGCGCCAAGGGCAAATACTTGGCGCGGGAATTTCCGATTAAAAACAATCCTTTGCGGCGTAAAGATAATGACGTGCCTTTCACCCAATATGAATATGCTAAGGCAGGGATCATCACCAAAGAGATGATCTATGTGGCTGAGCGTGAAAACCTTGGCCGTAAGGAAGCCGTGCCGGGCGCGCAGGCGCGGGTTGATGCAGGCGAGAGCTTTGGCGCGGATATTCCCGCCTTTGTGACGCCGGAATTTGTGATGGACGAGATTGCGCGGGGTCGAGCCATTATTCCGTCCAATGTTAACCATCCGGAGATTGAGCCGCAAATTATTGGCCGCAACTTTCTCGTGAAAATCAATGCCAATATCGGCAATAGCGCCGTGGCTTCGTCGGTCGAGGAAGAAGTAGATAAAATGGTTTGGGCCACACGTTGGGGTGCAGATAATGTCATGGATTTGTCCACGGGCCGCAATATCCACAACACTCGCGAATGGATTATCCGCAACAGCCCTGTGCCCATCGGCACAGTGCCGATTTATCAGGCGCTTGAGAAAGTGAACGGCGTGGCTGAAGACCTGACATGGGAAGTATTTCGCGACACGCTCATCGAGCAAGCCGAGCAGGGCGTGGATTATTTCACCATCCACGCCGGCGTGCGCCTCGCCTATATCCATTTGACGGCCCATCGGGTCACGGGCATCGTGTCGCGGGGCGGTTCTATCATGGCAAAATGGATGTTGTCCCGCCATGAGGAGAGCTTCCTCTATACCCATTTCGAGGACATTTGCGACATTATGCGCACCTATGATGTGAGCTTTAGCTTAGGCGACGGCTTGCGCCCCGGCTCTATCGCCGACGCCAATGACCGCGCCCAATTCGCCGAATTGGAGACGCTAGGAGAGCTGACCAAAATCGCTTGGGCCAAGGGTTGCCAGGTGATGATCGAAGGCCCCGGCCATGTCCCCATGCACAAAATTAAAGTCAATATGGAAAAGCAATTGGAAGTCTGCGGCGAAGCCCCGTTCTACACGCTCGGCCCTTTAACCACAGACATCGCGCCCGGCTATGACCATATCACCAGCGGCATCGGCGCCGCCATGATCGGCTGGTTTGGCACGAGCATGCTGTGCTATGTAACCCCCAAAGAACACCTAGGCCTCCCCGACCGCGACGACGTATAAGTCGGCGTAATCACCTACAAACTAGCCGCCCACGCCGCCGACCTGGCCAAAGGCCACCCGGCCGCGCAACTCCGCGACGACGCGCTGTCCCGCGCAAGGTTCGAGTTCAGATGGCAAGACCAGTTTAATATCTCCTTAGACCCAGAAACTGCCAAAGACTATCACGACCAAACCCTACCAAAAGACGCGCATAAGGTGGCGCATTTTTGCTCAATGTGTGGCCCCAAATTCTGCAGCATGAAAATAACGCAGGACGTAAGGGACTACACAGAAACCCTGTCGGATAACGAAAAGGCAAGTTTGGAAGCGCAGGCCCAAGAGGGCATGGCGGGAATGAGCGAGAAGTTTAAGGAAATGGGCGGGGAAGTGTATGTCAAGAACTGAAGTTGAGGTGCTGGCTGATGTTAAGAAGCTCGCGGTAGAATATTATAAAATATCAGGAAAGCCATTGGGTGTGACTGGTGAAATTGCCGAGTACGCAGCGGCAGAATGCTTAGGCATTGAACTCGCTGAAGCAAGAATGCCCGGCTATGATGCTATACAAAAGAAAAATGGCTACATTAAGAAAATTCAGATCAAAGGCCGTTGGAAACTAGTGGGGCGTAATTGGGGACGTGTTTCCTCAATCAATACAGATAAAGAGTTTGACACTGTTATGCTCGTGCTAATGAGTGGTGCTTATGAAGTAGATGAAATATGGGAGGCTGAGAGAGACAAAATCATTTTATTTTTGGATAAACCTGGATCAAAGGCTCGAAATGAAAGACGCTCAATGGGCGTGAGCCAATTTAAGTCAATCGGAAATCTGGTGTGGCCTCGCACCGGGTAAAAAATTCCCACCCCGCCGCTCATCCCGGCGCAGGCCGGGAACCATGGTGAAGGCTGATAGATGGGCCCCGTTTTTCAACGGGGTGAGCGGGAGGGGAAGGATTGAGTGTATAAGTTTACCACAAAACAACCCCCACACCCCGCTCATACCCGGCCCCGACCGGGTATCCAGCGTATAAAGAGCGGGCCTTGCCCGCACATTTCTGATTAAGGGACTGGATACCCAGTCAAGCTGGGTATGATCGGGGTGTGGGGTGGTTTCATATGTTTTTTACTTGATTTGGTGATGCGCTACATGTATGTTCGCTTTATGTTCTTCGTATATATCGTCACCAACAAACGTAATGGCACCCTTTATACGGGGCATACTGAGGATATTTCTATTCGGATTTTGGAGCATAAGGATAAGGTGGATAAAGGGTTTACCGCCAAATATGGGTGTGGCCGTTTGGTCTGGTTCGAAACGCACGAGACACGGGACGGGGCGTTCAAGCGCGAGCGGCGCATTAAAAAATGGGACCGGGTTTGGAAATTGGAGGCGGTTGAAATATTGAACCGGGCATGGGAGGATTTGTACGGCGGATTGACCCATGATAGCGTGTACTGTGATGAGCGCAGGTATGAGAATGCCAGGTTTTAATTCCGTGCTCACAAGTCGCGTTGTTGTAAATATGTGTGCGCAAGGGCGCACTCTTTATGCGCTGGATACCCAGTCGTAGCTGGGTATGAGCGGGGAGGGGGTGCGAGTTGAGAGTATCATAGAACGCCCCCAAACCCAATAATGCGCAAATCTTTAGCCGTTCTATATGCGCTGCACACACAAATATGTGAAACGGCTTGTCTTGCGTGTTTTGGTTTAACATTGCAATGTCAGGATAGGAGAAAGTTTTATGAAAATGTATAAATTTGTTTTGGTTGTTGTGGCGGCCCTTGGCCTGTTGACGGCCTGTGCGCCCGAGAAGAAAACTGACGTTGGCGAGATGACCGGTGCGCGTATGGCAGGGCTTATTCAGAAAATTGACGAGGCGGCTGAGGTGAGCGGCAATGTTATTTCCTTTAAAGTCAAAAAGCGCGAAATGGTTTTGGTTTATGATAGCAATGCCGACCGTGTGCGGATTATGAGACCGGTCACGTCGGCCAGTGGTGTGTCCGGTGAGGTTTATAAGCGCATGTTACAGGCCAATTATGACGCGGTGCTTGACCCGCGTTATGCTATCGCCAATGATCTCGTCTGGGCAGTTTATATGCATCCTTTAGGGCAGCTGTCGGATGGCGAATTATTGTCCGCCATCGCCCAAGTCTATACGACCGCCGAAACATTCGGCTCTGGCTATTCTTCCGGCGCATTCGTATTTGGCGGCGGCGACAGCAATGCCTTGCACCAAGAATTGCTCAAGGAATTGGAAGATGCAACCAAGACAAAAGATAAGGATATCTAGGGATAACTAAAAACATTGGGCCTATTTATTTGTCGGCCACCCTGAAACAGATAAAATTTGCTCTATTGTTTGCGGGTTGTCTTTAAACGTTTCGCGCATGCGGGCTATGTCTGCGGCGGCTTCGGCCTCTTGACCTAACACACGCCGCGCCCGCAATAATCGTGTCCAGCCGTCTGCGTCATTTGGATTGGCTTTCAATTTTTCAGCTAGCCCTGTCACCATGCTATTGATCATGGCCTGGCGGTCTTGCGGGGTCATATTGGCCGCATCTTGCATTTGCTGTGCGCTTGGGCCGGGGGCGGTTTGTTGGGTTATGAATTGTTTGGCGCCTTCAAATTCCTTTAATATATTGGGGTCGTTGTCTGTAAGCTCAAGTGTTTTTTCGTAGGCGACCACGGCTTCGTCATAGCGGCGCAGGGTTATTAGGCTTCTGGCATAGAGCACCCAGGCTTGAGGGTCATCGTCGCCGTTTTTTAGTCTTTCTTCAAGTTGAGCAACGGCACTTTGCAATGTCATGCCAGTCGTGTTTTCCAACTGCACGGGGCGCTGCAAGGCACCTGGCTTGGTCAACTCTGGTCGGCCAACCACGGCGTATAGCCCTATGGCGGAGAATGCGAAGATGACGAAGAGCGAGCTGAGTAAAAGGGCAGGGGGTGCGCTATCTGTTTGGGTTTCTGTATTTGTGTGTTTGATGATTTGTCTTTGCAGTTCGATCTTGGCGGTTTCCAAAACCGAAATATCAACGGTTTCGCCAGCCGTTTCGATTTGAGCATCAATCTGTGCTATTTTTCCCAAATAGTCAGCGGTTTCACTATTTGGCGCACTTTTAGGAGCCTGCTTGATATAGAGCGGGCGGGCCACAAACAGTAGTACGCACAACACCAATATACCCATTATTAGCCAGATCATGTGCCGTTCTCCTTCTCGGCTTTCTCAGTTTTGGATATTTTCTTAAACTGCGCCATTTCTTTATCACTCAAGGGTTCAGGCTCTAATTGCGTCGTCGTGCGGCGTGTCCGAACCACGTACCAGCCTAGGAACACCAGCATCAGCCCCATAGGTGCAAACCATAAAACATAAGTATTTGCCTGCACGGGTGGTTTCAGCAGGACGAAGTCGCCATATCGGGATTGCATATAAGCAATCACCTCGGTGTTGCTGTCGCCCTGTCTGATCCGGAAACGTACCAGCTTGCGCATATCTTTGGCCAAATCCGCATCGGATTCGTCTATGGACTGGTTTTGGCAGACCACGCAGCGCAAAGCACTTCCGACCTCATAGGCGCGGGCCTCGACCTCTTTGTCCGATAAGTCCTGCGCAAATGCGGGGAAGCTCAAAAATAGGACGGCGAGAATTAAATTTAAATATTTCACTGACTTACCTCCACTTCTTGCTCCAGAATTAGCGCCACAGGCTTAATCTCGTCGCGCCAGATTTTATCGGAAATCGGCCCGACATATTTATAGCGGATTTGGCCATTTTTATCCACGAGGAAGCTTTCCGGCGCACCCGTCACCCCAAGGGAAATCGCTAAAATACTGTCCGCATCAAAGACAACGCGGTCATAGGGATTACCGCCGCGCTCCAGCCACCGGCGGCCCTTTTCCGTAGTGTCGCGCCAATTTATACCCAGCATGGTGATTTCGCCTGTTGCCTCCAGCTTGCGCAGGGTCGGGTGTTCCAAATCACAGGCCACACACCACGAACCAAACACATTGACCAGGGTCACTTGTCCTTTGAGATAGGTCTGGTCAATCTGCACATCCGGATCAAATAAATCCGGTAGGGAAAATTCAGGAAATGGTTCGTTGATCAATTGCGAGGGCAATTTACTCGGGTCTTTGGTCAGGCCAATAGCCAGGAAAATCCCCATAACAGAAAATAGCAATAGCGGGATCAAGCCTTTCCAAGTCATTTTCATATTAGTGTCATTTTCATATTAAAATCATCTTCATGACTTGCGGCCCCTATCAAGAATGGACACAAAACCCGCCAAAGCCGTCATCAGTGCGCCCAGCCATATCCACACCACAAATGGATGCACATAGGCCCGTACCACCCATCCAGTTTCGGGGTCGCCCTCGCCGACGCCTGCATATAGATTTTTCATAAACCTGACTTTGATACCGGCTTCGGTGGTGACCATATCGCGCACCGGGTAGAAGCGTTGCGAGGAGCGTAGATTGGCAACGATTTCGCCGTTTTTTTGCACTTGCACCAGCCCTGTCATTTTCTGGAAATTGGCCTCGCGGCCAGGTGTGATGCTTTTCAAAGTAAACTCATAACCGTTGACAT
The DNA here is from genome assembly GCA_016765135.1 of Robiginitomaculum sp. GTDB lineage: Bacteria > Pseudomonadota > Alphaproteobacteria > Caulobacterales > Maricaulaceae > Robiginitomaculum_A. Next base: position 32,399 of record JAESQN010000037.1, read on the forward strand.
TTATACTTTCGCCCAACTTCAGCCGCTTGGCTTCACTGCCTTCCCAAACCGACATGCCGGTAATGCCGACCATGCAAATGGCAATACCCATATGAGCCAAGAAAAACCCCCAGACCGAGGCGGGCTGGGCTTTCAGGAGTTTCATCGCCCCCGGTTTACCGAATTTGATTTTTCGCCCCATTGCCACACATGTGCTATAGGCCAGATAGGCGGCAACGCCCAAAGACAATGCCCCAAGCACGGACTTGCCGAGCCAGAACGTCAAGGCGGCCACGACGGCAATCAAGACGGCAGATTTCAGCAAATGCGGTTTTAAACTGACCCAGCTATCCTTGCGCCATTTCACCAGTGGGCCAACACCCATAAAGGCGATCAACACAATCATCACAGGGCCAAATGTCCGGTCAAAATAAGGAGCACCGACAGATATTTTATCATTGGAAAAAGCCTCGACCAAAAGCGGGTAAAACGTACCGAGAAACACGGTGAAGGCGGCGACACTGAGCAATAGATTGTTCAGCAAAAGCCCGCCTTCTTTGGACACCATTGTAAACTCTGGCCCGCCGCGTAATTTATGGGCGCGCATGGCATAGAGGGTTAGGCCGCCTCCGGTGGCCAAGATCAACAAAGCTAAAATAAACACGCCGCGCTCGGGGTCTACGGCAAAGGAATGCACGCTGGTCAATAAGCCGGAGCGCACGACAAATGTACCGACCAGGCTGAGACTAAAGGCGGCAATGGCGAGCAGGATTGTCCAACTGGCCATAGAATGGCGCTTGCCCAAAGTCATGATGGAGTGCAACAGAGCTGTGCCAGCCAGCCAAGGTATAAAGGAGACATTTTCCACCGGATCCCACATCCACCAACCGCCCCAGCCAAGCTCGTAATAGGCCCAGATACTGCCCATAGTAATGCCGATGGTCAGGAAGCTCCAGGCGACCAGCACCCACGGCCTGAGCCAGCGCGCCCAAACTGCGTCCACACGCCCTTCGATCAAGGCGGCGACGGCAAAGGAAAACGCCATGGAAAACCCGACATAGCCTAAATATAAAAACGGCGGATGGAAGGCTAGCCCAGGGTCTTGCAACAACGGGTTGAGACCTTGCCCGTTGGCCGGCACCGGACTTAGGCGCTCAAATGGGTTGGAGGTAAAAACAATAAAGGCCAGAAACCCAACCCCGATCATACCTTGGACGGCCAAAGCCCGAGCTTTCAGACCTGCGGGCAGGGTTTTACCGTAAATAGGCACCAGTGCGCCGAACAGACCAAGGATAAGCACCCAAAGCAACATAGAGCCTTCGTGATTGCCCCAAACACCACTGATTTTATAGAGCATGGGTTTGTCGGTGTGGGAATTGACAGTTACCAATTTGGTGGAAAAATCCGACTGGATAAACACTATGGTCAAGGCGGCAAATGCCAAAGCAAGCAAGATAAATTGCGCCGTAGCGGCCCGGTCGCCAAAAACCATCAAACGCCCATCATTTTTTTGCGCACCAATCATGGGCAACACGGACTGCGCCGCCGCTACCAATAAGGCGAGTATCAAAGTGATCTGTCCAAATTCAGCTATCATGGGTGTGTACATAGACGCCATGTGTGAAAGCCACAATCATAAACTACGTTGGTCACCTAATGGGTAACGGAGGTGTAGAAATCATGAAGCATAACATCAAACCCGGCCGTAATTCAGGGCAGCGTCGCATAATAGATAGGCGCGTCCGGTTTCGCTTTCCAGTTTTGTGCGAATAGCCTCACGGTCCCCGGCCAGTGCCTCGATTAAGCGGTCAAACCGGGTCGCAAAAATAATAGTTTTGTCGCTAAGCTCGTCGCTTAGAGCTAAGGACTTCACCAAATGCTCCACCGGATTTTTGAGCCGCGCCGCTACGCATTTGCTCATCGCCACATGACCGTGCGACGCACGGGCGTTGCTGGCTTCGATGATGCAGCCATCGTCCACAACCGCATTGGCTGACAACCCCAATTGGGCCAAATCTGCCAATATAATATCATCATCGCTCATGGTGGTGGTCGTGGGTTGGGCCGTGGGTTGAAGTGGTGTCCCGGCCTCGTCCTGAGGCTCGTTTGGTGGGGTGGAGGCAACAATGTCAAGGCTGGAGACCTCCTCGCTCTTGGACTGTTTGCTGAAAATTTTACGAAATAGCCCTCCGGATTTTGATTTCGGCTTACGCTCATCATCAATAGGCGCACTGCGCCGGACAGTTGCATCATCAGGTGTAGGCGCATCATCACGTGTATCCGGCATAATTGGAGGCTCTGGAGGTGTATTCTCAGTATTTTGCCGCAAAATATCTGCATCAATGAGAGCAGTGTCAAGATCAAGGGTTCCGGTTTTGGGGGGCGTGGGGATATCCAGAACATCCACGTGTAAAGTGGACTGTGGCTGGGTATTTTTCTCAATTTTCAGGGGAACGCTGTCTGTCTTTTCAATTTTTGCAATCGGTACATCAATAATGGGCTTTAGTTTAAGTCGCGTTCGCCGGGATGGTTTTGCCCGTTTCTTTGGCCCATCTTGCTTAGAGGTGTCTCCCTGGGAGCTATCTCCTTGGAAGGTATCTTCTGGGCTGTCATCGGGGACCAGCTCCAAGGATTTGAGTTGTTTATTGCCAATCCGGGTCTGTAAATCAGCCATTTCCCGTTCAATGCGCGTAATCTCTTTGCGGGTCAATTCTAGGCTGTCCTGCACGCGTTGGGCCGCCATATCGCTTATGCTTTGGGCGTGTTCAGTGGAATATTGCACCATATCGCGCATCTCTGCGAACCGGGCTTTTACGGCACTGTCAGCCAGAGAGGCCGATTCGGCTAAGGCTTCGATGGTTTCCTTGCCGGAGCGCGAAGCTTCCGTGAGGCTTTCCGCACTGGCCTGGGCCGACAGAGAAAGGTCGCGCATTTTGACCAGACGTTTTTCCATGCTCACCCCCAGAGAGGTTTGCTCATCGCGCAAATGCTCGATCATGGTCGTCAATTCGCCTGCGTGTTTCTTGTAAACCATGTCCAATTCTTCGGAACGCTGGCGAATAATATCTCCCAGGCTTTTGATGTCTTCATGGCTGGCGCTTAATGTTGATGCGGCCTGTACCGTGTTCGAGCGGACAATATCAGAAGCCGAATTGATCTTGGCGGTGGCACCCTCAACACTGATACGGGCTTCTTTAATTTTTTGCTCCGCGATTTGGACGGCCTTGGCAAGGTTGTCGGTGTGCATGATCAATGTATTGGATAAGCTTGCCATGCTTGTATCCAGAGTTTCCGTCATATTTATCAGGGTTTGCTTTTGCGTATCAACAGACTGGTTGATAGTCTCAACTGTTTCGCGCACGTCTCTATTGGCGTTTTGCATGGTCTCGGCCTGGAGTTGAATTGTCTCGTCCATAGCTCCGAGGCGGGCAAGGGCTGTGTTTAATTTATTGTCCACATGGTCGATTTGAGCCGTTATAGCCTTAGCCATAATTTTACTTTTGCCAATGACGGTTTCATCTGGTGTACTGAGCGCGGTCGCGGCCTGGTTTAGGGTCTGCGCCTGACCAGACAGTTTCGCCAATTGCTTGAGGCAATATGCCGTCACAAAAATCAACAGTATTGGGCCAAGGACGAGTGTGGCAATAGAGGCCCATTGCAAGGGCGAATAAGCTTGCCAGTTTTTGCTGACATCCAGGACAATAAAAAGTAACGCCCCGACGATAATAAGCCATAATAGACTTGCCCCAATAACAACCCGTTTGATCCAGCTAAAATCTGGCGCATCATTTAGTATCTTATTTGGTGTCTTATTTGGTGTCTTATTTGGTGTCTGGGCTAAAGGTGTTTCTGTCACGGGTATTGCGGGCTTTGCCGTACCAACCAAATCCAGAGCATCCACATCTTTACTTGAAGTTTGCGACTGAGTTGTCGCTGCCTCAATACTGGTAATTTTAATTTTTTTGTCTACCACTGTCTGCCCTTTTGATTTGCCCGTTATCGTTCAGTCTGGCCCGTTAAGGAATTAGTTGTGTCTTTATACTATACTGTGCGGCACGGGAAAAGGTTAAACAATGTATTTAACCGCTCCGTGGTGAAACGGGAAGGGGGGCCTTATGGCCAAAGCTACACTGCGCATGAGCGCAACAGAACAATCATACCTGCGTTTGGGGCTTAAACAGCCCGGCGGGAAACTGCCACTATTTGATAATAATGGACGAGAAATCAACAACCGCACGATCATGGCGTGTGTTGAAAAAGGCTATGCAGAGAAATGGTTTGCCAATCCACTTAAACCGGAATGGCTGGTTTGCCGCCTGACAATTGCTGGGCGGGCCGCTGCTAAAGTTTGAAGCTAGCTTAAAATACGCAGTATTGCAGGTTTTTTAGGCTTTTTATCTTCGGCATCATCGGGTTTTGGTTGGGCTTTAAGGCCAAGAAACATAAATGCCAGCAACAGTGTCACATTAAGCAACCATTTTATGAAAGTATCCATCTGTAGTTCCCGAAATAATTACGATATATATAAAAGAGTATATAGTGAGTCGTTTTGGTAATCAAGGGCAAGAATGGTCAATTAGACGTGAACACTATGAATTATTGTTAAGGCTGAGGCCGGACGACACGGTAAACCAGTAATTCATCGCCCGAACCAATATCTACGGCTTCCAACCATGTGGGTGTCTTGCCAGCTATCAGTTGCGCCAGCATACCGTTTGGCCCGTATTTCAACATCAGGTTGGTTTCATTACTATTCCGACAAGCAATCACATAATCAGCTTTCATGTCCGTAACTGCCTTTTTGGCAACCACTTCATCTTCAATAAACATGTCAAGTGCCGCCAAAATTCCGCTGGCATTACGGTGATAGGGCGCAGATGTAACGCTAAGCTTCGTAAAATGCAAAACCGGGGCACCCAGATCTATTTGCGTAAGGGCGGTGCCGGGGGGCAGGGCATTTAGGTGCGCCAATACGGGCTGGCTGATGCACTGTAATTCTGTGCTTTCGCTAACCGTTTCAGGTTTTTGTTTTGAGAGTGCCAGGATGATTAAAGGCAAGGTTACAGGCGTCATCGCAATGACTAAACCGATGCTTACCAATAGTTTTTTTGGTTTGGATTTAAATCGTCCCGCCCACTGCAAAGTATTTATCAGCAACAGTGTAGCCAAAGGGATTGAAAGTGCAGTGGCAAAAAACATCAACCTGGCTTGTAATAATCCGGCGAACAGGGTCATAATAACAAATAATATCAATGTTCTATGGCGCAAACCTAATAAACCTCCTTGTTTCTTGGAGACAAACACATACGCAAGGATAGCCAGCATCGGTAAAACAATGGTAGCGATCCCTGTCGCTAGGTCAGCGCGCACAAATTTTGCAAAGTTCTTGGCCTCAGCAACATTTGACAGCCAAATTTCGACCAGACGGCTGTCCAAACCAGCATAGGGGCCTTTTAGACATTGGGGGTAAAGGACAATGGTGATCAGTAACGCGGCGGCACCAAATGCGCCCGCCAGGAAAAATCGGGTCATTGGCGTTTTTATTGTGCGTCCTGCAAAGCTTAGACCCCACAGAATTACGGCTATGAGTAAAGTCAGTTGGGTGTAAACCACGGAAAGCGCGTCACAGCTCGGCGCAAACCAATTTTCCGGCGTGGTGCTCACAAGCAGGCTTAGGAGCGTTGTGAGGGCCAAGGCCAGCCCAAAAACACGGAGTTTCCGTGCGGCCTCATCTTCTGCGAACACCCAAATCAAGGACACGGCAATGCAGGCGGCAGCAACATAAGGGGCGCTCTCAATACCCACATACAAACCAAACCCGCATAAAATACCTGCGTATATCAATGCATTAGGGTTGTTTTTTGATGTGATGATAAACCAGCACGTCGCTAAAGCCATGACAATTTGCAAGCCGTGATGGTCGATGCGTCCCATGCCAAACTGCGCCAAGGCGCCGAAGGACAATACCAGCATGAAAGCAGCTATGAGCGGTACGGCTCGGTTGTCTGATAATTTACGGGCAATTGCCGTGGCTAGATATAGGTATATGAGCAGCAAAATGCTTGGATAAGCAATAATTATGGCCAGTTCGGCTTTGGCTGGGCCCAATATGGGGGTTAAAACTTTAATTGGCCCGCCAATCAACACATCTGAAATACGAGACCAGTGGGCATTAAGCGGCTCAACCGGATTAAGGCGGTATTGATGCAGATCAAACCAGCTTTGCCCACCCAACCAGTCACGAATTTCCGCCATACGCATATAATCGTCATTGCCCGGCAGCTCTCCGCGCAGTAATGATGCGCTATTGCGTGTCCAGCTTAAAAACATGAATAACAGCCAGATCAAAATGACACTGCCGTGCCGCTCAATCAGATATTGCGCCCGGGGCGACAGGTCGCCGGGCTTCATTGGTGATGTTTTACTCAATTAAATGTATCCAGTGTTTGTGTTGCTGGTATGAGCGGGCGGCGCGTTACATACATGATTAGACATACCACCGATAAGCTAACAATCAGTAACAGACTGTCCAACCCCGTGTTTAAACCAACTTTAAACACGGTTGGGACGGGCAGGGCCGAATTGTCATAACCGACGATTGCGGCTGCAAAAATATTGTTGGCGGCGTGCATACCAATGGCGGATTCGAGTCCGCCGTCAATATAGGTGAGAACACAGGCGAACAGCCCAAAGAAAAAATACCCGGACAAGGCCAGCAAAACGGAATGTTTTTTCACGGTTTCGGCCACCTCCGGATTGCCAAGATGCAAAGACGCAAAGGCGGCACTGGTCAGTACAAATACGACCCACGGGTTTTTGATATATTTGCCTAGCCCCTGGTTTAAATACCCACGCAATGCGATTTCCTCAGTGGCGGATTGTAAGGGGATAAATAGCAGGGTAATAGGCAAATACATCCAGAACCGGGCTGGGTCAAACACCCGTTTTACCGGGCTGGCACCTGTAACATGGGAACCATAGGTAATGATGGATGCGATGGCCCAGAGCACCAGCATGGCAAAGAACATGCGCCCCCAGCGAAACTTGAAATGGGCCGTGTGTAGGGACAAAATTGTCCGTTTTTGCATATGTTTTACACCGAGCCATAAGCCAATAGCGAAAGGCGGAAACATCAATAGCACGAACATGTAAACGCCAGCGCTTTTTGACATCCAGTCATTCATCATCTCTATGCCTTCAGGGTTAGAACCTGCAAAACTCATAAAAATTAAAGCGACAAAGGAAATTATAGCAAAGGCAGCCGCTATAGTAAGCATTGCTTTTCGGAGTTTGCTGGAAAACTGGTTTCGAAGCATGTAGAGCAAAAAGGCAATAAGTGAGCTGAAGAAAATGCCCCTTACAGTACTTAAAATTGTTTGGTTAGCAGACCCCTCTGATTGGATTTGGGTCATGCTGTCTTTGACTGACGGGTCGGCCAACCAAATTGCACCGACTAAAAAAGTGCCGAAAACAACCTGCCCATAAAACCAAAGCATAATGGCGAACCAAAACACGGCCAACCATGTCCACCATTTTGTATTGCTATCTGCGGCTTGCGTAAAAAACGCCTGAATGGGTGTGCGATCCTGCATCCGAATCCCCTAAAATGCTTCCCTAAGGGATAAAGCGGAAACTGTGGCGCATCAATAGATAAACCGCCGCTCTATAAATAGAACGGCGGTGCGCCCCGATCTGTGTGTGTTGTCGCTTCAATACCGCGCATAGGGGCAGTTTACGATTTGCTCGGAACCTTGAATTATATAGGTGCCGTCGTAAGGGTTTGAGCATTGTTTTACGCTGATAAGTTCCCTATGCCCCCGGTGATTGGCTTCAATCACAATCCGTTCGCACCAAGTGCTGGAACGATAGGAGCTATAGGACGAATATCTAGGCTGATAAAAACTATAAGGCGACGATGCCCAACGGTATCTGCTATATCCGGGCTGCCCAAAGGTGAAATTTATCCCTATTGAACTGCGGTAATGAGAACGATAGCCATTATGCCTGTTACTCCAGTGCGGGCGGTGCCTGTCATGCCGCACATGATCACGGCGATGACGATCTCGCCTTATATGGTCTCTACGGTGCCTGTCGCGTCTGGCATGATCACGGCGGTGGCGATCCTGTCGTGCGTGGTCCCGACGATGACGATCCTGCCGTGCATGGTCACGACGATGCCTATCTGGTCTAGCATGATCCCTGCTACGACGGTCAGTCCTTGCATGATCCCTACGATGCTGGTTAGGCCTCGCATGATCTCGACGGTTTCGGTCTGGTCTGACATTATCACGGCGACGATGTTCGCGAGTGCTATTATCATGCTCTTGAGAAAAACTGGGCTTTGTCGCATGGGCATTGGGTGTCATCAGAAATACTGGTGTAAAAACCGTAGCCGCCATTACGCAAATAAGTGGTTTTGTTAACCGGGGCAGTGTTATTGAACGTTCCATTTTAAACTCCTTTGTTTAGTATTGAGCCTTGGATAGCTGAACGATGTTGAAAACAGTCTGAAAGGGCTGTTCATCTGGCGTTAATTTTGCTAGGTCGGGATATGGGTATTCCTAAAACAGTCACGGAAATAGATTTTGAGCATATCAAACAATATGTGGGCGATGATGTTGAGTTGACCAAAGAAGTGTTCGGCCTGTTCAAAAACCAGGTCGAAATGTGGTCGCGGGCCATGACCGCTGACGCCGATGATGAAAGCTGGGGCGCGGTGATGCATTCCCTAAAAGGCTCGGCCAGAGCCGTTGGCGCACATAATTTGGCAGCTCTGTGTGAAAAAGGCGAAGCACTCATTGGGGCAAATGCGGGCCTAGAAACCCGCAAGGCCCATATCCATGATGTACAATTTACGACCGAAAAAATATTGATCGAAATAGGGCGCTGGGAATACCGCCAAACCCTTGCGTCCATGCGTTCATAGGCTTAGAACAAATAAAAACCTGAGGAGCTTTCATGGGGAAATTCAAACCTAGCCGCGCCCGCATTTCTGTGTTTGGCGCACTTGTTCGCGCCCGCCGGGATTTCGGCGGCAAACGCGATGCCATTATTGATGCGGATGACCGTGTACTGACCTATACGGAAATCATTCGGGCTTCATTCGCTCTCGGGAGCGCTATGAAACCTGGAACCAAAGCCCGTGAACGGGTCGGGGTTCTCTTGCCGACCGGGGCTGGCAGTATTTTATCATTTTTCGCGCTACAAGCTTCGGGCCGTGTCCCGGCCATGCTGAACTTTACCGCTGGTGCCCATAATCTTTTGGCTGCATTCAAAGCTGCTGAAGTCACCAAAGTTATCACCGCACATCGTTTTATCAAAATCGGTCAGTTGGAGCCATTGATCGAAAAACTCTCTCCCCATGTGGAGTTTATCTATCTGGAGGATGTGCGCGATTCTATGACGACCAAAAACAAAATCGTCGCAGTTCTAGGTTCCGCTTTCCCGTCTTTATTCATGGCCAAAACGTCGTGGAAAAAACCAGCGGTGATTTTGTTCACGTCGGGCACAGAGGGCGACCCGAAAGGTGTGGCGCTTTCCCACGGTAATCTGGTGGCCAATGTGGAGCAAATCATAGCCCATATTGATGAGCTATACCCCGAAACTGATGTGGTGTTTAACCCCTTACCGACCTTTCATTGTTTCGGTTTGACAGGCGGCGCATTGTTTCCGCTGTTTGCCGGGCTTAAAGTGGCTTTATATCCGTCGCCTCTGCATGTGAAGCTTATTCCCGAGCGCATCAAAAAAGTTGGCACAACTATATTATTTGCCACGGATACTTTTCTTAGCCGTTATATTCGCTCCAGTACGGATGGGGATTTTGAAACCATTAGGTTTACAGTGTGCGGCGCGGAGCAAGTCCGCGATGAGACCCGTAATCTTGTGCGTAAAAAATCTAACATGCTTATCCTCGAAGGTTACGGCGTCACCGAAACCGCGCCTGTTATCGCCGTTAATCAACCAACGGCAAACCGCAAAGGCACCGTTGGGCATTTTCTGCCGGGAATGGAACACCGCATTGACCCGGTGCCAGGCATTGAGCGGGGCGGGCGTTTGTTTGTGCGCGGCCCTAATGTTATGATGGGCTATATCACCACCGATAAACCGGGGGTTATTCAAGGCGTGGATAGTGGCTGGCACGATACTGGCGATGTAGTTGAAATAGACGAAGACGGTTATGTGGCCATTCGCGGGCGCGTGAAACGCTTTGCCAATATTGGCGGAGAAACCGTCTCACTTGCGGTCGTGGAAAACTGTGCCTGTGCCGTTTGGCCCGATAATCAGCATGTAGCCCTGATTAGACCCGACCCGAAAAAGGGCGAGCAAATTGTTTTACTCTCGGATTGCCCGGCGGCAAACCGCACAGATCTGCGCACATGGGCGCAAAGCCACGGCGTATCAGAGCTTTCTCTGCCTAGAAAAGTCGTGATTACGGACGAAATACCGTTGCTGGGAACAGGCAAGGTTGATTATGCAAGTTCGGCGAAAAAACTAGATGAGTTGTTGTAGACTTGTAGGGTGGATTAGGCTTCTTAGCCGTAATCCACCATTGGCAGCCACCGCAAGGTGGATTACGTGCAAGAGGCACTAATCCACCCTACAGAGATATTTTGTGTTATCGGTCTTTTAGATATGCAAGCATGGTGTCCGCATCAGAGACCTCGAACGGGTCTGTTGGGCAGTCATCGGAGAAGCCTTCTTCCGAGAACATTTTGGTGATTTTCGTGTCTTCGACCAGCATGGAATAACGCCAAGAACGTGCGCCAAAACCTACATTGTTTTTGTCAACCAATGCGCCCATATGGCGGGAAAATGTACCGCTACCGTCTGGGAGCAAATATACGTTTTTACGGTTTTGGCTCAATCCCCACTGATGCATAACGAATGCATCATTGACGGACAGGCAGATGACTTCATCAACGCCCTGGGCTTTAAATTCACCATAAAGCTCTTCATAGCGCGGCAAATGCGAGGTTGAGCAGGTTGGTGTAAATGCGCCGGGTAGGGCGAATAAAACAACGCTTTTACCTTTGAATAGATCATCGGTAGTGACAGGCAGCCATTTAAACGGATTGTCACCATCAGCGCTCTCGTCGCGAACACGGGTCATAAAGGTTACATTAGGGACGTGGGTAGGCATAGTTTTCTCCAGATTAGAATGATTCTAATCTCGATATAGGCATTTGAAATGAGTCTGCAAGGACAAAAGGCTCGCATGTGTGAGAAAATGCTAAATAGAGAAACTTGTCCCGCACCCACAGGCTGCCTTGGCATTGGGATTATGTATTTTAAAGGCAGCGCCTATCAGTTCCTGGACATAATCGATTTGGCTGTCCTTGAGGAATTCTTGCGAAATCTCATCGACCAATATCCGCGCACCATCAAGTTCAATGACCATATCATCTGCGTTGGGCGCATCGGCAAAATCAAAGGCGTACTGAAAACCCGAACACCCGCCGCCGTTTACGGCCACGCGTAAAAATTTACCGCCAGCCTGTTTGGCCATAATCGCATTGATCTGTTTGGCGGCAGATTGGCTCATAGTTATATTAGCCGGGGAAATGTTTTGATTGTTCATTTTACTATCGCTATTTGGTTGTCATCTCTAGTATATAGGCAATATTACAAAAAGGTGAAGTGATTTGACAAAGTTTTCTCCAAAACGTGCCATATTTTCTCCCAAGAGAGAAAGAGCTAGATATGCAAGTGACCCGGATAAATCCCGTGGACGCCGGGTAAGCCAGGTCGGTAAATCCGAACGCACCCTGTTCCAGCATGACAAAGACCGGATTATTCACGCCTCCGCATTTCGCCGCCTCAAGGGTAAAACCCAGGTATTCGTGGCCCATGAGGGTGATACATACCGCACCCGCCTGACCCATTCTCTGGAGGTCGCTCAAATCGCCCGCTCCATTGCCAGGGTTCTGGGTTTGGATGAAGATTTGGCTGAATGCCTGGCGCTGGCTCATGATCTTGGCCACCCACCATTTGGCCATAGCGGCGAAACGGCTTTGCAGACAGTTATGGCGCCTTACGGCGGGTTTGATCACAATGCACAGACATTGCGGATTGTCGAAACGTTGGAAGGCCGCTACGCCGAATTTGACGGGCTTAACCTGACTTGGGAGACCCTGGAGGGTATTGCCAAACATAATGGGCCGCTGATTGATAAAGAGCGCGGGGAAGACACTCTGCCGTGGGCTATGCGCGAACTTGAAGATTGGCGCCGGCTTGAGCTGGACACCTATGCAGGCCCGGAAGCGCAAGTTGCGGCCCTGGCTGACGATATTGCCTATAACAATCACGATATTGACGACGGGCTTGGGGCAGGGCTGTTTTCCATTGAAGATGTAAGCCAGGTGCCAGTTGTTGGGCGAACTTTCGCAAATGTAAAATCCCGCTATCCAGGCATTCCTCGCGACCGGTTAATTCACGAGGTTATCCGTGATTTGATCGGCTATATGGTGGCTGATTTGCTGAAAGAAAGCCGGACACGGCTGGCTGAACATGAGCCTGGTTGTGCAGATGACATTCGCCAGCTAGACCGCCCTGTAATAGCCTTTTCAGAACCTTTTAGGGCGGAAGAAAAGCCTCTGCGAAAATTTTTGTTTAACAACATGTACCGCCATTACAAAGTCAACCGGATGATGGGGCAAGCCGTGCGTGTGGTTGAGGAGCTGTTTGGCCTGTTTATCAATGATCCGAGCCTGCTGCCCACCGAAATTGCCAAGCAATGTAATGGGGCAGAAACCCCCGAAACCGCACGGATTATTTGCGACTATATTGCCGGAATGACCGACCGTTTTGCTATTGAAGAACACCGCAAACTGTTTTCAGTCACCGGGTATTTGTAACCTTTCATTAACCCTGTGGGTGGCAACATAGAAACCAAGTAATGTCGTAAATTCTTCGAGGATATATTATTATGGAAAATGAGCCCCAGGACGCATATTTACCCTCTTTAGACGGTGAAGAACTTCAACCTTTTGACGTTCGAGCCCAATCCAGCCGGGCGGGCATGATGAAAATTTTTGCTGGGGTCGCATTTATTCTTGTCTTGATTTTTGTGGTTATCAAACTATTTGCCTCCGGTACACGCGATAGAGATCAGACACCGCTCATTCAGGCCGATACGGGGCCCTATAAAGAAGTGCCTGTAGATCGCGGCGGTACAGAAACCCCAAACCAGGACATAGAAATTTTTGACGTTTCAAACGAAGCAAAGACAAGTTCAGCTATAACAACAACGCCCGTAGCCGAAGAACCACTACCAAAACCAATACCCAAACCCGCTGCAAATGTGGTTATCAAGCAACCACAAACCACCGATACCAGACCTGCAAGTCCCAAGCCTGTTGCAGACAAGCCCGTTATTGACAAGCCCGTTATTGACAAGCCTGTTGCATTAGCCGCTGGGAACTATGTGGTACAAGTAGCCTCCCTTCGCTCCCAAGCAGAAGCTGAAAAAACCTGGAGCAAGCTTAGCAAGAGTATGAACGATATACTGACATCATCGCAATTTGCTGATATAAAACGAGTCGATCTCGGTACACGCGGCATTTATTATCGTTTGCGTGTAAGCGGTCTTGCCAATAGGGATACAGCAAGGCGCCTGTGTTCCCGATTAAAGAATAGAAAACAAAACTGTATTGTCACAAGAAAATGACCGAAAATGACCCTAAACAATCCCATAAATGCGGTAATATTTGGCTTGGAAGGCCCGGAGCTAAAAGCTGGAGAGGTGGCGTTTTTCCGGGACTGTAATCCGTGGGGGTTTATTCTTTTTACCCGCAATATAGAAACGCCCGATCAAGTGCGAAAACTATGTGCGGATTTACGAAGTGCCGTTGGTCGTAATGCGCTTATTTTTGTCGATCAAGAGGGCGGTCGGGTGCAAAGGTTGGGGCCACCCCATTGGCGAAAAGCCACCTATGCCTTTGATTTTGGTGAATTATACCGCATTAACAAGCAAGCCGCACTGCGGGCCGTATGGCTGAATTTTCGGCTGATTGCCGACGAACTCCGGTCGGTGGGCATTACCGCCAATTGCGCACCTGTCCTGGATTTACCTATACCTGAAGCAGATCCGATTATCTCGGATCGGGCGTTTTCTCGCGATCCGGCTGAGATGGTCAGTATGGCTCACGCCTGTATTTCCGGGTTAACGGCTGGCGGGGTTGTGCCAGTTATCAAACATATTCCCGGTCATGGTCGGGCCAAGGTTGATAGCCACAAAGAACTTCCGGTGATTTCCGCAACACTTTACGAGTTGGCGCAAACAGATTTCCTGCCTTTTGCAGCACTGGCGGACGCGCCTATTGCAATGACCGCCCATATCGTTTTGAAAGAAATTGATCCAGAAAGGCCGATTACCGTATCTAAAACCGCATTACAGAAAGTCATTCGGGGTTATATTGGCTATAATGGTCTACTTATGAGTGATGACCTCGATATGAAAGCCCTGCAAGGTGACCTGACAGAATTAACACGTGATACATTGGCGGCAGGCTGTGACATTGTTTTGCAATGTAGTGGCAATATGGCCAGCATGGTCAAAATAGCCAAGGGCTTAAGTCCGCTCGCTGGGGAAAGCCTGCGCCGCACACATCTGGCAGAAAATTTGGCCGAAAGCTATGAAGATTTTGACCCAAAAGCCGGTTTGGAAGAGTATACAAGTCTAATGGAGCAATTGGACAGATTCGCATGAGTACGGAATTCCAAGACGAACTTGAGTTTGAAGCCGCCGACGATGCGGCAGAAGATGGCCGGGGATTGGTACTGGACATTGACGGATTTGAGGGCCCATTACATTTACTCCTCGAACTGGCGCGGCGGCAAAAAGTTGATTTGGCGCGTATATCCATATTGGAACTCGCTGATCAATACGTTGATTTTATCAAAAACGCCAAAGATTTGCGCATAGAACTTGCGGCAGACTACCTGGTCATGGCCTCGTGGCTGGCCTATTTGAAATCAAGGTTGATATTGCCCAAGGCCGAAGGCGAGGAACAGCTCCCAGAGGCCGAAGAACTGGCCGCACATTTGGCGTTTCGTCTGCAAAGACTGGACGGTATGCGCCGGGCGGCGGAAGGTTTGTTTAAATTGAAGCTAACCGGGCAAAGCATTTTTGTGCGCGGCGCCCCTGAAGGTCTGCGGTCGCGCACCACACCTCTTTACCAAGCCGAGCTGTTTGACATGATCAAAGCTTACGGCGAGACCCGCTCCCAAGCCGCCATGCGCCATCACAAATTGCCTCAGCCCCTGGTTTTGGCACTGGACGAGGCCCGGCACAGGCTTGAACGCGTGGTGGGTCACAGCATCGAGTGGTTGTCATTTGACGAGCTATTGCCGGACGGCAGTGATTTTGAGCAACACTTACCCAGCCGCACCATTCGCGCCAGCTCCCTATTAGCCGGGCTGGAGCTGGCCAAAGAAGGCAAGTTGGAAATCCGCCAATCCAAAGCTTTTTCAACCATTTATCTGCGCGGCAAATCACAACCCGACAATAGGAAACCGTCATGAGCAATAAAAACACCCCCCCGTCACGGGTCGAAACTGCGGCAGCAGGCATTGAAGACGATATAATCAATCTCAATGAACGCCTGGTCACGCGGGGCGACGGTGAGGCCATTGGGGACGATATGCGTCTCCTGGAAGCCCTGTTGTTTGCCGCCGTGGAGCCTATAGACATAGAGACTTTACGCGAACGGATGCCGGACGGTTGTGATGTGGGTGCATTATTGGCCAGATTGGCGCGAGATTATGCAGGGCGCGGCGTAAATTTGATCCGCGTAGCCGATAGGTGGCGGTTTCAAACCGCCGTTGATCTAGAGCATGACCTGGTCGATATTCGCGAAGCCCCGCGCAAACTGTCCAAGGCTGCACTCGAAACCTTGGCCATTATCGCTTACCACCAACCCGTCACCCGCCCTGAAATCGAAGATATTCGCGGCGTGTCCGTATCAGGCGGTACTATAGATGTGTTGATGGAACTTGGCTGGGTGCGCATCCGTGGCCGCCGCCGCACGCCGGGACGTCCTGTCACTTACGGCACCACGGAAAACTTTCTGGCACACTTTAATCTTGAGCAAGTCACCGACCTGCCGGGCCGCGACGACCTCAAAGCAGCCGGGCTTTTGGACGCCCGCCTCCCCAAAGATTTCGAAGTCCCAACCCCGATGCTATCAATGGACATAGACGAAGACCCCATAGAGGACGACGACGAAGACAGCGAATTCATGATGGATTTCATGGAAGACGACGAAAAACCGGGGCTGGATGGGTAGAGATATCACCCCTCACTCTGCTCATACCCAACTTGATTGGGTATCCAGCGCATAAAGAGCGAGCAAAGCTCGCACATTACTGATTAACTGGATTCCCGCTTTCGCGGGAATGAACGGTAAGTGGGGGACGGGAGAGAGCGGAAAAACGGGTCAAACATCCAGATCATCAACATATTGCGCGTGTTCCTGGATGTATTGATAGCGTAAAATGTGTACCCTTGAGTCAATGATTTAGCCGTTGAGTTTCAATGAAATGCACATTACAAGATATAGAAAATTAAAGGGGGGTGTGTGCAAAACAAAACATTTGGCGATGTTGTAGCAATTGTTATTGCTGGGGTAGTGGGGGTCGTCGCATATATACTTTCTATGCAAACTTCCATGTTTGGAGCAGTGTCAGATCCGCTCACAAAACAAGTGGCATCGCTTGGGTTGTCGATTTTATTTGTGATTATTGGTGAACGAGTTGCGTTCACTTTCAGAAATAAAAGCATCACCGAGCAAATTAAAAACGCAAATGATCGCTTGCTATCGATCGTGCGGTCAGAAATAGATAGTGAAGTTTTTGAAGATACTACGTCCGCACATCATCATATAAATTTGAAAATAAAAACAGCGGATAAAATTTACAATACAGTTATACGCATTTCAGAAAATGCTGTGCATATCGACGATTTTTATGACGCTGATACGACCTTGGCATGGAATAAAAATATTGCCCACATGCTGGAGCATGGTGGGACTTTTCACAATGTATTTAGCAGTAATATAAAAAGTGATACAGATAGCACCATAACATTCATGGAGAAAGTGAAAGGCCTTAGGGATTATCGAGCTTGGCAAATAACCGACTGTAAAGTTCCTCTCACAAATTTTATTATAATTTACAAGAAAAACGAACCGACAGAAGTTCTTTACGGGTGGGCTTTCGATGTTTTAGACATCAAGCCTCATGTGTTCCTCTCAAGAAACCCAAAACTCATACAGTATTTTGAAGCCCAATTTAGAGCCTTAAAAAATGCTGGTGAAGTTTATTTCCCAAAGAACAATTAACACGCTATTCAGAAAAGCGAGAAGATGGGTCTTGTTGGCCAAGAACACCGATAATCAATATATGATAATCAACATCAATTATTTTGTAGTAAATACTGTTTTTACCATGAACGGCACGTCTTGCGCCTTCGCAAATATGATCAACAGTCTGGCAAAGCAGGGGACTGCTTGCGAGTTTTTTAAACCGATCAAGCAAGCCTAAATGATACTTGTCGGCGCTGTCTTCTCCGAATGTTAGAAAACCCCATTCGTAAATGTTTTGTAGGTCAATTTCTGCCTCTGGGGTTAGCCTGTAACCATTCATACGTCATCTTGCTTTGTTTTGGCTTTGAAAATTGCTAAAAGATCGGCGGGGTCTGTGTTCGAAACTCCGCTTTCAATGGATTTCTCTAGCTTTGCCCGTATCCATTTAATTTGCTCAGGCGTTTCTTGGTGGCGCATTTCTCGTTCACGGATTAGGTCTCGAATAACTTCGCTTTCATTACCAAAATGGCCCGACGCCACTTGAGCCGCAAGCCATTCTTTATTGCGTTCGGTGATTGATATACTTTGTCTAATCATAAAAACTGCCTCCAGAAAAAAGTAAAGTGTGTTACTATGTATTACTATATCATACCCTTGCTTGTTTTGCCAGACCTCATTTTCTCACCATATTTTCAAAATATGGTAATGACAGCTTGCCGTAAGGGCAGTTAAACATCCAGATCATCAACATATTGCGCGTGGTCCTGGATGTATTGGTATCTTAGGTCGGCGCGTTTTCCCATTAGGGTTTCTACCAGGGCTTCGGTGGTTGGGAGGTTGTCTTCGTCCAGTGTTATACGAGCCAGAGTGCGGGTGTCGGGGTTCATGGTTGTGACCTTGAGCTGGGCCGGCATCATTTCGCCGAGGCCTTTAAATCGCCCGATTTCGATTTTGCCACGCCCGGTGAACTCGGTGTCTATCAGCAGTTGTTTATGGTCTTCATCATTAGCGTACATGGATTTGCCGCCTTGGGTGATGCGAAACAGGGGCGGCATAGCCATATACAGCCGGCCTTCATGGAGCAGGTTTGGCATATAGCGATAGAAAAACGTGATCAAAAGTGCCGCGATATGAGCACCGTCCACATCGGCATCGGTCATGATAATGACCCGCTCATAGCGCAGATCGTCTGGGTTAAACTTTTTGCCGAGACCAACGCCGAGCGCAGTTGCCAGGTCATTGATTTCTTTATTGGCAGCGATTTTGGCGTAGCTGGCGCTTTCCACATTCAGGATTTTACCTTTGAGCGGCAAAATAGCCTGGGTTTTACGGTTGCGCGCTTGCTTGGCAGAACCGCCCGCGCTTTCGCCCTCGACGATAAAAATTTCGGTGCCTTCAGCCGTTTTATTGGAGCAATCCGCCAGCTTGCCGGGCAGGCGTAATTTGCGGGTGGCTGCCTTGCGTTTGACGTCGCGAGCCTTGCGGCGGCGCATCCGGTCATCGGCTTGCTCGATGACATATTCCAAAAGCTTGGTCGCGTCTTTAGGTGATCCGGCCAGCCAGTGATCGAACGGGTCGCGCACGGCCATCTCAACAACGCGCACAGCCTCCGCATTGGACAATCTGTCTTTGGTCTGGCCCTGAAATTCTGGTGAGGACAAGAACACCGAGACCAAAGCCCCGGCACTATTCATCACATCGTCCGGTGTGATGTTTGAGGCTTTCTTGGACATGCCGGAAATATCGGCATAGGCGCGCAAACCTTTGGTCAAAGCTGAGCGAAAGCCCTGTTCATGGGTGCCGCCGCCCAGGGTGGGGATGGTGTTACAATAGGAACGCACAAAACTGTCTGCATCACCAAAGCCCTGGGGTGACCAACTTACCGCCCACTCAACCCGGCCATGACCGGTTTCCGCCTTGCTACGGCCCTTGAAAATTTCCGGCGTGACAGTTACTTTGTTACCGAGTGTTTCTTTGAGAAAATCAGATAGACCGCCCGGGAACAAAAATACGGCTTCGGTGGGTACCGTTTCCAAATTGGCCACAAGTTCCGGCGCACATTTCCAGCGGATTTCTACGCCGGGCTGGAGGTAGGCTTTGGCACGGGCCATGCGAAACAGACGGGCAGGGGAGAAATGGGCTTTTGGCCCAAAAATTTCCGGGTCGGGGTGAAACGAAACCTTCGTACCGCGCCGGTTAGGCGTATCCCCAAGATGTTCAAGCTTGCCTATGGCCTTACCGCGTTTAAAACTTTGGCGGTATAATTTACGCCCCCTGGCTACCTCAACAATCAGATGGTCCGACAAAGCATTGACCACCGAGACACCAACACCGTGCAAGCCGCCAGAGGTCTGATAGGCTTTGTCGTCAAATTTACCGCCCGCGTGCAGGGTTGTCATAATCACTTCGAGCGCGGATTTATTCTTGTATTTCGGGTGCGGGTCTACGGGGATGCCGCGCCCATTATCACTCACCGAAAGATAGCCGCTCACGTCCAGTTCCACCTCGATGCGGCTCGCATGTCCGGCCACGGCCTCGTCCATTGAATTGTCCAAAACCTCTGCGAACAAATGGTGCAAGGCGCGAGCATCCGTGCCGCCAATATACATGCCAGGGCGCAGGCGCACAGGCTCAAGTCCTTCGAGAACCTGAATGTCCTTGGCGGAATAATCCTTCTCGGCTTTGTCTTTAGAGGAGCCGCTAAATAGCTCGTTTTGATTCGCTTTTGCCATAAAGATACCCTGTCGGAACCGCGCTCAAAACGCCAGATATTTCTAGGGAAAAACTGTTAACAGACTTAAAAAATCAAGCGCACCACAAGTCTGGCAGTATGGCGAATGAAACCACTGCGGATGTCTGTATCATAATCAAAGGAAAATGAGGCGTAGCTGGTACCAGTAGCGAATGTTACACCCAGCAATATGCCACTTTCAGGGAAGTCCTGAGCTTGTAGTGCAAATGGAGTTGTACCGTTTACAAATTGACCTGTGGTTATCACATCTCCACCGATGAAATCATTCCGGTAGCCGAACCGCAAGGAGGGTGACATCCAGGAGCGGGGACTTTCAAACCTGGCGCCTAGCTCCAAGATACCGCTCGCCGTACCAATATCAGAATTGCGAGCATCAATAGCTTGAATAATATCTGCACCACCTACTTCCTCGAAGGCATTCTCGGACATGTTAAGATATGACACCCCGACAGTTGGGCGGGCATAAAAATTTCCAAAGCTTATATTATATCCAGCATTAATAGAGCCATTAAAATGTGTGCCAGACCAATCGCCAGATGCGGTTTGGTTGAAGTTTCCAATGGCAACTCTGCGGTTGGCTTCAAAGTCATTGTAGCCACCACCTGCATATAGGTCGACACCAAGATTGCCAAATTCCAAGCCGCCGTAAATGCCAGCCTGTAGCGTCAAGACATCAAGAGGTTCATCAATACCGAGAACGTCTTCAACTTCGGTGGTCGCAAAGCCAATGTTTATACCAGCAGTGTGGAAGGGGCCGAAAGACGTATCAAACCCGCCCGTAATACCGAAGCCATAGCCACGAAATTGCTCAGATTGGCCTGCTAAACTTCTATCGGCATAATAGGCAAATTGTTCAATCCATAAACCGCCAGGCTGGTCTTGAGAACGCCGCGCATTGTTTAGATGGGAACCAACGGCACCAGTGGTGCCATCAACATTGGCCAGTACGAACTGCCGCGCTGCAGCAGCAAATTCAGGTAAAAGTTGATTGTAGGCCGCATTGAAGCTCACCTGGTCAGTGATCCCGACAAAAGCAGATCCCAAGCTATCAGAACTTTGTAAAGCTTCAAACGCAGATGTAAATGCTCCAGCTTGTGCCGTATCCAGACCAAGCTCGTCCGTAGAACGCAAGTCTAGTGTCAAAATCAATGTGTTCGCATCGCTGGGATCTCGTGAAAGTACCGTGTTATATAAAAAGGGTGAGTTTTCCCCGCGTACCGCACCGAAATTGGTACCTGCGGTCAATGTTCCTGCCCTGACGATCGTGAACGAGGCAGACGGGTCATCCAAAACCGAGGCTAGGCGCGGGTCAATTGTCGCCCCGTCTTCAAAGGTCACCTCTCCGGATGCAATGAGCACGGAGGCTTCTCCGGTGGAAGGGTCAACGAAAGGTGCGTAGGTTGATGTATCGTCAAAACTCGCCGTAGTAATGTTAAAGTCGTCGGGGGTATTGATGGTCAATGAGCTACCGCCCGTCACCATGATTTCGAGCTGGCCATCACTGTCTACAAGCGACCCAATAACAGACGAGCCACCAGATATCTGCAATCTATCAGCTCCGGCACCAAAGTCGATGCGGCTGTTGACTGTCCCGCCAGCGATATTGATCAAATCGTCACCGCTGCCCAAAAGAATATCACCGGTAATTGCTGGCACAGTATCCGTCTGGGTATCGGGGTCGGTAAACACGGTCTGGTTCAGCGTAAAGCCAGTTGTGTTAAAAGACACATCAATGGCTATCAGATTGAAATTTGTGGCTTGTTCCCCAAGGATGTCTGAGTTTATCCCAAACGCGCCAATAGCACCGCTATTATCCAAGGCAATGAAAGTCCCGGACGCATCACGAATTGCCACCGCTTCGCCGTTACGACCTGTGACAACCGCAGAAATTGAACCAATATTCGAAAGACGTTCCACGGCTCCACCCGCTAATACTTCTATGGCGGTCGCGTAAATCATATTGGGAGCGAGGATATTGTCCCGGTCTGCATATACTGCATCAATAGCCTCAACACCTTGGGCTGCAATGATTCCGCTGTTGTTAATGCGTTCAGCAATACCGCCGCCGCCAATAACGATTACTCTGGCAATAGAATCAGGGGTTGGGGCCGTAGCAAGTGGGTCAACACCTGAACGGTAGGCCGTAGAGCGTATGGTTCCGGAATTGTTCAGCCCACCTTCAAGGGTTGCATCGCTTAATGAGAAAACTGTGGCGCTCATATCGTCCAGAAAGCCGTCGCTGACAAGCAGTCCTTGATTGACAAACGCGTATTGCAGGTCTGCATCAAAATCTGCATCCGCCGGGTCGGTAATTTGGGCGACTACACCAATGGCAATGGGCGTGCCATTGCCGTCGATCAATATAGCAGGGGCGCTCCCCGCTATAGACACACTGCCGACACTGATCAATGCGTTGGTATCTACGTCCCGGTTTTCGGCAATATGGATACCGCCGCCAATATTGCCGCTTATTTGTACCGCAGAGCCAGCTTGCCGGAGGTTTGCCGTATTTGCTAAGGCTGCCCGGCCCGCAAGGGCAGGGCGCGTGGTTAGGGTTGTGCCAGCCGCGCTTACAAAACCCGAGGTGATAATTGCATTGGTCACCGTCAGTGCGCCTGAAATATCGCCGGAAACATTGACGCCCTGGGAATTTTCTCCTGTTGCGTTAACAGTACCACTAATCGCCAAATTACCAATAATATCACCAGCAATATCCACACCAGTACTATTGGCACCAAAAACCGCCAATGTGCCACCTTGTAGAAAATCACCTGTCATGTTCGCCGTATTCGCCAAACGCATACCCGCAGAGTTTTGGCCGAGAACGGTGATTGCACCTGAATTTGTTACATTACCTGTAAAAGGGCTGGCACCTGAAATCAATATACCTGTACGGCCTGTGCCCATGACAATATTGCTGGTCGGTGTGATGCCGTCAGTGGGGGCTGCACCTGTCAGGGATATTGTGCCAGAATTGGTGAAGTTTCCGGTCACGCCCGTGATCAAAACACCAGTTGTATTGTCCGCATCAGTGGTTGTGATCGTGCCAGCATTGGTCAAATCGTTATTTGAATCCAGTGTCGCGGCAGCGCCTGTCGTCACGGTTATGGAGCCGGTTGCTGTGATGGTCACATCCGATGGCGCGCCGTTGTCCGCGGTCGATGTTGACACACCTGTTGTGCGGGCATCAGTTATTTCAACTTGCGCGAATGCGGAGCCGGGCAAAGCTGCAATCAAAGCAGGAATAGCCGTGGATACAAATAAATGGCGAATTTTCATAAACGTCCCAAATTTTTATAATTATGCGCAGCAGCAACAACAGGCCGCATTGATTCAAATCGGTTCTAGCCAGTTAAAGACACTGCGTCGATAGTTTATTGATTACAAACTGCAAAGAAATTGCCAATATTTGGTGCTATTTCTTAATGGTAGGGAATTTAGCGGGTGCGCGGCGGTGTTTTGTGGCTTGTTCATAGGCGTAGGCCAGTTTGTAGAGGGTTTCCTCGCTATTTGGTCGCCCTAATATTTGCAGGCCAGCGGGTAAATCTTTAGCGATAAATCCCATGGGTACGGTGATGGCTGGCAGGCCCGTGGGCGGGGCGAGTGTTTGGGAATTGTCACCTTTGTAATCCTCCTCGGCCCGGTCTAGGCGGGCGGGGGGATAACGCCAGCTTGGATAGATGAGAACGTCCAAATTTTCCCGCTCCAGTGCCTCCAAAATGTCTTTTTTAATGTTTTGGCGCATGATATCTTTGGGTAAATCTCCACAGACCGTACCGTCAGCTTTGGTGGCCACATCAATGGCCCCGCCTTCGAAATATCCCCATGCGCCCTTTGTGTGAGGGGCATAAACACCCGCTTCAAAGGCTTCATAGGGGTCACTGATATTGGCACTCATTCCGGGCTGGGTCAGATATTCATGCACGTCTTTACGAAAGGATCTACAGCCCCATGATGCGTTAATATGTGTGTCTATATCCTTGATATTTATAGCATCTATGACGGTAGCGCCTTGAGATTTTAAATCATTGATGGCCACCTCAAACAGATCAGCCATGTCCGCGTCCATGTCGTCAGGCTTGGCCAGTTCGCGCACAATTCCTATGCGTGCATCTTTAAGCGCACCCTTGTCCAATGAAGCGGCATAATTTGGCCCGCCCATAGCAGCAAACATCATGACATTATCAGTAACGGTGCGGGTCATGGGGCCGACTACATCCCCGGTGAGGACAAGCGGCACAATTCCGTCCAAATCCAGAAGTCCGTGTGTGGAACGCATCCCGACCAGTGCCAAATGCGAGGACGGGCCGCGCACGGAATTGCCCGTATCCGTACCGAGGCCCACCAGGGCAAAACTGGCTGCAACCCCCGACGCCGTCCCGCCGGACGATCCGGCGGGTACATGTTCCAAATTATAAGCGTTTTTGGTGATGCCTGCGCTGGTGCTGTTGGTTCGCCTCGGTGAAAACGCCCATTCCGCCATATTGGTCTTGGCCAAGACGATTGCGCCTTGGTCTTTCAATTTGGTGATTATATTGGCATCATCAGGCGGCATATTATCCATGAGCATTTTGGAGCCTGCCGTGGTCGGGAAGCCCTTAACGTCCATATTGTCCTTGACCAACATGGGCACACAAAACAATGGGGGCAGGCTGCGCCCGTCTGCCAGAGCCGCATCGACCAAACTTGCTTTGGCCCGAGCCTGCGCATAGTTTTTGTAGGTGATTGCATTGAGGCTCGTGCTTTGGTCATAGGCTTCGATACGCGCAATATAAGCCTCAACCACATCGCTGCATTTCATCTTACCAAGCAAAATATCCGCTTGTACGGAGGCAATGGTCGCTTCGACAACGGTATTTTGTGCATGTTGAGTGCCGTCAATTTTCGTTGGCGCACAGGCGCTGAGCAATGCAAGTCCGGTAAAACCAAATAATAATTGCCGCATAAAATTCTCCGTCTATCTCCTTCCCCTGCCTCTTGCGGGGGAAGTACCCCGAAGGGGGATGGGGGCCGACGCTCTTGCGTCGCTGCGAAGCAAAAATGAGTAACGATAAATCGTAGCGCACAAGACGTGCGCGCCCCCATCGCCTACGCAAGAGCTTCGGCACTTCCCCCGCAAGGGGCAGGGGAAGGAAACGCATACTCTACCCACGGCTATTTTTTATAACAAGGCAAAAAAACCTTGCGTTTTATTGTTTATCGAGATTACATATACATTATGATAAAAACACAAACCGCATTTTTGATCATTGCCGCGTCTGCGTTGGCTTTGGTTGGTCTCTCATATTTTCATTCAAGCAAGAAAAAAGACGCCGGGGACGCATCTGCCGCCTTTGCTTCTACTTATGAACCGTTGGAAAGCGGCACGGTCTATATCACCAATGCTCATATTTTGGACGGGATTGGCGGGGAGTTCGCTAGCGGAAATTTGCTGATTGAAAACGGAAAAATAACCCAGGTCGGGGATTTCAAAGCCGAGCTGGCCGAAGGTGCTACCATTATTGACGCCAAGGGACAATGGGTTACGCCCGGCGTTATTGATGTGCATTCCCATTTGGGCGTCTATGCTTCGCCCGGCGTTCGCGCCCATTCGGACGGCAATGACGCCACCAGTCCGATCACATCAGAAGTTCACGCCGAGCATGGTGTCTGGCCCCAAGACCCCGGCTTTGCCGAAGCTTTGGCGGGCGGTGTCACTACTTTGCATGTATTGCCGGGTTCAGCCAATTTGTTTGGCGGACGCGGGGTGACTTTGCGTAATGTGCCGTCGCGCTCCGTGCAGGGGATGAAATTTCCAGACGCGCCTTATACGCTGAAAATGGCGTGCGGGGAAAACCCCAAACGGGTTTACGGTCAAAAGGGCGGCCCGGCCTCGCGCATGGGCAATTTCGCCCATTACCGCAAAAACTGGGTTAAGGCCAAAGGTTATAAGGCCAAGCTGGATAAGGGCGAAATGAAGCCCGGAGATCGCAATTTGCAACTGGAAACTCTGGCAGGGGTTTTAAGCGGTGATATCTTGGTGCAAATGCATTGCTACCGCGCCGACGAAATGGTGCAAGTATTAGATTTGGCCAAGGAATTTGGCTACAAAGTCAGCACCTTCCACCATGCGGTTGAAGCCTATAAAATCGCCGATTACCTCAAAGAAGCCGATACATGCGCCGCTATGTGGTCGGATTGGTGGGGTTTTAAAATGGAAAGCTATGACGGTATTCGCGAAAACCTACCTTTCGTTCATGTGGGCGGGGCTTGTGCCGTTGTGCATTCTGATAGTTCCTTAAACATTCAAAGGCTCAATCAGGAAATCGCCAAAGCTTGGGCGCACGGCAACCGCGCCGGGCTGGAAATCAGCAAGGCTGATGCCTGGAAATGGATATCTTCCAACCCGGCCAAAGCCGTCGGTATATCGGAGACTACGGGGTCTCTGGAAATTGGAAAACGTGCTGATATTGTAATATGGAGCGGTGACCCGTTCTCAAATTACACCAAGGCGGATAAAGTCTTTATCGACGGGGCATTGATGTTTGACCGTGAGACAGGCCTGAAACCCATGAGCGATTTCAGGCTCGGTCAACCGGGAAGTGGAGAATAATATGCGTAAGTTTTTCATCATTGTGATTATATTTGTCGCTTTCTTTCACGTTGTTTTAGCCAGCGCGCAAACGAAAACCTTTGTCCTTAAAGGCGAACGCATTATTACCAATACGGCGCAAGCTTCGTCGGGTAGTGATGTCGTCATTATCGTGGACGGTATTGTCGAGCAGATCGGTAAAAGCCCGGACGGCAGTCAAGCCTCCATTCCGGGTGATAATCTTTGGATAACCCCCGGTATTTTCGCGCCGTTCTCAACCCTTGGTCTTGTCGAGGTTAGCGGCGAAAGCGCTACTAATAATATAAATTCAGCCAACAAAACCGCTACGGTGAGTATTCGCGCCGCCGACAGCTTCAATCCAAAATCTACCGCCGTTGCCGTATCACGCCTGGGCGGTGTGACCCACACCGCCGTTGTGCCGGGTGCGCGTTCGGATTTATTTGGCGGCTTGGGCATGATCGTATCCACCAGCGGCGAGTTTAATTCCGCCGTTAACGAGGCCGCCTTTATATATGTCAATTATTACGGCAACTCTGACAAAACCGGCAGCACCAAGGGCGCGGCTATGGCATTTTTGCGCTCGGCCCTTTCTGATGCGGCCAATTATAATACCCGTTTTGAGGAAGTAAATGACGGGGACGCGCTGCGCCGGGCTGATGCCAATGCTTTGCGCCCGGTTTTAAATGGCAATATACCTTTACTTATTGGGGCCGACCAGGCCATTGATATTCTCAACCTGCTCAAGCTTAAATCCGAATACCCCAAGCTTAATATGATCATTATCGGAGCGGCGGAGGGCTGGATGGTATCGGATGAATTGGCCAACGCTAATGTTGCCGTGGTCGTTGACCCTCTGGAAAACCTGCCGTCCTCCTTTGACCAGATCGCGACGCGGCTGGATAATGTCAAACGTCTGATGGACGCGGGCGTGACAACTGCAATCATGAGCCAGACCGCTACGGGCGGCACGGCCCATAATTTGCGCCTTATCACCCAGCACGCCGGCAATGCTGTGGCGGCGGGCCTGACATGGGAGCAAGCCTTTGAAGCTATCACCTTGACCCCGGCCATCATGTTTGGTCAACCAAAACTGGGACAAATCCGTATTGGAGAAAAAGCTAACCTGGTGGTTTGGGACGGTGATCCACTGGAAGCCACCAGCGCACCCGTGGCAATATTCATAGACGGTAAGCTCCAATCCATGGAAAGCCGCCAAACCAAACTACGAGACCGCTATAATCCAGCCAAGGACAACAAACCCGCTTATGGATATCAGCCTTGACCTATGAATTTTGATGGTTATGTTGCGGAAAATTTAACAAAGAGGATTCTAGCCTTAACGCCAGTCTCCTACTGATAGGCTCTATGTGTGGATTTAGGGGCCGGAATGCAAAACACTGACTAAAAAAGATGACAAAGGCGCCGAAGATGCGCCAAAAAAAGATAAAACGCCAAAGCTGAGCTTTAAAGATATTGGCCTTATGCCCGAGATTTTGAAGGCTTTGGACGATGTGGGCTATACCCACCCGACCCCGATCCAGGAACAGGCCATACCGGCGGCTTTAAAACGCCAGGACGTGCTCGGCATCGCTCAAACGGGTACGGGTAAAACTGGCGCATTCGTTCTGCCGATATTGCAAAGCATGGCCAAGGGCCGGGCGCGGGCGCGGATGCCCCGCTGTCTGATCGTTTGCCCAACCCGCGAATTAGCGGCGCAAGTGGCGGAAAACGTTGAGCAATACAGCAAATATCTCAAAATTGATATGGCGCTGCTGATTGGCGGTGTGTCATTTGCCAAGCAAGAAATGAAGCTAAACCGGGGTGTTGATATTCTCATCGCTACGCCGGGGCGTTTGCTCGATCATTTCGGACGCGGCAAAGTTATGCTCGGCGGGGTTCAGGCTTTGGTGGTTGATGAAGCCGACCGGATGCTGGACATGGGTTTCATCCCGGATATCGAACAAATTTTCAAGCTGACACCTTTCACACGGCAAGTCCTGTTTTTCTCTGCAACCATGCCGCCAGAAATCCAGCGTCTGGTTGATCAGTTCCTGCATCAGCCATTCGAAGTGCAAATCGCCCGCGAAAACATCACTGCCAAGACGGTCAAGCAAATGATCGTTCGTATGCCGAGCAATGATTTCAAGCAAAAACGCACGGCCTTGCGCCATATTATTGATAATAATGATATCAAAAGTGGTATCGTGTTTTGTAACCGCAAGAGAGATGTGGATATTGTGGCCAAATCTCTTGCCGTG
Source organism: Robiginitomaculum sp. (assembly GCA_016765135.1). Taxonomy (GTDB): domain Bacteria; phylum Pseudomonadota; class Alphaproteobacteria; order Caulobacterales; family Maricaulaceae; genus Robiginitomaculum_A. Next base: position 61,283 of record JAESQN010000037.1, read on the forward strand.
CATGGTCATAACGCCGCGCCTATTCATGGTGATCTTCGCCAAAGTCAACGTATGGAAACGCTCGCCAAGTTTAAGAGCGGTGAGATTGAGTTTCTTGTCGCTTCGGATGTGGCCGCACGGGGGCTTGATATTCCTGCGGTGTCCCATGTGCTGAATTTTGATGTTCCGACCCACAGCGAAGACTATGTTCACCGCATTGGTCGCACAGGTCGGGCAGGGCGCAAGGGCGAAGCCATTATGTTTGTCACGCCCAGCGACAGCAAATATCTCAAAGATATTTTGAACCTGATCAATTTCAAAGAAATAGAAGAATACAAAATCCCCGGTATCGAGGACTTTGCCACCGGTTCCAGCCGGGGCAAGCGCGGCAAACCCTTTAATAAGTCAGGTGGCAATAAATCTCGCGGGCGGGGTGAGCGCTCATCCGCCAAACCAAAACGGCGCAACAACGAAAATCGCCAGCAGCAAGAAACTAAGGCTCAGGTTAAACCTAAGTCCCAACCTGAAACGGTTAAACAGGACAATCCAAAGGCTAAAAGCCCATCTGCGAAACCTCAGCCAAAACCTTCTGGCCGGGACAACAACACCCCCCGAAAAGGCAGAAGAGGCGATCTCCCAACCAATAATAAAAGCGGTTTCGGCGATAGTGTTCCAGCATTTTTTGGTGGTGATGATTAGGGGCTGATTCTGATATAGGGGGTGAATATCCCCGATAACCCGTTACCCCTCACCTTGTTCCTCTCCCAAAAGGAGAGGAGACGTTACCAATACCTTTCGTGATTACGGGGTTTCACTGATAGAACCTTCGTAACTTTCCAGTGTAACAATTAAAAAAGGAAGATGCCACACCGTCTCCTCTCCTTTTGGGAGAGGAGACGGTGTGGGGTAATGCAGGTGAAGGGGCCAAAGCTTTCACTTCACTCCCTACTCCTCATCCTTTTTCGGGCGTTTTTTCTCTATCATTCTTACGCTTAGGATTGATATTTCGTAGAGGAGATAAATCGCGGCGCCGAGGGCAATTTGCGTGATTGGGTCTGGCGGAGTGACGAAAGCTGCGAATAGCGCAATACCGACAATAGCGTAGCGGCGGCCATTTTTAAGGGCATTTGCAGACACGATTCCCGCCCGGCCTAGCAAGCTCAATACGACTGGTAATTGGAAGGACAGGCCAAAGGCGAGGAACATAGTTGTCGCGAGGTTTAGATATTCACTAACCTTTGGCAGCAAGGAAACACTGGCCCCGGTGGAAAAGTCCTGTTGTTGGCGCAAGCCAAACTCCAGGACGAACGGGAAGATATAGAAAAACACCATGGACGCACCGGCTATAAACAACAGCGGCGACATGATTAAATATGGTAAAAATGCCCCGCGTTCGTTCTTGTACAAACCCGGTGCAACAAAGCGGTAAACCTGATAGGCAATGACGGGAAATGCCAATATAAGCCCGCCAAACAGAGCCAGCTTTAATTTGACGAAGAAAAACTCCAACACCTGAGTATAGATTAAATCTCCGGTCAATCCCGGCTTGCCGTCTGCGATTAAATCCGCGCTGACATTGGCAATTGCGACCTCGAACGGCAGGACAAGGAAATCAAAGATAGGCCGCACGAAAAACAGACAAATGGTAAAGCCGATAATGATGGCCAGAATGGAATAGATCAGGCGACGGCGCAGTTCATATAAATGATCCAGCAGGGGCGCACGGCTGGTTTCCAGATCATCTGTACCCTCACCATCGTCCTCATTTTCAAGTTTTGCTGTCATCATCCACCTTGTCATCTTTCGGTGTCGCACTTTCGCGCAAATCTTCATCAAGAGCGCGCATATCTTCCTCAAAAGCTTCGTCGGACAGGTTTGATAATTGACCCATGGCTTTTAGCTCGTCGATCTCTTTGCGCAAATTGACCAGATCTTCATCCTCTCCGATCTGGGTAAACGCGTCTTTAAACTCCTGGCCCATAGATTTGATCCGGGCCATAAAACGCCCGGCCGTGCGCATCATTTTGGGCAGGTCTTTCGGGCCAACCACCACCAATGCCAAAACGGCAATTATCAGCATTTCTGCAAGACCTAGCTGGGGGATCATGGTGTTTACCTGTTGGGGGCCCAAGGGGCTTATAAAGGGCTTGATAGGGGGCTTATTTCTTCTCATCTTTTTTCCGAGAGGGAGGCTGCGCACTAGGCGGGGTGACATCAATAGCATCATCAGCCTTGGCGTCATCATCAGCGTCCGGGTCGTCTTTCAGACCTTTCTTGAAACTGGTGATGCCTTTAGCCACATCCCCCATAATAGAAGAAATTTTACCGCGTCCGCCAAATAACAGCATAGCAAGTATGCCAACTATCAATAACTGAATCATACTGGGGGCCATAATACTCTCCTGAATTTACGCCAAACATAAGCACAACATGCCTCGTGTTCAAGCGTTTGGTGCTATAATATCTATAATGATTGCCGGATCAGCGAAAGGATACCTTTATCCGCTAGTTTAGCATCAGACAGGCTGGTTGCGGATATTGTTATATCCGCCATCATTTCGTAGAGACCCGCACGGGCATTTAGTAATTGAGGATACCGTAATTGTATCAATTGTTTGTTGGATAAACCGTCAGAGGGGCGAAAAACATCACCCCATATGGTCGGTTTCGGGTATTTAAAAAATCGTTTGGTGAGCATATCAATATCATCAAGGCTAGCTTGAATATAGATGATTAAACTATTGTTTTTTATGACCTTTAACGCATCATCATCGATATGTACCACACTACCCGTCGTGTCCAAAACTTGATTGGCGTCTTTATGGTTGGCCGCCAATGTTAACTCAGTTTCCAACTCTAAATATTCTGCCGCTCTTTGGGCATACCCGGCTTCATATGGTTGCCCCATCCATTTCGCCATAGCTTCCATTGACGGATTGCCCATTCTTTCCTGTATGAACGCATCAACATCATAGTGGGTGAAATCACAAGCTTTGGCAATGCGCCGCGCCGTATAGCTTTTGCCAATATTGGACATGCCAATTAGCGCAATGCGCAATTCACCACTAGCCAGTCTTTCGTCAAATTCCGCGCCAGACAACAACATTAGACATTATCTCTGATATACGCGTCCAAATCCGCTAATGACGGGACCATTAAATGCTTGCGGGATTTGGCCTTTACGCTGCGTTTAAGAGAAGCGGGCAGGGGCACATTGGCACGAATAACCCGCTCGACCTCGTCCTTAAATTTCGCCGGATGTGCGGTAGAGACGGTAATTTCGGTGTATTTCTTGTCGGTCGCCCCCGTAAAGTCCTGCATGGCCAGATGCCCAACCGCAGTATGCGGGCACATCAGATAGCCCGCACGGCTATAGGTTTTACGCAAATGGCGCTCGGTTTGTTCGTCGCTATAATGGCTACCCGTGCAGACTTTGGTTATCTGTTCATGATCACCGTCAAATAAAGCCAAAATGCGCGGGAAATTATTGGGCCTGCCAATATCCATAGCATTTGAGAGAGTAGGCACGGAATTTCGCGGCGTATAGGTGCCCGTTTCCAGATAATCGACAAATGGGTGGTTGGCGTTATTGCCGACGACAAATTTATCAATGGGCGCACCCATTTTACGGGCGATCAACCCGCCCGTAAGATTGCCCAGATTGCCCGACGGTACGGCATAAGCAATGGGCCTGTGGGGGAATGCGCCTTTGACCTGTAGGCTTGTCCAAAAGTAATAAAAACTTTGCGGGATCACCCGGCCAACATTGATGGAGTTGGCCGACATCAAATTATGCGCGGCGCTCATGTCTTTGTTGGCAAAGGCTTGTTTGACCAAAGCCTGGCAATCATCAAATGTGCCTTCGACGGCTATGGCTTTGACGTTGGAGTTTTTGCCCATAGAGGTCAACTGGTGCTCCTGCACCGAGCTCACCCCGCCTTCGGGGAACAAGATAAACACCCGTATGCCCGGCAGGTTCAAAAACGCATGGCCAATGGCCCCGCCCGTGTCTCCGGATGTGGCAACAAGTATTGTCCGACTTTCACCGGAACGACTTAATAAATGAGACACCGTGCGGCCCATAAACCGCGCCGCAAAATCCTTAAACGCCAAGGTCGGCCCGTGAAACATTTCCATGATATATGCGTCGCCTGGCTCAGGCGTCGCGGGGTCAAGAACTACGCCGCCCATCGTTTTGAGGGGCAGGGGAAAGTCATAAGCATCGGCGCACAAATCGCGTAAATCATCATCCGAGAAATTATCATCAACAAAAAACCGTGATAAATGCGCCGCACAAGCGTGAAAGGGTAGCGCACCAAGCCGGGCCAACTCACCTTCCCCAAAGCGCGGTAAACTATCCGGCATATAAAGCCCACCGTCAGGCGCCAGACTGGACAACAAAGCCTCGCTAAAATCGACTTTATAGTCAGGGTTTTTCAAAGAATGATATTTCATAAGCCCTGATTATGCCCGCCCAAGCAATAATACAATCCGAATTTACGTGTTTGGAGTTTTTTTAAGTCTGATATACGATCTTTCTAAAATAAACCTAGCACCATTTGTCCATCCCTGATATTGGACACCCGCAAAGGAGGATGCTCATGTTGATTCGTGAAGGTCTCACATTTGATGATGTGCTTTTGCTACCAAAAGCTTCAAGTATATTGCCCGGCGAGGCGGATTTGTCTACGCGCCTGACCAAAACCATAAGTTTGAACGTGCCATTATTGTCAGCGGCTATGGACACGGTGACCGAGGCGCCGCTGGCGATTGCTATGGCGCAAAATGGCGGTATCGGTATTATTCACCGCAATTTGTCAATTGATGAGCAAGCCGAGGAGGTGCGCAAGGTTAAGCGCTACGAATCCGGTATGGTGGTTAGCCCCGTGACCATAGATCCGGGTGCTACATTAGCCGAATTACAGATAATGGCTGAAAAACATTCGTTTTCCAGTTTTCCTGTCGTTGATAAAACCAAAAAAGTAATCGGTATTATCACCAACCGCGATACGCGCTTCGCAACTGATCCAAACGAAAAAGTTGCGGCGATGATGACCCGTGACCTGGTTACGGTGGACGAGGGAACAAGTGAAGATAAAGCCCGCGCCCTCTTACACAAACACCGTATTGAACAGGTGGTTGTGATTGATAAAAACGGGCGATGTGTCGGACTAATCACCGTCAAGGATATGGAGAAAGCACTGAACTTTCCCAATGCTTGCAAGGACGACCGTGGGCGTTTGCGCGTCGGCGCGGCGACCACGGTTGGGGACGCAGGCTTTGAGCGCGGGGTCGCACTGATCAAAGCGGGCGTGGATGTGCTGATCATTGATACGGCCCACGGGCATTCAATCAAAGTGATCGAGCAAGTTCAGCGGTTTAAAAACCATCACCCGGACACACAAATTATCGCGGGTAATATCGCCACTGAAGATGCAGCCACGGCCTTGATCAAGGCGGGGGCGGACGCGCTAAAAGTCGGGATCGGCCCTGGGTCTATATGTACGACCCGCATTGTTGCAGGGGTCGGGGTGCCGCAACTTACCGCGCTGATAGATGTGTGCAAGGCGGCTGGTAAAGCCGGGGTGCCTGTTATATCAGACGGGGGTATCAAGTATTCCGGTGATATGGCCAAGGCTTTGGCCGTTGGTGCGCAAAGCGTCATGATTGGTTCCCTGTTCGCAGGGGCCAGCGAAACGCCGGGCGAAGTGTTCCTTTATAAAGGCCGCTCCTATAAGTCTTACCGGGGCATGGGTTCCGTCGGCGCTATGGCGCGGGGTTCGGCTGACCGGTATTTCCAGATGGATATTACCGATAATAATAAACTTGTACCCGAAGGCATTGAAGGCCGCATCGGGTTTAAAGGCCCGGTCGGGCCTATTATTCACCAATTATTGGGTGGTGTTCGGGCTGCAATGGGCTATACGGGCTCTCCGGCAATAGCGGACTTTCACACGAACGCGGAATTTGTCCGTATCACCAATTCCGGCCTTCGCGAGAGCCATGTCCATGATGTGGCCATTGCCCGCGAATCGCCCAATTACTCAGAACAGAAATAGAGATTTTATGAAACTAGGTGGACGCATACAGGCCGCGATTGAGGTCTTGGACGATGTATTTGAGCAGCACACACCAGCTGCCCATGCCCTGCGCGATTGGGGTAAAGCCCATAGATTTGCCGGCTCCAAAGACCGGGCGGCAATTGGGGGGATTGTGTTTGATGCCTTGCGGCGCAAATCCTCTACATTGTGGCGCATGGACGCAGACACGGATACTGGTTTGGGGCGTCCATTGGTGTTCGGAACTATGGTTTGGGGCTGGGGCGAAACGGTGGAAACGCTGGAAGCCGCATTTGCTGACGACGGACATAGCCCCGCACCGTTGACCAAGACCGAGAAAACGTCTTTGGCTGGGGCGCGAGATTTAGCCATGGCCCCCGACTGGATACGGGCCGATATTCCCGAATGGTTGTGGCCCGCATTCGAGAATAACTTTGCCGAAAATGCCGTGGCGGAAGGCGAAGCCTTGCTGGTACGCCCACCGCTGGATTTACGGGTTAATTTGTTGAAGTCTGACCGCGCCAAAGCCCTTGCCAAACTGAAAGACATGGGCGGGGTCGCAACCGAATTGGCTCCTAATGGTATCCGCATCAAGGCGGGTACCAAGCTTGACCGTTTGCCTAATATTCAATCTGACCCGGTGTTTCTTACTGGAGAAGTCGAGATACAGGACGAGGGTTCGCAAATCGTCTCGCTACTCGTGGACGCCAAACCGGGCGAGCGTGTGCTGGATTACTGCGCGGGCGGCGGCGGCAAGACCTTGGCGCTGGCGGCTGATATGAAAAACGAAGGCACTATATTCGCCTATGATATTGACAAGCGCAGGTTAGCCCCACTCTACGCGAGAGCTACGCGGGCAGGGGCCGACAATGTGGAAGTCATTCAGCCGGCCCAAAAGGGAAAAAATCCAGAAAAGGGGGGGAAACCCGGACTAGGTAAATTACGCGGCACTATGGACAGGGTTCTTGTAGATGCGCCGTGTACGGGTTCTGGCACTTGGCGCAGAAAGCCGGACGCGAAATGGCGCTTGTCGGTGGCAACTCTGGAAGTTCGTTTGGCCGAGCAAACAACCGTACTGGATCAGGCTAAACAATATGTGCGTCCCGGCGGGCTGTTGTTTTATGTGACATGTTCGCTTTTGGCCGAGGAAAACGAGGGGCAGATTTACCCCTTCCTTGAAGACAATTCTGATTTCGAACTTTTGTCGGCTGGCGAGGTTTGGGAAGACAAAATTGGTGTCGAAAAATCCATGCCCTGGTCGGAAGACGGCTGCACCCTGACCATGACCCCGGCGTCAACCAATACGGACGGCTTCTTTTTCGCCGTCATGCAAAGAAAGACGCAGGCATGACAACTGGCCATCACGAAAAAGTTCTGATCATTGACTTTGGTTCCCAGGTTACAAAGCTGATTGCAAGGCGGGTACGCGAAAGCGGGGTCTATTCCGAAGTGCATCCGTTTAATAAAATTACGGATAAGCTGTTAGCTGACTTTGCGCCGGGGGCGATTATTCTGTCCGGTGGGCCAAATAGTGTCGGCGAGGACAAAAGTCCGCGTGTCCATGATACGGTGTTTAAGCTTGGTGTACCAATCCTGGGTATTTGCTATGGTCAGATGGCTATGGTTGATCAATTAGGCGGTTCAGCCGAAGCGGCGGACGAGCGGGAATTTGGTCGGGCCGAATTGGAAATCGTCAAAGACAGCTTGTTATTTGAGGATATTGGCGGGGTCGGTTCAAAGCACACGGTTTGGATGAGCCACGGAGACCGGGTCAACAATTTGCCGAACGGGTTCGAGATTATCGCGAAATCTCCAAACGCGCCATTTGCGGCCAGCGAAGACGCGAGCCGCAAATTCTATAATGTCATGTTCCACCCCGAAGTCGCCCACACGCCCATTGGTGCGCAATTGTTGAAAAACTTCACACACAAGATTGCTGGCCTCAAAGGCGACTGGACAATGGCCGCATTTAAGGACGAGGCCATAGAGGCCGTGCGCAAACAGGTCGGGGACGGCAAAGTCATATGCGGATTGTCAGGCGGCGTGGACAGCTCTGTGGTCGCCGTATTGCTTAACGAAGCCATAGGCGACCAATTGACCTGCGTTTTCGTTGATACAGGCATGATGCGTAAAAATGAAGCTGAGGAAGTAGTTTCTTTGTTTTCAACGCATTATAACATAAACTTAATCCATGTGGACGCGGAAAATCAGTTTTTAGATTTGCTGAAGGGCGTGTCGGATCCGGAAAAAAAGCGCAAAATAATCGGCAAAACATTCATTGATATATTTGAAATACAGGCAAAGAACATCGGCGGCGCCAAATTTCTGGCCCAAGGCACACTTTACCCTGATGTGATCGAAAGCGTCTCATTTGACGGCGGCCCGTCCGTGACTATCAAATCCCACCATAATGTTGGCGGTCTGCCAGAGCGCATGGATATGGCGCTGGTTGAACCTTTGCGCGAGCTGTTCAAGGACGAGGTGCGGGATTTAGGCCGCGAGTTGGGGTTAGATCCGGCGTTTGTCGAGCGTCACCCATTTCCAGGCCCAGGCCTGGCCATTCGCTGTCCGGGGGAGATTACCAAGGAAAAGCTTGATTTACTGCGTGAGGCGGACGCAATCTATCTCGAACAAATAAAAAAACATAACCTTTACAACGAGATATGGCAGGCCTTTGCGGTGATTTTGCCCGTAAAAACCGTTGGTGTTATGGGTGATAGCCGTACCTATGAGCATGTGCTAGCTTTGCGCGCCGTCACATCTTCAGACGGTATGACCGCCGATTATTACCCCTTCAGCCATGAATTCTTAGGCGAAACCGCAACCCGGATCATCAATGAAGTCCAGGGCGTCAATAGGGTGGTTTACGATATAACCTCCAAACCGCCAGGCACGATTGAGTGGGAATAGTTTTTTTTCTTAGTGGCAATTAACTTTTTCCTGCGTTCTACTGTGGTTTTTGACATAAAGTCTTACGACCTGCTTTAAGGTATATAAACCTCGATCAGCTATATTCATCACAAGCGCCAAAGAGCGCAAACTGGTGAATGGAAAATAATTGTGAACTTTCGGATTTTATATCTGATTTATGCTGGCCTGCTAGCAGTATCTGGTACCGCCTTTGCGCAAGCAAAGCCGTCCGGGTCTGCCGTCATGCTGGAGATAATAGACGGTGACACCGCATTTGTTGTCGATAAGACGAATAATGCTGCGTGGTGGGTGGTTGGTCAGTGCCGACGCCCCATCCCTGTGGAGCCCCAAAGTTTACAAATTAAATCAACAAAAACAATGACATCCAAGATTATCCGTAACAATACCCGGATTGGAAATCGCCAGATTGTGCTGAAACAACAGTTTCGTTTTACGCTGGCAGATAATCCATCCGGGTCAATAACCGTCCCCATAACCGTCGAGGTATATAATTCCTTGCGCGGTGGTTGGTCTGCTGTACCCGTTAGGCAAAAAGCCCAATGTGCGTATGATGCAACCTGCCGCCAGCGCATGGAA
>JAESQN010000002.1 GCA_016765135.1 Robiginitomaculum sp.
CGAGATCGCCAGTAAAATCAACATCGGTCACAACTCCGTAACCCACATTACCACGTACATACCAACCCTGATCATTAGCTGAAGCCAATGAAGGTGCGGCTAACAAAGCGACACTCGCGGCCGCTGCAAGAAGCTGTAGCTTCATGTTTCTTCCTCCAAAAAAGGCCAACCCAAAATTGGCCAATATTACCTGCGATTTCTCGCACTCAAACACAATCGTGCACTAAGGCACATAACTGTCGGTTTGTTGGTACACCAACAATTCACCTTTGACTAGCTTTACCTTTATCTTTTTTCCGAGAAAGCCAATGTTAATTAGGTGGGCGTGGCATATATGCATCAGTCTTGCCACGAAAGCGCCACAATTGGGGTAAAACCCAAGGTAGCTGAAAGAAAATGGTGAGCTGTCAGGGATTCGAACCCTGGACCTACTGATTAAAAGTCAGTTGCTCTACCAACTGAGCTAACAGCTCCCAAAGAGCGCGGAAACTAGGGCTGCATTCCCAATAGGTCAAGGGCTAAATACGGCATATTTCACGATTTTTTACTGCGCTTTATTTTTGTAATTTTTCTTTGAAGCTACGCACAAAATTCTCAAAGTCACCGCCTTTAATCGCACACCGCATCCGCGCCATAAGGTTTTGAAAATATGCTATATTATGCCAGCTGAGCAGCATAGCACCGAGTAGCTCACCGCTTCGAATTAAGTGGTGGATATAGGCTTTAGAATAGTTGCGACTTGCAGGACAATCAATTGTTGCGTCCAAAGGTGATTGGTCTTCTGCAAACTCGGCGCGTTTTATATTATATGGCCCGCCATCACTCCAAACTTGCCCGTGGCGTCCAGAGCGCGTTGGTATAACACAATCGAACATATCCACCCCGCGAGCAACTGATTCTACGAGGTCAATCGGCTTGCCGACCCCCATAAGATATCGTGGGCGGGCGCGGGGCAAGAAAGGCATAACATGCTCCAGGGTTTCCAGCATGGCAGCATGCCCCTCCCCGACCGCCAAACCACCTATGGCATAACCGCCATAGCCAAGACCATTTACTTTGGCGGCCACACTGGCTTCAGCACTCATTTGGCGCAAATCAGCAAAGGTTGAGCCCTGAACGATTGCAAATAATGTCTGGATGTCTCGCTCACCAAAAGCCTCTAATGACCGCTTGCCCCAGCGCAGGGATAATTCCATGGAGCTGGCAGCTTCATCACGGGTTGCCGGAAAATTTGTGCATTCATCAAGTTGCATGCATATGTCCGCGCCAAGCAGCTCCGCTTGTATCTCTATAGAACGTTCCGGGCTAAGCATATGTTTGGAGCCGTCCAGATGGCTTTGAAACTCCACACCTTTTTCGCTCATCTTGCGCAGTTTTGACAATGACCAGACCTGAAACCCCCCGCTATCCGTTAGCATAGGCCCGCGCCAACCAGAAAATTGGTGCAAACCGCCTAGTTTAGCCACACGTTCGGCTCCCGGCCTCAGCATGAGGTGGTATGTATTGCCTAATATAATGTCCGACCCGGCATCCTTTACCTGATCCATGTATAAGGCCTTCACCGTACCCGCCGTACCAACGGGCATAAAAGCAGGCGTCCGAATATCACCGCGTGATGTTTTCAGCACACCCGTGCGGGCAGCACCATCTGTTGCGGCAATGTTAAATTCGAACTCGGCCATTACTCATCATTCTTCCATAACAGGCTCGTATCCCCGTAGGAATAAAAGCGGTAATCATTGTCGATTGCGTATGTATAGGCGGCTTGCATATTGTCCAGCCCGCAAAAGGCGCTGACCAACATAAATAATGTCGACTTGGGCAAATGAAAATTAGTCAACATACCGTCGATTATTTTGAACTTATAGCCAGGCGTGATGAAAATATCTGTATCCGTGCTCCCAGGAACCACCTCGCCATCCCCATTTGCGCAGCTCTCAAGCGCACGAAGTGCCGTTGTACCAACGGCTATTACCCTGCCCCCAGCACGTTTTGCAATATTGATAGCCTCGGCGGCTTGTTCAGATATGCTGTACCATTCCGAATGCATTTTATGGTCATCCGTATTATCACTGGAGACGGGTAAAAATGTCCCTGCCCCAACATGTAATGTTAAGCAGGCGATTTTCACGCCTTTCTTTTCCAATTTCTCGAACAGCTCTGGCGTGAAATGCAAACCCGCCGTCGGAGCCGCGACCGAGCCTTTATCTACGGCATAAACGGTTTGGTAATCCTCACTGTCTTGGGCATCAACCTGGCGCTGTCTTGCAATATATGGCGGCAGAGGCATTTCGCCTGTCTGCTCAATAGCCTGACCTAATTCGGCGCCACTCAAATTGAATGTAAGCCCGACATCACCCCCGTCTTGTTTGTCTGTCACCACGGCGGATAGTGCATCCGAAAATCTGACCCTGTCACCCTGCTTAAGGCGTTTGGCCGGACGGGCAAATGCCCGCCAGCTATCCCCTGAAACCTGCTTGTGTAGATTAAATCCGACTTTTACATCACCGCCACCGCCGTGGGTACGGGCCGGGCGGATACCTTCAAGGCTGGCACGCAATACTTTGGTTTCGTTCAGCACCAAAACATCACCGGGGCGGAGTAAATCTGCTAAATCGCGGGCAATATGATTACTTAACTTTCCACCCGTAACTTGAAGCAAACGCGAGCTATCCCTCGGACTTGCAGGCCGCAAGGCAATGCGTTCATCAGGCAGATCAAAGTTGAATAATTCTACATCCATGAGGTTTTTGCCACTTGTATTCTTGTAGGGTGGATTAGCCTCTTGGCGTAATCCACCTTTGGTAACCACCGCACGGTGGATTACGCGCAAGAGCCGCTAATCCACCCTACAGGAATACAAGACACTGTACATGCCTTACTAAGCAATTACGGCTTTAACAATCGTGCCGGGTACGACGGGTGGCTCGCCTTTGGGAAGGGCGTCCACATGCTCCATACCGCTTTCGACCTCGCCCCAGACGGTATATTGTCCGTCCAGAAAATTTGCGTCGTCAAGGCAGATAAAAAACTGCGAGCTGGCCGAATCAGGACTGGCTGAACGAGCCATAGAGCAAACACCTCGACCGTGGGGCGCATCGGAAAATTCCGCCGGAATATTGGTGCCGGAGCCGCCCATACCCGTGCCGTCAGGACAACCACCTTGGGCCATAAAGCCGTCAATCACCCGGTGAAAACATAAGCCGTCATAATAGCCATCCTCGACCAATTTGGTGATTTGCTCTACATGTTTCGGGGCCAGATCAGGACGAAGTTTAATCACAATATCGCCGCCATCAACGGTCATAATAAGTTTGTCAGACATAGTTGTAATTCCTTGTTTTTGTTAAATTCTTATGATTTTAAACGAGTGGGCACCTGGATATCACATATCTCGGGGTATTTGCCAGAACTCCCCTTTAACGCTTCCAGATATTTGCCAAATGCGGCACCGTCTGTGCGCAGTATTTGCACATTGATGCGCTCGGCCTCAGGTATATCCGACGCGACGCGCACGCTCTCCAGTATATCAGGGACAAAGCGTTTATCTTCGCCGGCCACACCAATTTTTATCTTTTTCAAATCTTTCCGACCCCAAATTGTCGTACCCCAAATGGAATATTTGGTATTCAGAGACGGATAAGCCCCCCGCATCAAAAAGAACTGGCTATTGGCACTATTTTCATCACCGCCGCCCCGGGCCATTGAGGTAATACTTGGACAATGCAAAGCCCAGGCATCAACCTTACCGTCTTTGGTCATAAAGGCTTGCGCACCAGGTTTGGAGGCAATTGGGAATGCTTTATAAAAGCCGGTTTCCACTTCGCCCTTTGGTGACAACACACGGCCTAGATTTTTGATTTTCATGTCGCTTGGTGAACGTCTAAATGTAAACTCTTTGGGGATGTCGGGCAAGGACGAATCGCCCGTCCCATCTCCGCGTGGGTCACCTGTCTGGTTCATGAAACCCTTAATCACACGGTGAAATGTGATGTCATTATAAAAGCCTTGCCGGGCCAGAGTTTTGACTTGTTTCACATGTTTTGGGGCAAATTCCGGCGCCATTTCCACGACAAATACCCCGTATGCTGTCTTGATATACAGGGTGTTTTCCGGGTCTGGCTCGCGCCAGTCTGCATCTGTTGTTGCGGGAAGGTTCGGGTCAACCGCAACCACTTTTACGGGTGCAGAAACAGCTTCCGCCTCTTGCTTTTGCTCGGCCGCACATGCGGTTGTGGCAAGAAAACCGGCGGTTAAAAATGCCAGGGTAATACGGGTCATCATTTAAGCTTATCCTCAAGTTTCTGTTTCACGGACGCACTGACAAAGGGCGAAACATCACCGCCAAGCTTGGCAATTTCCTTGACCAATCTTGACGCTATCGCCTGATTTTGCGCATCCGCCATCAAAAAGACCGTCTCGATCTCCGGGTTAAGTTTGTGGTTCATACCAACCATCTGAAACTCATATTCGAAATCGGACACGGCCCTAAGACCGCGTATTATCACACTTGCCCCGACACTTTCAACAAAATGTATCAGTAAACCCTCAAAAGAAACCACCTCAACCTCGCAGTCCCCTGTGATACCCACCAGAGCTTCTTCAACCATTTGCGAACGCTCGGACAGGCTAAAGAGTGGGTTTTTCCCGGTGTTCATAGCTACACCAATCACCAACTTATCGCAAAGTTTGCAAGCACGGCGAATAATGTCCAAATGCCCATTGGTCAAAGGATCAAATGTACCAGGATATAAAGCTGTTCTTTTCATAAAGTGCTTATAACCCAGCTAACCCACGAGGCAATCAAAAGATTTTACCATTTTGCCTATGCTCCCTGTGCGCGACCCCTATGGCTCCCCTATCCATTGCTCAGCATTACGTTCAACGGCGACGAATAAGACTGCATCAGGTTTATAAATTCGAAGATTATTTAAAGCAAATTTGGTGTTGAAAACTTCTATACGCTGCATATGAACAACTGTATCAAAGCTATGCTTGAAATAAGATAGGGGCGCATTTGAAAACGAATCCCCAATAATGACAAGTGTTGTGCCGTCTTGCACGTGGTTCGCCTGCCCCTGATTCGTATGAATTGTGACCCGCCACCCACTCATTTCAGGCGTTTTATTGAGAACAGTTTTCACAAATTTTTGAGGTGTAGAGGGTGCGCTTTGCATGGATATTGCTTCTGTTATGACATCTTTTTGGCCCATCAATTTAGCAAGATCTCCGGAATAGTCTTTCTTTGAAACCTCTACCAAAGCCTGTTTTTCTAAAATAGGAAAACGGTTCCCCTTCTCATTAAAAACATTCATGACGGCGAAATACCCTTCATAAGCGCCGGTACTCGTCCAATGGGTGTCCGTTTTGTAATAGACCGGATGTTGTGCTTTTACCTGTAGAAGCATTGGCTCAATATTACGCAATCCTAAATCATTGGCTTGCGGGTGTTGATACAAGAAATTGACGAACCTGCGCGGGGAAGGTTGACCATACCTTGCTGGTGCAACTTCAGGATATATGCGCACTTTATTTGGCGGTATGATAGCTGCAAAAACTGCGCCGGATTTTTCAGATTCTATCTTCAACTCTGATAGAGCCTCAAGCCACCTATTTATCGTAGTATCTGTAAATGTTGCATTTCCTTGATAGGAGCGCCATACCCATGCGTCTTGTAAAAAAAACCAGCCTGGTGAGTTTCCCTTGACTACAGGGCCACTTGTTCCAAACTTTGCATACACCCTGCTATAAAATTTGACCGCTTCGGCTCTAAGTCCAAAATTATCATTTATATATGCTTCAACCCCTTGCGTATAAGCGACAGGGCCATCAACTTCACTAGGCTTTGGCCACTCGGTCAAATAACGGTTTTCATTGAGCGTTAATCCTGCTTTCCCGGATAAAACCCTGAATACATGAACACTTCCGGGGATTATTGTCATGATAACAATCGTGAAAACAATAAATGATCTGATATATGCTTTCATGCTTATTCCTAAAACCTGAAATATAAAAACGGTTGATGGGTGTTGGAGGCCATAACGATAAAGCTCAGCAAATAAAGGCCTGCAATACTTCCCCATACCGCACTCGGTAAAATGACGGCCTTACTCCGCACGCCAAATTTATTGGTAGATCGCTTCCAGACATTTTCCCAGCCATCCCAGGCCAATAAAAACCCGCAAATAAACACCAACATTACCAATGGTTCAACCTCCAAAGGGATCGAAACCATAGGATCGTTCATCCCTAAAAGTGCGCGCCAATAACCAAGTGCGTGTTGCATGTCGTCCGCCCGAAACAACACCCAGCCCAGACTAACAAAAACCCCTACATATATCATGCCGAGAGGCTTGGCGATCTTACCCGGCAAAGGAAGGCGCGGGCAAAGACGCTCTATAATCAAGAACACCCCGTGCCAAAGCCCCCAAAGAGCGAATGTCCAGGCCGCCCCGTGCCAAATCCCGACCAAAACAAAAACAATCAACAAATTCCTGTATGTTCTAGCACTCCCCAACCTTGAGCCGCCAAGCGGGATATAGAGATAATCTTTAAACCAGCGCGACAAGGTCATATGCCAACGCCGCCAAAACTCGCGGAAACTGGATGCGCTATAAGGATGTGCGAAATTTTTCGGCAACTCGAAGCCAAAAAACCGCCCAAGCCCTATGGCCATATTCGAGTAACCGGCAAAATCATAATATATCTGCAATGAAAAACAGATTAAGCCAAACCAGGCGGCAACTAGCCCTAACTCTGCGGGTAGCTGCCCAAATGCCGCATCAGCCGGCCCGGATAAAATATCGGCAATAAGAACTTTTTGCGATAACCCTATGACAAAAATTTTAACACCCTGGGCAAACCGGTCGAAATTTTCGTTACGATCTTCAATTTGCGCACGTATCTCGTTAAACCGAACGATTGGGCCAGCGATAAGCTGCGGGAACATGGCAATGAACAGACCGGTGCGCAATATAGATTTTGCTGGCTTTGTACCCCGGTACACATCGACAATCATGCTGATGGCTTGAAATGTAAAAAACGAAATTCCCAAAGGCAAATGAACATTAAGGCGCGGCACCCCCAAAGGTTCCAGCAATTCACTGAGCAGTCCGAGATATTTAAAGACGATCAGAAAAACCAAATTCGTGGCAACCCCGCCAGTTAACCACCAGACACCAGATCTTTTGCCTGCTTGTCTTTGTGTTTCTATCCCCTTGGCAATCCAGTGATTGAACCCGATCGAGCCGAGCAAAAGGACGATAAGATAACCTTCACCCCATGCATAAAACAGCAAGCTGGCAAAGAGTAAAACCACATTTCGTGCAGTTCGGCCCTTAACCAGAAAATATAAAAGAACAGCCAGCGGCAAGAAGTAATACACGAAAGTTATGCTGGAAAAATTCATGGCCCCACTTAATCTAATTTACCGGACATAATAAAGCGAAAAGATAACCTATACCGTTTCACCGCTGTCTTCATCATCCCCATCATCATCCGTTTCCTCAATCCGCTCTACCGACACCACATGTTCTTTATTTTTAACACGGATAACCATAACGCCTTTGGAAGAGCGGCTTATGATGCTGATATTTTTGACCGGGCAACGGATGAGCTGGCCGCCGTCTGTGACGATCATAATCTCATCATCATCGGATATGGACATGGAGCGCACCAATTTAGCGTCTTCCTTATCTTTACGGCCCAAATCCTGGGCGCTAACGCCCTGCCCGCCTCGGTTCATACAGCGGTAATCGTAGCTTGAGGAGCGTTTCCCGTAGCCATCTTCGGCCAAGGTGAGCAGAAATTGCTCGGCGGCTTCCAGCTCTATTTTACGTTCCATAGACAGCGTGTTGTCGTCTTCAACCTCAACCTCTTCGCCAGCTTCCGCATTGAGCGCCCTACGTTTGGCATTGGCGTATTTCATATAGGCACGAGCTTCGTCAGTGTCTATATCCATATGCCGCAAAATAGCCATGGAGATAACCTCGTCGCCGTCCGCCAGTTTAACCCCGCGAACACCGCTTGAGGTGCGGCCAACAAAACGGCGAATATCCGTGACCTTGAAACGAATGGATTTACCGTTGGCCGTGGTCAGCAAGACATCATCGTCTTCCGTACACAGGCGCACGGCGACAATGCCGTCGCCCTCGTCTGGCTTCATGGCAATTTTACCGTTTCGATTTACGCGGGTAAAATCAGCCAGTGAATTGCGGCGCACACCACCTGATCTGGCGGCAAACATGATGTCCATGTTTTTCCATGCGTCCTCGTCCTCGGGCAATGACATGATAGAATTGATTTGCTCACCCGCATCCATAGGCAATATATTGACCAGAGCCTTGCCGCGTGTGTTGGCACCACCTACGGGCAGTTTCCAGACTTTAAGCTTGTAGACAATTCCGGTGGAGGAGAAAAACAGTACCGGTGTATGGGTAGAGGCGACAAACACCGTTGTCACGTAATCTTCATCCTTCATGGACATGCCGGAACGGCCACGACCGCCGCGCCTTTGGGTGCGGTAAGTATCGAGCGCCGTGCGTTTGATATAGCCTGCCGCCGTTACCGTCACCACCATGTCTTCCACGGTAATCAGGTCTTCGTCCTCAAAGTCCATACCGCCTTCGACGAACTCCGAGCGGCGCGGCGTGGCGAATTGATCTCTTATCTCGCTGAGTTCTTCCTTGATAATGTCCACAACCCGCCCGCGTGAGCGCAATATGTCCAGCAAATCGGTAATCCTCGCCGCCAGTTTTTCGGCCTCGGCGGTAATATCTTCCATGCCCAGCCCGGTAAGGCGGTGCAGGCGCAACTCGAGAATGGCCCTGGCCTGTTCTTCGGTGAGTTGGATATTGCCGTCGTCCAACAATATAGAGCGCGGGTCAGCAATCAGGCTTATCAATGAAGCCATGGACTGCGCAGGCCATGTCCGCGTCAACAGATTTTCGCGGGCTTCTTTTGGTGTGGCAGAACTCCGCACGATTTTGATAATCTCGTCAATATTGGAAACGGCTGTCGCCAGACCGACCAAAATATGAGCCCGGTTACGAGCTTTGGCCAGATCAAATTTTGTCCGCCTGGCAATAACCTCTTCGCGAAACACCAAGAAAGCTTCGATCATCTGGCGCAAATTCATTTGCTGCGGGCGACCACCATTCAGCGCCAGCATGTTGGAAGCAAAATTGGTTTGGAGTTGCGAGAAACGGAACAACTGGTTCAAAACCACATCCGGGACGGCGTCGCGCTTTAACTCGATAACAATACGCATACCGTCGCGGTCGCTCTCGTCGCGCATGTCGGAAATACCTTCAATGCGCTTTTCGCGCACATGTTCGGCGATTTTCTTGATCAGATTGGCTTTGTTGACCTGATAGGGAATTTCCGTAAAAACAATCGCCGTGCGGTCTTTCTTGAATTCCTCAAGGTGGTGTTTGGCACGCATAATCACCGAACCGCGCCCGGTCAAAAGCCCTTGCCGTGCGCCGGATTGGCCCAAAATCAGTGCACCCGTCGGGAAATCCGGCCCCGGCACGATCTCCAGCAATTCATCGTCGCTAATATCACCATTGTCCATTATGGCCAAGGTGGCATCAATGATTTCGCCCAGATTGTGCGGCGCGATATTCGTGGCCATACCAACGGCAATACCGCCCGCCCCATTGACCAGCAAATTGGGGTAACGCGCTGGCAGAACCGTTGGTTCGCTCTCGGACGCATCATAATTTTCCTGAAAGTTGACTGTGTCTTTTTCGATGTCGGCCAGAAGTTGCGCGGCAGGTTTGTCCATGCGGACTTCAGTGTACCGCATAGCCGCCGGGCGGTCACCGTCCACCGAGCCAAAATTGCCCTGGCCTTGTAACAAAGGCAGTCGCATGGAGAAATCTTGCGCCAACCGCACCAAAGCATCATAAACCGCCGTATCACCGTGGGGATGATATTTACCAATCACGTCACCAACCACCCGTGCGGATTTTTTGTAGGGCTTGTCGCGGGTAAAGCCGTTTTCGTGCATGGAATACAAGATACGCCTGTGCACGGGCTTGAGGCCGTCGCGCACATCCGGGATAGCCCGGCTAACAATTACGCTCATGGCATAATCGAGATAAGACCGGCTCATCTCGTCTTCGATGTCTACCGGGCTGACGCCTAATTCGTGCGGCGGCTCGTCTCCACCATTGCCATCTGTAGGTGGGGAGGCATCTGTGGGCGGAGGTATGTTTCCGCCTTCAATGTCGTCGTTTTCGCCGTTTTCACTGGACAATTTATGCACCTATTTTCTGGCCCAACTTTCGGCCCAATTTTCAGCCCAGTTTACACCATAGGGCCGCAGCAATCTCTAGCACCGAATCGTGCGCATCATCCCCAAAAGCTAGCATTTTCAGACAGCTTGAGCAATCAAATCTATGGAAATTTATACGGGTTTATCAGGCCAAATCAAGCAACGGACTGGGTAGCTTTCTCTTTAGAGTTCATGGCGTCGAGAATGGCTGCAGATATTTTGGAACGCGACAAAGGCTTGGAAACATATGCATCCATACCGGCATCCAAACATTTGGTCTTATCCCCTGTCATGGCATTTGCGGTCATAGCTATTATCGGGACACCTGCATAAGCTTGGCCTGACTTTCTAATGAACCTGGTAGCCTCTAGCCCCCCCATTACTGGCATTTGCACATCCATCAACACAAAGTCCATACGCTGGGATTTCAAAACATCAATGGCTTCGCGGCCATTTCGCGCAACAACGACATCCAGTTGGTACGGCTCTAGCAGTAACAAGAGAACCTCCAGATTTATCTCATTATCTTCAACAACCAGGCACCGCATCCCCATAAGTTCTGAGCTAGGTAATGGGGCTACTTCCCGAGAAATTGGTTCTATAAAATTCGTATCAGAAATTTTGGCTGTAACATTCAAGCGGAATATAGACCCTTTGCCCAACACGCTTTGAACGGTCACATCACCGCCCATTAAGCGGCTGAGTTTACGGGTGATGACCAAACCAAGGCCAGTGCCCCCAAATTTACGAGCTGTTTCTTGACTTGCCTGCTGAAACGGTTTGAACAGATTAGGGAGGTTTTCTTTGCTGATACCAATACCGCTATCTTGAACCGATAACATTAACGCATACTGGCCTTCCCCGTGCAATCCAGTTAGCTGCCGCCCTGTAGCGGTAACTGTCACCTGCCCGTTTTCCGGCGTGAATTTGAGAGCATTATTGATCAAATTATTGAGGCATTGCCGCATGCGCGTCGGGTCTGTTATGATGTGTGCCGGCAATCCTTTTTGCTTTTGAAAAGACAGCTTTATCAGGCTTTTATCCGCGACTGGCTTCCAAAATGCGAAAGATTTTTGTAGCATCGCGTCCAAATCAACATCAATTTGTTCAAGCTCAATACCGTCAGCTTCAATTTTTGAGATATCCAATATATCATTGAGCAAAGTCAACAATGTATTGCCGCTATCTTGAATTAAACTGAGTTTCCGTTTTTGTGCACCGCCGGGCATTTCATTTAACAGCACATCTGATAATCCCAAAATGCCGTTTAGCGGTGTGCGCAATTCATGGCTCATATTTGCCAGAAACGCTGACTTTGCATGATTTGCTTGCTCTGCCTCGTCCCTCGCTGCTACCAATTTTTGCTGCAATTTATCTTGATTTAATTTATATTCAACGATGGCCTTCTTACTTTTCTGGCCAGCCCAAACAATCCCAAACAAGGTCACGATATAGACCGTGGTTATAACAAGTACCAAAATGAACGCCGTACTCATTCGCGACTGGTACAAAAACCAGCCCATAAGTATTAAATAAGGTATTGCAACCAATATGGCCGGGCGCGGCTCTGAACGGTATTTACTGACAGCCTGTAAAAAACCAACACCAATCATTGTAATGGCTACGGCATTATATTGGCCCTGACCTGCCTGCCAAACCATAAACGGGGCGACCCCCCAAATGGATGCCACCAGAAAACCCAATATCTGGCTTCGAATACTATACGTCGCCATAGCCTTAAAAGTTTGAAGACGCGGAATAAGAATTGCAAACACGATCAACGCAAACCAAACGCTTGCAACAGCCAAACCCAATGCCAAATAAATACCACCAGCCCAAAGAGCTGCCAACACCATCTGTTTAGGTAATAATTCTTCAACCTGTATTAAGTTTTCTACAAACTCGTTGGCCTGACGTTTTCTGTTCTTTTCCATGCGAGCCCCATCTATCCCACTCGCATATTCATACCCGAAACCCCCTAAGATTTCCCTAACAAAGGCCCCATAAATTTTGAATGCCCCCCATCAAAATGGTACCTAAAACGGAATGTCGTCGTCCATATTGAGGTCTTCTCTTGGGCCTTCTTGGCTTGAGGCAGAACGGGAACCACCGCCGCCCTGATTGCCACCACCATAGCCTGGATCCTGATTATAACCACCACCGCCGCCACCCGAACTGCGACCATCGAGCATAATGAGCGTACCGCCAAAACCCTGAAGCACCACTTCAGTGGTGTATTTGTCATTGCCGTCGCGATCCTGCCATTTGCGGGTCTGTAATGACCCTTCAATATAAATTTTTGAGCCTTTTTTGAGGTAGTTTTCAGCAACGCGAACAAGCCCGTCGCCAAAAATAACAACACGGTGCCATTCGGTTTTTTCGCGCTTTTCACCCGTGCTTTTATCTTTCCACGATTCAGTTGTCGCCACACTGAGCGTGCAAACCTTACCGCCATTATTCATGGAACGGATTTCCGGATCAGCTCCCAAATTCCCGATCAAAGTCACTTTATTTAACGAACCTGCCATATCATTTCACCTTGTTATTTATGTTCACATAATGTTCCAGGCACCCAAACGAGTCAAGCGCCAGATTTGCTCATGGTTTGGCGCAAATTTACAAACCTGTCCATGCTAAAAATAGCCTTGGCTTTTAAATCTCCGACAAAGCCCTAATCTCGTCCAGAGTTTGATCGCGTAATAACTCGCCGTCCCGCCACACATCTTCGAGCAGATTATCGGCACCACCTAGCTCTGAATTGCGGATGGTTTTGTAAGTGCCGCTCTCCATAACCAAAGCCTGACGGCCGCGTTTGGAGATTTTTCCGGGGTCGGTGATCGGGTCTTTATAAACATCCGTCCATTCGCTATCCCCTTTAAACTTGATGGCATTGGCTTTCATAGCCCAATTCATGGTGTCGCGGTGAATGTCACGTTGCAACAAAGCTCCGCCCATGCCGAAAGCTATATTTTCCGCACTCCAGCCTTTTTTCTTGAGGCGTTGTAAAATGGCTTCGATAGACAGCGCATGGACGCCGTCGCCCTGGATCACGCGGATATAGGGCGGCAAGACTTTGTAGCCGCGTGTATTGATGGTATAACCGAAAATATCCCCGAGGCTTTCAACCACATCGACACAGACTTTGATCGGATTCCCGCTGTCAGGGCGAACAACTAGCGTACCACCATTATCCATGACTTTTTGTTTGAGCGTCCCACCCCAAATATTCTTGACCGCCGCGAATAAATCATAGCTATCGGAAACCACTGCAAAAACTTTATCTTTACCGCCAAATTGTTCGACCATGTTTTCGTACGCTCTGGTTTCCCCAGTCCTGCCCCATGCGGTCATGGTAGAATGCTCGGACGCAGGGATGGAAAATCCGGCCATGTCCGCGCCGTAAAATTTGCGCGCCGCCAGCAAAGCACCAACCGTGTCCGTTCCTTGAAAATTGACCAAATGGGCCAACCCGCCAAGAGACGCGGCCTCATAACTGGTCGCACCGCGTGCGCCAAAGTCATGCAGTTTAAACGGTAATTCAGCTTCCGGGTTTACGCAGGTTTGCTTGAGGTATTTGCCAATAATCTGCTTAACCGACCAGGACAATGTTGCCACGGTGGTGGGATACCATACGGCCCGCAAAAGCGCCGTTTCGATATAAGATGTCAACCAAGGCACGGCCGGGTCGGTGTTTTCCACCTGCACCACGGCGTTTTTAATCGGCAGAACCGTACCCTCGCGCACGGCTTTGATCCCTAGCGGCAAGACGCCATTATGTTTATCCAAAACATGTAGCCAGCCATCCCGGTTAAACGGCACCCCGTGGGCCTGCCAAAGTTCTTCAGCATAGTCGATTTCGGCCAGCGTAATGGCCCGCGACAGGTATTTTTTCAAATAGGCCTGTAGCCCAAAAAACAACATAGTATCAAAATCCCCGCCCCGCGCCTCAATATAGCTAGACACATATTCCGTCCCCGGCGGATATTGCAAGTAATGGCTCGCCTTATAACTATCCACATCAGTAAGAAGCGAAAAGCCTCCGGGTTGCCAATTTATGTTTTGTGTGCTCATGCGGGCTTATTCGCATAGAAAGGCAGAGTTGAAAACAGAAATTATCTCCACCCACTCATCCCTGGAAGAGGTAACGGAGTGAGCAGGGCTATCTATCCATCAACCATTTATTTGAATTACGTCTTCAATACACTCTATAAATTTCATAGAGCTTGCGATAAACGGCACTTTGTCATGTCCGTGTATATGTGGATTTAAATAAACGAGTCTATATTCTTTTTCCCATGCCAAGTCTGGGTTTTTGTACAAATATATATCCCCTTTTTTAGGTGTTTCTTTATCAAGATAGATAACACCGCGCCCATCATACAGCGGTTTCCCGCACATCGCTGATCCGTTTTGTCTATGGTGGAAATCAATTTTGTGAGCAAGGAGATTAAGAAATGGAGACGATCTTAGTTTGATGCATAAATCATAATTGCACCCCTTTCTCTTAAACCATTTTTCATGATCCTTTTTAGAATAATTACTTGAGCCACAAAACACATAGGCATTGACATTGCGATCTATAATAATGCCTCCCTGCTCATCCAGACTATGACCCGCTATTTCGACAGGGCCACGTTTGAATACGGCTTCATTTCCCTCATAATGGTCCCCATATTCCGCACCTTTTTCCTCAAAAGCGGATCTATACTCTGCAAGAGTCCCTACACGGAACTCTCCAATTTTTATATGCTTATCATACACATTACGGGTGCAATATTTGTACAAATATTCAGGAGCTTCATCCCTGTAGTATATTGCTGGCCACCACGACATGTATTTCTATTTCCTTCATTAGGACAAGTAAGAATCAATGACACTCATGTTAACATACCATTTCTGCCAATAGCCTAAATTTTCTGCTTCCCCACCCTCTCCTTCCTCCATTTTTCATGGGGGAAGTGCCGAAGCTCTTGCGGAGGCGATGGGGGCCGCCGCTCTTGCGGCGAAACAATGGTGAAGTTTGCCGTAAACTCTGTAGCGCACAAGAGTGCGCGCCCCCATCGAGCGCCAAGAGGCGCCCACTTCCCCCATAAATGGGGGAAGGAAAAATGTGTGAACCCAATTAAACGCAAAATTCTGTAGTATACCTATGTTCCGGTAGTCCGCCTACGCCAAGGCTTTGGCGTGACAGCCTTCGCCCCACCGTGCTCCATAAATAACTTTGAGAATTACCAGGCTGGCTTGCCAAGCCGAAGCCCCCTTTTTGGGGCGAAGGCTGGTGGGTGATAACGGGATCGAACCGCTGACCCTCTCCGTGTAAAGGAGATGCTCTACCATCTGAGCTAATCACCCCCATTTCAACATATGGGATTTGCCTGATCAATGAGCGGCCTTAATGTGCAGTAAGCCCGCCTTGATCTTGCGAACCGCCCCTGGAGAACATCCCGGACAGTTCGGCCTCGTCTTTAGCTGTCCATATTACCGGTGTCAAAGGTTTCGTGAGGGCTTTTTGCAAAACTTCATCGACCGTTGCCACCGGAATGATTTCCAGCTTGGATTTGACGTTGTCGGGGATATCGGCCAGGTCTTTGGCATTGTCAATGGGGATCAACACGGTTTTGACACCGCCCCTCAATGCCGCCAATAATTTTTCTTTCAGGCCACCGATTGGTAACACCCTGCCCCGCAAAGTTATTTCGCCGGTCATGGCAATATCCTTGCGGACTTTGATACCCGTAAGCACGGAAACCATGGCCGTGGCCATAGCTACACCGGCGGACGGGCCGTCTTTGGGGGTTGCGCCTTCGGGCACATGGACATGAATATCGGTGGTGCGAAATACTTTAGGGCTAATGCCAAACTCCGGTGCCCGCGCCTGAACATAGGAATTGGCGGCGGAGATGCTTTCTTTCATCACATCTTTGAGGTTCCCGGTAATGGTCATCTTGCCGCGCCCGGACATGGAGACGGCCTCTATGGTCAGGATATCCCCGCCCGCTGCCGTCCAGGCCAACCCGGTGACGATACCGATTTGGTCTTCCTTATCGGTTTCGCCGAACCGGAATTTCTGAACCCCGAGAAAATCTTCGATATTTTTAGAGCTAATGGTGATTTTTTTAGCTTCCTTAGCAACGATCTTGGCCACGGATTTACGGGCCAGACGGGCCAGTTCGCGCTCCAAATTCCGCACCCCGGCTTCGCGGGTATAATAGCGGATAATATCGCGCACGGCTTCGGTTTTGATGGCAAATTCGCCTTTTCTAAGGCCGTGATCCTTAACCTGTTTCTTGATCAGATGCCGCTCTGCAATTTCGATTTTTTCGTCCTCGGTATAACCGGGAATACGAATAACTTCCATACGGTCAAGCAAAGGCGGAGAAATATCCAGTGTGTTGGCCGTGGTTACGAACATCACATCGGACAGGTCGTAATCCACCTCAAGGTAATGGTCGTTGAAATTAGCATTTTGCTCCGGGTCAAGCACCTCCAAAAGCGCCGCAGACGGATCGCCGCGCATATCACTGCCCATTTTATCAATTTCGTCCAACAGAAACATCGGATTGGTATATTTGGCTTTTTTCATGCGCTGTATGATACGTCCGGGCATAGAGCCGATATAAGTGCGGCGGTGACCGCGAATTTCGCTCTCGTCGCGCACGCCGCCCAGGGATACCCGGACAAATTCGCGCCCCGTGGCTTCGGCGATAGACTTACCGAGCGAGGTTTTACCAACGCCGGGCGGGCCAACCAAACACAATATCGGGCCTTTCAGTTTTTTCATGCGGGTTTGGACGGCCAAATGCTCAATGATGCGCTCTTTGACTTTATCAAGACCATAATGATCCCGGTCAAGAATGGTCTGCGCTTCGGCCAAATCCTTGCGCACCCGCTTTTTCTTACCCCAAGGCACAGACAACAGCCAGTCGAGATAATTACGAGACACATTGGCCTCAGCGGACATTGGCGACATTTGCGATAGTTTTTTAAGCTCCGCCTTGGCTTTTTTATTGGCTTCTTTGGTGAATTTTGTTTCGGCGATCTGTTTGGTTAGATCAGAAATTTCGTCGCCGTCCTCTTCACTACCAAGCTCGGTCTTGATAGCTTTCATCTGCTCGTTGAGATAATATTCGCGCTGGGTTCTTTCCATTTGGTTTTTGACCCGGCCCCGGATTTTTCTCTCAACCTTGAGCACGCTAATCTCGCCCTCCATGAGCCCAAATAGCGTTTCAAGGCGGGTGACAGCATTGGTTTCGGCTAACAGTTTTTGCTTTTGGTCAATCTTTACCCCCAGATGCACGGCGATGGTATCCACCAGTTTCGCCGGGTCTTGGATATCTGCCACAGCGGTTACAATATCTTCGGAGATTTTATTGTTCAGCTTCACATATTTTGTAAATTGGTCAAAAACACTGCGTATCAATATTTTAGTGTTTTTGTCGGTCTTTCCCGTGGTTTTTAACGGGGCCAGTTCCGCTTCGAAATACTCGGAGTTATCGGTATAGCGAACGACTTTTGCCCGCATACCGCCCTCAACCAGCACCCGCACAGTACCGTCAGGCAATTTCAGCAATTGCAAGATTTTGGCAACGCAACCAATGTCGTGGATGTCTTGGGTGCCCGGATCTTCGGTCTTGGCGCTCTTTTGCGTCAGGAGAAGGATTTTCTTTTCCCCCTTCATCACTTCTTCAAGCGCCTTAATGGACTTTTCCCGTCCAACAAACAGCGGCACCACCATAAAGGGGAACACCACGATATCGCGCAGAGGCAGGACGGGTAATATTTTTGCAGTCTGTGTCGCAATTTGGGTCATTGGCATGTCTTTACGTTATGAGTTCGGAGCTTCACCCAAATATGGGGAAGATATACGCCCATATCAACCCATACATCTGTAGAAATAGAAAAAAACAGGCATCTGTAGAAATAGAAAAAAACAGCCGCAGCCTTTATTTTAGCTTGCCCAAATTCATCGCTCTGCTGGGTGGACAGTTTTCGAATGTAATAAATCCACCATTTTGCGGTTGCCTTGTTGCTTCGCAAGAGAAACGGCGGTGTTACCCAAACGATCCTTTTTGTCAGCCTCAGCTCCCTTGGACACGAGCCATTGCACCTGGTCTGTCCGTCCAAATAGTGCTGCCATCATCAAAGCGGTTTGCCCATTATTGTTTACGGCATCAACGGCGCACTTATACTCCAGTAATTTGCGCGCCATGTCATCATGACCCGCAAATGCTACGCCCATTTGTGCGGTGTTACCCTTGTGATCGCCAGCGCAAATATCTGCGCCATTAGCCGCAAGATAGGTAACTGTTTTAGCCTGGTTATTATAAGCCGCCAAGATAAAAGCCGTATAACCTTTTTTATTGCGCGCTTCAATCGGCGCACCCGCCTCGATCAAGCCTTGTAATATATCCACCCGGCCATTGCGGGCCGCATCGAAATACAAGGCGGCCAATTTTTCGGGTGTATATGTTTCGCCGCTATGTGCGTTCATGGGCAATGCACTGGCTAGCAAAATAATGATCGTCATAAAATACTTCATGATAAACCTCTCGTAAAAAATTGGCGCAACATTGCCTGAAATAGGTGACAATGTTGCGCCTCAGAATGGCCGCAAACTACTGTGAAGCTACCTGAATGCTGTTTGCGCGGCGCTTGACTGCCGACAAATTCACATTAACGGCTTTGGCCAGACGCATACCGTAGTCCTTGTCTGCGAGGAAAAAATGCGCCACCATTATTTCTTTCACTTCAGTATTTTTCACCTGCCCCAAATCACCAGCAAGATTGCTGATCAAATTGGTTTGTTGCCCGGCGTCCAAGGAGCGGTAAAACGTCCCAGCTTGCTTGAACGGCGCTTTAATACTGATGGCCTTTTTCTCTGCAATACCAGTAACGACATAGGACGCCGTAGTAATTTTGGCATTGTCGGAATATGCATTGTCATTGCGCGTGCGTGATGGTTGATAATTCACATCTCCGCTTGGTGTGCCAAAGTTCATTGTGCCGTCTTGGCTACCATTGCGTACTGGTACAAGCGGCGCATTTACTGGCAGCATCTGATAATTGGTGCCAACGCGGTAACGCTGCGTATCAGAATATGAGAACAAACGTCCTTGCAATAACCGGTCAGGCGAAGCATCAATCCCTGGTACAAAAACACCCGGTGAAAATGCGGATTGCTCTGTTGAGGCAAAGAAATTGTCCGGCACTTTATTGAGGGTCATCGTACCAATTTTAACGGTTTTGAACACTGAACCTTCCTCAGCCCAGTCTTTCGTGGCGTCAAAAGGGTTGAAATCAAGCTTGCCAATATCTTTGGGGTCAAGAATAATCGCGCTCAAGTCCCATTTGGGATATTTACCAGCCGCAATATCGGCATAGAGAGATTTAGTCGCAAAGTTAAACGGTTTCGCAGATGCTTCTGCCGCCGTAAGTGTTTTAACGCCCTGTTGGGTTTTCCAGCGAAATTTAGCAAATACAGTATCGCCGCTTTTGTTGATCAAGCGCAAAGCATGCACCGAATTTCCGTCCATATATTGCAGGCCGGCAGGGGTGCCGAGGTCTGTATAAACCTGGGTGAGCATGTTCGTCGATTCTGGAATATGAGAGAAAAAATCAAAAAACCGGTTCGGGTCTTGCTGATTGGTCACCGGAGATGGCTTGAGACTATGCACCATGTCAGGGAATTTTATCGCATCACGAATAAAGAAAACCGGTAGATTGTTACCGACAAGATCCCAATTGCCTTGGTCTGTGTAAAACTTGGTGGCAAATCCGCGTGGATCGCGTAAACCTTCAGGCGAACCTTTGGGGTGAACAACCGTGGACATACGTACAAATACTGGCGTTGTTTTGCCCTTGTCCGCGAATAGAGACGCTGTCGTAAATTTACCGATTTCAGTGTTGGTGACCACAAATTCGCCCTCTACACCTGTGCCGCGTGCATGCACGACCCGTTCGGGAATGCGCTCACGATCAAAGCGTGCCAATTTTTCGATCAGGTGAAAATCTTCCAGCAAAACGCCGCCAAACTCACCTGCGGTTTTAGAGTTTTGGTTGTCAGACACGGGCGCACCGGAATCTTGGGTAAGTTGTGGGTTTTGCGCAAATGCGCTCCCGCTTATCATCAAGGTGCTTATTGCTACCGTTATTAAAAATTTCGTTTTCATAAAAAATCTCCGCTTCAATTAAACATTCAAAAGCGCAAAATGCGCTGATGTTGTTTCTTTATAGAGGCGGAGGTTTTGAATTTGAAATTGGCAGTTACGATATGACTTATCGGTAAGGCCGATAAGTGCATTATTATAGTTGTAATGCTAGGTCTTTACCCAAACTCGGCGAAGTGGAAATAAGCTTGGACAGTGCTTCAAGACATAATTTTCGGGGAAAAGACTTTCGGAAAATCATACGCACAGTTCTTGTGGGTTTTGGCGAGAACCGTTTAAGTGAAGTCGGGCCTGCTTGATCATTGAGGTTGCTGGCGGCCAATTTGGGTAAGAACGTATAGCCCCTGTCTGCACGAACCAACTCGATCACGGTCTGTAGCCCTGCGTCTCTTAAATCCACCTGCCCGCTCACGGCTTCGTTGTTCAGCTTGCAAAGCTCCAGGGTTTGGTCGCGCAAGCAGTGACCTTCGGGCAATAATAACAAATCTTCGGGGCTGATATCATGGGCTTCGATACGAGTTTTTTTGCTACTGAGAGGATGGGTCGCTGGACACAAGAGCAGAAATTCTTCGCTGTATAACTCTATTTCTTCGATATTTCCAGGCGGTATTTCCGTCGCAATTATGGCCGCATCAATTGTGAAATTCGCCAACATTGCGTACAATGTCTCCGTCTTATCTTCATGCAATGAAAGGGTTAATTTGGGATGATCTGTGAGAGTTTGAGATAAAAAATGGGGGACAAGATAGGGAGCTATTGTTGGAATAATACCAAGCTTCAACTCCCCGCACAATATATCCGATTGGGCGGACGCCAAATTTTCGATATTTTGAGCATGGGTCATGATTTGCCGTGCTTCGGCAATAATTTTCTCGCCAATGCCCGTTATATTGACACCGCGTGTCGTGCGTTCAAAGATCGTGACCTGGAGCTGTTCTTCCAGTTTTTTTATCTGACCGCTGAGTGTTGGCTGGGAAATAAAAACCGCATCAGCCGCCTTACCAAAATGCAAGTGATCTGCCACCGCTACAAGATATTTCAGATCTTTTAAATTCATTATACCTCACAATATAATGATTCTAAAAACAAAAGATATGAAATAATTTAGACTGCTTACGTTTGATTGATTTTCAACATGTGCCTACACGCCGTAAACGGGGAAAGAAAAACAAATCCAATTAGGAACAGAAGTTTTAGGACGCTTTATCAGCCTTTTTGGCTTGTTTTGTGTAAATCAACAGCGGTTTGGCGCTACCGTTTACCACTTCTGCATTGATCACAACTTCTTCGACGCCTTCATAGGTCGGTAGATCGTACATGGTATCTAGCAAAATGCTTTCCATGATAGAGCGTAGTCCACGAGCACCAGTTTTGCGCTTGATGGCCCGCTTGGCAATGGCCTTGAGCGCACCTTCATTGAAGCTGAGACGGACATTTTCCATGTCAAACATAAGTTGATATTGCTTAACCAGAGCGTTTTTCGGCTTGCTAAGGATAGTCACCAAAGCCGCTTCGTCCAAATTGGTCAGAGTAGCAATGACAGGCAAACGCCCAACAAATTCAGGGATAAGCCCAAACTTCACCAGATCTTCTGGCTCTATCCCTTGCAGGATTTCACCGACATTGCGCTCGTCAGCTTCTTTAAGTTCGCCACCAAACCCAATGCTGACTTTACTACCCCGGTCCGCAATAACTTTTTCCAACCCGGCAAATGCGCCGCCCACGACAAACAGGATATTGGTGGTATCCACCTGTAAAAACTCCTGTTGGGGGTGTTTACGACCGCCCTGGGGCGGGACGGAAGCAACCGTGCCTTCCATGATTTTCAAAAGAGCCTGTTGCACGCCCTCACCCGATACATCACGGGTGATGGACGGGTTGTCAGACTTGCGGCTGATTTTATCAACCTCGTCAATATAGACAATGCCGCGCTGGGCCCGCTCCACATTGTAATCGGCGGACTGCAAAAGTTTCAGGATGATATTTTCAACATCTTCGCCCACATATCCAGCTTCGGTGAGTGTGGTTGCATCAGCCATAGTAAAAGGCACATCCAAAATCCGGGCCAGCGTTTGCGCCAGCAAGGTTTTACCGCACCCGGTCGGGCCAACCAGAAGGATATTGGACTTCGCCAATTCAACATCATCAGCTTTTCCAGCGTAATTCAGACGTTTATAATGATTGTGTACGGCCACCGACAAGACCCGCTTGGCATGGCCTTGCCCAATGACATAATCATCCAACGTATCGCAAATTTCCTGGGGTGTCGGCACGCCTTCTTTGTTTTGTGAAATACTGGCCTTGCCTTCTTCGCGAATGATATCCATGCAAAGCTCTACACATTCATCACAGATGAAAACGGTCGGGCCAGCGATCAGTTTACGAACCTCATGTTGGCTTTTGCCACAAAAGGAACAATACAGCGTGTTTTTCGCGTCCGTGCCGCCTGATTTACTCATTCGTGCTTCCACTTCTCTTAGTGCCTGGTCTCTTATTGTTTAGCGGTTTTGTCATAAAACCCCCGATTTGCAAAATGGTTTTGCAAGAGACATGCCGCAATATAACTTAATAACTGTTCTAAAATACGACATTTTCATTACAAATAGCTTATTAAATCCCACATAGGAACATTTTTTTTGAACTCGGGCATCCTACCGCTTATTTGGCGTCCGCTCTGGACGTATAAACATGATCAACAATACCGAATTTCTGCGCATCTTCCGAAGTCATAAAGAAATCCCGGTCCAATGTCTTTTCAATAGTCGCGTATTTTTGACCCGTATGTTTCACATAAATTTCGTTTAAGCGTTTCTTGAGGGCCAGAATATCATTGGCATGGCGCTGAATATCCGAAGCCTGTCCACGAAACCCGCCCGAAGGTTGGTGCACCATGACCCGCGCATTAGGCAGGGCGACGCGCATGTCTTTATGACCAGCACATAATAACAGCGACCCCATAGACGCGGCCTGGCCCGTACACACGGTCGAAACCGGGGACTTAATGTATTGCATAGTGTCGTAAATCGCCAGGCCAGAGGTGACAATACCGCCTGGTGAGTTGATATACATATATATCTCTTTTTTCGGGTTCTCTGATTCCAAGAACAGAAGCTGCGCCGTGATCGACATAGCCATGGCATCATCAACAGGCCCGGTTAGAAATATAATCCGGTCTTTGAGCAGGCGCGAGTAAATATCAAAGGCCCGCTCACCCCGGCTGGTTTGCTCAATTACGGTGGGTACGAGATAGGAGGTTGGTTCAGAAAAGTCGTGCATAATTACATCCAAAGCTTTTTCGTTGTCCGTAGACAACATTATATGATTCGTCCCACACAATCGCGGGGAATAGTTACCTCAATATTTATATTATGAAATAAATTTCAAGAGGGGGGGCGGGGAAAATGACCAATGAATGCTCATAGAAGCCCTGTAGGGTGGATTAGCTTCTTTAGCGTAATCCACCATTGGTACACACCAAAGGTGGATTACGCTAAAGAAGCCTAATCCACCCTACGAAATTCCGATTTTAAACCCAAACGCCAGTCTACTCAAATGCGTCTTCTTTGAACAGCTCGTCGCGGTCAACTTTCTTATCGGTGACCTTTGCAGTCTCGATGATCAAATCGACGACTTTTTCCTCAAATATAGGTGCGCGCAATTGTGCGACCGCATCTGGGTTCTTCTGGAAAAACTCCAAGACTTGCTGCTCTTCGCCCGGATAACGACGCGCTTCGGCGATCATTGCTTGCTGTAATTCTTCATTACTGATTTGCACTTCAGCCTTTGCGCCCATTTCGGCCAAAACCAGACCAAGACGCACACGGCGCTCCGCGATTTTTTTATAATCGGCCTTTAGCTTTTTATCGGACTTCTTAGCGTCGTCCTCGTCCAACTGCCCGGCTTCTTTTTCTTTCTCAACCTGCTGCCAGATATTTGAAAACTCGGCTTCCACCATGTTAGGCGGTAGATCAAAGTCGTGTTTTTTATCAAGATCGTCCAAGATAGCGCGTTTGAGCTTCATACGCACCTGACCTTCAAGTTCGCTTTCGGCCTGTTTGCTCACGACCTCCTTGAGGGCTTTCAAATCATCAAAGCCGAATTTTTTGGCCAGGTCATCGTCAAGCTCGGCTGGCTTTCCGCCCTGGACTTCCAAAACCTCGGTCTCGAAAATCGCTTCCTTATTGGCAAGCTCCTCGACCTGGTATTCTTTGGGGAATGTCACGGTCACATCAAGTTTATCACCAGCCTTGGCACCAATTAACTGCTCTTCAAATCCGGGAATAAAGCTATTAGAGCCGAGCACCAATTGATGTCCGTCCATAGCTCCACCGTCAAAGGCTTCGCCGCCCACACGGCCAACAAAATTGATCAGCACCGCATCATCTTTTTTGGCTTTGGCAGTTTTGGCTTTTTTCTTGTAGCTAAGCTGGTCTTTGGTCAAATCGGCCAGGCGCTCGTCAACATGCTCGTCAGCAAGATCGCAGGTCAGGCGCGTGAATTTTAGTGTCTTGGGATCGACGGGTTCAAATTCAGGAATAGTTTCGACTTCGATAGTATATTGCAAATCCGCCTTACCGCTCGTGACTTCAGCGCCATTGGCGCGCAGATCAATTTTGGGCTGACCAGCCGGACGGATTTTATTGTCCTCCAGGGCTTTTTGGGTTGTCTCGGTGACCACTTCTTGCACCACATCATTCATGATGCTTTGGCCGAACATTTTTCGGATATGGGAGATGGGGACTTTGCCGGGGCGAAAGCCTTTGAGGCTGACTTGTGGCTGCATCTCTTTAATCTTTGCAGCCAGTTTTGTTTCCAAATCGTCCTTACCCACCGTAATTTCAAAAGAGCGGGAAAGGCCCTTTTCTTTTCCTTGGGGTTTTAATTCTTTAACATTCATGTTCATATCCAAAAGTGTTGGTGTGCCGTATATAATTTTTACTTATACTTGCGGCAATATTTTCTGTTATTCAAATAAAATCGGTTGTGACGCCGAGTTTGTGCCGCGCCTTATGTCATGCCTTTACACAATGTGCAACGGGGTTTTTACCCATTTACATTTTGGGTGTATTTTGGGTACACATGCCAAATATGTAGTGGTAAAAACAAGTAGATGAACGGTAATATTATGGACTTTATCCCCGAAGGCAGTATGTGGCTTCTCTATTTAGGCCTGTTTATAGGGCCATTTATACAAGAAGACACCGCCGTAATCGGCGCGGCCAGCCTGTCTTTGTCCCCGATGCATCCTTGGTTGCCCATATATATCGCCGTTTTAGCCGGACTGATCACCAGTGATTCGTGGAAATATTGGCTCGGCTGGGCCGCCAAACATCATGATTGGGCCAAAAAATTCGGGGAACGGGAACGCGTCACCAAAATGAAACACACCGTGTTGAACAATGCCGTAAAGACCCTGATTGCAGTCCGCTTCCTGCCCATGGCCCGCATTCCAACATACCTCGCCACAGGATTTTTCGGCGTCCCCTATTACAAATACTGGCTGAGCATAGCCTTTTCGGCAGTGTTATATGTCAGCATGCTCTTCCTAGCCTTTCATCTGTTAGGCGAACTAGTCGGCGAGCAGATGAAGAGATATTTACCGTTTGTTGCGGTGGGTCTGGTTGTGAGCGTGTTGGCGGCGTTGTTTTTGCGGAGACGGTTTGGAAAAACACAATAATTCAAAAAGTCACCACACTCTCCTTCCTCCGTTTTTCACGGGGGAAGTGCCGTAGCTCTTGCGGAGGCGATGGGGGGCGCACCTCTTGTGCGCAACGGGGCTCTCGGCAAATTCTTAAACATCGTACCGACGCAAGAGCGTCGGCCCCCATCCCCCCTCTGAAGAACGAGGGGTACTTCCCCCGTGAACGGAGGAAGGAAGAGTGTCAAAACACTATACATCCCGGCCAAATCCATATAGCTTCCCCCTATGCAGTTCGCAATTCACATACTTTTAGCCCAACATGTCCTGCGGGGGTGGCTGACCGGGCACGCCTAGCTCCTCTCTCTCTTTTGCTTTAACAACAATTTGGAGAGACTTATGGATAAGAAATATTATTTGGAAATACTGCGTGGTGCTGGCAAGCTGGACTACGAAATCTACTTAAACACCGAGCAATTACTGGCCTGCCAGAAAGAGGCGGACGAGCTTTGTAACCGCGACGAATTGATGTTTATGATTGTGCATCAAATCGAGGAATTGTGGATGAAGCTCATCGCCACCACATTACTTGAGATCAACGACGAAATGCTGGCAAGACGTAGCTATAAAGTTCTGACATTATTTCGCCGCGTCGAAATGTGCCAAGAAATGATGACCACCCAATTGCGTCTTTTGGAGACCATGTCGCCTAAAGATTACCAGGAAATCCGGATTTTACTCGGCAATGGTTCTGGACAGGAAAGCCCAGGCTTTCGGGTTTTGCTAAAAATGCCTGCGGATATTTGGGCGACTTTCACCAAGATTTACCTTGAGGGCGGTGCCAAGACATTAGAGCAGATTTACGACAGTGAATATGACCACGGCGATGCCTATATGGTTGCGGAAGCTTTGGCCGAATTTGACGAACAGTTTCAAAAATTCCGCCATTCCCATATGCAGTTGATTTACCGCAGCATTGGTGTCAACGCCAACTCTCTCAAGGGTCGATCGGTTGAAATATTGCAAACCGGGATGCGGCAGAAATTCTTCCCGGATTTATGGCAAGTCCGCGCCGATATGACCGACAGGTGGGGCGGAACCTACGGGAAAACCCGCGAAAAACTCAACCCAAAAGCTAAATCATAAAATGCATAAGCACTACCACGTCCCGAAAACCTATTTCCTGACCCACAGTGTTGGCTGTTTGCCAAAACAGACCAGCGATGATGTAGCTAAAGATTTTTTCGGGCCGTGGCAGGCTTCGGGCGGTAATGCCTGGCCGGATTGGCTGGGTATTCTCACCCGGTTTCGCGTCAGTATGGGCGAAATCCTCGGTGTGAGCGGTAATACAATTTGCCCGCAAACCAATGTCTCCAGCGCTCTAACCAAAATCATCCATAGTTTACCTATGCGTAAAGGACGCGATGTTATCTTGCTCAGTGAACAAGACTTCCCGACCATAGGCTTTGCCCTCAAACAAGCCGAACGCGCCGGGTATAAATTGAAATTCATCACGGGCAACATTACGGATGCACAAGTCTGGGCCGATGCAATGGACAACACTGTAGCCGTGGCCCACATCACCCATGCGCTTTCCAACACATCACATCTATTGCCTGTAGCCGATATATGCAAGGCCGCCAAAGCCGCCGACATCATCACCATAGTAGACATCGCCCAATCGGTCGGCATTGTCCCCATACACATCCCCGATTGGCAGGCGGATTTTGTTATTGGCACCAGTGTCAAGTTCATGTGCGGGGGGCCGGGCGCTTGCTTTATGTATGCATCAGATGAGATGATCGAATTGTCCCACCCCATAGATGTAGGCTGGTTCTCCCATGAGAATCCGTTTGAAATGGACATCCGTGATTTTCGCTATGCAGATGATGCCATGCGGTTTTTCGGTGGCACTCCCTCCCCCGCCCCGTTCGCGGCGGCCTTGTCTGCCCACACACTGTTGAATAAATCCGGCATTGAAGCCGCACATATATATGTGCAATCCGTGTTGAACGACTTGGTGTCCGAGCTTGAGGATGGGGTTTTGGTTTCACCGCGCAATGCGGCACAGCGCGGCGGCACATTAGTTGTTGCGCCGGGGGGTGTTGCACCGAAGCACCGCACCCAATTTACCGAAAGCTTAAACGCTGCCAATATTTTGTTCGATGAAAGAGAAGAGGGTTTCCGCTTCTCTTTCCATCACTATACGCCGAAAGAGGATGTAAAAACGCTCAGCGACGTGCTGAACCGACTTTGACCTCTAATGCTTCACATTCCGCCAGACTTCTTTGTACGTCATGAACAACAGAAGCGTGAAAATGAACAGGAACAAGAAAGCACCGAAACCGGTTTTCTTGCGCACTTCCATTTTCGGATCACCCGCCCAGGCGAGAAATTCGACCAAATCTTTAGACATTTGATCGACCGTGGCTTCGGGGCCGTCCTTATATTCCACGCCGCCTTCAAATAATGGTTGCGCCATAGCGATTTGGTTGCCGGGGAAATATGTGTTGTAATTTGTCCCCTCACCGACCTTAAAACCGGCGGGCGCATCAACATATCCATTGGCCAGCAAGGCATAAAGATAGTCCGCACCACCGCCCCGAGCCGGAATGATTAGGGACAGATCCGGCGGGATCGCGCCGCCGTTTACCGCCGCCGCTGCAATGGCGTTGGGGTATATGTCCGGAAACCCGTCAGCAGGCACACCAGGACGGGTGATCGGATCGCCACTGTCTTGGTCAATATCCTCAATCTCCCAGTCTTTGGCGAAGGCCTTGACCACCGGGTTATCATTAGGATTGGGGAAGTTCTCATCGTAAAACGGCGCACCTTTATCGGCCAGATGATGGAATGATAATTGCTCCAACATATGGCAAGAGGCGCAAACCTCCCGGTAAACTTGATAACCGCGTTGCATAGCCGGGCGGTCATAAGTCCCACGCGGGCCTTTGAAACCCCACTTTTGTTTATCGGGTTTTGCGCCTGGCGCTGCCGCGCTGGCCAAGCCAGCACTTATGAACAAGCTGAACGTAACAACGGCGGCTATAGCGAGCGTTTTTGTAAACATCTTCAACATCATGCGTCTCCCGATAATACGGCCTTGGTGATCGAATCGGGCACCGGTTTGGTTTTTTCAATCCACCCCATTATAGGCAGTATGGGAATGAAATAAGCGAAGTAATAGAACGTTGCAATCCGCGACAGCCATTTGAACGTCATGCCCCCCTCACCGATTGGAATAGCAATATCGTCCGGCGCTCTGGCCCCGCACCAACCAAGAATAAATCCGGCAAATATGAAGATGATAAAGAACCAGCGTGTCACCGGTCTAAAGCGCATGGAGCGGACTTTAGCCGTATCCAACCAAGGCAGGACAAACAAGACAGCAATGGCCGAGAACATCAAAATAACTCCAAGCAATTTATCAGGCACAGCCCGCAAAATCGCATAAAACGGTAAGAAATACCATTCCGGCACGATTTCCGGCGGCGTCTTCAATGGATCAGCTTTTTGGTAATTATCCGCGTGACCCAGCGCGTCCGGCAAATAGAACACGAACAGTGCGAAGATCATCATAAATACACCAATGGCGAACGCATCTTTCATGGTGTAAAACGGATGGAATGGCAGGGTGTCTTCCTTAGTTTTTGGCTCAATACCAATGGGGTTGTTTTGCCCCACATGATGCACGGCCCAGATGTGCAACCCTACCAAAGCAACGATCACAAACGGCAGTAAATAATGCAGTGAGAAAAAACGTTGCAAGGTCGGATTGTCAACGGAATACCCGCCGAGCAACCATTGCTGCAGGCTCTCGCCAACAACAGGAATGGCCCCAAAGAAGCCAGTAATTACGGTCGCACCCCAAAAAGACATTTGTCCCCAAGGCAGGGTATAACCAAGAAAGCCTGTGGCCATCATGACCAGATAGATCATACAACCAATAATCCACAAAAGTTCACGCGGGGTTTTATAGGAACCGTAATACATGCCCCTGAACATATGCACATAAACAGCCAG
This sequence comes from Robiginitomaculum sp., assembly GCA_016765135.1. Taxonomy (GTDB): domain Bacteria; phylum Pseudomonadota; class Alphaproteobacteria; order Caulobacterales; family Maricaulaceae; genus Robiginitomaculum_A. The sequence goes on from JAESQN010000002.1 coordinate 30,107, forward strand.
GAAGAACATGGACGCACCAACGGCATGCATGGGCTGGATCAGCCAGCCAAATTGCACATCGCGCCGGATACGTTGCACGCTATCGAACGCCAGATTTACATCCGGCGTGTAATGCATGGCCAGAACAACTCCGGTAATGATTTGCAGCATCAGGATCATGGTTAAAATGCCGCCAAATGCATACCAGTAGTTCAGGTTACGCGGGGACGGGAAAGCCATAAAATCAACGCCAAAACGGACAATTGGCAAACGTTTGTCGAGCCAGCGTTCAGCCGCATATTTCGGCTCATATGTTGATGGACCACTCATAAGCCTACCCTACCTTTATTATTGTATCAGAGAGATATTTGTATTTTGGAATTTCCATATTTGTTGGGGCTGGCCCTTTGCGAATACGTCCAGACGTATCGTAATGGGAACCATGACACGGGCAGTACCAGCCGTCAAAATCTCCGGCTTCGCCAACCGGGATGCATCCGAAATGCGTACACACGCCAACCATCACCAAATATTGCTTGTTGAGGGCACCTTGCGGGTTGGTAACTAGCCGCGCATCGTCTGTTTCCGGATCCGGCAAGTCGTCCATTTCAACCGTGTCAGCTTCCATGATTTCCTTGGCCGTACGGTAGCGCACAAATACGGGCTTGCCACGATAAAGGACTTTCAATTGTTGCCCTTCCTCGACTTTGGACAAATCAATTTCGATAGACCCCGCTGCCAATGTATCATTGGCAGCTCCCATTTGCGCCACGAGTGGCCACGCAAGCGCTCCAGCACCCGTAGCTGCAACCGCAGCCGTGGCGATATAAATAAAATCGCGACGCGTTGGTTCACCATCTGTATCTAGGTGCGCATCCAATTGATCAGTTTCAGACATATTTACCCTTCCCATTTTTAGGACTTCTATACGAGATTTGGTCAAACATAACCATACAGAATTCCCCCTCTGGCAAATGTGCGACGTTTCGCCGCAAGTTTGCGTTTTGCTATGAGGTTGTTTAAGGGAAGGACGAATGAATATCTACAAGTTTTGCATATTTCCGAGAAGAATTTTATGAAAATCACCCTATACCAACCCGATATTGCCCAAAACCTTGGTGCCGCTATGCGTCTATGCGTTTGTTTCGGGGTTCCCTTGGCTATAATTGAGCCTTGCGGCTTCCCTTTGACCGTCAAAGCCCTGCGCCGTACCGCTATGGACTATGCGGCGCAAGTGGATGTGATTCGCCATAAAACATGGGCCGGTTTCGCCGACAGCGAACTGAACGCGGGTAACCGCATCGTCCTTTTATCCACCAAAGCCGCCCGCCCGATCACAAACTTTAAATTCAAAGCCAATGACACATTATTGTTTGGCCGTGAAAGCGCCGGTGTCCCAGACGAAATACACGGCGCAGTTCAAGAGAGGGTATTCATCCCCCTCAACCCAGACGCCAGATCCCTAAACCTGGTATCAAGCGCAAGCATCGCCCTGTTCGAAGCCTTGCGCCAAACCGGCGGGCTTAAATAAACCATAGCCTAGGCCTGTGGGCATCCAGGCTCAGGACACACGGAGACGTCAAAGATAATGACTTGCAAAGCCCGGTCGCTTTCAATAGCTAGAGCATATGGCTGAAAACAAAATTTCCGGTGAAAACAAATTTAAACTCTACACTATGGTTGCAGCCATAGTGTTGATCTGGAGCACCGCATATAACTTAATGTATTACACGGTTTATTCCGGCGGTTTCCCAGCCGAGTGGATACCGGCGGCTCGGACGATATTGCCCGCATTGGCCATAACCATTTACGTATATTCTCGCGGTATGCGACTGCCAAACCTTCGTGATAAACGCTGGCTTTGGTACGGCTTGATGGGCTTTTTCGGCATGACGGCCCCGTTTTTACTATTGGCACTGGGCAATGAGCGTGGTGTGGAAAGCGGTATGTCATCTATTTTAACCAATGGTGTTACACCTTTGATCACGATTGTTTTGGCGCATTTTTTGGTTAAATCAGAACGCTTGAGCTGGCGCAAATCCGTAGGCTTTGCCATCGGGTTTGTCGGCGTGGTTTTCTTGTTCATGCCAGAAAACCTTGACCTGAAACTTATTCAAAATTGGCAAGCGCAAGCATTCATTCTTATGGTGGCCCTAAGTTATGCCTTGGCTGCTATCGTTGCCAAGCGAGCGCCCGATACAACGGCCAGTGTCGGGGCGGCCATTATGTTAATCACGGCAGCGATTACCGCGCTGGTCATTGCACTCCCCTCGGGTATTCCAAATGGGAGTTACTCTGGCGGGGTTCTTTTGGCTTTGTTCGTGCTGACAGTGTTTTCGACGGGCCTGTCCGATATTCTCTATCTTAAAGTCATAAAAATGTCCGGCCCCAGCATGATTGCCAAAATCAATTATATGGTACCGGTTTTCGCCGTCATTTTCGGCATGATATTCCTGCGCGAAGCGTTTAGCTGGCGGTCTATTGCTGCTATGATGATTATCATCACCGGGTTATTGGTTGCCAAAGCCGACGACAAACAAAGGGCCGAAGATAAAAAACTGAAATGACCAAATTCGCTCATCTACCATTAGCATTCCTTATTGCGGTCACCCTGCTTTTATGGGGCACGGAATATACACTGGTTGGCACTATAGACCCGGCGGCGATTAGCGAAGCCTGGCAGGTGACAATCCGCATGGTATTTGCGGCTTTGCTTATGGTGATTTTCATCTACGCTCGCGGGTATAAATTACCGGGCCTTACGGACAAAAGCTGGCTGTTTTACGGGACTATGGGTTTTATCGGCATGACCATCCCGTTTTACCTGATTGCCAGAGGATATAATGCGGGCGTTGACAGCGGGCTTTTGGCCATATTGATCGGCGTGACCCCGCTGTTTACCGTTGTGTTGGCGCACTTCTTTGTTCGCTCTGAACCTTTGACACCGCTAAAATCTCTCGGGTTTCTCGTCGGGTTTCTTGGTGTGTGTGTGTTGTTTTTACCCAAAGAACTTACCTGGGCGCTGGTGGATAATTGGCAGGCACAGGCCTTGATCATATTGGCGGCTTTAGGATATGCGACAACATCCATTCTCGGCAAACGCGCACCCGAAAAACCGGCCAGCGTCGGAGCAGCCATCATGTTGCTCGGCGGTGCAGTGAGCGCCATTATTTGCGCAGTGCTGTTTGCGGGTACCGAAATGCCGCGCACTATACCTCCAATAAAAATTCTTACGGCTCTAATAGCTTTGACCATAGGCGCAACATTCCTGGGCAATCTGCTTTACCTGCGCCTGTTGCAAATTTCCGGCCCGAGCCTGATTGCCAAAATCAATTATATGGTTCCCGTGGTTGCAATCATCTCGGGCATGGTGTTTTTGGGCGAAGGTTTTCAAACCCGCTACGCACTAGCTTTGATCATCATAATCACAGGCCTGGCCATTGCCCAACTCGGAACCCCGGCGCAAAATGAGCAGGCGCAACATGGCCCATAACAAAGCTTTATTTTACGGTGCTTGTCTCGCCATTATTTTAATCTGGGGCACCGCTTATACATTTGTCGGGTTTATTGTCGACACTATTTCTCCCGCCTGGATGGTTGCCGTACGCACTACTATTGCCGCCTTTGTTCTCGTAACTTACGCTCTATTACGCAGGCACCGATTTCCCAGCCTTCGCGACAAAGTTTGGCGCTGGTACGGGTTTATGGGCTTTGTCGGTATGGCTCTGCCGTTTTATTTGTCTGCCCACGGCCAAATTGAAGTTGACAGCGGTCTGACCGCTATTCTTGCTGGCGTAATGCCCTTGATCACTATCGTACTGGCCCATTTTTTTGTGCAAGATGAACGTCTGACAGTACGTAAAACGCTCGGTTTCTTTATCGGGTTTGTTGGCATTATTTATCTATTCCTGCCCGTTCCGTTTAAATGGGAAATGGTTCAAGATTGGCAATCCCAAGGCCTGATTTTGCTAACAGCCTTATGCTATGCAATCCTAACCATCATCGCTAAAAGAGCGCCCGAAATTGCCCCCAGTCTCGGGGCGGCTATCATGGTCATATCCGCCGCAATTTTGTCTGTAACCTATGCCCTTGCTACCGGGATCCCCCAAACCATGCCGCCCCGATCGGCCTTAATTGCGCTTTTATTCCTCTCCCTGGGAGCGACCGCAATTGCACAAATTTTATATTTACGTCTCATCCAAATTAGCGGGCCAAGCTTTGTTGCCAAATTGGTTTACCTTGTGCCTGTAGCCTCAATCATTGCTGGTATAGTCTATCTGGATGAGGTGTTTTCCTGGCGGCTTGTCGGTGCCATGCTGGTGATATTTATCGGGCTTCTTATCGCCAAAAGCGATAAAAAACCGGGGGCCAAAAGCGATAAAAAACCGGGTTAAGTCTGCAAATCCTTCAAGGCGGCAAACGGGTTGTTTGCTGGCTCCTGCTTGGTCTCTGTTGCGCCCAAGCCGTGATTAAGCGGGCCGCTCCCCTTACCCAGTTTCGGGGCGGTGCGGATGGCTTCGAACACAAATTCGCGGGCTTCTCGCACAGCGATTTCCAGAGGCGCTCCTTGGGCCAATAAAGACGCTACCGCGCTGGCCAGTGTACATCCCGTACCGTGGGTATGTTTTGAATAAATGCGCGGTGCACTCATAATATGATTACCGTCCGGTGCCACCAAAACATCCGTAATGCTCTTGGTCTCTAAATGCCCGCCTTTCATAAGCGCAGCGTAAGCGCCCATTTCCATCAGGCGCACCCCGGCCTTTATCATTCCGTCCACATCAATGGGCCTAATACCCGTCAGGGTTTCGGTTTCGTCAATGTTGGGTGTTATCACATCGGCCAGAGGTAAAAGCATATCTTTCAAGGCGTTAACAGCCGCATTTTCAAGTAATTTGTCGCCGCTGGTCGCCACCATAACCGGGTCTAGCACAACAGTGATATCTTCAGCGTCACTGGCAATCACCTCGGCGACCGCTTCGATAATTTCGCGGTTCGCCAACATGCCGATCTTGATCACATCCGCGCCAATATCCGAGAGAACCGAGCGCATTTGCGCGGCGACCATATCCGGTGCAAGTGTTTCCACACGCTGTACGCCAACCGTATTTTGCGCCGTAATCGCCGTAATCGCCGTAGCAGAATAAACCCCAAACGCCGCGCAGGTCTTTATATCAGCCTGGATACCAGCCCCGCCGGAGCTGTCGGAACCAGCGACGATGAGGACGCGGGGGCATGTTTGTTTCGCCATCAGGAAAACTCGTTCACGGCTTCAAGATGAGCACGAATGCGTTCATTGGCCTTATCTGTGCCGTGACTTGCAAAAAACATTTCAAACACCCATAGAAAAAACAACCCATAGATAAAAATCCAATATTTTTCGCTAAACGCCAATGGGTGCACAACAAACACTAATGGATTTAAGACAAACACCAGACCCGTAAACAAGAATATTAAAACTGCAATTTTGTTTTGTTTCAGATAAAACCTGTGTGCGCCAAATATACCAAAGAAAAAACAGAGCAAGATTGTTATCCAGTGACGTTTTCGACGCTTGTTGAACTCTTGTATTGTACGTTGATTTTGGTAATGTTTTGACCCTGTGATTTCCTCCTCAGTCATTTTCTCTCTCCCCTATCGCCCGCCAAACCTTTAGCGCCTGCACCGTCTCTTTTACATCATGGACGCGCAATATGGAAGCACCCATGCTTGCGCCCCACAGGGCGCTGGCGATGCTGCCGCCCAAGCGTTCATCCACGGTGCTGCCGTCTATCTTACCGATAAAACTTTTACGTGATGTACCTAGTAATATGGGGCATCCGAGCTTGTGGAAATCGTCGAGATGCTGGAGTAAATCCAGATTATCCTCCAACCGTTTACCAAAACCTATGCCCGGATCAATGATAATGTTTTCGGGCTTAACCCCGGCTTTCATGGCGGCACGCATCCGGCCTTTCAAATAGGCCATCACGTCCGCCACCACATCCTTATAATGCGGATTATCCTGCATGGTTTCGGGACTGCCGCGCATATGCATCAACACAACTTCACAGCCAAGCAGTGCGGCCATTTTCGGTGAGCGCGTATCAAATTCCAGCGCCGTGACATCATTCCAGATACTGGCTCCCGCCGCAACCGCCGCACGGGCCACACCCGGCCTGCGCGTATCAATGGATATTTCAGCGTCAATGCCTTTAAGAGCTTCAATCACAGGAATAACCCGCGCCAATTCTTGGGCTTGCTCAACCACATCCGCCCCAGGCCTGGTGCTTTCGCCGCCAATATCGATAATATCTGCGCCCTCGGCCATCATTTCGTGCGCTCTCTCAACCGCTCGTGACACACCTTTAAACCGCCCACCATCCGAGTGCGCAGCCTGCCTCTGGTAAAAACTGTCAGGTGTGACATTTAATATGCCCATGATTGTTGGGATTTTGGACATGTTTGGTTTCGCTAATCTCATTGCCCTGTAGGGTGGATTAGGCCTCTTGGCCGTAATCCACCTTGGGTGGGTGCCAAAGGTGGATTACGCGCAAGAGCGCTAATCCGCCCTACAATTACTCAATTATTTATCAACTTTCCGGCTGCGGTTTGTCACCTAATGGCTTTGGCTTGGGTTTTGTTGTCGGTATCGCAGAAAGTCCCGGCTTGCCATCATCTTTGTCAAAATCCGGGCGTTTGGGTTTGATATTGTCGCTGATCAGGTTTTTAATTTCGTCACCTGACAAGGTTTCGTATTCAAGCAAAGCCTCTGACAACCTGACCCAATCTTTCTTCTTTTTCTTCAATATAGCCGTTGCCGTTGTATGGGCATCAGTGACAAACCGCTTGATCTCGTCCTCAATCAAACGGGCGGTTTCAGGCGAAATGGCCGAGCCGCGCCCAATACCGGGCATGAAACTGTCCACATCGGTATTTTTATAGGCAATGGGCCCTACTGCATCTGAAAGTCCCCATTCCGTCACCATAGCACGGGCAATGCGGGTCACATGTTCGATATCAGATGATGCCCCGGAGGTCACTTTATCATAGCCGAATTTAATTTCCTCTGCCGCACGCCCGCCCATGGCCATGGCCATGCTGGCGATCATTTGTTCTCTGGACTGGGAAATTTGGTCGCGCTCAGGGAGGTATTGTACCATGCCGAGGGCGCGGCCACGCGGGATGATGGTGGCTTTATGAATAGGATGTGCACCCGGCATATTCATGCCAACAATAGCGTGGCCCGCTTCGTGGTAAGCGGTGTTGGCGCGCTCTTCATCGGTCATGGACAGGGAACGACGTTCGGCTCCCATAAGGACTTTATCTCGGGCGTCTTCAAACTCGCGCATACTCACTTTGCGTTTATTGCGCCGCGCCGCCAGCAATGCGGCTTCGTTGACCAGATTGGCCAAATCGGCCCCGGACATGCCGGGCGTGCCGCGTGCGATATATTTGCTGTCCACATCTTTGCCGAGCGGTACTTTTTTCATATGCACCAAAAGAATTTTTTCGCGCCCCATAATGTCCGGCAAAGGCACTTCGATCTGACGGTCAAACCGGCCAGGGCGTAGCAGAGCCTTATCCAAAACATCAGGCCGGTTGGTGGCGGCAATAATAATCACGCCCTCTTGGCCGTCAAATCCGTCCATCTCAACGAGAAGCTGGTTCAAGGTCTGCTCACGTTCTTCGTGACCGCCGGATGTGCCAACACCACGGTGGCGACCCACCGCATCAATTTCGTCGATAAAGATAATACAAGGCGCATTCTTGCGGGCCTGTTCGAACATATCGCGCACCCGCGATGCACCAACACCGACAAACATTTCGACAAAATCCGAGCCTGAAATGGTGAAGAACGGCACGCCAGCTTCACCCGCAACCGCTTTGGCCAGCAAGGTTTTCCCGGTTCCCGGTGGGCCGATGAGCAATGCGCCGGTAGGGATTTTGGCCCCAAGGCGCTGAAATTTAGTCGGGTCTTGCAAAAACTCGATGACTTCTTGCAGGTCTTCTTTGGCGTTTTCCACACCTGCAACATCATCGAATGTTACTTTGGTCTGGTCTTCGGTGAGCATTTTCGCCCGCGATTTTCCGAAGCTCATAGCCCCGCCCTTACCGCCGCCCTGCATGGAGCGCATGAACCATATGGCAATACCAATAAACAAAACGAACGGCAGGATATTGGTCAAAATCATTACCAGAACGTTGCTCTGCTTGATCGGATTTTCAGTATAAGGAACGTTCCATTCTTCAAATTTTTCCTGATAGTATTCGGAGAATGAAAACTCGGCCGTGAAGCTTTCACCATCTTTCAATATACCCGCAGCGGTCGATTTACTTCTGTCAATACTGACTTCTGATAGTTGTCCGGTTTTAGCGGCCGTAACGAATTCCGATGTAGTCAATTCATTGCCTGGCGCAGGCTTCATAGCATTTTGCGACAGGCTGATCATGACTAAAAACATGGTGATAACAATGGCCCAAAGGGCAAAATTGCGCATTTGCATAATATTTACTTTCTTAGTTGTCGCCTGCTACATTATCGCCTGACGATGAGCGCCTATCCTGAACCATACTATATAGGGCAGAAAAACCAAAGGTTAAGGGGCAATCGGAATGTTTTCAGTCAAAATGTCCCAATAATGATGCAAGCCGGGTGCCAATCAGCGAAACAGCACTAAACCCATGTGTGGGTGCCGGATAATCGACAAATGGAATATGGATAATACTCTCGTTTCTGATAAAGACGGGGAAACATGCGCGTACTGTTTCAGGTAATGCGTTTAAGAGAGCACGGTGTTCATCTTTCAGTGTGTTTTGCCAAAGCCCTAAAGGCATGACGGTCACAGCATCCATTTTCGAAATTACTTTAAACCGTCCGTCCCAGATATCCGGCTTGTGCGCGGCCAATTCCAAGGCTGGTAACGCTTTGACTTGCGTCCGACCAATGACGGCTCCCGGATCACGCACACAAAGTATATCGTCTTTTCGTGGCACAAATCGCACGCCACCCAAGGTGGCACCATCAAAATTAATGCGCCTCAACCTCCTCGTCAACTGCATACGCTTTTGGATGTTTGGCGCAGTTTCCTGACCTGATATAGCCGGGATCAAGTATTTCAAAGCCTCCGCAATTTGTCCAATACGGGCCTTGCTGAAACCGGGCAATATTGCAATCCCGCCCCATTCATATATCTCCGTAAATGACTGTATAAATTGATTAATTTCTCCGCGCTCTTGTTCAACAATCTCCCTGGCCGCTTTGGCTATGATCAGTAATTTTTGCGTCGCATCATCCTTTCCCATCAATTGATTGCGAACACGAATACGGGTAAATTGGTGGTTTTCATTGGACGGGTCATCAATCCAAGCCAAGCCGTTTTCACGATTATATGTGCGCAATACTTCGCGTGTACACATTAAGAGCGGGCGAATAATTACCACATCCTGCACAATTGGCCAGACAGGATAAGCGGCTCGCTCGGCCATGCCTGCCAAGCCGCGCCAGCCACTACCTGCGTCTTTACGCATCAAGACGGTTTCAGCTTGATCATCGACGTTATGGCCGAGCAAAAGCTTACACGCACCTATGCCCTGACATGCTTGGGCCAAGACATGATACCGCGCCTTGCGAGCTTTTTCCTGAATGCCCGTTTTGGGTATCCCGTCTTGCCAATGACATGTGAGGATTTTCGCACTGGCCCCCATAGCCAAAGCCCGGCGGAGGGCTAGTTTTGCCTCGTCTCGTGAACCATCCCTCAGGCCATGATCTACAATCAGCGCACATACTGAACGCTTTCCAGCCCATTTTACAACAAGTGATAAAAGTGCCGTACTGTCGCCACCGCCAGAAAATGCGACCACTAATGTGTCAGCGCCTTGCCCGATTAGTTTGGATAATTTTGCAAAAACCTTTGTGTCAATATTTTGCCCGCTAGCATCCGCATCTTTAGCACCCACATCTTTAGCACCCACTGCGCAATTTCTCGATCCTGGCTTTTTCGCGCACGGCGGGAACGGCTTTGGGGTATTGGGTCGGGAAACTGGCCAGAGTTTGGCAAGCCATGTCTATTTTCCCAAGGGCGCGGGCCGTTGCCGCCAATTTGACCATAGCTTCAGGGGCATAATCCCCCTTGGGCGCAGCCCGCATGGACGCAATATAGTTATCTGCTGCCTGGGAAAACCCGGATTTCACGTAATATGTCTCGGCCAACCAAAAGAGCACATCACCTCGATCAACAGTGTTCGGGTTTAACTCCAGATACTGCAAAAACGCGTTTTGCGCCCCGGAAAAATCACCTTCGTTCATTTTGTCCAAACCAACACGGGCTAGCTCTTTCATGGTATTATCTTGCCCACCGCCAGCCAATGCCATGCTCTTTGGAGCGCCGCCGATTATAGTAGGCGGACCGGGTACGGACGAGCCGCCAGCGTAAACACCACCGCCACTACGCCCACCACCTAAGACATTCGGCCCGAAATTTGGTGTTGCATTTTGCACGATCTGATCTTGTGCGACAATCTCAACGGCCTTTAAATGGCGTTGCATATCTGCCGCAGTCGATTGTAAAGCGGAGATTTGCGCCGCCAAAGCCCGCACCTCTTCTTGCAGTGTAGCGCTTTCAAAACGCAAACGCTCGACTTCCCCAGTCATAGAGCGTTGGGACGATTCCAGGGCGTCCATGCGTTGCATCAGGCGTTCTGCCGCCGGGTCGCCCGTTAAAACCCGGTTTTCCATTGTAATCAGACGTTGTTCAAGCTGAATAATTTTAGCCTCAAGCTCGCGCTTGCTAACCGCAGCCGCAGAAAACGCGGTGCTAAGCACTACAAAAAAACTCATAAATACAATAAAAATACGCATAACAAACCTAGCTTAACAGATGGACATCACGAACCTACCCTCCTCTAAAGGTAAAATTAGGGTGCGTATCGTTAAAGTGCAGTTAACTTGAGTGCGGGACTAACTCGTACCGCCGCCGACCAATACGGCTGAATGAGCATTGCGGTTCATAGCCCATGCTTGCTCGTTTGAGCCTCCGTCTATGGGTCGCTCTTTGCCGTAAGACACCGTGGTAATGCGTCCTGGTGCAACACCTTGACTGACCAAAAATGCTTTCACGGCATCAGCTCGGCGCGCACCCAAGGCCAGGTTATACTCCCGTGTACCGCGCTCATCGGCATTGCCACCAACAACAATGATCGCGTTGCTATACTGTCCAAGCCAGTTGGCTTGTGACCGTAAAACTTCCCGCGCTTGTTGTGTAAGATCATATTTATTGTAACCAAAATAGACGCGGTCATCACCAGATACATATTTAAAGTGCTCTGACGTGCCCGGTATAGGGCCACTCGGTATTGCTTCTATAGGAGCTTCCACAACTTCTTGTGTAATTTGCGCTTCCGGTTCTGGTTCAAAAACTTGCGGCGGTGCCTGCTCTTGCACTTGTTTTACAGGCGCAGGCTCTGGCGTTGAAGCACAGGCTGAAATGGTTACAACAACGGCACTTATCATTAAAAGTTTAATATTCATTACGCTCTCTCTTTTACGTTTTTATCCCAGACCAATTTTTATAGGCATGCCAACAAGCTAACGCCGAATAAAGACCTGTCAAGTTGACAATTTGTTAGGTAGAGATTTGCCGTAAAATATGGCGAAATTACGTCAACTTTTACGGAAGTAGTTTTTATGGCAATATTGGCGACCACGCCGGGTCTGATGCGGCACCAGGAGTTGGTACTTTTTGCAAATTACGTCCGGTCAAGTCCACAGACCAAATACTGGCACGGGCATTTCGCCCGCGTGTTTCACGGGTAAACAGGATAACCCGGCCATTAGGTGACCATGTGGGGCCTTCATCAAGATATGAATTGGTCAATAGCCGCTCGCCCTTGCCGGTATTTGCCTCCATCACACCAATATGAAATTTGCCTTTATTACTTTTGGTAAAAGCGATCAAATCACCACGCGGTGACCAGGATGGTGCCGTGTAACGCCCATCCCCGAAACTAAGCCGTTTCACATTAGAACCGTCCGCATCCATTATATATAGCTGCGGTGAACCACCCCGGTCGGAATTAAACACGATTTTGCGACCATCTGGAGAAAAACTCGGTGATACATCAATGGCCTGATTGGTGGTCAAACGTGTGGTAGAACGCGAGCCCCTGTCAAAGACATAAATATCGCTATTGCCGCGCTTGACCATGGAGAAAATCAGCTTACGTCCGTCCGGAGAAAACCTGGGCGATATGGTCATGCCGGAAAAATTGCCCAAAAGCTCGCGGTTACCCGTCTCGATTTCTTGTAAAAATACTTGTGGCCTGCCGGTTTCCCAGGACAAATATGTGATCAACTGCACTTTCTTGCGCGCCCCTCTTTCCTCAAATACCGGAGAAAACCTCGGCGTCAGCACCAGATCGGAATCCGCCAACAAATTGCGAGCATTGGCCCCATCCGCATCCATAATAGCCAGACGTTTGCGGCGGTTGGTCTTGGGGCCACTTTCGGCAATATAGACAATACGGCTATCAAAATACCCGCCCTCACCTGTCAGGCGTTTATAAATATAATCAGAAATTTTATGGGCAATCCGCCGCCAATTGTCGGGCGTGGTCGCCAGGCGTTTACCGTCCAATTGCTCATTGGCATAAATATCCCAGAGGCGGAATTCGACCTTGAGCCGGTTAGGGCCTTCCCGGACAATCTGTCCAGAAAGCAAAGCCTTGGCATCGATAACCCGCCAATCGGCAAAGCGGGGCTGGTAATTGATGTCGGTTTGTTTTTCGATATAGGTGTCCTGATCAAGCACCCGAAACAGGCCCGAACGCTCCAGATTTGCCGAAATCACCGCCGCCATATCCTTGGCGATTTGGTCCGTTTCGGGGTGGGATGACAGAAAATCCGGTATGGCCACAGGCACAGGTTCTGGCGCACCGTGGACTATATCGATTTCAAGCTGGCCATGGGCTAGTGTCGCAGCGAACATACTTACGAATAAACTCGCCACCAAGGCTGTAGCTCTGATGATTTTTGAAAGGCGCCTGATGATTTTTGAAGGGCGTAAGGCAATGTTCATTCGTTTTCTCCAGGGTCAAGATGGAGCCTAAGCTCCTTCCAAATATCATATTCTATCGTCAACAGCCCGTCATAAGGCGCACACTTTCTTAAAGCCGTCAAGGCATTGTGACGCGCCACACGCCAGGAACGGTTCGGTGATGCAATAATATCTGCATCATTTAGTACGCTTATCTTGCCTATTTCACCATCTTCTTTCAATAATAACTCAACATTGATAATAAGCTCTTGAAAGTCTAACGCCCCCGTATCAACAAACCAGCACTCCCGCATCCGCGAGCGAATATAATCAACCGCAGCCACAGTGTCATCCGCCCCAGCCCCCTCACCTTGCCGAGCCTGGTCCGCAATCTCCGTCTTTTGCGTCTCATTGACCAAAACCTGTTGCTGATCAGCGTCCGGGTTGCTTTTACGCACATCCTCAAAGGCTTGCTCCAAAGCGTCCAGGTCAAATGACGGGGCGGGTGTTGGCTCGTCTAGTTCCGGTTTGTCTGCTTTATCCGGTACAGGGGGGGGTATTTCAGGCGCTTCATCTGGAGCTTGATCAGGCTCGGGTCTGTCCACAGGCGCATCCGGCATTTCCGGCTTTGCGCTCTCATCGTCAGGTTTGGGTTTTTCGTCCTCGGTGCGTTGGGGTTTAATATCGGTTATGTCAGAAACCGTCACCAACTCCAGCGGTATAATCCGCGTATTGGCCAGAGGCTCAACTCCACCAGACCACATCAATAGCCCGCCAAAGGCCAACGCGGCATGGAAGCTAACAGATATGGGCAAACCGAATTTCATAGGACTAATACTCCTATTTTTGAATAGTTATGTAGGGTGGATTAGGCCTCTTGGCCGTAATCCACCATTGGTGTGCGCCGCACGGTGGATTACGCTAAAAAAGCTAATCCACCCTACAGAAGCTACAAATATCCGCCGCATACCACCACCTATTTAGTAACCGGATCCGTCACCAGGCCTATGTTTGAAAACCCGGCGGCATTGATACTGGCCATGACTTTCAAATAGGGGCCGACATTTCCATTTTCGTCGCCGCGAACATAAATCCGTTCTTTATATCCCTCGCCAGCCAGTGCGATCAATTTGGGTGCCAATTCTTCGATTGTGACTTCCTCATCTTGCAAAAAAACCTTTCCCTCTTTGTCGATAGTAATATTTATCGGGTCAGGCTGGATTGGCAGCGATTGCGCGGTGGTTTTTGGAAGGTCAATTTGAATACCCACCGCCAATACCGAAGCCGAAATCATAAACACCAGCATCAAAACCAGCATCACATCCACCAAAGGCGTCACGTTAATTTCGACGTTCAGACTGTGACGACCACGACGGCTTCTGGAGCCACCGGGTTTACGCCCTGTATTGGCCATGGCCATTGTTAAGACCCTTTTGAAATTTTACGGGACAATATGGCAGAAAGCTCATCAGTATACCCATCGAGACGTCCAGCATAGCGGTCAATATCAGTGGTGAATTTATTATAGAAAATTACCGCCGGGATCGCCGCCACTAACCCCAGGGCCGTAGCAAACAAGGCTTCGGTAATGCCGGGAATAATAATGATGATATTGACATCATTAGCCTGATCAATGGCCCGAAACGTGTTGATAATCCCCCACACTGTCCCGAGCAGACCAATAAATACCGAGGACGACCCAACCGTGGCCAACACCGTCATACCGCGTTCAGCCTTTGTCAATTCACGGTTGACGACCAGGCCCATGACCCGGTCAATACGCTCGCGGGTGCCGCCAATATCCGTTTTGCTCGGGTTAATCTCGCTTTCTTTAAATTCGCGCATGGCGGCGGTGAACACCCGCCCCATAGGGTCGCGGGTATCCCCGGCCAACCCCTCGGCCAACTCGTCCAGCGTACGGCCCGACCAAAAAGTTTCCTCAAAATTGGTAGCGCGTTTTTTGAGCAAGTAAAAATTGATAGATTTATCAATAATAATCGCCCAAGACCAAATCGACGCCACGGCCAGGCCAATCATGATCAATTTGACCACCCAATCGGCCTGCATAAACAGCCCGACAAGGGAAAAGTTATGCGGGCCTGTTTGGACAGCCAGAATTGTAGCCGCGTTTATGCTCATCATTTCAGACCATATATATATCAAACTCATGTTCAGATCGTCTCCTTTAGTGGCCAACACATATGTGTGTATGTCATAAAGCCAAATGCGGGTGAATTACTAATTAACAGACCGTAATACTTCACCTATCCTTAAAGCAATGGAATCACGGTTTCCAGCATAGGAAAAATGCCAGGCTTATTCAAATGTAATAGTTATTCCCTTGATTTCGCACACACCCCGCCATAGTTTCGCCATATGCTACACATACTTGCTGGGCAAATGGAGCCAATAATGACACGTATTTTCAAAACAACTTCTTTCATCATGGTGCTTGGCACAACATTAAGCGCCTGCGTAACTGTGCAACCAGAAGCTCCGGTCGTGGTTACAGCGCCGCCGATCGTAGAAACCTGCATACGGATGAGCACATTAACAAAAGTGGAAGTTCCAGCCGTGACAAAATCCGGGTTTTCAATTGTCTCCATCGAAAACGAAGATGAGCAATATTATGATCCAGAGACGAAAAAGTGGGTAACCATTGAAATCCCGCCCATTGAGCGCAAAGAACCCTGGACGAAAATCATCACCCCTGCACACATCATCTATGTGGACAGCAACAATAAGGAAATCACAGATATTTGTGAGTTGAATGCTGCTAAAAGTGTGACAGGATAATCAATCCGGCAAAAAATACGGCTTGAGTTTCTCGATCATTTTTGGGGTTGGACGGCGCGGGCGGCCATTCATATCAATACAGGCAGCTTCCGAATAAGCCGTGGTCAATAATTCATCACCGCGCCAAACTTCCTGGCTCACCCAGAGCCGCGCACCCTTAAATCGGTCATAAGAAGTCATGACCAAAAGCGCATCATCAATTCGCGCCGGGCGTTTATATTCCAGTTCGATTTTGCGAATAGCAAAGCCGAGCGGCACATCACGCTCCAAAAGTTCAGCATGACTGACCCCGGCCAGACGGAAAAACGAAGACCTGGCCCGCTCAAAAAACCGTAGATAATTGGCATAAAACACCACCCCGGTGAAATCCGTGTCCTCATAAAACACACGAATTGGATAATAATGTTTGCGCCCCTCAAAATACCCCATTGTCGGCAGGTTTTGGCCTGGCTGAAGTGGGTTTGACTGGTTTTTATCCATCGTCTGACCCCGTAAACAATGTTGGTTGCTCCAATTTTAGCGGGGCCGCCAACCCCAAATGCGCAAATGCATGAGGGGTGGCGACACGGCCTCTGGGAGTGCGCTGCAAAAACCCTTTCTGGATCAAATATGGCTCGATCACATCTTCCAGTGCATCGCGGGCCTCGGACATGGCCGCCGCTATTGTATCCGCACCCACGGGGCCACCGCCAAACATTTCGCACAAGACCGAGAGATAGCGCATATCCTGGGTGTCCAGCCCAATATCATCAACCCCGAGCCTGATCAGAGCCGCGTCCGCGACCTTGGCATCTATCAATGTCGCGCCCGCATGTTCGGCCAAATCCCGTACCCGGCGCAGCAAACGCCCGGCCACACGCGGCGTACCTCGCGCTCGCCTGGCGATTTCCCGCGCACCGTCCGCACTGACATCAAGGCCCAACATCCCTGCGCCGCGCACCACGATTTTGGTCAACTCGACCTCGTCGTAAAATTCAAGGCGCACCGGAATACCAAATCTATCACGTAGAGGTGTCGCCAATAGCCCGGCCCGTGTGGTCGCACCAATCAGCGTAAACGGCGACAAATCAATCTTTATGGAACGCGCCGCTGGCCCCTCCCCGATGATTAGATCAAGCTCATAGTCCTCCATTGCCGGGTACAGGATTTCCTCAACCGTTGGGTTAAGCCTGTGAATTTCGTCAATAAACAACACATCTCGTGGTTCCAAATTGGTCAAGAGCGCCGCCAAATCTCCGGCCTTGGAAATCACCGGGCCAGACGTTGCGCGAAAATTTACCCCGAGTTCGCGGGCGATGATCTGCGCTAAAGTAGTTTTGCCCAGCCCCGGCGGCCCGGACAAAAGCACATGATCCATAGCCTCGCCGCGCCTCGACGCCGCTTCCACAAATACTTTGAGATTGGAAATGGCGGACTTTTGCCCGACAAAATCCGTAAAGGCCAGCGGACGAAGAGCCTTGTCATTGCGGTCTCCGGTTTGCGGGGAACCGTCTATGATGCGTTCATCGGTCATGTTGGTGCGCCCAAGATCGTAGCCCTGTAGGGTGGATTAGGCTTCTTAGCCGTAATCCACCTTGCGGTGATCGCCAATGGTGGATTACGCTAAAGAAGCTAATCCACCCTACAGTTCTTATCACAATCACCCTGACAACTCCTTTAGCGCCGCTTTGACCAGCGCATTTAAATCCAGCCCCTCGTCTGCTTGTAGCGCACCGGCAACGGCCCGCATTGCCTGTGCCGGATCAATACCGAGATTTACCAAAGCCGAAGCCGCATCTTTTTGCAACACCATATCTGCGGACGGTGCGGTCGCAGCACTGCTACCTGGCAAGCTTGCGCTAAACCCGCGCCCCAGAGGCGGCGATTTCCCGGACAACTCCACCACAATGCGAGACGCCAAACTCGGCCCGACCCCGTTGGCACGGCTAAATGCGGTTTTATCCTCTAGTGAAGCCGCCGAAAGTATTTCCGCCGGACTTAACACATCCAAAATAGAAAGAGCTGCTTTCGGCCCGACCTTTTGCACGGATTGTAATTTGACGAACCAGGCCCGCGTCTCCTCGTCGGCAAAACCGAACAGGGTAATGGCCTGTTCGCGCACATGGGTTTCAATGTGTAGTGTGGCGCTTTCACCTGCCGTAAGCGTTGACAAAGTCCGCCCCGAGCACTTAACCAAATACCCAACCCCGTTCACATCAAGTATGGCCTCGTCCGTACCGATGACGATCACTGAGCCTGTCAACATGCCAATCATGACGCACACCTCAAACCTGTAGGGTGGATTAGGCTTCTTAGCCGTAATCCACCATTGGCAACCACCGCACGGTGGATTACGCTAAAGAAGCTAATCCACCCTACAAAATTTCGTTTACACATCACCCAAACCTCCTGCTCAAAGCCCCCGCCGCACTCGCCCTATGCGCATGACAAATCGCTATGGCCAAAGCATCAGCCGCGTCGCCTGCTTTTAATTTTTGTCCCGGAAGTAGCACATTCATCATAGCGGCGACCTGGGCCTTGTCGGCCTGCCCAGTTCCGACCACGGATTTCTTGACCTTCTTAGCCGAGTATTCCCCCACATATAGCCCTGCTTGTGCAGGTGCCAACAGGCAAATTGCACGGGCATGGCCGAGTTTCATGGCAGAGGCCGGATTATTGTTCATAAACACTTCCTCAACCGCCGCTTCGTCGGGCTGGTGGATTTTGATCAAATCCGTAATGGCCTCGAACAAACCATTTAAACGCAAAGCCATATCTTGATTGACGGCAGGTTTGATGACCCCGTGGCCGATATGGGTGATCTTGAGACCATGAGCCTCAATCACCCCCCAGCCACATTTCACCAAAGAAGGGTCAATCCCCAATATACGAATCTTCGTGCTCATAAAAGAACACTAAGCGAACACGTCAGGTAAGTCGAGAGTTATTGCGTTAACAAAAACTTACTAATTTTCCGGCCTTATCCCGACATATCTCGCCCCATAATAATCCTGCAAAATTTTAGCTTGTGCGTCCAAATCACCCTTTAAATCTGCTGGGTCCACCAGCTTGTCGAAAACTATGCATTTGTTTTTACCGTCAATCGCGACAATGAAAATCGGGATTTTTGCACCGTGAGCGATGCGCAGAAACCCAGTTTTCCATTTGTCAATTTTAGAGCGTGTGCCTTCCGGCGACATGCCGAGCCAGACATTGTCTTCGTCGTCTAGCCAATCTATGGTTTGTGCCAATATGTCGGTTTTCTCAAAGCGGTAAACCGGAACACCACCGCTCCATTTTAAAATACTACGAAACGGCCAAATATTGATTTCACTTTTCATGAGGTAGCGCACTTGTGAGCCCAAATAAAACTTGGCGGCCATAGCAATGATATAGTCCCAGTTGGATGTATGGGGTGCAACAATAATCAGAAGTTTTTTCTCGTCAGGCAGTTGACCAACAAGCTTCCACCCCAACAGCCGCAAGACCGCGCCACCAATAGCCCGCCCTATAAGGCCGCCTTGTCTAGGCGTATTAGGCGAGAGTATATCCTTGCGTTTCATACCTCATTATGGCGGCAATTTTATTTTGCGTCCAGCTTGAAAAGCTTGTCCAGGGATATTTTACCCGGCCCCATTGCCAAGACTATCAGCAAAGCCGCCGCCCACCAGGCATGACTGCCCCACCAACTGGCTATGTCTGGATAGACGAAAAGCTGGATGAAGAATGTCATGGCCAAAAGACCAAGTGCGGCCAGACGCGAATACAGACCGGCAATGATTGCTACCCCGAGCAACACCTCCATCACCCCCGCCAGATTGGCAAAACGGTCAATGACAAACCGCATGGTTTCATTGGTGTAGTCGCCTTCGGCTTTATCACATAAATACAGCGCCCCTTTGCGGATTTCGTCGGGGCAGAAAAACTCGTATTCAAACAAATCATAGGTGCCGGGATTGAATTTAAAGAACCCATCCCACTTGGCCAAACCGGATTTTAAAAACACCCGACCGACCGCAATGCGGGCAAATAACAAAGCCAGGCTTTGTAATTTATCCGCATATGGGTGCCAAAATGTTAGAATATT
This sequence comes from Robiginitomaculum sp., assembly GCA_016765135.1. GTDB lineage: Bacteria > Pseudomonadota > Alphaproteobacteria > Caulobacterales > Maricaulaceae > Robiginitomaculum_A. Next base: position 49,961 of record JAESQN010000002.1, read on the forward strand.
TGATAGCTTCAATAATAATTTACGCATCTGCGCCTCCATTTTTTTCTGTAAATATCCCAGCGGCCGTCATACCGCCCAAAAGCGACCCCATATCAGTTTCTGGCGCAATGCCCAAGCATTCCACTGTCGCCAGCCCTAATGTGGCTCCGCTTTGTAACGCCGCTAAAAACGCAAACTCCCCTGCCGTCAAAGCCTTATAAATCACCTCTAAATCGCGCCGCCAAACCAGCACATGTTCGGTTTTGGCGTTCAGCTCTACGGAACCGCGTAATTCTGTATCATCTCTCAAATCCGACCACATAGCAAGGACTGGCCAAGTATTGCGCACCAAATTTACATCCGGTTTAAGAGCCAGCTTATAACTTTCCAAATCCCCGCCTGCCGCCGCATAATCTTGCAAGGTTTCCATTGAAAGCGACCGCATATCCGCCGCCGTATGGGCCAATGTCCAGGCGCGGTCAAGTTTGGCAAAACTTGACAGATAGCCCAGGTTATGGGCCTTTACATGTGCTTCAATGATCTTGGAAAAACCCTGACCATAGCCAACAAGAGTTCGCTGATGTGCCGGATATTTTTCCAAATAGGCCAAAGCCAAGGCAGAAAAATAGTCCTCCCCGACCAGCGTGTGAACGGTTTTATAATTCGCCCGCAGAACATCCACAAATGCCGATACGGAATTATTACGGTACACGCGGGCAAATTCCGGGTCTATATATTTAAGCGCCGTACCGCGCAATTCTCCTGCATCTCTGCCGTCTAAAACCTGTACCATAGCCTGCATATAGTCTCTCATTACGCCCCCTCACCTATGGTAATCCTATCCAGGGCGGATTGGGCGCGGGCTTGCTCTGTTAGTAGCTCCGAAAGCGCCGGAATATTACCGTCTCGTTCCAGCAATACGGGGACTGGCCCTGTGTGCGCCAGCGCTACATCCAGCAAGTCCCAAACCTGTTCGGACACGGGTGCGCTATGGGTATCAATGAGCAAAGCTGCACCGTGATTTTTGTCCTCGTCAAATCCGGCAATGTGGATTTCGCCAATAATTTCCGTCGGTAAAGCCTGAATATATTGCGCCGCATCTATGCCGACATTGACTGAACTAATATAGACATTATTGACATCCAACAACAACCCACACCCGGCCCGTTTGGCAATTTCTACCAGGAATTCCGGCTCGTCCATATCCGAGGCAACCCGCATATAATTGGTCGGGTTTTCGATCAAAATACGCCGCCCGATCGCGGTTTGAAATTCATCGATTCGCGCAACCATATGATCTTGCGCGGCTTTCGTGCGCGGCAGAGGTAACAGGTCAGCAAAATAGCGCCCGTCAAAACTTGACCAGGTGGCATGTTCAGACACTTGCGCAGGGTTGAAGTGCGCAATCAGGTTTTTCAAAGCCGTAAGATGGGTTTTATCAAAAGGGTCAAGCCCGCCGAGTGACGCCCCGACTCCGTGAAAACTCAACACATGTTTTTCTGCAAAGGCCGACAACCAAGCCAGTCTTGGGCCGCCGTCCACCATATAGTTTTCCGGATGGACTTCATACCAAATACTTGAACCGGAACGCTCCAAAGCCTCAGCATAAAACTCAGGTTTCAAAGCAATTCCGGCAATAGACGGCAGGAAAGAGCCTGGATTCTTCATGGTCTTTCCTGCCTCATCTCAAATCAGTAAATTCGAGAAAATGGATTAAGAACCGCTACTTCTTTTCTTCTTCTTATCCATTTTGTCCATCTTATCCATCTTGTCCATCTTATCCATGGATACGATTGTTAAAGATCCACTACCTTGTGGCGTCTTGATCAAAGCGCAGCTACCTGTTGGAACATAAGTCCAGGCATTAGCTTGAAAATTGGATGTAGACGTTCCTTGGCAGGACGTGCCAGCACCAGCCTTGCAGTCATTTCCGCCGGTAAGCGCAACGCCGTAGCATTTCTCTTTGCTGGATTTACCTTTAAGACGCGCACCGCCCATCCAGCTATCGAAGGCTTGTTGCACTTCAGAAGATGCTGAAGCATCAAGGCTGATTTGGGAATTGGGTTTGGCAATTGCAGCAACACCTACGGACGCGGCCAACAAAGCACCAACACTGATAGCTTTAGCAAAATTTTTGGGGGCAGACATAATGTGACTCCTATATAATACACATTTAATTTGTTTAACGGACACATTTGCGCCGCGTCAATTTGATAACACAGAGTTTATGCACAAAGTGTGACATTTAGCTAACAAAAAGTCACTTGATTGTGAGCAAGCGAGTATCACTAGGTCATAACCACGCCCCAAAATCAACTATATCTCGCCCCCTTACCGCCGTAATTTAACGCCAAAGCCGCCTCTCACATCAGGAGGAATTTATGCATAAATTGACCAAAACCATCTCACTTACAATCTTGACCATCGCGCTGGCATCTTGCGCGACTACGACACAAATGACGTCCGGTTCGGATTATTTATCTCGCTATACACCGTCCATGACTGCCAATCTAACGACTACATCCGGCACAGTTGATCAACAAATACGCGACATCGCTGCCGTCGAACCGGACTTGCGGTTTCCGGCCCGCATAGGCCTGGCTCGCATTGAAAGAGGTCAGCTCACCAACAGTCCCATAGATGAAATCCAGGCCTGGGGTGATTTAGCCGAAACCCTGGGCGCGCCTTATGGAGAATTTGTCCCCGTAAGCCCGTTTATCGCGGCAATGGTAAGGCCCGAAGCGAAAAAAGGGCGTAGAGGTACACATAATGTAATCGCAGACATTCGCCGCGCCTCGGCCCGCCAACATCTGGACTATGTACTCGCCTATGAAGTCACTCAAAACAGCTCCCAGGAAAGCAACGCCCTGTCATTGGCAAATCTTACCATTCTCGGCCTGTATGTCATTCCCTCGCGCAGTGTCAAAATCAACAGCACGGCCAGCGCCATATTGATTGATGTGAGGAGCGGTTATCCCTACGGCACAGCCACCGCCTTTGCCACGGACAAAAACACCCGCACGGCTCTGGGTTCCGGCAAGGCCAAGCGCAAAGCCAAGTCAAACAATTATCTCCAGGCGGTAGAAAACCTGACAGGCGAGGTGGAAACCATGATGAAAGATTTGTGGGTGCTGCAACATAAGCAGCAAGGCTAGGGATTGTGAAAAAATTCAAAATCCCCACCCGCCGTTCATACCCAGCTTGACTGGGTATCCAGCGAATAAAGAGCGAGCAAGGCTCGCACATGTTTGTTTAACTGGATTCCCGCTTTCGCGGGAATGAGCGGATTTTGGAGTGAAGTTGGATGAGCACAATCAAACGCGAAAACACTATAGTTTTTTTGCAACCGCACTCTATGGCCCATCTGCGTGATGGGCCATATTTTTTGCCTTATTTCAGGTTTTCGCCCCATTCGCGCACATGCCTGCCTTAATTGGGCGAAAACGTCATGAAATCAGCACAGTCATAGCAAATTCGCGCCCCATTGCCCCTCCATACCATAATCATCAGCAACACCTAACTGGAGGGAAACCCATGATGAAACTTTTAATCGCAACCGCACTGACCGCCGTCGTATTCGCGGCAAAAACCAATGCCTTTAGCCCACATATGAATGAGTACAAAACCGTTGAAACGGTTCAAGCACCAATTAAAGAAGCGGCATTGACCAAACCTTTTGCGGACAAATTAAGCACGCCTACCCTTAAACCCGGTGCGACCATCGGCATTGCGCGGCTTGACAAAGGCCGCCTGATTTACGCCCCTATGAACGAACTGCGCGACTGGGCGAACCTCGACCTGCGCTCAAGCGCCACATTCGCACCGGTTAGCCCGGCTGCTCTCATTCGCAATATCCCCGAAGTCCCCATGATGGGTGGGCGCGACAGCGATAACAAGCTGGACGAGATCCGCTTGACGGCATCGGATTTGCGCATGGATTATGTGCTGATTTACGGCATGGGACAGGACGCCCAATGGGGCAGTTTCGCCGGCAAAGCTCTGATCAATACCGGGTTTATTATAAACGGCGATATGGTCTCGCCCCGTGCATCAACTAAGGCCATGCTGGTGGATACATATACGGGTAAAGTCTACGGCACACTGACATCAGATAAAGTAGAGTTTGGTGTGAGCGAACTAACCGATAAAGTCGAAACCTTAATCAACACACTCACTGCTAAAGGTTCTGCAAAAACCGTTTAGCACACATGCCACCGCTTAAGGCGGGGGCTAAATCACAGGCGGTCAGCCTCCCTCCCCTAACTGACCGCCTGTGTGATTTTTCGCAGTAGGGTTTCAAGGAGTTAAGAAACTTCCACAGCCCCTACCCCGTCAAAGAAAAGTCCTTGTATTCTGATTAATATTATAGGGCGGGAGCTAAATTAAAAAATGTGTTCCAGACACTAAGAACAATCTTGATGAGTGTTCCCAAAAAAATAGATCCGGGCACCCATATTCTTGGCGAACTCGCCAGTTTTCTAAGTACGCCTGCATAAGCTTTCGCCAGACGTTTGTCCTCTGGATCTCCGTTTTTGCGTTCTACCTGCCACGCCTTTATTATGAGCGAAGTCACATACAAGATTGTGATTGCCAATAACCCATCTGCTACAAATGACAGCCCAGAATACCAAGTAAGGTTAGTCACGGTTCTATTGGATAGTAATTGTAAGCGTCATGCCAAGAGCATCAGCAATTCTCGCTAACGAAGCCACAGTGGCACCCTGTTTATTGTGTTCACCATTTGCAAGTCGTGAGACAAACGCTGGGTCAATCCCACTCGTTCTGTGCAACTCTCGTAAACTCCCGCCATAATTATTCAGCGCCGCCGTAACCGCATCCGACACCTCAATACGGGCCACCACCCTCGCGGCTTGACGCCGCGCCTCAACGCCAGCATCAGATAATCCACCAGTCGCTGATTTCCCTTCTGCTTGGGCAAGTTTTTTCTCCAAGCGCCGCATGGTTGCTAACATACGTTTTTCAAACGGGTCACTTGCCTCTTTCTGGGTTGGAATGTTCGGCTTTTGTGGCCGTTTTGGTTTTTTTAGGAGTTTGTCCTTCGAGATAAACGTTCCGGCAAGGGGATACGCGGTTCCTTTTAAAGGCGCTGCTGCTTTGCCGGTTTTTTTTTGTGCCGCAACAGCAGGCATGAGTTCGCCAACCGAGTGCCCCAGACCTTTGTTAGCAGAAAACGTTTTTTCCTTTGGCATTGTATATCCTGTCATTGCTGTTGACTAATTAAACAACACCTTACAAGAATTGTCAAGCTTTTCTATACATATTTACATGAGAATTGTTGAAGTCTTGCAGGCAATACCCAACACACTTGCATAATTTTGGTCAATATTTTCCAAACCGGCTATTGTTTGGCATTGCTCCGTGATTTGTTTAGTAACATCTGCACAGTCTTTTTCAGGGCCAATCCAGATTATTTTCATTCTATTCAATGACGCAAAATATATCACCAGCGATGTCAATGTTCTGTATGATCTTTCAGCAGGAGGGCCATCATCTAATTGCGTCAAATAGGTTTCACCATCCAAAAAATTCATCGGGCTTCCGCCTGGTCTACATTCAACATTAGACAGCAATGGTTTCACAGGCAGATGAATACCCTTTAGAATTGCCGCAGGCACCTTTGAGCGGGGAAGTGTAAGTACATTTTTCTGAATCGTGCCTCGTTTTCCGTCAACAAGTAGTTGGCGCTTATTAAATTTACCTGCCGCCTTCTTAAAGGATTGACTTAACTTAAAGATACTTCGTGCTAAATCCCAATCTGCATATTCCTCGGATTTCGCCAAACACTCTACGATATCGGCAATCTTACCCATATCCAATTCAATTTTCAACATCTCCACACCCCCTAAGCCGTCAGCGAAAAATCCTTGTATTCTTCTTTCAGGTCTTTTTTCAACACTTTCCCTGTTGCTCCGATCGGCAATTCGTCCTTGAAGAAAATTTCGTCTGGGAGCCACCATTTGGCGCATTTGGCGGTGATACATTTTTTGATCTCGTCCTTGTCGGGACTTGCGCCGGGCACGGGTTGGACGATCAGGATTGGCCGCTCTTGCCATTTTTCGTGGTGCGCACCGATACAGGCGGCCATAGCGACACCGGGATGATCCATAGCGGCGTTTTCGACCTCGATAGAGGAAATCCACTCGCCGCCAGATTTAATGACATCTTTGGAGCGGTCAGTAATTTCCAGATGTCCGCTAGGGTGCAGCGCCGCAACATCACCAGTTTCAAACCAGCCATCATCGGTAAAATCATTGCGGTCTTCTTTTTTGAAATATTGATTGGCAACCCACGGCCCGCGCACATGTAAATGCCCGGTGGCTTTGCCGTCGCGAGGCAAAAGTTTGCCTTCGTCGTCAACGATACGCATTTCAATGCCAAATATGGCCCGTCCGGCTAATAACTTGACCGCAACTTCCTCATCTCTCGATAGTTTATCATGGCCCGGCAGAGGTGAATTGGTCACGCCGAGCGGCGAAGTTTCTGTCATGCCCCAACCTTGTTGCATGGGAATACCAAGTTCGTCCTCATAGGCCCGCAGCAATACCTCAGGCAGAGCAGACCCACCAACGAGCGCGGCTTTAACGGACGGTAATTTGCCCATCATATCGCCGCCTTCAGAGCGCAACTGGCCCAAAATACCCATCCATATGGTCGGCACGCCGAGCATATATGTGACTTCTTCCTGGCGGATCATATCCACCAGGCTGGCCCCGTCGAGGCCTGGCCCCGGCATGACCATTTTACTGCCCATCATGGCGCAGGAATACACCAGCCCCCAGGCACTAATGTGGAACATGGGTACAACCGCCAAAACGCTATCCGTTGCCGAGACGCCGACTACATCCTTGGCACAAGACGCCCAGGCATGGAGAATGGTAGAACGGTGAGAATATAGAACACCCTTGGGATCCCCGGTCGTGCCGGATGTGTAACACAAAGAACAAGCCGTGTTTTCGTCAAAGCGCGGCCATTCTATTGTGTCCTCCGCGTCTTTGATAAAGTCCTCATAGCACATAACGTCCGTCGCACCTGTCGGGACACTGTCGCCGTCGCACATGGCAATCCAACCTTTAACGCTGGGGCAGAACCCACCAATGCCGTGAACTATCGGCGCGAACGTAGTGTCGAAAAACATATAACTGTCCTCCGCATGGCCAATCATCCAAGCGATCTGTTTGGGATCGAGCCTTGGATTGATGGTGTGGACAATCGCGCCAATGCCGGCAACGGCGTAGTAAATCTCAATATGACGGTAATTGTTCCATGCAATGGTCGCCACCCGGTCGCCCGGTTTGACGCCAGCCGCCAAAAGCGCATTGGCCAGTTTCTTGGAACGCCGGGCGCACTCTGCCCAAGTATAGCGGTGATCACTCCCATCGCTTTCGCGAGAAACAATTTCCTGGGTCGCGTGATTAAGTGAAGCATGTTCGATTAAATCGCTGATCATCAGCTGTTGGTGCATCATTAGGCCTTGCATATATGTCTCCCGTTTTTATGCTTATTGTTGCATATAGTTTTAACGCTCTGGCTGATGAGGTCAATCAGCTTTGGCTATTATTATGGGTTTATAATATGGCTTTAAAAGTTCCAACCTATACGGATGTCGTTGCGGCGGCGCGGCGGCTTAAAGGTCATGCCCGGGTCACTCCGCTTGTCCGCCACGGTTTGCTTGATAAAATCAGCGGATTGAATTTGTTTTTGAAAGACGAAACCCAACAAAAAAGCGGCGCGTTTAAATATCGGGGCGCATACTCGCGCCTGTCCTTATTGAATGCTGCCGAACGTAAAGCCGGGGTGGTCGCCTATTCATCCGGCAATCACGCTCAAGGTGTTGCCCTTGCTGCCAAGGAGTTGGGCATATCAGTGGTGATTATCATGCCCAACACGGCCCCCCTCAACAAGAAACGCGGCACACTTTCCCACGGCGCGAAAATCGTTGAATATGACCCGGCGACCACTGACCGCGTAAAGCTAGCAGAGCAAATTGCACAGACCGAAAACCGGATATTGGTGCCACCATTTGATGAAAAATATATCATAGCCGGGCAAGGGACATGCGCCGTGGAAATCATAGAACAGTGCGCCCGGCAAGGCATTAAACTTGATGCCTTGATAACGCCCATAGGCGGCGGCGGTCTATGCGCAGGCACCAATCTTGCCGCGCATGCACTTAGTCCCAACACTAAAGTTTACGGCGGTGAACCCGTGGACTATGACGACCATGCCCGTTCGCTACGTTCCGGCAAGCGCGAGACCAATGCCCCCGCGCCTCTCTCCCTGTGCGATGCTTTGATGGCCCCCGCCCCTGGCAAAATCACTTTTCAGATTAACGAAAAATATTTGCGCGGGGTCTTCGCCGTAACTGATGATGAATGTTTGTTGGCAATGGCGCTGGCGAAACAAACCCTGGACATAACCCTTGAACCCGGCGGGGCCATAGCATTGGCCGCCGCTTTGTCACGGCCCAAAGCGTTAAAGCCCGGCACGAATGTCGCGGTTATTTTATCGGGCGGTAATGTGGATGAGGAGATTACGCGGTTGGCTGAGGCGCTTGATTGCTAGGCCGGAGAGGAAATATAACGCTATCGGTTATTGCAAAAATCAACTTTGTTTTATGAAAAAACAGTGGACGTTGTCATTTGTGTAGCGGGTGACTTTGTTTTTCAGGACAAATTGATAATTTTCATTGTCCGCCAGTGTTTTTAAGGTGGCAATGCCAAAATAATTGAGATGATCAGGAAACCTGAAACCGCACCAATCGATGCCGCGAACCACTCGGTTGATGGTATCAAAATTTGGCACTTTAATATAAATGGCACCGCCCGGCTTGAGTTTATTGTAACAGGCTTTTATGACCTCTCTCGGCTTGGCCTCATGCTCAAGATAGGAGCGCATTATAATCCCGTCCAAAAAGCCATCTTCAAAGCTTTCCAACCCCTCAAGGGCCGGTGCATGAACCACAAAACCGCCGCGCTCTTGCATCAACGCATCCGAGATTTCGGCAGCCTGCTTTTCAATTTCAATGCCGAAAGGCGTAAATTGCGGCGGTATATTGTTTAAACCGCCACAACCGATATCCAGTACATTACCCGCCTTAACCCGCGTGCTGATATAGGCCCACTCATCATCTCTAAACATATGCAAACGCCAACGGGTTTTTGCGTCAATCCAGGCGACAATTGGTTCTTTTTCCTTGCGCCGTTTCTTCTCTTTCGCGAACTGTTTTGTCCAGGCTAAATCTTCGCTCAAACTTTCATAATCCGGGGCGGCGTCCAGATACACCATTTGGCATTTTACGCACTTCACCGTGTTCCATTCGGGATGGCTAAGTTTGGGCAAAGCTATTTTTTGATCGCTGGTGCAAACAGGGCATGATCGTGTTATTTTTTTCATAATATTATGTTAAATCAATGCTATAATTTTTAAACTTCATCAACGCCGCCAGGGTTTCTCGCCCGCCGGTTTAGCCACATAACGCCGCGCAGGTCTGATATTGATACGATCAGGCGGCCAAAATTGGTGTATTTCGAAACCCCGAATTGGCGGTTGCGGTGGCCCACATCCGCGAACTCGATAACGTAGCCTTCGCGCAACATCAAGGCTGGAATATAGCGGTGGATATGATCGAAATATGGCAGGTGCAAAAAGGCTTCGCGCTTAAACACTTTCAGCCCACAACCCGTATCATCCGCTTCGTCCTTCAGCAGCCATTTTCGCACCCCATTACCGAACTTCGATGCGACACGTTTGGCCCATGTATCCTTGCGTTTGGCCCGACGGCCGCCCACTAAAGCCAGATTATCCGGAGCATCCTCCCGTGTCATGATCTCAATGAGTCCAGGGATGTCCGCCGGGTCGTTCTGCCCGTCCCCGTCCAACGTAGCAACAATTTCACCCGCCGCCGTCAAGACACCAGAACGCACCGAGCGGCTCTGCCCAGAGTTGTCCCGGTGCGACAAAATCCGCAAGGTTTTGTGGGTGGCTTTTAGCTCGGCGAGCGCCTCTAAAGTCCCGTCCGTGCTGGCATCATTGATGAAAATCATCTCGTAAGGCATCCCGTCCATAGCCTTGGCAATCTCTGCGGCTAGCGGCCCGACATTTTCTTGCTCATTATACACCGGAACCACGACACTATATTTAATTTTGGGTTTTGTTTTAGCTGGCATAACATCCTCTAATTTTGAACGCCCATCATGGCACGCGAGAAAGCCAGGTGCAACCCACCTTAGGCTCAGTCAACCGTGTGCGCCTTATGTCCAAACAGCATTTGCACTCCGCCCCGACTGGGCGTAAACAGCTCTCATGATTGATGGTCTTTATAATACGGATGTGCTGTCGCTGGCAGCGAATATTTCTCATGTTGGGAGGTTGGGAAAGCCGTGCGGTACTGCGCGCAAGGTGTCCAAACTTTGTGGTTCATGGGTTGAGGTGGATGTTTGCGAACGGGGCGGAATGGTCACGAATTTTGCCGTGCGCTTGCAGGCTTGCGCTTTGGGGCAGGCTTGTGCGGCTATTTTGGCGCAAGCAGTTATGGGTGCGAGCAAAGAGGAGTTGCAAGCGGCACGGGACGGACTTTACGCTATGCTCAAACAGGGCGGCGAGCCACCACAAGGACGGTTTGCCAAGTTGGCCCTGCTGAAAGATGTAGCCAATTACCCGGCCCGGCACACTTCGACAATGCTGGCATTTGATGCCGTCTTGGCGGCTTTGAAGGACGCAAAATCATGAAGTTTTATACGGCGCTCATTGTCATACTATTTACCGCGTGTTCCGGAGCAGGCACCAATAACATGCCCCTAAAAGCTGAAGCCTCACCTGCGCCGGAAAATTTTACGACTGTTCTTACGGGTGGTGAAATTTATACCATGAACCCGTCCCGCCCGACTGCCCCAACTATTACCTATCAGGCTATTGCCTATGACAAAGCCGGGAAAATACTCTGGCTTGGCAGCGAAATGGACGCGGATAAAGCCGCCAAAACCGGGGCGAAAATTATCGATTTGGACGGCGCCGTGGTGCTGCCAGGCTTCCATGATGTCCACCTCCATGCTCTTGAAGCGGGCATCAATGAAGGACGTTGTATTTTATCTGAATTTGCCAGCAAGGCTAAATACAAGAAGCAGATAACGGGGTGTGCGAAGAAACAATCCGGTGCGGGTTGGTTCATCGGCGCGGGCGTATCAATGCCGGATTTGCTTGCGCAAATTTCCATGCCGGTAGATTTTCTCGACATGCTTTTCCCGGACAAACCAGCGCTTATTCTCGACAATCTTGGTCATGGGGCTTGGGCCAATAGTTTGGCGCTCAAAGCCGTGGGTTATGACACACTTGCTGGCAACCCGTCTGGGGGTTTGATTGACCGAAATCTCGCTGGGCGGCCTACAGGTATAGTTTACGAAAATGCCCAACAGGTCTTGCGCACATCTGCTTTGCCGCCAACGCCTGCAAACGGGGCGGCGAATTATCAAGCTTTGCGCACGGTGCTCAAAACCCTTGCAGCTAACGGCATTACCTCCGTAAGCGATGCGGGCGGGTATTGGACACGCGGTCATCATTTGGCCTGGATACGAGCGGAGCAAGAAGGCGTGTTGACCGTGCGGGCGAGCAATGCGCTATACGTATTCCCAGATAGAAATATAGATAAGCAAATTGCCGATTTGATAGCGCTTAAAAGATCGCATCCGGATAATTTGGTCAAATTCAATCAGGTGAAAATCTATGTGGACGGAATATTGTCCCAGGGCACGGCGGCCCTCTATGAACCATATATAGGCGGTTTTGGTGTCGCTGGTGTCAGTGAACGCGGGTTTGAGTATTTCGCAAAAGCGGATTTGTTTGACTATGCGCGGCGTCTAGACGCCGCCGGGTTCAGCTTGCATTTTCATGCCACAGGTGACCGGGGGGTTGGTCTTGCGTTGGGCGCAATAGAGGCGGCGCAAAAGACCAATGGTGTCAGCGCTAACCGGCATAGGATTACTCATATTTTCCTGACCGCACCCGCTGACCATGCCAGGTTTGCGACGCTAGGCGTGACCGCTGATGTGCAAATGACACCCAGTACATTTGACCCGCAAACCATAGCATTTTACAAAACGATTATTGGAGATCGCGCCAATGACCTCATTCCGTCGGCGTCACTTATAGCCGCAAATGCCCCCATGACCATCAGTAGCGATTGGGACGCGGACGAATTATCACCCATGACCAAAATCGGGCTGGTTGTTAGCCGTGGCCGCGAAGCCGTTCCCAATGTGGAAGCCGCCGTGCGGTTGATGACTATCGAGAGCGCCAAATTATTGGGGCAGTCAGATATAACAGGTTCGCTGGAGGTTGGTAAATATGCGGATATGGTCGTGCTTGACCAGGACATTTTTAAGATAGCACCAGCGCGTATTAAGCGCACCAAACTCCTGGCCACCATAATGAACGGCAATGTGGTTTACGATCCCCATAAGCGTTTTGAAAAGAGACGTTTGAAGCAGGGTGAATGAAATGAAAAACCCGATTACATATTTGGCTATTGGTTTGCTGAAAGTTTACAAGGTCACGCTTTCACCAGTGTTTTACGCATTAGGGATAAGATGCCGCCATGAACCTGGCTGTGCCAATTATTCTATGGCAGCGTTTTGGCATCATGGGGTGTGGCGCGGGTTTTGGCTGACTTTATCGCGGCTTTTGCGTTGTCACCCTTGGGGTTCATCTGGTATTGACCCGGTGCCCGAGACTATACATAAACAAGCATTCTGGGCACCTTGGCGCTATGGCGATTGGGCCTGGAATGAACGAACGAATATACAACAAGAGAAAGAGCAAAATGCTGACAATCACATTTCCTGACGGCGCGACCCGCGAATTTGAAGACGGTACATCCGCCATGGGTGTAGCGAAAGCCCTGTCCAAAAGTCTGGCCAAAAAAGTTTTGGCGGCGCGGGTTAACGGCGAGCTTTGGGATGCCACCCGTCCGCTTGAGGGCGATACATCGCTTGAGCTTATTACGGCCGCCGATCCTGCCACCAAGCAAGAAGCGTTGGAACTGATCCGCCATGATTGCGCCCATGTTATGGCCGAGGCCGTGCAGGAACTTTTTCCCGGTACGCAAGTCACCATTGGCCCGACCATCGAGGATGGTTTCTATTACGACTTTGCTCGCGACGAGCCGTTTTCCAGCGAAGATTTCGCCGCTATTGAGAAAAAGATGAAATTCATCATCCAGCAAAACAAACCGTTCGTGCGCGAGGTTTGGCAGCGGGATGATGCGATCAAATATTTCACCGACAAGGGCGAAACCTATAAAGCCGAGCTGATTTCCGATCTGCCCGAAGACGAGACCATCACCATTTATAAACAGGGCGAGTGGCTGGACTTGTGTTTGGGGCCACATCTGCCCAGCACCATTAAAATCGGTAATGCGTTCAAATTGATGAAAGTCGCCGGGGCCTATTGGCGCGGTGACAGTAATAATGCGCAACTGCAACGGATTTACGGTACGGCCTGGGCTAATCAGGACGATTTGGATGCGCATTTGCACCGTATTGAAGAAGCCGAAAAGCGCGACCACCGCCGTATTGGCCGGGAGATGGATTTATTTCATCTGCAACCCGAAGCTCAAGGCATGGTGTTTTGGCACGACAAAGGCGCGACGATCTGGCGGCAGGTGGAAGATTATATTCGCCGTAAACTGCAAGCGGCTGATTATGAGGAGGTTAAAACCCCCATGCTAATCGACCATAAATTATGGGTGGCGTCCGGGCATTGGGATAAATTTCGCGAAAATATGTTTGTCTCCGAGGTTAGCCACGGCGAACACGACGAAATCCATGCCCTAAAGCCGATGAATTGCCCGGCCCATGTGCAGATTTTTAACCAAGGCCAGAAATCATACCGCGACTTGCCCTTGCGCATGGCGGAATTTGGCTGTTGCCACCGCAATGAGCCTAGCGGTGCTTTGCACGGTATTATGCGGGTGCGCGGCTTTACCCAAGACGATGCCCACATATTTTGCACCGAAGACCAAGTTATTGACGAGACAAAAACCTTTATTGATTTGTTGATGGGGGTCTATGCTGATTTTGGCTTTGATGATGTTGTGGTGAAGTTTTCCGACCGTCCGGAAGTGCGTACCGGGAGCGATGAGACATGGGATAAATCCGAAAAAGCGCTTATGGACGCGGTGAATGCCGCTGGGCTTGAGGTGATACTGAACCCCGGAGAGGGCGCGTTTTACGGGCCAAAGCTTGAGTTTATCCTACGCGATGCCATTGGCCGCGATTGGCAGTGCGGGACTTTACAGGTGGATTTCGGCACGCCGGAACGCCTGGACGCCAGCTATATCGCAAAGGACGACACCAAAAAACGCCCGGTCATGTTGCACCGGGCTATTTTAGGCTCGATGGAGCGGTTCCTTGGTATTTTGATCGAGGAACATGCCGGGCGTTTCCCGCTCTGGCTGGCTCCGGTGCAAGTGGTGGTCGCGACCATTACGTCGGACGCGGATGGCTACGCCGAACAGGCTGCAAAAGCTTTGCGGGCTGCGGGCTTGCGCGTAGAAACCGATCTGCGCAACGAAAAAATCAACTACAAAATCCGCGAGCATTCTTTGGGCAAAACACCCGTCATAGCGGTGGTCGGCCGCAAGGAAGCCGAAGAGGGCAAATTGGCTTTGCGGTTCCTGGGGGAGCGACAACAGGAAGTTCTCTCGCTGGAGGACGCCATTGCCAGCCTAACCAAAGAAGCCACACCGCCGGACTTGCGTGTTTAGATGACTGGTGCCGTCTCTTATATACCTGGAATATTTGCAAACTGGAAATTTTTTGGGTCGTCGTTTCTCCCTTTAACCCGTTACCCCTCACCTTGTTCCTCTCCCAAAAGGAGAGGAGACCACGCTACAATTTTATTTTGTTTGAATATAAGTTCGAGGCATACTGAAACAGCTGAACTACTCACACTCACAACGGTAAAGACACCGTCTCCTCTCCTTTTGGGAGAGGAACAAGGTGAGGGGTAATCCGGGTGGAAACGACACACAAATTTATCGAAAAAAACCAGAGTTCTGAGCAAGCTGATCATCAACGAAACTGGGTGGCGAAAAAGAATTGGCTGATTTTGGTGTTGGTGTTTCTGGCCTATCCACTCATGTCCCATGCTGGAGGTCTCGGTATTGCCGCCATACTTGCGCTTGGTGGTGTTTTGGGGCTTATCGGTTGGCGACCTCCTCATCCCCGAGATATACGAAAGTCCGTACCTGCCGCGATTTGGGCGATTATGGCAGTATTGCTTTGGGCTATGATCAGTACATTATGGTCCCCTTACAACTCCGGTGATGTCTTGAACAACGCCGCGAAATTGTTCATTGGCGTCCCTCTCTATCTGGCTTTTGCTGTGCTGGTGGTCGGGCAAAGTAAATATTCTGGCTCCAGCCTGCAATGGCTACTCATTAGTGTTACGTTTTTATCGTCCATGGCCGTGTTGGGCGACATTGTGAGCGATTATGGGGTGACAAAATTATTTGATCCGTTGGCACCCAAAGAAAGTATGAATGTCAAGCGGGGAGATATGATACAAAATCTCACCCACGCCACTTCGGTTTTAGTCTTGTTATTTACGCCCGTCGGCTTGATGTTATGGGTCAAAGGTGCGGGTGGTAAATTGGCGGCTGGAGGGTTGCTTGTTTTGATATTAGCGGGGGCAATTGCTGCCAATATGACCTCCAGCATGCTTGCACTGGGTTTGGCCGTGGTGTTCGTTTTTTTGGCAAGCTATTGGCCCAAACTCATGGTTCGCATTGCCTTCTTTGGCGGAGGGATTAGCATATTTTTCGCGCCTTTATTTGGCTATATTGCTAGTCAGGCTGGCCCCGAAATTCGCGCACAGATACCGTTTTCCTGGGAAGAGCGCGTGGTAAATTGGAGCTATATGTACGAAAAAGTACTGCAAAAACCGTGGTTCGGGCACGGTTTCGATGCTGTCCGTACCTTTAACGACACCCACACCATTCGCGGATTTGAGGGCCGGGCGCTGGTGTCGTTACACCCTCATAATGCTGGACTACATATTTGGGGCGAACTTGGTTTGATCGGCGCAGTATTAGTATGTCTAGCTTTATTCTACGCCGCCCGGAAATTAACGCAGCAAGATGTCCTCACCGAAGTCCAATTGGTGGCGTTGGCCGGGTTAACCGCTTCTGCTATTATCATCGCAGGGTTCTCCTACGGAGTATGGCAAGACTGGTGGTGGGCAGTGATTATCTTTTCGGGTGCGATAATTGGTTTTGTAAAAGCGTGATATTTTACACTTTACTTTTTTGAGAAACTAGGCTTAATACGTGTTCGGGGGTCGGAGAGATAAGGTCAATATGACAACGAATGTGGTTCCGCTACCGGTGCATTTCATAAAGAAACGTATCAGCATTATTATGGTATCCTATTTTACGGGGGCTTCCCTTATGGAAGCCGTTGCAGCCGTTTTGGCTGACCAGGATATTTTTGAACTGATTATAGTAGATAATGGTAACACTGCCTCTGCACGGGGGAGGTTATGGGCCTTGGCTAACAAGCAACGCCGTGTGCGGATTGTGCAAGGACATGGTAATATCGGGTTTGGCAGAGGTTGTAATTACGGGGCCAAAATCACCAAGGGTGATTATCTTTTATTCTTAAATCCAGACGCAGTCATTGAAAATGGTGCTGCAATGGCTATGGCGGATTGCGGAGAACGACTTACAAAGCCTTGGATTACGGGCGGGAATTTACAAACCGAACACGGGGTTGAGCAACGCGGATCTCGTCGAGAAGCACTCACACCCATCAGTGCGTTGATCAGTTTTACACCACTGCACAGATTGCCAAATTTACAATCCATGCATTTGGAAACCCAGGATTTACCAGACAGACCAACTGCGATGCCAATTGTCAGTGGTGCGTGTATGATGACCGACAGGGAAAGCTTCGAGCTACTCGGCGGATTTGACGAGTACTATTTTTTGCATGTGGAAGATATTGATATTTGCAGGCGTGCGGAGCAAATGGGTGGGGATGTGTATTTTGTCCCAAATGCCAAAGTCATACATTACGGCTCCACCTCCAAGGCCCGCTTGTTGGGTGTCGAGGGCAATAAGCTGATCGGGTTTTTACGATATTTTTGGCGCTATTCCTCAAAGATATGGGCCAAATGCTTGTTGATTTTGGCCGCTCCTTTTATGGCTCTGGCGATAATGGGTCGGGCTTGGTGGTTGTCGGTTCGAAAGCCTTGGGTGTAGTAGGCACAGTCGTAAGAGCTTGCGTATCTGGTTGCGCCGAACACTGTTCCGCACGTAAAATTTCCAGCTTCACGGCGTCGCCTTTAGCATAGTTAAACCCTTTTATGGTTTGTAAATTGGTTAGGCAAATTTCTGCCTGAGCTAATTTTTCCGCTAATTTCATTTCGTAGTCTTCGGTTTCTTTACGGTTCCTGTCCAGAAGCACTATATCACCAGCGCGCAGGTCCAAGGCGGCAAGTCTTTCGTCGGCCTTGCCTAATAATATCCCCGTACCCAGACGGTAGACCAGGCTGGGTTCGGTGAATTGTGTCGACAACACGGTCATATTTGATATGGGCGTGGGGATATTCATCTCCGCAAATGCCTCTTTTGCCTGGGCACTGATTTGTAATGTTTTGAGGGACGGGAGTGTAAATTGATAGGTGAAAAAATTCAGCAGGGCCGCCGTGGTAATAGCGCCCACAAAGGCATGTAATGCTCTGCCTTTCCACAGGCTCCAACTTGCAAACAAGCTCAGCAAGATACCGGAATATAAGACCAGGAAACTCCACGTAGGAAAATTGCCAAAATAGGATTCGGCAATCAACAAAACAGCGGCAAGGGCGATGCTAATGACGGCGAATATGACGGCACCCAAGCGCCGGGTAAAGACAAATTCATTGACTTTGATCATGGTCGCGACTGCCGCACCCGACAAGAGGGCAAAGGCGGGAAACGCGATCAACGTATAGTGCGGCAGTTTGGTCGGCACGAACTCCAACACCAGGAAAAACGGTACGGCCCAACACAACAATAGCCGTGTGGCTTTGGCGACAGGCGCGTCGAACCCGACTTTGTTTTTCGCGGCGCGAAATGCAAATACCAGGCCGGGCAATAAAAACAGACAAGCGGGCCAAAAGGCCAACCAGATTGTGCCCGCATAATACCCCGGTGGGCCGGGATGGTTTTCTTGAACGCCTTGTAATTTTGGTGTCAAATCATTGCCGATAGCCTCCGTGAAAAACGCACCGCCAGTTTCGCGCCAGATCAAAATAGTCCAAGGCAAAATAATTAGTAAAAACAATAAAGGTCCTGGCCAAAACATAAGAGGTTTCATCCAGTTGGCTTTACGCTCCCAAATCAAGAGTGCGGCAAAACACAGGACAAGCAAAAATGGCAGTATCGGGCCTTTGATCATAACCGCCATGCCAAGGCCAAACCAAAACAAGACCCCGGCTTTTCGTCCACCGCCGTTTCGCAAAACGGCCAAGGCACTTAAAACCAACGCGGAAAAACCCAGCAACAGCGCATCGGTTTTGGCAATATGGGCTTCAAAGACAAATATGAAACTGACCGCCAGCAGTGCCGAGCCGTACAAAGATGCCTCCCGCCCCAATAGCCCCCGACCGGCCCAGTATGTGGCTAAAATAGCTAAAATAGCAGCAAGAACCGACGGAATGCGGTGAGCCCAAATCTGGCGTTTTTCAACATCGGAGAATAATTTGACGCTCACAACTTGGGCCCAATAAGCCCCGGCAGGCTTTTTGTTGCGCGCCCGGTCCTGGAAGCGGATATTGATATAATCGCCAGTTTCCAGCATCTGTACTGTAGCCTGGGCGTAGCGGGCTTCGTCGCGGTCGATAACCGGCAAGCTCGCCAACCCTGGCAAAGCCATAGCCAACACCAGCACAGCCAACATGACCATATCACGAATACGCTGATTTATATTGTTCATCTAAGCAGCCTAATCCATCACCACTATGTCCGAATATGCGCCGTTGGTTTGCAGGGTTATGGTCATTGTTTTGCCAGATCTATTGCGCCAAAACCAACCATGCCCACCATCGAACGCGGCTTCGAGTACACCTTCGTCGCGTTCTTTGGAGCCTTTGGCGTAGTTGTGATAGTCTATCTCCAGTATTTTGGAATCTGCGTGGGTATCGAAATTTGCTCGCCCACCGTCCGTGAACCAAACATAATCCGCTTTAGCACCTTTGTTCATTTTAAGCTTGATTTCCGTCCATGCGTCGGGCGCGAGGGTGAAGATTGTTTCGTCTGTTTGTGTGGCGCCAGGGGCGGGCGGCGGAGCAGTTTCCTCGGCCACTGGTTCAGTGACAACCGGGACAGGATTAGTGGCAGCAGCCAGGGCTTTCGCTTTCTCCTCTGCGGCATCTTTGGCAAGGGATGTTTTTATGGCCCCCATCTTCTGCAAGCCTGTGATCTTGCCAATACCCGTCGGGTCAATGCCGTATTCAGCGGGCATCACTACGGTCACCAACAGTACTCCAGCGGCAAGTGCGGCTATAATAGTCGATTTGACCAGCTTGGCAGTCGAAGGCAGGTCGGATTTTGAAGGTGGGTTGGAATTATACATGGTGTTTCCTTTTAAGCTGGTAGATAAAATAGGCCGGTGAGCTGGTAGCCCATGAGCAAAAACCCGGCCATCATCAATACCGTATTGACGCTATAGGCCCGGCGCATAAAACTGTCCGTGCGCCGCCAGGTATTCATGGCAATCAAAATTACGACCAAAGCCAAAATCTGGCCCAGCTCAACCCCGACATTAAAGGCAATCAAATTGGCTAGAAGACCGTCTTTTGAAATTTCATAGTCCAAAATTTTGGTGGCCAGGCCAAAGCCGTGAAACAACCCGAAGATAAAGGTGGCCGCTTTGGTGTTGGGCTGAAACCCGAACCAGCGCTGATAGGCCCCCATATTATCAAGCGCTTTATAAACCACCGAAAACCCTATAATAGCGTCGATAATATAAGGATTAAACTTAATCTCGAACAACACTCCGCCAAGCAAGGTGACGATATGCCCAACGGCAAACAAAGTGACATAGATGCTGACATCTTTGAGCTTGTATAAAAAGAACACAACCCCAAACAAAAACAGCAAATGATCATAGCCGGTCATCATGTGCTTGGCTCCCAGATACAAGAAAGGCAGTATCTGCACACCGGAGGTTTCGGCAATATAACCCTTGTCGCCTTCGGTGACGCCGTGGGCGAATGCGTCAACACCTATGCCCAATATGATAGCAAAACAGGTCAATAACCCTGCGAATATAGCCTGCTTGTTCGCGAGGAAATACTTTGAACTATTTTGGTGCATAACAGTGTCCGTAAATTGAAAGTACAGACATAGGGCACAATACCTATTTGTACAATATCAAAACAAAGCCGTGCGTTAGAGTAAACCATATCGCCGGAGCAAAACGTGCGCCCACAAAGGCCGTGTCATTTATTATAATGACTAAACTAATTTAGTTATTATGTTAAACATTGATTTTCATGTAGGCACGAAATAGCACAGCATATCACCAACATAACTATACGATGAAATATCAAATTATACGGCGAAACATCAAACAATTATCCCCCATTAAACTTTTGTGAATCTTTTTCGCTAACTTTGAGCTTTCGGTGATTCGTTTGCATGTGGCTGCGAACACTAAGGAACAAAAATAATGAACAAGCTCCCTCTTAACCAGATAATCCACGGCGACAGTATTGAGGGCATGAACGCTCTGCCCGAGCAAAGCGTTGATCTGGTATTTGCTGACCCGCCCTATAATCTACAGCTTGGCGGCAACCTCAACCGGCCTGACAATTCCGTGGTCAACGGTGTCACCGAGGAATGGGACAGGTTCGACACTATGGACGCCTATGATTTGTTCACCCATGACTGGCTGAATGCGGCCCGGCGTATTCTCAAACCTGACGGGGCTATTTGGGTCATCGGCAGTTATCACAATATCTTCCGGGTTGGCGGCATTCTTCAGGATCAAGGTTTTTGGATCCGCAATGATATTATCTGGCGCAAAACCAACCCCATGCCAAATTTTCGCGGCACACGCTTTACCAATGCCCACGAGACTTTGATCTGGGCCACCAAGACCGAAGACGCCAAACCTACGTTCAATTATGACGCCATGAAAATGATGAACGATGGTGTTCAGATGCGGTCTGACTGGACCCTGCCCATATGCACGGGCCGCGAACGCATCAAAAAATCCGACGGCACGAAAGCCCACCCGACCCAAAAACCCGAAAGCCTGTTGCACCGGGTATTGTTGTCTACGACTAATCCCGGCGATATTGTGGTTGATCCGTTTTTTGGTTCCGGCACTACGGGCGCAGTAGCCAAAAAACTCGGACGCAATTTCATCGGCTATGAGCGCGAAGAAGAATATATCATCCACGCCCAGCGCCGCATCGACAAAATCCAGACCGGAAGCGGTGTCGCCCTCAAAGTCACCCCGTCCAAGCGGGCCTTGCCCCGTGTGGCATTTGGGGTTTTGGTCGAGCGCGGCATGGTCAATCCTGGCGACACCCTGTATTCTCCAAATGGTCGCATCACGGCAAGGGTACGCGCCGACGGCAGTATTGCAGTCCCAGACGCCAGCGGTTCCATCCACAAAATGGGTGCCCACGTCCAAAAAGCCCCGGCTTGTAATGGCTGGACATATTGGCATTTCGAGCAAGCCTCTAAAAACGGGCGCACGACCTCCCTGGTGCCCATAGATATGCTCAGAGCCGAAGTGCGCGAAACTATGGGGGTTTTGGCTTAAAGCCATTCATCCCTATCTTGCTGACCAAGAACATTCATAATTTCTACGGTGTCGCCAATAATGCGGTAATAGATTGTGTCGACACCGCATACACATTTTCTATAGCCGGTTCGGACATGTTCGGCTTTGGGGAATAGTCGTGGCTGTTGCGCCAGCATCTCAAAGCATGCGTAAAAATTCGCAAAATATTCATCCGCTTTGGCTTCGCCGTGCACCCGGACACCCCATTGGTGAATGCGTATTATGTCAGCCTCAGCCTCCTTTGTAAGTTTATAAGACCCCATTTTTACGCAACTCTGCCTTTGATTTTGCAAGAATTTCGTCACGCCCCAAATCCGTAAACCCGCTTTGCTCAGACTTGATGAGTTTGGCGCGAATATAGGCGATTTCAGCTGGTGTTTCGGTGCGGCTTTCTTTGTCCCGACGGATAAGGTTGCGGATATATTCGCTATTGCTGACATATTCACCGCTGGCAATCATACCGTCCATCCAGCGCCGGTCAAGATCGGTTAAGCTGAGTGTTGTTTTGACAATAGCCATGATAATCTCCTAAAGTATGAATATATACCACTATATTACCTCTATATGCCATAAATCAAGTGCATTTCTGCATTTCCAGAAACCTAATCCATGTTTTCTTGGCCAGTAGTATTCTTGTCTGAAGTTTAACCTCAGAGAGAATTTTCATGTCCACTCACACTACGCCCTTTATCAGCCAAAATCTTAAACTGCCCTATATAGCCCCGGCGCAAGCCCAAAAACATGTAACGGTAAACGAAAGTCTGCGCATATTGGATGCTGTCGTGCAGTTATCCGTATTCGACAAGGATTTGACCACTCCCCCCACTGCACCATCTGATGGGGACAGATATATTGTCGCGGCTGGTGGTACTGGTGATTGGGCAGGGGCGGATTTCAAAATCGCGGCCTATCAAGACGGTGCCTGGGCCATCATTGCGCCTTCGGAGGGCTGGGTTAGTTATGTTGTGGATGAAGGCATCCAATACATTTTCAACGGTACGTCTTGGATAGACTATCTTGGTGCCGTTTTAGGGGATTTGGACGCCGATACGGTTGACGGAATTGATAGCACCGGGTTTTTCCGCCTAGCATCCGCATCCACCCAGTCCGCCAGTGGAAATTTACAGATTTTGAAATCCAACCCAACTATAGACATTGTGCGCAATGCCGCTATGGCAGGCGCACCCACAGTACAATTACGCACCAATGGCCGCTATGACCGCATACAAAACACATCTTCCGGTCTTAGTTTCGGCGTTAATTTTTCCGGGACAGAAAAGGTGGTTTTATGGAACGGCACGGACTTAAAAATTAACGGGCAACACACCTATCATGTTGGAAATATCGCCACGGGCACGGATAATGCACGCTTTGGGGAGTTGGGGGTGGGTGGCGCAACTGCGGACGCGACCAATGTTTTGGCACTTAACGGCTCTGCGGCACTATTTAACAATAATGGCGCTGGCATTCAAATTAAACTCAATAAAAACGCAACTGCCGATACTGCCTCATTCCTGTTTCAAAATGGATTTGGCGGGCGGGCAGAAATAGGACTTACGGGCGATGACGATTTTCACTTCAAAGTCAGTCCTGATGGTTCCACATTTTATGATGCTATAATAATTGATAAGGATAATGGGAATGTCGGGATAGGCATACCTACGCCCTCAACAAAGCTACATGTGGACGGGCCTATACGCTGCAAATCATACACAGTCGCTACGGTTCCGAGTGCCGCAAGTTCAGGCGCGGGTGCCAGCATTTATGTGTCCAACGAGACCGGTGGTGGTGTTTTGGCGTTTAGCGACGGAACAAACTGGCTAAGGTGCACGGATAGAGCGGTTATTTCATAGCTTGTGCGTGGGTGATAGCTTTGCCCATAACACTGGGCAAGGCATAATTATCCAGGGTATTCATATGGGCAGAAATGTCAAAATGGCTTGCTTTTGTCTGGCCAATAAACACGGTCAAATACAGGGTGAAATGTGTGAACACATGCACCACTTCACCGCCTACACGCTGCCAATTACTCTGGACAGGGGCTTGCGCCAACCAGGTATCAACCTTCGGTTTGTCAGTGCTCCAATCTGTACCTGGCAATTCCATCATGCCGCCAAGCAGGCCTTTATCGGGGCGTTGCCGCAACCAGATTTGGCCATTGTCCTCAACATAAAACACGGCTCCATAACGGTTTGGCCTAGTGGCCTTAGGTTTGCGCTTTGGGTAATCAATCATGTCGCCAGAACCATAAGCCGCGCAATGAATTTGCCACGGACATAGATCACATTTCGGGTTTTTCGGCTTACAGATATGGGCACCCAAATCCATCAAACCCTGGGCATAATCGCCTGGCCTTGCCGGGTCAGCCAATGTGGCAGCCAGCTTACGAATTTCGGACCTGGCCTTGGGCAATACCTCCTGGACACGGAAAATCCGCGAAATCACCCGCTCCACATTGCCGTCCACCACATTTGTGGCCTCATTATAGCAAATGGCGGCAATGGCGGCGGCACTATAAGGGCCAATGCCGGGCAGTTTCAGTAGTCCGGCTTCGTTGTCCGGAAACAGCCCGCTATGTTCTGTACAAATCATTTGTGCACATTTGTGTAAATTGCGCGCACGGGCGTAGTAGCCAAGCCCGGCCCACGCGGTTAGGATATCGTCTCGCGGTGCCGCTGCCAAATCCTGCACACTTGGCCACTTATCCAAAAACTTGTGCCAATATGCCGCCGCCGCAGTGGTCGTGGTTTGTTGGCACATGATTTCCGACAACCAGATTTTATAAGGATCGGCGGCCACACCCGCTACCCGGTCTTCCGGCCGTATGCGCCAGGGCAATGTGCGACCTTCCCGCCCATACCAGTCAAGTAGTTCAGCACGCATTGCCTGTATTTGTTGCGAAGTTTTCATGGTTTATGACTGGACGTTTCCCCATTTTTTGGCAATGATAAATATATGAATGATCTGCGCAAACAAGATAGCCTAAAAGCCCGTGCGGCGCGTGGTAATGTTCTGGGCTATCTTGAGAAAAACCGGGGCCGACCGCAATATCGCCCACCGCCAAGCGCGGCAAAAGCCGTGAACCGGGTGTTGCGCCCCCTGTCCAGGAAATTTGGCCCCGGAATTGGCGGTCTGCGGATAAATTGGCCAGATATCATTGGCGTGCGCTGGGCGGCATTATCTAAACCCGTTGCAATGCGCGGCTCAAAGGGCGCCAAAACACTGATCATAGAGGCCAAAGGCCCAGCCGCCGCCATGATACAGGCCCAGTCAGCGCAACTCCTGGACAAAATCAACCAATTCCTGGGCGCAAGCTCTGTGACAAAAATTATAACCAAACAAGGCCGCATCCAACCATCAAACCACCCATCGCAAGCACCGCAAACATCATCTGCACCTCACAAAGATGTGCAAGAAACTCTGGTCACAGACGAAGAAAATAGCCTACAAGCCGCACTAGACAAATTGGGGTCAGTGGTAAAACCTCCCAAAACTGATTAGGCTCATCACATAAAACCCATAAAAACCGTATAGCCTGTTAGTTTATCCACACCCCTTCGTTAACAAAACCTTTATAATTCCTTGCCATTAAGGCGTAAATTGAGAGAGTAAGCCATGTTTATAAATTCACGATTCGATTCGTTTGCAAAAACGACCATTATGATTACCGCCAGCGCCCTTTTCTTGGGTGCCTGTTCCGGCGACAGCGCCAAATCTACTTCGGGCGCGGTTTCTGGTGAACGCACAGCTTATGAAGTTGCTGGCGACCATGCTTTGGGCAATCCGGATGCCAAGGTCACAGTTGTTGAATATGCGTCCGTGACCTGCGGCGCTTGCGGAAATTGGCACACAAATGTATGGCCCGAGTTTAAATCCACATATGTGGACACCGGGAAAGTCCGCTTTGTTTACCGCGAGTTTCCAACGGGCGTTGTATCCTTGGCCAATGTCGGGCATCTCTTGGCCAATTGCGCCGGAGAAGATAAATTTTTTGGCCTGATTGATGTGCAAATGAAACGTCAAAGCCAGATTATAAACTCCTCAGATGTAAAAGGCGAATATGTGGCCTTGGCCAAATCGGCGGGCATGAACGAAGCCGCATTTGACGCTTGCATGGCTGACGAGGAACAAATTAGCCGCCTACGCAAAGTAGCGGACGATGCCAGTAATGCTGGTGTGACCGGAACCCCGACATTTTTCATCAATGGTAAAAAAGAGCAAATGTTTGTCATCGAAGATTTTCACAAAAAGCTTGCGCCACTGCTTGGCGACGATGCGCCTAAACAGCCTGAAGAAAAACAAGAAGAACAAGAATAGGGGTATATATGGGGTCTTTGCGTTTTAATCATATAAAACTGGCGGGGTTCAAATCTTTTGTTGAACCCACTATTTTTGAGATTAAGCCGGGCCTTACGGGGATTGTCGGGCCGAACGGCTGTGGCAAATCTAATCTTTTGGAAGCCATACGTTGGGTCATGGGGGCAAATTCCGCCAAAGCCATGCGCGGTAAGGCCATGGACGATGTCATTTTCTCCGGCACCAAAACCCGCCCGGCTCGTAACCAAGCCAGCGTCACATTGGAAATTGACAATTCGGCCCGTATGGCGCCGTCCATGTTCAATGACAATGAAATCCTGGAAGTGACGCGCACCATCACCAAAGGTGCTGGCTCCAAATATCAAGTCAACGGCCAGACCGTACGGGCCAAAGATGTACAGCTTTTGTTTGCCGATGCGTCCACAGGGGCCAACTCCCCTGCCTTGGTACGCCAGGGACAAATTAACGAACTGATCTCGGCAAAACCGGAAAACCGCCGGAGAATCCTCGAAGAAGCCGCCGGTATTTCCGGTCTGCACACCCGCCGCCACGAAGCGGAATTAAGACTTAGAGCCGCCGAGACCAATCTTGACAGGCTTGAAGATATATTAAGCCAAATCGAAAGCCAACTTTTAAGCTTACGCCGCCAATCGCGCCAAGCCGCACGGTTCAAACGCTTGGCTGGAGAAATTCGCGAATACCGCACTTTTCTCTGGCTAAAACGCTGGCAACAGGCTTTGCAAGCGCTCGAAATCTCAACTGGTGAACTAAAAAATAGCGAAATAAAAGTCGCAGAATTGACCTCACAAGTAACCGTCCTTACAACGCAAGTCACAGAAATTTCCGCCAAGCTGGAACCCCACCGCGAAGAACAAATTGTTGCCGCCGCCATTTGCGGACGGCTCAACGCGGCCAAAGAAGCATTGGACAATGACGCCCAGGCGGCCAAGTCCGAGATCAACAAGCTTGAAGCCCGCCTCGCCCACCTCAAGGGCGATATTGAGCGCGAAGAAAACATCGTGATTGACGCTGAAACTGCCACCGAAAGACTGGCAAGCGAACTGTCTGAATTGCAATCGGCCAAGGACAGTAGTGCCGCTCTGGAAGACGCGCAAGGGATCGCCCGCACGGCCATAGAAGCCCGTAGCAAGTTAGAAGAGCAAGTCTCGGATCTCACCCGTAAAACCGCCGAACAGGCAGCCAACCACGCCAGTGCAGTACGCGAATATGAGCGGCTGACCGGGCAAAAATCCCGCCTTGAGCAGGATATAGAAACCGCTATTTCCGCACTTGCTGATCTGGAAAACGCGGCAAAAACATCTGGTGGTGACAATCTGTTCGCCGCCGCTTTGGACAGTGCTTTGGCGGCGCTCACCACGGCCAAAGAACATGAACAGGCGACCATATTAGCCAGAGAAGATGCAGCAAAACGCGAACGCGACCTGCACGATGAATTCAGCTCGGCCCGGCGCAATGTGTCCGATCTGGAAGCCGAACACAAAGCCTTGTCGCGGATTATCAGTGCCGGAATCAGTACTGGTAGCGGCGAGCAAAATTGGGTCTCAGTTCTCGAATCCGTTAGCGCAAAAAAAGGCTATGAAACCGCATTGGCCGCCGCATTGGGTGACGATCTTGACGCGGGCCTTGAGACAAATTCGCCCTTGCATTGGCAGGGGGCGCAGACACCGGACGCGGAACTCCCCGCCGGGGTAAAATCTCTGGCGGATTATGTCACCGCACCGGCAGCACTGGCCGCACGTCTAAGCCAAATCGGTATAGTTGAAACCGCTGACGGCCAAGCCAGATCGAAACATCTGGCACCGGGCCAACGTCTTGTGACCGTAGATGGTGATCTTTGGCGCTGGGACGGATTTGTATCCTCCGCCGAGGTTAAATCCGTAGCCGCCGTCAAATTGGAAAACAAAAACCGCTTGGTCGAAATTGAAGATGCATTGGAAGATGTGCGCAAATCCGCCGCCCGCGCCGAAGCCGAATGGCAGGGCGCGCAAACGGCCCGCACCCAAACCAACGAAGCTGCGCGAACTGCCCGTCAGGTATTGCCAAGCCTAGAAGCCGAAGACCGCGCCGCCCGCACGACGCTTAATACTTACGAAACCGATCAGGCGCGTAAAGCCGAACAAAAATCAAGTTTACAAGACCGCCTAGACCGCCGTAAATCTGAACTTGCGGAGACCCTCAACGCCCTTGAAAGCGCCGAGAAAACACTGGCGGAAGCCCAGACCGACGCGGCTCTGGAAGGCCAGCTTGCAGACTTGCGCACGACACTACAAACCGCTCGCGATGCGGCTGATGAAGCCAGCGCCCAGTACCGTAGCCTTAAAAATGAAGCTCAGGCACGCGCCTCTCGCCTTGGTGCCGTAGAGCAAGACCTCAAGGATTGGCAAGGCCGGGGCGCCCATGCCAAAGAGCGCATCACATCCCTACAAGGCCGCGAGGCTGAAACCGCCATGGCACTTGCCAGCGCCCATGACAGCCCTGACGAATTTGCAAAACGCCAACAAATATTATTGTCCGAGTTGAGCGCCGCAGAGCAGCGCCGCAAAAACGCCAGTGACGCCCTGGCCGAGATTGAAAATAACTTGCGCGAGGTCGACGGTAACCTGCGCGCTCACGAGCGCGACCTAGGTCAAGCCCGCGAAGACCGCGCCGCCGCCCAGGCCCGCCAAACCGCCGCCGGGGAACGCAGACAGGAAATTCAGGCCCGTATCTCGGAAAACCTGTCCTGCGAACCGGCAGATTTAAAAGGCCAATTGGAAGATTTAAGCCCCGAAAGCACCTTGTCCGAACATGACATAGAGCGCAAATTGGAGCGCCTGAACCGTGAGCGGGAAAACCTGGGCGGGGTGAATTTACGCGCTGACGAAGAAGCCGCAGAGCAAGAAGAACGCCTATCCGCCATGAGCGACGAGCGTCAGGATTTACTGGCAGCCATTGCCAAATTGCGCGAGGGCATTGAAAGCCTGAACTCCGAAGGCCGTGAACGGCTTTTAAAAGCCTTTGATGTGGTCAACGGGCATTTCGGGCGGTTATTTACGACATTGTTCGGCGGTGGTCATGCCTCGCTCACATTAAGCGAAAATGATGATCCGCTGGAAGCTGGCCTGGAAATTCTAGCCAGCCCGCCAGGCAAACGGCTCGGCAATATGTCTTTACTATCGGGCGGTGAGCAAGCTTTGACAGCCACGGCGCTCATTTTCGCGGTCTTCCTGTCCAATCCCGCCCCCGTCTGTGTGCTGGACGAGGTCGATGCGCCTCTGGACGATAGTAATGTGGAACGGTATTGCGACCTCTTGGACGAGATGTGTAAACAGACCCAGACCAAATTTATCGCCATCACCCATAACCCGGTCACTATGGCCCGCATGGACAGATTATTCGGCGTCACCATGGCCGAGCAAGGCATTTCGCAAATGGTGTCTATAGACTTGGGCACAGCCGAAAAAATGACGGCATAAGTGCTTTTGGGTATGAGCGGGGTGTGGGAAATGTAACCAACCCATTTAGGCACAAAAGGCTATAATACATAAAAATTCATTTATCCTTATTTATCAACACTTTAACACTATACGGCTTTTGTTGACACTGCTGGGGCCTGCGCGTAAGTTGCCCGCGTTTGGTGGGTGACTGCCTTGCGAATCGAACATTTTATCTATGAGGGAAAATTCTCTGAAACAAACACCAAAATCCAACCAGGCCCAAGCGGATAAGCTTGAAGCATTGGGGAAGAAAGTAAAATTCGCCCAAAAAGCCAGAGCACCCGTTTTAGACGAAGAAGCTTCTGGATGGGCGATAGGCATAAATTATGCCAGCGTGTTTACAGGAGCCATTATAGTTGGAGGTGCCTTTGGGTACGGGTTCGATCATCTAGTCGGCACCATACCTTGGGGTTTGATGGTCGGGATAATGGTAGGCTTTGCGGCTGGCACACGCAGTATAGTGCAGATGGCGCAAGGCATGAGTGAAGATAACGAAGGGGCAGACGGCGAAAGCTGACCTGTAACAACAATGGCGAAATTTTCGCCCAGGAATTGAAAGGCCAGAAATGGCAGAAAAATACGATCCGGTCAGGCAGTTTGATCTCCACAATATGGTGGACATCCAGATCGGTAAATATGACATTAGTTTCACCAATTCTTCGTTGATGATGGTGATATCTGTTGCGGCTATTTGCTTGTTTTTGTTTATAGGCACGGCAAAAAAATCCCTCATCCCTGGACGGCTACAGTCCATGGTCGAAATATCATACGAATTTGTTGCCGAGATGGTACGCTCGACTGCGGGGCGCGACGGGTTGGTATTTTTCCCGTTTATCTATGCCTTGTTTATGTTCATTCTATTTGCCAATATGTTTGGACTTATCCCGTTCTTTTTCACAACCACATCGCACATAATTGTTACCTTTGTCCTGGCCATGATGGTTATGCTTATGGTTCTTATTGTCGGGTTTTGGAAAAACGGCTTTGGCTTTTTACAGGTTTTCAACCCGACAGGCGTACCGCTGGTTTTGAAAATTTTCCTGGTGACGCCGCTTGAAATCGTTTCCTTTATCTCTCGGCCTCTCTCGCACTCAATCCGGCTATGGGCCAATATGCTTGCCGGGCATATTATGCTTAAATTGTTTGCCAGCTTCATCATTGCAATGGTGATAGGTCTGGACGGTTTTCTAAAAATTGGCGCAATATTCCCCGCCGCTATGGTGTTGGCTTTGACGCCGCTTAAAATTTTGGTGGCATTCTTACAAGCATATGTATTTGCCATACTGACCAGTGTTTATCTTAATGATGCGCTACATCCGGGACATTAGACAAGACACTATGAATTCAGCATTTGAATAACGACGAACGACAAGTATTATAACGAAAGACACTTTAACTTTAACTGCTACAACCAAATTAGGAGAATTTATCATGGAAGCAGAAGCAGCAAAATACATCGGCGCAGGTTTGGCCTGTTTTGGTATGATCGGTGCCGGCATCGGCCTTGGAAACATTTTCGGAAATTACCTTTCCGCCGCAATCCGTAACCCGTCAGCCGCCAAAGGCCAGTTCGGTAATTTGATTTTCGGTTTTGCCGTGACAGAAGCGCTCGGTATTTTCTCATTATTGATAGCTTTGTTGCTGATTTTTGTTGTCTAGCAACAACTATTTTTAACAATCACAAAGGCGCAATAACATGAGTGGCTTGAATATCATCTCGGAATTGTTGAACGCAATGTCGGGCGCGACAGCACCATATGTGAGTATGCTTGCTGAACAAGTGAGCGGACAAGCGAGTAAATTGGCGTATGAACAGGAAAAGCTGTTTGCACCCTTAGACCCCGCTACGTTCTCGTCACAGATTTTCTGGTTATTGCTAAGCTTTGGCGTTTTATTATTCCTGTTGGCCAAGGTGCTTTTACCGCGCCTTGGCGGCATTTTGGAAGAACGCTCCAACCGCATTGCCGATGATATCGACGCGGCGTCGCGGATGCAAAAAAAGGCTGAACTAGCCGGGAAAGCTTATGAGCAATCCCTCGGTGATGCCCGTGCCAAAGCCCACAATGTAGCCGAGACCACCCGCGCCAGCGTCAATGCAGAACTGGAAGCAGAAATGCAGACGGCAGACGCAGAGACCGCCATACAAATGGAACGGGCCGAAGCTAAAATTCAAAAAACACGCGCTGCGGCTTTGGCTAATGTTGACGACATTGCATCCGAGACAGCCAAGGCCGTCGTCGAGCATTTATACACCAAGAAAATCAGCATTACGACCGTTCGCAAGACGGTCAAAACGCTCGGGCAAAGCGCTCGGTTAAAGACGGGTTGAGGAGCAGATATGCACTGGGAATTTAGTTTAGGTTATCCGACGATTTGGGTGTTTTTGGCACTGCTTTTGTTTATTGCCTTTCTTATGTATAAAGGCATTCACAAAGCCATGGCCAAAGCCCTGGACGACCGGGCCGATGCCATTCGCAAAGAACTGGACGACGCCCGTACTTTACGAGAGGAAGCCCAGGCTTTATTGTCGTCTTTTCAGCGCAAACAGGTTGAAGCCGAAGAACAAGCCAAAGAAATTGTCAAGCAAGCCCGCAAAGACGCTGAAACTATGGCCGCCAATGCCCGTAAGGACATGGCGGAACGCTTACAGCGCCGCGCCGAACAAGCCGAAGCCAAGATCAAAACCGCCGAAGCCCAGGCTATGGCGGACGTCAAAGCCCGTGCCGCCCAACTGGCCCTCCAGGCCGCAGAGCAAATCCTGCGCAACGAACTGGCCAGCGCCGATCATAATGCATTGGTAAAGAGCGGTATAGCGGATATGGGTAAAGCTTTGAATTAAACGCATCGTTATATGCCCAAAACACTCATAAATTTGGAGTCTTTGAGGCGGTTTTCTTCCTAAAGCCCATTACCCCTCACCTTGTTCCTCTCCCAAAAGGAGAGGAGACCACGCTACAAATTCCTGTGTTTAAGTATAAGTTCTAAACATACTGATACACCTGTAAAAATGGGATAGGTGATATCTAAACCACTCACAATAAAAATGGTCAAGACACCGTCTCCTCTCCTTTTGGGAGAGGAACAAGGTGAGGGGTTACGCGGGTGAAAGAGAAACCATAGCCAAAAAAATCCCATATTTCTGATTGTTCTGGGTATGTGTACTAAAAAGGGCCTTGCGGCCCTTTTTTACTTTCCTTACTCAATCCGATATTCCGAGTAATTGCACATGAAAGACCAATGGTGTTTTTGGCGGGATTGAGCCGCGTCCACCATCGCCGTAAGCTAGGCCTGACGGGATGTAGAACGTCCAGGCATCACAAGGGCGCATCATGCCTACGCCTTCGGTCCAGCCTGCTATAACGCGGTTGAGCGGAAACTCTATATCCTGGCCCCGCTCGTATGAGCTGTCAAACATTTCACCGTTTAAATATTGACCATGATAGTGAACCCGAACGGTTTGCGTCGGCTTGGCAGGTGTGGTTTTAAGTGTGCTGGATTTGTTGACCGAGTATTGCAGGCCGGACGCCGTGGTGATGACACCTTGGCGTTTTGCATTGGCTTCAAAAAAAGCTGATTGCTCCAGGCTCGCGTCTGCCATTTCATTGGAGTAACTGGAAATATCTTTTAGAACATTCTCATCGGGGCAAGTGCGAAACCGCTCAAGGTTAGCCTTGGCGGTTTCGTAAGCCGCAACGGCCTCAGCTTCGGTATTGGGCGTGCTGATCGTGGTTGCATTGTTACATGCGCCTAGGCCAAGCAGTGCGATCGACACGCCCGTGATGAGATATTTTTGCATTCGGTTCTCCAGACTTTGTTGAGTGGTGTTGTAGATATTTTGGATTATTTCTTAACCGTCCAACACAACTAAGTCCAGTTGTTTAGGCCCTGTCAACATTTAAGACAGGGCCTAATAATTTTACCTATCTAAAGTTATAACGATAGCCAACTGAAACGCTAAAATTATCAAACTCTGAAGATAAAGACACGCCGTTGTCGGCAGGGGACGTACGTGTAAAATCTGGCGAAGAAGAGTGGTAACGGGCATCAATAAAGCCGTCTATTTTCTCTGTCAGCGGTGTTGAAACCCCACCAATAACCTGCCAAGCAAAAGCAACATCGTTGTCTTCAAAATCAACCGCACCGTACAAGAATCGGTTACGGACAAAATCAAAACCCGCCCCAACGCCGACATAGGGGGTGAGCGCACTGCCTGTATCAAAATCATAAAACGCATTGAGTAGTAACCCGTAACTTTCAGCACCCTTTGCAGTGAAGTTGCGATCCACACCGTTAAAACTCAAACTTTGACCATCATTGCGTCGCCACGCAAATTCACCTTCAAGACGAATATTATTCTCCAGCTTAACACCTATAATGCTGGTTGTAACGATCCCGGCATCAAATTCTGTTTCAACCAACCGGGTACCATCGGTGCTAGTTTGGTTAGATGTCTGGTTATAACCAATGGAGCCACCTAGGTACCAATCCTTGGCATGGGCTGTAGCGGGAAGCATGAGAAGGCCTGAACCGATAGCGATAAGGGATATGAAATTATGTGTCATAAGTATCTTTCTTGTTTGTTATTATGATTGATGTTTTCTTGATCAGGTTTATGCAATCAAGTGCGTCATCTATAGGCGATACCACCAGTCACTGAAAAGTAACAACAAGCCGTCAGGACAACGATATTTCGTGAGCGAAACGTGATATAAATAAAGGTTTTCAACACAAGAAATGCACGGATTTGTGAAGATAATTTTAGTCTTAACCTCCAAAAACCTGTTATCAAAACGGTACATTTCTTACTGGAGAATACTATGCACACCTTTTTGACATCCACCGCAAAAACGGCTTTAACAATCACCTTAACTGGCGTCATGCTCTCCCTATGGAGCGTCAGCAATGCAGCTCCTAGCGCGCAATCAACACCACCCTCTATGGAAAAAACTGATACCACAAATGTGGATACCATGAGCAAGGTTGATCCAAACATGGCAGCCGAAAACCACAACAAATGGGGCATTGTTTTGCAAAAATATGCCAAACTTGATGCGGACGGTTTGGTTCGGTTTGATTATGGTGCCTTGAAAGCGTCGCCAACTGATATGGAAAACCTCACAGCTTATATTGAAACACTGTCAAAGCAAAAACCCTCTACGTTTGAGCGCAAACAAGCCATGTCCTATTGGGCTAATCTTTATAATGCCGTAACCGTATTGGTGGTGGTCGAGAATTACCCGGTGAGTTCGATTTTAAAAATCAGATCTGGTTTGCGCCCCGGCCCGTGGAAACGTAAATTAGTCACCGTTGAGGGTGAAAAATTGTCTCTGGATAATATCGAGCATGACATTATGCGGCCGACATACAAAACACCTCTTGTGCATTACATGGTCAATTGCGCTTCTATTGGTTGTCCAAATTTAAAACCGACACCGTGGAGTGTCAAAAACTTTGACGCGGAACTGGACGTCGCCGCACGGGCCTACATAAACTCACCCCGGGGCGTATACGTTAAAGACGGGAAAGTCACTGCATCGAAAATCTATAAATGGTTTAAGGAAGATTTTGGTGACAACCCAGTTGGCGTACTGAACCATGCCCGAGAATATGCTGACCCGGAACTTCTGAGTGCACTTGAAGGAAAAACCAAGATTAAATCCTATAAATATGATTGGAAGATCAACAACTAGTAGGGTGTATCTCTTATATTACTGTGTTAAATAACTTGTATCCCTGTAGGGTGGATTAGCGTTTCTTGCGCGTAATCCACCCTACAGATTTTGACTTTTATACCCGGCATTTTGAGTGATTAAGCCCAATAGAGCGCTCACCGTCCTGCTCATATATCTATAAGTCGTAATACTCGCGAAACAGTTTCCTCGGATCCATGCCGCAATAATAGCGCAGCAAAATCCAGCCGTTCATAAGTTGGGTTTTTAGTATGCCTCGGTGAACAAAGCGCCGGGCCGATGTTGTTAACGCCAATGAAGATTTGCGAACCTTGCCTTTTTTACGGCGCAACAATATTCGTCTTAACTCCACATCTTCCAGTAAAGGCCATGCGTTGAGGGCTTCGGGCTTTGGAATATCCTGCCTGCGAAAGAAAAATCCCTGATCCCCAAAGGTGGTTAGAGGGCTATCAAAACGGCTAAGCCATGCAAAACTTTTAAGTAAGTTATTCTCCACATTATATCGCAATCGAAAACAACCCAATACCGTGTTGTTATCTATCAATATTCTACGGATTTGCCCCAAAGCTCCATCAGGAATACTGCTATCCGCATGGAGTATCCAGATATATTCACCGCTTGCATGGGCAATGCCTTGAGATATTTGCCGTCCCCGACCTCGCTCACACATGAGTAATTTCACTGTCTGATATTGTCTTGCGGTTGCGCAACTGTCGTCTGAACTAGCACCATCAACAACGATAATGTCTTTAAAATTCATAACAGTAACCTGATTGAGTAATCGGCGCAGATAAGTGCTATCATTATATACCGGAATGACCAGGCTAATATTAGGGCGGTAGTTCCTGACCATATCCATAGCCCTATATAATGCAACGCATGCTATTGTTTATATCACACTTACTCACATTCATGGGAAGTAAATTGCGGGTGTTTAGCGCGGCTTACCGAAAGGTTCAATATACTTGGTTTGCGCCTGTTCTGATTGGGTCCGTAGGTTTTTAAGGACACGCGGAATGTCCTTGCGAATACCGCGCTTTAGCAAACCATTTGGTATAGGGAATTTCGGGCGCAAGCGTGCCCGATAGCTAACTCTGGTTTTAACCGTGTCAATTGGTGTCAATATCCACTCCCCTTCTTGGACTTTCATATCCCCACCAAGCAAACTAATCTTGATGTGATAGGGTAGGTCATAGTCCGAGCGGAACACACTCGTGCTTTTTGGCAACAAAAAACCGGGTTTAATTTTCTGACGGCGTATATCCCAACTCCCGTCCGGAGCGACTTCCAGGACTTCACATAAAGTCATTTGGGTTACAATTTCCATTGTGCGGTTGCAATCGAGCATCAGCGCCCAAATTGTTTCTGCTGACGCGTCAATATCAATGGCGCCAAAGACCTCAATTGCATTGTCACTTTGGCTTTTGTCTCTCCAAACAGAAATGACAAGATCGCCGCGTAGTAAGCGTGCTTCCGCTTCCGGTGACAAACTTTGTAGTGATTGCGACCCAGCGTTGGCAACGCAGGCGAAACCAATAATTGCAGTCAAAATGTAAAAACAAGCCCTAAGCATCATATGGAAAATTAACCGAGGGCGTGTTTTTTTGCAAGGTTTGAGCACAGAACTTAACGAGATCGTGATAATAGCCAAAACAGTTAAGCTCAGGACTTATTGTGGTTTCTTGAGGATTTCTACACCGGGCAAAGCTTTGCCTTCCATCCATTCCAAGAATGCACCGCCCGCCGTCGAAATAAAAGTAAAATCATCAGCCGCACCAGCATGTTTTAGGGCCGCGACCGTATCGCCGCCGCCTGCGACAGCTATGAGTTTGCCTTGAACGACGCGCTTGGCGGCATATTTGGCTGCCTCTACCGTGGCCGTATCAAAGGGTACAAGCTCGAACGCGCCCAATGGCCCGTTCCAGATTAAAGTCTGGCTGGCGTCTATAGCATCTGCCAATTTGTTGACGGTAGCAGGGCCGGCGTCCAATATCATCTCGTCGTCCGCCACTTCGTCCAGACCGCAAACCCGGTGCGGGGCACCTGCCCTAAATTCTTTGGCTACCACCACATCAACGGGCAGGAGAATTTCACAATTTACACGCTTGGCATTTTCCATGATTTCCAAGGCCGTGCCGACTAAATCATGCTCGCAGAGGGACGCGCCGACATTATAGCCCAAGGCCGCTAAAAATGTATTTGCCATACCGCCGCCAATAGCCAACCTGTCGAGCTTGCTCACCAAATTTTTTAGCAAATCGATTTTTGTGGAAACCTTGGCGCCACCAACAAGCGCCATCACCGGGCGGCGCGGCACATCCAAAGCTTGGGATAAATGGTCCAGTTCACGCTCCATAGCCAAGCCTGCATAGGCGGGCAAATGGGCGGCCACGCCACTGGTCGAGGCTTGCGCCCGGTGGGCGACAGAAAAAGCGTCATGGACAAATATCTCGCCGAGGTCGGACAACTCTTTGGCAAAGGCCGGGTCATACCCTTTAAGACCGTCCGCCGCCTGTGTTTCGCCTTTGTAAAAGCGGGTGTTTTCTAACAGCAAAACATCGCCATTTTGCAATGCGGCGACCGCTTTTTGCGCACCCGTGCCAATACAGTCCGGGGCAAAGGCAATATCTGTCTCCAAAAGCTGTGACAAAGGCTGCACCAATTTCATCAACGAGGCTCCGCTCTCGCGCTTGCCGTCTGGGCGGCCAAAATGGCTCATGAGAATGGTGATCGCACCTTGTGAGCGCAGGTGATTTATGGTCGGTAGTGCTGATTTTAGCCTTGTATTGTCCGTGATATGCCCCAAATCATCGCACGGGACATTAAAGTCCACCCGCACCAATACCCGTTTCCCACTAACATCTACATCTTCAAGTCTTCTAAAATCAACCATGGTAAAAGCCTGTTTTGTCTAGCTTTGCGCCGCCTTCATAACCCGCGCCACATCTATCATGCGGTTGGCAAAGCCCCACTCATTATCATACCAGGCAATGACTTTGACCAAATCTTTATGCAAGACTTCGGTCAGAGGTGCGGCAAATACGGTCGAGTGGGGGTCGTGATTGATATCAGAGGACACCAGCGGCTCCTCGGTATAACTAAGGACGCCTTTCATTGGCCCGTCCGCAGCCGCTTTAACAAATGCGTTAAGCTCCTCAGGGCTGGTTTCACGATCTGGCTGAAATGATAAATCCACCAAGGACACATTGGCCGTAGGTACACGGATGGCAGAACCATGTAATCTGCCCAACAACTCCGGCAAAACCAAACCAACGGCATTGGCAGCTCCGGTGGATGTTGGGATCATGTTTTGCGCGGCGGCGCGGGCGCGGTACATGTCTTTGTGAGAGCTGTCGAGGATATTTTGGTCCAATGTATAAGAATGGATGGTGGTCATAAACCCGCGACGAATACCCACTGATTCCAGTAACACCTTGGCCAAAGGTGCCAGACAATTGGTGGTACATGATGCACAAGACACCATTAAATCATCGGCGGTTAAATCCGCTTCATTGACCCCGTAAACGACGGTTTTGTCCATGCCCTTGGCCGGAGCCGATACCAATACGCTTTTGGCACCCCCATCCAAATGTAATTGATTGCCAGCCCGGTCACGGAAAAACCCGGAACATTCCATCACCACATCAACGTCCAAAGCGGCCCAGTCAATATCAGCCGGGTTGCGCTCATGGGTGACACGGACTTTACCCAGACCGAAATCCATCTCGCCGGGTTTGATTTTAACCTCATTGTCAAACCGCCCGTGCATAGTGTCATATCGCAATAAATGCGCCATCAACTCCAAGGCACCCGGAGAATTGATTGCAACAATCTCCACATCCTCGATGCCGTATTCAACAACGGAACGAACAATCAAGCGACCAATGCGGCCAAAACCATTAACGGCAATACGTAAAGTCATAAAATCCACCCAAGACAATGGGAACACATGCCCCAATCAAACCACTAACACAGTAAATAGTGCCTGCTGTATAGGGGGTTTTCTGTGTTAATCCACCAATTTCGTATGTATTTAATATTACAGCTTTACACTAAAGTTCAATTATCGCTTGGCCTGGAGCATTTCTTGCGCCATTCTATCTACAAGAGCAGATTCGGCGCGAAAATATGACACATACACCAATAAAAGATGCACCAACTATAAAAGACGCGGCGGATCGTTTACAGCGGACGCTCAAAAACCTGGAAGCTTCATTGCAGCCCATGCTGGCCCACATTAGCAAACTTGAGCAACAGCAAAAAGATGCCGCAAACAGTGATCAGGATCGTTCCCGATTGGCTAATGATCTGGATGAACTACAAGCTAAACACGATAGTTTATTGGCACGTGAACAAGAATTTTCAAAACTTGCTGGTGAAACCACCAGAGAACTGGATGCCGTCATTTCACAAGTCTTGCAAACGCTCGGCGATGATGATGGTGAGGGCTAGAAAATGGGCAAGGTAAACCTCGAAATCAATGGCCGCAAATACGCGCTCGGATGTGATGACGGCGAAGAAGAACGCCTGACACGATTAGGCCAAAAACTCGATGCCCGTGTGCGCACACTTGCCGACCAATTTGGCCAAATCGGAGATGTGCGCCTGTTGGTCATGGCCGGTATTACAATGACCGACGAAATGGAAGAAATGCGTGAAAACCTTGAGGGCAAGGCCGAGACCGCCACCGCAGATATACGCCGTGATAGCGAAGACGCCCTGGCCGCCGCCCAAAAATCAGAAATAACCGCCGCAGATGCTTTGGCGGATGCCGCCAGGCGCATTGAGAAATTGGCCGAAAAACTGCAAGGTTAAGAACCTTCACACTTGTATTGTCTTCATTTAAGGCCCACATTGCACCAGACGGTCGCTGTGGGTTTTGTGAGAAACATGTAACCTAGGGGCCTTAAATTAACCTTGGGGAGCTACCTCTGTCCGGATCGTGGTCCGGTTATGCGGCGCCCACCTGTACTTCAGGTTCACAAGGCTACAACCGGATCCACGGATCTATGGTGACCGTCGCTTTCAAGTTTTGCAAATTTGTAGGGTGAATTAGCAAGCAGCGGAAGGTGGATTACGCCAAGAGGTTAATCCACCCTACGATTATTTTTTCCTACTCAACAACATTCCCGTCAGCATCCAATTCAACCATTGGATTGCCGAGTGCTTTCAAATCGTCCCAGAGCGCTTTCTTATCACCGACGACAACCGTGATCATCTCGCCGTAGTTGAGATGTTTGGCGGCCAGACCGTTAAGCTCGTCCAGAGTGATACTTTGTAAAACATCGTTCTGCTCGGTCACGAAATCCGGTTTGAGGTCATAATTGGCGATTTCAGACAAATAACCAAGTTTCTGGCGCGGGGTTTCATAAGCACGAGCGTCGCGTTGCCCTAGAGAGTTTTTCATGAAGTTAAGCTCTTTGTCGCTCATACCATCTTTTTGGAAATTACCAATTTCCATGATGAACTGTTGGATGGAATCCACCGTAGTATTGGCGCGCACGGCTGCTTGGGCCCGGAAAGCACCCCGGTAATCATTACCGTAAAAGAATGACCGCGCCCCGTAGGTATAACCCTTATCTTCACGTAGATTAAGGTTGATACGCGAGTTAAATGCCCCGCCGAGATTGTAGTTCATAAGTTCAGTGCGGAAAAAATCACCCGTTGCGTCGTAATTTAAATCCCGCTTGCCAATGCGAATTTCACTTTGGGCCGCATCCGGTTTATCAATAAAATATAGTGTCCCGGCTTGCAGTTTCGGATAAGGCTTGAGGGTTGGTGCATCCGTATTCGCACCCTCCCAGTCTCCGAAAATGCCAAGTTTTTTAACAATTTCATCACGTGGCAAATTACTGACCACCTGAATGTCACCGCCAACAGGCCCATAAGTTTGACCGTAAAATGCTTTAGCATCTGCAACGGTTAACGTGCTAACCGTCGCAATTGTGCCCGCATCAGGTCTGGCGAAGCTGTTGTCCTTACCAAACAAAATTTGCGTGAACACATTGGTCGCAGTGGTACCGGCATTTTTCTTGGCGTTTTTCAAGCCCTCAATGCTTTGTTTTTGTAGGCGTTTAAAATCATCTTCAGAGAACTTTGGTTGTGAAAGCTTCTCTTTGGCGATTTCCAATGTCCGGTCAAGATTGCTGGTCAGGGAGCGGATGTTCAACTGGGCAAAATTATCGCCGGCATTGACGCTGATGGTTGAACCCAATTTTCGTAATTCATTGGATAGTTCTTCCGCCGTATGAGCATTGGTGGCTTCGCCCAACATCTGTGCCGTGATTGACGCCAGTCCAAGTTTGTCCAAATTCTCGCGAGTTTGGCCCGCCGGGATGCGCAAGCGTATGGTCGTGGTCGGAACTTCCGAATTGACCGCACCGGTGATTTTAATACCGTTCGCAGTTGTAGCCGCATATACCTCGGGCACGCGAATAACCGGGTTCGGCCCGGACGACGGAATGACGGAGCGGTCGAAGTCAGACGTACCGGGGCGCAGAGCCAGTTCATCTTCACCTGATTTTTCCGGGATATTGCGCTCATACATAGACCATGTATCAGGCTTGATAATATCCGCACCCTTGCCTTTGGCGACAATGCTTAAAATCACGGCAGGTTTGTCTTTTATATATTTTTCGTAAACCCGCATCACGTCGGCCTTGGTAACGCTTTCATAACGCGCAATGTCCTTACCAATATAATCGGGATTACCGCGCACATATTCATAGGCGGCTAATTGGGAGACCTTGCCCGAAACGCTTTCCAGGCCAAACACCTTGCCAGATACTATCCCGGCTTTCACCCGCTCTATATCGTCATCTTTGGCACCGCCGCGCTCTTCAAACTCGGCCAAAGACGCACGGGCTATTTTCTCAAGGTCAGCCAGAGAATTTCCCGGTGTCGGCAAAGCCAACATAGTAAATGAACAGTTAAGCTCCGCACAATTGTGCCCTGCACTGGCCTGGACGGCAAGACCCGGCTTAACCAGGTTTTTATACAATATGGAGGTTTTGCCACTGCCAACAATATCCATCAGCACATCAAGCGGTGCCTCGTCCGCATGGTACGCATGCACGGTCGGCCAGGACATATACATCAGCGGCAAGGCAATATTATCCTCATAGGAGATATAGCGGTCAGCGTCCAATGTCACGGGCGTATAGACGGGGTCTTTCACTTCGGGGCCGCTCGGGATGCCGCCGAAATATTGCTTGACCCAGTTCAAGGTTTGCTCGGTGTCAAAATCGCCGCCAATGGTCAAAGACGCATTATTGGGGCCGTACCAACGCAGGAAAAACCGCTTGAGATCATCAAGATTGGCCCGATCAAGATCCACCATATAGCCAATAACCGGCCATGAATACGGATGACCTTCAGGATAAAGAGCCTGGCTGACTTTTTCCCACAGCAAACCATAAGGCCGGTTGTCAACCCGTTGACCGCGCTCGTTTTTGACGGTTTCGCGCTGGTTCTCAAACTTCTCTGACGTCACAGCGTCCAGGAAGAAACCCATACGGTCAGCCTCCAGCCAGAGCATGCGCTCCAATTGATTATTGGGTACAGTCTCGAAGTAATTGGTTCGGTCGGTACTGGTCGTGCCGTTCAGCGTACCACCAGATTCGGTGATCAGAGCAAAATGCTGCTCGTCGGCGACATTATCAGAGCCTTGAAACTGCATATGCTCGAAAAAATGCGCAAAGCCGGATTTACCTGCCTCCTCACGGCCCGAGCCAACATGGTAGGTCACATCCACATGTACCAGAGGGTCAGAGCGGTCCGGTGCCAGAATAACCGTCAGCCCGTTATCCATTTCATATTTAGTGTAAGGAATGCCAATTTCGCCGCTCTTGGCAGACACGGTTTGGACTTTAGTGAACCCCTCAACCATGACCTCTTGCGGGGCTGTCATATCTGGATTTCCCGCTTTTGGCTCACAAGCCGCTAGCGCCAAAACTGCCGTCGTTATAAATAGAAATTTTCTCATATTACTTCCCCTAATAACTTCATGATTGGTTTATTGATAAACAGTAATGATGTGGACAGGTAAGTAAAGTAAATTTTGTGTAAGATTAGCTTGAACGCCTATTTGATCCAATTTTCTAATTCCAGGCCAGGAACCTTTGAAAAATGTTTGTGGTTATTTGTCACTAGAACGGCATCAAGGCCAAGAGCATGGGCCGCGATCAATGTGTCATTTGGGCCTATGGGTGAACCTTTGGCAAACAGGGTCGCTTGTAACTCAGCAAAATTGCCTGCAGCTTGCACATCCCAAGGCAGGACATCATGCAAGCGGTCGCAAAAAGCGGTGATCAAGCCATGTATTTTTTGTGGGTTTCCAGACCGTGTTGCCCCAAGACGCAGTTCTGCATAGGTGATAGCAGATATGCACAAAATGTGTTTGTCAAGGACGCGAGCTTCCATTGATTTTAAGACTGT
Organism: Robiginitomaculum sp.; assembly: GCA_016765135.1. Lineage (GTDB taxonomy): Bacteria > Pseudomonadota > Alphaproteobacteria > Caulobacterales > Maricaulaceae > Robiginitomaculum_A. The sequence continues at coordinate 93,731 of JAESQN010000002.1, forward strand.
GACCGGGCGTTTCTTGATAATATAGCTGCAAATATCGGTATCGAGCATATAAAGTATCACAAGTCTACTCGACCCTGATTGAAAATTGGAGGGCGTTCACCCATGAAGTCCTCGTCAATCTTTGGCATATCGATCAAGGATGTCCAGTTTTTGCGCACCGGGCGAATAACAAGCGCGTCGCCTTGCTTTTGAACAACGACTTCATCAACGCCAGCAAACTCCAGTGCCTTGGGAATGCGAACAGCTTGACTTTTGCCGTTAACAAATAATTTCACAATAACCGACATGGCAACATTCTCCATAAAACATATGCAATGCATAGGCTAAACATGTGCATATGTCAAGCATATACATAGCCGTATTAAAGCGGTGTTAAAGCGGTATTACACCCCTGCCCCGCGTCTGCCAAAGGGTCTGCGGGTTCTTGTTTGCTTAGGTTTTGTTGGGGGACGCTTACGCCGTTTGGGGCGGCTCTCGCTGTCATCTCGCCCACCTGCGAATTTCACCAAAGCCGCTATGCGTTTTTCTATGGGCGGATGGGTGGCGAACCAGTCGGATATGCCGACACGCGGATTTTCTATGGCCATTTCACGGATATCTGATGGGGCGTCCAGCTTCGCGTTGCCGGATATTTTTTGCAAAGCCCGGATCATGGCGTCCGGGTTTTTGGTTAGCTCCACAGAACCTGCATCGGCCAAATATTCACGTTTGCGCGACAGGGCAAAACGGATCAACATAGCCAAAGCATATGATATAGCGATAATCGCCACGGCAATCAAAACCAAGACGGCGGCATTGCCCTCGCCGCTGCGGCGCGAGCGCGTCGTGCGGCGCATATTGGTGCGAAACATGCCGCGCACCACACCCTGCCCAAAAAACGAAATGATGCCGACAAAAATCACAGATATGATCAACAAGCGCACATCTTTGTTACGAATATGGGTCAGCTCGTGGGCAATCACCGCCTCCAATTCCTCGTCGTCCAGAGCATTCATAAGCCCGCGTGTTAAGGTGATAGTGTAGTTTTTGGTGCGAATACCGCTGGCATAAGCATTCATCACATCAGTCTCAATAATCTTGAGCCGGGGCGTGACAATGCCGCGCGAAATGCACAAATTTTCCAGCAGTTTATAAGCAAGCGGCTCGTCATTGGCGGACACAGATTTGGCTTTGGTCGCTCGGTCAATCAGCGCCTGGTGGCCCATAAATGCGACACCGAACCAGGCACCAACCCCGGCTAAAGTCATCGGGATGGCGGTGGGCATTGCGTCTGCGGCAAAGGCAAAGCCGCCGTAAGTGCTGCGACCCTCCACATACCCGGCCCATAACAAAAGCCCGGCATAAACCAGGCCAAGTATCAACACAGGAAACAAAATCAGCAAAACTATGCTCTTGAGATTATTGTTCCATATGTGGGTTTTTAGCCCGTAAGCACCCATTTTGCTTTAATCGAAACTAACGTCCGGGGCAACTTCCAAAGCTTCGCGTCCCTCCGTGCTTTCAAAGAAATCACGTGGCCCGAAATTAAACGGCCCGGCGATCATGTTGGCCGGAAATTGCTCACGGCCAGTGTTATATTCCTGGGTGGCATTATTATAGAACCGCCGCGCCGCAGAGATTTTATTTTCCACATCACTAAGCTCGTCTTGCAATTGCAGGAAATTTTCATTGGCTTTTAAATCCGGGTAGGCTTCGGCCAAAGCAAACAATTTGCCTAACGCCTGTGAGAGTAAACCTTCAGCCTTGACCGTATCGCCAACGCCGCCTGCCGACACGGCGGCATTGCGGGCCGCGATCACTTCGTTGAGGGTTTCTTTTTCGTGCTTGGCATAGCCCTTGACCACATTGACAATGTTCGGAATTAAGTCCTGCCGCTGTTTGAGCTGGACTTCAATGTCCGACCAAGCCTGATTACAAGTTTGCCTCAACCCAATGAGCCGATTGTAAATCCCGATGATTAAAAACACCAACGCCAAGATAGCGCCAAGTATTACAAGTAACATAGTCATAAAAATCCCCTTTACAGTTCACCATTAACATAATGATTTAATTACAATTTTCAAGCCTATAGGCGTTTATCTTCTGCGAATACCCCAGCGCGGGAAAAACCGCGTGGGGCTATGCGACCGGCCTGGGCCCGTTTGCCTTGGTGGATTTCCCAATCATTGACGTTGATACGCCGTCCCGATGCGTCCACAAACGCCAGCCCGTCTTCGACCGTAAATGTTGTGATATCCTTGAGGCCGCCGTCTTTATAGTTTTGCAAGCGCACACCTTTACCGCGTCCGAGCACGGGTAGTTCATCAACATTATAGATTAGCAATTTCCGGTTCTCGCCAATGGTAGCAATCTTCTCTCCGGCCACTGCGATACAGCGCAAAGCTTCCACCTTGCCCTTGACATTCAGCACCTGCTTACCGCTCCGTTTGGCCGCAATAATATCGGCTTCATTCACGCGGAAACCATATCCGGCGCTACTGGCCACCAGCAATTCCCGTTCAGGGTCATGAACAAACAGGCCAATGGGCATGTGGTCATCTTCCAAATCGACCATCAAGCGTATGGGTTCGCCGTTGCCGCGCCCGCCGGGTAATTTATCCGCGCCCAGTGTATAAAATTTGCCGTTACTGGCGAACATGATAATTTGGTCGGTAGTGTGGGCGGGTACGGCAAAAGCCGGGCCGTCGCCGTCTTTGAACTTGAGGCTGGACAAGTCTTCAACCTTGCCTTTGAGCGCCCGAATCCAGCCCATTTTTGACAGTACAATCGTCACGGGTTCTTTGGAAATAAAGGCCGTGGACATATCGATTTCAATATCTGGCTCATCGGCAAATGTTGTGCGGCGTTTGCCCAGATCAATTTTAGGGCCATAAATATCGCGGATTTCGCGAATTTGCTCGGCGATGCGTGACCACTGTAATTTCTCTGAACCTAGCAATTCTTCGATGTTTCGTTTTTCCTCGGCCAACGTATCATATTCGGCTTGAATTTCGATTTCCTGAAGCTTGTTCAAGGCACGCAAACGCATGTTTAAAATAGCGTCTGCCTGACGTTCGGTTAGTCTAAACGCTTTGATCAATTCGTCCTTGGGCTTGTCTTCAAAACGAACAATGCGGATGACTTCGTCAAGATTGAGATAGGCGACTTTAAAGCCCGCTAAAATCTCCATGCGGTCTTCAATTTTAGCGAGGCGGTGACGCGAACGGCGCCCCAGCACATCGCGCTGGTGGTCGAGAAACGCTTGTATGGTTTCGCGAAGCCCCATAACACGCGGCGTACCCGTCGCGTCCAGTACATTCATATTCAGACTGATACGGCTCTCAAGTTGACTGGATTTGAACAAGCTCTCCATCAACATATCCGGGTCGATATTTTTATTTTTTGGCTCCAACACCACACGAATATCTTCGGCGCTTTCGTCGCGCACATCGGCCAGCCACGGGTTTTTCTTGGCGTCAATCAACTCGGCTAATTTCTCGATCAAACGGGATTTTTGTACCTGATAGGGAATTTCCGTGACGACAATTTGCCACTGCCCGCGTCCTAATTCTTCAATCTCCCAGCGCGAACGCACTTTAAAACCACCGCGCCCCGTGGCATAAGCCTCGACAATATTCTCTCGTGGTTCGACGATGATACCGCCCGTAGGCAAGTCCGGCCCCTTAACATGTTCCAGCAAGGTCTCGATGCGGGCCTTGGGGGCTTTGATCAAATGCAGGGCGGCGGCGCAAATCTCGGCCGCATTGTGGGGCGGGATCGACGTGGCCATGCCCACGGCAATACCGTGCGAACCATTGGCGAGCAAATTGGGGAAACCTGCGGGCAAGACTACTGGTTCTTGGTCTTCCTCATTATAGGTGGCGCGAAAATCTACTGTGTCTTCTTCCAAGCCTTCCAGCAAAGCCTTGCCGGCTGGTGTCATGCGGGCTTCGGTATAACGCATGGCCGCCGCACTATCGCCGTCGATATTGCCAAAATTGCCCTGCCCGTCCACCAAAGGATAGCGGGCCGAAAATGTTTGCGACAGCTTAACCAGAGCATCATAAATCGACGCATCACCGTGGGGGTGATATTGTCCCATAACATCCCCGACAATCCGGGCGCATTTTTTATGGGCGTTTTCGGGGTTCAGCTTGAGCTGGCGCATGGCATAAAGAATGCGCCTATGTACGGGCTTTAGCCCGTCGCGCACATCCGGCAATGCCCGCATGGTGATGGTCGCCATGGCATAGGCCAAATAGCGCGACCCCAACGCATCGTCGATATTTTCCTCAATGATATTACCAGACGCTTTACCATCAGGCGTTTTAGCCCCGTTTTTATCTTTTGTATCGCTCATGAAATTTCCAAATCTTGATTCGCACTTATCATACAAAATTTTTAGTAAATGTCCTAATCACCGGATTGAGATTTGTGGGGATTAGTTTGAGCCTTTTCACTTATCTCCAAATTGCGACTAATTCGCACTTGCGTTTTCAAATGAACCATATATGAGAATAGTTCTTAATAACAAATACGTCTTATATTCATTGCATCCGCCTACAAAACCGAGGAACTATGACCACATCGACACAAAAACACTGGCTGATAGCGGCAAGTCACTTGGCGCTTGGCGTTATTGCCAGCAATTTCAGCTTGGCCCAAACTACACATCCAGAGACACATAATGCGGCAAGTCAGGTAACAGGTCAGGAAGCGCGTAATTTCGGAGACAACCGCGCAGACAAGCAGATCGCCGGAAACACCTTAAACCAGCTCGACATTATCACCGTTATTGGCACACGCAACATAACGGACGTGGCCGGTTCGATCACTTATATTGCGCCAGAAGAGCTGGCCATACAAAATTACACCGACATCAACCGCATTCTGCGCACTGTGCCAGGGGTCAATTTGCAAGAAGAAGACGGGTACGGCCTGTTTCCCAATATCGGCATTCGCGGGTCGGGCACGGAACGGTCTGCCAAAGTGCTAATTTTAGAAGATGGGGTCCCCATAGCCCCGGCGCCGTTCGCGGCACCGGCCGCCTATTATTTCCCATCTGTCGGGCGGATCAATGCGGTCGAGGTGACCAAATCCGTGGGCGCGGTTAAATATGGGCCGATCACAACCGGGGGCACGATCCAGTTTTTCTCAACCCCGATCCCGACCAAGACCGCAGCCAGCGCGACAATATTGACCAGTAGTTTGGGCCGCACGACCGCCCATGCCTGGGCCGGGTCCCGTATTGAGAGCGAAGCCCTCCCCTTTGATGTGGGCTTTGTTTTGGAAACCTACCAGGAAAATGCAGAAGAAGGGTTCAAACAAATCGATATTGGCAGCACCGGGTTCTCCGTCGAGGATTATATGGCCAAGCTTGGGTTTTATTCAAAGGACAATGCCCGCTTCGACCAAAGCCTGACCTTGAAATATCTATATAGCGGTCGGGATGCGGACGAAACCTATCTGGGCCTGACTTTGGAGGATTTTGAACGCACCCCGTTTTTGCGCTACCGGGCCAGCCAGCTTGATAATTTCACTTCAACGCAAGAAACCTTGCAGGCCACCCATAATATTGCCCTATCAGACAACATACAATTGACCACACTGGCGTACCGTACCGACTTTGCTCGCAATTGGATAAAGCTTGACGAATTTGACAATAGCCAACTTTCGGGCCTTGGCGCGTGCAACAGTCTCAATGAAATTTTGGTGACCCCGACCCTGTGCACCCAGGAGTTCGAGGTTTTGGTTGGCGCGGACGGTTTTACCAGCCCCGATGATGTTCTGGGCCTGCGCCATAACAACCGGACATATTATGCCCAAGGTATCCAGTCCGCCCTCGGGTTTGATTTTCAGACAGGCGGGCTTGAGCACTATCTTGTCACCAGTGTGCGTTATCATGAAGATTTTGTCGACCGCTTCCAGCAAACGGACCGGTTTCGTATCGACAATGGCACACTCGTTCGAACCACAGACAATGCACCGGGCACCCAAGCCAATCGCTTATCCAGCGCACGCAGTATTGCGCTCTATGTAGAGGACAGGATCACGGCAGGGGCGTGGCAGGTGACGGCGGGCTTGCGCTATGAGGAAATCGATACGGACCAAGTGCGCTGGTCAACACCGGACCGCAATCTGGCCCCCTCAAGCATCCGCGAAAACGCCTTTAACGAATTTTTGCCCTCCTTGGGGATTATTTATGACGTGAACGACAAGTTGTCATTATTGGCCGGTGTCGCACGGGGATTTGCCATACCAGGCCCGTCGAACAGATCAGCGGACGCGGAAAGGTCTGTAGCTTATGAGTTTGGCGGGCGGTATAATAACGACCTTTTCTCATTTGAGGCCATCGGGTTTTTCAATGATTACTCGAACCTGATCGCAACCTGCACCAATGCTTCCGGCGGTAGTGAATGCGACATTGGCGACAGTGACAATGCGGGCGCGGCCAATGTGTTTGGCCTGGAAATTACCGCAGCTACGGATTTGGGCGGCAGTTTCGAGCATATATCCCTGCCCCTCAATTTGGTCTATGCTTATACCAATACCGAGCTTCTCAGCTCCGTTGACAGTGATATTTTCGGCGACGTAAATGTTGGTGACGAAATCCCCTATGTCCCTGAACACCAAATCACCCTCAGCGGCGGTGTTATCGGAGAGGTCTGGGGGGTCAATGCCAGCCTTAATTATGTCAGCCAGGCCCGCGATGTGCCCGGTCAAGGCCCGGTTGCGATCACCGAACGCATTGACGCCCGCACCCTGGTTGATGTGGCCGTCTATTACGACCTTAAAGCCGGCATCCGCCTACACCTAAAAGCCGACAATGTATTCGACACGGTCTACCTGGCCGGACGCCGCCCCTACGGCGTACGCCCCGGCAAACCCCGCGAAATCTTCGCCGGGCTTAGTTTGGATTTTTAAGGACAGCCCCCAACATCTCGACCATCCTCGCCCTTGCCTCTGGTATGTCTTTGTTTTGGCTGTAGAAAACCCGGGTTTTTAGGAAATATTCGCTTAGGGCCAAACCGTCCATTATATCGTCGCCGCCAACCTGATTTTTGCCTTGTAAAAACGGCGGCAATGGCAAGAGTTTGTCCAGATAGGGTTCCGCCGCCCCGGCGCACACCGCCCGGCCTGAACGCGGGCTAACATGGGTCAGGTTATCCTCGGCGCCAGTTGCGGCGCATGCGGACAGATCAAGACCATATCCCAATGCCTGTAAAAGCCCGATTTCAAAGCGCACATATATGGCTGGCCAGACGTCTTTGTCGTGGAGTTGCGCCAACAGGATTTCAAACACATCATAGAGCTTTGGGTGTGGTTCGCGTTCCGGCAAAGCCTGCATAGACAGGGCGCAAACGGCATTCAGCGCCGCCAGTGACAGGCGATCTTCCATCAAAACGGCGGCCCGGGCATCGAGAGCCTCAACCGTGAACGTGCCCAAATGTTCTGACAAACGCGCATTCCAAGCTACATTGACCTGATTGCCAGGCTGCAAAACCGGGCGCAGGCGGCGCGAGCGACCGCCCCGAACCAGGCCCGCATGGCGGCCTTGATCTTTGGTCAAAACATTGACAATGGCAGAGGTTTCGCCGTGGGGCCGCACCGATAATATATACCCGTCAGCCTGCCATTTCATCTAAAGCTCCGGGTTATCAGACATCAAACTGCATTATACATCAAATTCAAGGCCGCTCTCAAGATATTTGCTGCGGTCTTCGCGCCAGTTTTCGCGTACCTTGACGAACAGGAATAAATGCACTTTTTTGCCAAAGCTCTCCATCATATCGTGGCGGGCCATTTTCCCGATTTGTTTGATGGTCTGACCGTTCTTGCCCAGCACTATAGGTTTTTGAGACTTGCGGCGCACATAAATAATTTGCTCGATACGGATGTCGCCGTTGCGCATGCGCGTCCACTTTTCGGTCTCCACATGGGACGCGTATGGCAGTTCGTTATGCAAGCGTAAAAACAATTTTTCGCGGGTGATTTCCGCCGCCATTAGCCGCGACGGAATGTCCGCAGCTTGATCAACCGGGTAAAGATATTGGCCAGGGGGCATGGCGGCGGCAAGCTTGCCCGCCAGTTCTGGCACGCCATTGCCCTTGAGCGCAGACAACATAAATATATCCGTGTAAGCATCTGTTTTATCGAATATTTTTACCAAATCTAGCAGACGCTCTTTTTCCATTTCGTCGATTTTATTCAGTGTCAGATACACGGGCCGCTCACCAGACCGCTTGCGCAGACCTTTGATCACACGGTCGGTATCTTTGGCCGCTTTTTTGTCCTGCCCACTTGGCTCAAGTCCCATATGTACTCTAATATAGGATGGTGCATCAACCACATGGACGATGACATCCGCGTCCGCAACCCCGCTCCACGCCGCATGAACCATAGAACGGTCAAGCCGTCCACCCGGCCCGGCACTTGCTTCAAAAATGCCCGGCGTATCCACAAGTACGATTTGCGCGCCGTCGTGCATGGCAATACCGCGCACCTGAAAGCGGGTGGTCTGGATTTTATGGGTGACGATAGAAATTTTCTCACCGACCAAAGCATTGACCAAGGTTGATTTACCCGCATTGGGCGCACCGATTATGGCAGCAAAGCCAGCGCGGGTTTTGTGTTCTGTCATAATGTTATTGCCTTTTTTTCCTTCCTCCGTTTACGGGGGAAGTACCCCGAAGGGGGGATGGGGGCCGACGCTCTTGCGGCGGTACGATGTTTAAGAACTTGCCGAACGGTCTGTAGCGCGCAAGAAGCCCGCCCCCCATCGAGCACCAAGAGGCGCCCACTTCCCCCATGAAAAATGGAGGAAGGAAGAAGGGTATATCCCCATTTATACATAAACCATCCGCACATCATTTCTTTGGCCAGTTTTCCAACAGATGCATTGCAGCGTATCGCTCCGCGTCTTTTTTGGATTTTCCTGTGCCCTTTGCCTTGCCCAGACCCGGTACGTCAACCTCAATTACAAATAAAGGTCGGTGGTCGGGGCCAGAGCGCTCGATAACCAAATATTCTGGCAGGCCGAAACCGTCCGCAGATGCTTTTTCTTGTAAATCGGTCTTTGGGTCCTTGGTGCTTTTTGACATGACGTTATCAATGTCCTCGCGCCAAAATTGGTCGAAAAACGCCTGCACCGCACCCAGACCACCGTCCAGATATATGGCCGCTAGCAACGCCTCGCAGGCATCGCCCAAAATAGAGGTTTTATCGCGCCCGCCCTGACGCACTTCAGAGGGTGATATAAGCAGATACGCCCCTAAATTCACGCGCCGCGCTACCCTGGCGCAAGTTTCCTTGCGCACCAGAGCGTTGAGCCGCCGCGCCATGCTGCCCTCATCGCCATTATCGAATGCGAACAACTTGTCTGCCGTCAGCAGGCCCAGAACCCTGTCCCCCAAAAATTCCAGTCGTTCATTATTGGGGGTTTTGCTACGACCATCGCCGTATGAAGAATGGGTCAGAGCTTTGACGGCCAAAGCTTTGTCCTTGAACGGATAGTCAATATCTTTCTCAAGGCCAGCCAGCCGTTTGAGCATTTGTGGGGAGACTTCAGCCATATTAACGTAATCCTTTAAAAAAGCGGTCCCCACGCATTTTGCCCCATGTCCACGGCTTTCTAATACTAAACCCATCGTCGACTGACAAGAGGATAAACTCGGCCCGGCCAACCAGATTGGTCGCTGCAACCGTGCCAATACCGCCCATAGGCACCGGATAACGGCTATCCAGTGAGCGGTCGCGGTTGTCCCCCACAAAAAAATACTGCCCGGCGGGCACGGCATATTCGCCCGTATTGTCCACTTCGCTGCCAATGCGCTCGTCAATTATGGTATGAGGCTTACTTCGCCCGTCGAAAAACTCTCTGTATTGTTGAAAACGGACAGGGTTGCCCGCCGGGTCGGTTTGTGTGGTGAGCGCTAGTTTTTCAGTTTTCTGCCGCTTGCCGTTCACATATAAAAACCCTTTTTTCATCTGCACCACATCACCTGGCAAGCCGACCAGACGCTTGATATAATGCACGGCACTGCCCTCGGGTTTAAACACGATAATATCGCCACGTTTGGGGCTACGCTCGAAAATACGGCCCTCTTTGACGGGAAATGGCAGAGGTGAAGCAGCATATTTACCGTAGCCAAGGGAATATTTCGTCGTGATGATAAAATCACCCTTATACAAAGTCGGTTCCATAGAGCCTGACGGGATGTGGAAGGATTGAAACAAAAATGTGCGCAGAAAAAATGCGATAACAAATGCTATGATCAGTGTTTTTATGGTCTCGACTATAAACCCGCCTATGGATTGTTTGTTTTGATCACTCATAAAATCTCGAAAATTACAAAGGCTTGCGCGTAGGGAAAATCGTCGCTCAAGCTTAGATGAAGTTTCCAGCTTTGTTCCGCTTTAAGTTGTGCCCCTACACGTTCCTCTACACGCTCCAGTGCCGCGCCGTGCAAAACCAACTCCGGCTTGCCGGACGGATGGTTGACGACCTCCACATCTTGCCATGACAACGCCCCGGTTGTAGTGCCTGCGAGGGCTTTAGCGGTTGCCTCTTTCGCGGCAAACCGTTTGGCATAGGAGCTGGCCCGTGCGCTGACATTATCTGCAGTGGCACGTTCGCCTTTGGTAAAAACCTTGCGCGCAAACCGCTCGCCAAATTTCGCAAGCAGAGCATCAATGCGCCGAATATCGCAAATATCGGTTCCAATGCCGATGATCATGGGGAGGTAAATGGGTTGTGAGCGGGTGGGTGGGGAATCATATGTCAATATTCCTCGCCTCGGCAATCAACCTGCGCATTTCCGCAATCGCGGGCTTTAGCCCCATAAATACCGCCTCGCCGATAATAAAATGACCAATATTTAGCTCTTTCCCTTCCGAGATAGCCGCGATAGGGCTTACATTACCGAACGTTAGTCCGTGGCCGAAATGGACTTCCAGGCCCAGGGCATCCGCTTGTTTGGCCCCGGCTCGCATGGCTTGCAACAAGGCTTCCGCCTTGTCCGCATCACCCGCGTCCAAGGCATGGGCATAGGCACCCGTGTGGAACTCCACCACTTGTGCGCCGCATTTATGGCTTGCTTCAATCTGGTGCGGCACGGCTTCGATGAACAGGGAAACGCGGCTCCCATTTTCGGCCAAGGCGCGGGCGATGTGGGTGATTTGGTTGTGTAAACCTGATGCGTTCAGCCCGCCCTCTGTGGTACGTTCATTACGGCTTTCCGGCACTAGGCAAACGGCATGGGGTTTGGTGGCCAAGGCTATTTCAAGCATGTCTTCAGTTGCGGCCATTTCGAAATTAAGCGGCTTGCCAAGCTCAAGGCACAAAGCCTGCAAACGGGTCATATCATCATCATTGATATGGCGGCGGTCTTCGCGCAGATGGGCGGTGATACCGTCCGCACCGGATGCAATGGCCAAACGCGCCGCATCAACCGGGCAGGGATGCGTCCCACCGCGTGCGTTTCGCAGGGTGGCCACATGGTCGATATTGATACCTAATCTTGGTGCATCAAGTCTGGGTAGCATTAAACTAGCCCCCGGCTTCCAGGTTTAACGGCGGGCAATGCTGCCAGTTCCGGCGGCAAATCATCCTTGTCATAGGACGGGAATACCCGTGACGCCAAACTGATCAACGGCACACCAATATCGGCTTTACCGCCGGAGCGATCGAAAATACACGCCCCGGCAATCACCTTGGCACCTGTCGCATTGATAGCCTCTATACATTCGCGGGAGCTAAGACCGGTGGAGATAATATCCTCTATCATCAACACTTTATCGCCGGGTTTTAATGTAAACCCGCGCCGCAAAGTAAACGCGCCATTTTCCCGCTCAACAAAAATTGACTCCAAACCAAGCTGTCGTGCCATTTCGTAACCCGGTATCACACCGCCCATAGCCGGTGCGACAATAATGTCCGGCATAACATCAAGTTCGCGGCGGATTTTATCCGCCAAAGCCGCACACAATTTTTCGGTCAAGACCGGGTTTTTAAACACAAAAGCTTTTTGCAAAAACACGGGGCTACGCCGCCCGCTCGACAAAATAAAGTGCCCTTCCAGCAATGCGCCTGCATCTTTAAATACGTCCAATACATCATCGGTCTTCATATTAAATCCTGATTTCTATTACCGTTAAACACCTGTTCATCACACGTCCGTCCATTACACATCTGCTCTGGCACGGCGCACGGTTACTACATAGGCACTGGCGCGCATGGCTGCAACAATTTGCGAAAGATGCCGTGCATCTGTAACCTCTATGTCCATAACCATGTCAAAAAATGATGGTGATCTTTTAATAGTTTTGATGTTTGTCACATTACCGCCCGCCTCACCGATAATCGCGGTTACAGCCGCCAACGCTCCCGGCACATGCTCCAGGGTCGCAGTGACCTGCCCCATGGATGCGGTTTTATCCGCCGCCCGGCGCCAGCCTAAATCTATCCAAAGCTCAGGCTGGTCTTCAAGGGCTTCGAGCGTATCACAATCTATAGTGTGAATGACGACACCCTTGTCCTGCGTCAAAATACCAATAATTCTATCGCCGGGAATGGGGAAACAACATTCCCCCATATGCAAGCTGACACCTTCGCGCAGACCTTCACCTTTGACATATAATTTGACGGTTTTATCATCGATTAAGTCGCGGTTGATGATGGCCCCAGCAGGTTCGTGTTCGCTGCGCCCTGGAAACACGCCCTCCATAAAATCACTGATGGCCAATTTACCTTTGCCCAGGGCGATATATAAGTCTTCAACGCTGTCATATGGCAGGCGGGTCAAAGCATCGCTCAAGGCGCTTTCGCTAAAGGTTTTGTCTTCACGGGCAAAGGCATGGTCGGCCAACATATAGCCGATTTGGCGAAATTCTTCGCTCTCGCCGCTTCGGGTGAGCCGGCGCAAGGCCGAACGGGCTTTACCTGTGACGATTATACTCTCCCAGTCTGGCACTGGCTCGGGGGTTCCGCCGCGAATGATCTTGACCACATCTCCGTTTTTCAGCCGGGTGCGCAGTGGTTTTTCACGGCCATTGATAATGGCCCCGATACAGGTATCGCCTACTTTGGTGTGGACGGCATAGGCAAAATCCAGTGGTGTCGCGCCTTGGGGCAGAGCGATCAGCGTGTTTTTGGGCGTAAATGTAAACACCTGATCTGCAAACATTTCCAGCTTGGCATGCTCCAAAAACTCGCCCGCATCCCCGCCGTGTTCCATCATCTCCACCAAAGGCCGTATCCTGCGTAATGGATCTGCCCCCGCCTTGGAGGTGTCATAGGCGTAGCTATTGTCTTTATAGCACCAGTGGGCCGCCACACCGTGTTCGGCCACATCATGCATGGCTTCGGTGCGGATTTGTATTTCCACACGCTGGTTATCCGGGCCTAAAATCGTGGTCTGCAAGCTTTGATAGCCATTGGGTTTAGGCACGGAAATAAAATCGCGAAACCGGGCAGGCACACAGCGAAACCGCAAATGTAATATCCCCAAAAGCTCATAGCATTCTTCAACTTTATCGACGATAATTCGAAACGCATATATATCCGCCACATCTTCAAAACTGATCCCCTGACGCTCCAGTTTTTTCCAAATGGCATAGGGCCGTTTTTCCCGGCCAAAAACCCGTGCGGGCTTTTTATGTTCGTCCAAAAGTTCGCGCAACATTATCGCCAGCTCCGACACAGCCGTTTGCTGATTTTCCCGCCACTCGGTCAGGCGCTTTTGAATAGTTTCGAACGCGGACGGGTTGATATAGCGAAATGCCAAATCCTCCAGCTCGGCGCAAATGCGCTCCACGCCAATTTTTCGGGCAAGGGGCGCGTAAATTTCCATAGTTTCGCGAGAAATCCGAAGCCGGGATGCTTGTTTGGGGTGATGCTCCAACGTGCGCATATTGTGCAGCCGGTCACAAAGTTTGACGAGCAACACCCGCACATCCTTGCTCATGGCCAGAACGAATTTTTGGAAGTTTTCCGCTTGCTGGCCCTCGCGGGTTAAATCGGCACTGGAATATTCCAGCTTCCCCAGCTTAGTAACCCCCAGCACCAGATCCGTGATCGTATCGCCAAAATCCGCACGCATACCGTTTTCATCTGTGTCCGTGTCTTCTAGCACGTCATGCAACAGCGCCGTGCAAACCGATGCCGCATCCATACGCAAACCCGTCAATATTTCCGCAACCGCGACCGGGTGGCCATAATAGGGTTCGCCAGAATGCCGCTTTTGCTCGCCGTGAGCAGTTTTGCACACATCATAAGCACGTCCGATTAAACCCCCATCCGCAGACGGATCATAGGCTCGCACAAGCGAAATCAATGCTGTTTTTCTTAAAACACCGGCATTATCTTTTGAGGAAATATCGACCGCAACATTCATAGCAATATGCTACGCCCCAAAAAATCGAAGCGCAACAGTTTTGGTGGGTATAATGTGGGTTGTTATCTACCCGAGACACTTGAAAACCGAATTTTCCCTGGATTGCTTTTATGTGGGCCACCTGTTTCCTTCAAGCCCGTTACCCCTCACCTTGTTCCTCTCCCAAAAGGAGAGGAGACGGTGTCTTGGCCATCTTGTTTGTTTGGAGTTCAGAGGTTTCCTGTGTTTTTTGCAGGTGTTGCAGTACACATTGAAAATTTTATACATAACCCAAAAACAAACGCACGTGGTCTCCTCTCCTTTTGGGAGAGGAACAAGGTGAGGGGTTACGCAGGTGTAGGGGAAAACAGCCCCAAAACAACTTGGGTTTTCGGGTGCCGGGTATTCTTAGAAAATATCTAAGCGTCCGTGTCTTCCAGTACGCCGCGCCTGATTTGGTCTTGCTCCAGGCTTTCAAACAAGGCCTGAAAATTGCCTTCACCAAAACCCTCATTGCCTTTGCGCTGTATCAGTTCAAAGAATATCGGGCCGATCAGGTTTTCTGTGAAAATTTGCAGCAGCAGCCCCTGCCCTTCGGTCGGTGCGCCGTCGATCAGGATATTGCGTTTGCGCATTTCAGCAACAGACTCGCCGTGGCCCGGAAGGCGCTCGTCGATCAAATCGAAATAGGTATCGATGGTGGTTTGCAAAGGCACACCTTTATCCGCGAACATGTCCACGGTTTCGTAAATATCTTTACAGCCCAGGGCCACATGCTGGATGCCTTCACCGTTATACTCATGCAGGAATTCTTCTATCTGGCTTTTGTCGTCGCGGCTTTCATTGATGGGAATACGGATTTTGCCGCACGGGCTGGTCATGGCCTTGGAGATAAGCCCTGTCAATTTACCCTCAATGTCGAAATAGCGGATTTGACGGAAATTGAAAATATCTTCGTAAAACTTGCCCCATTTTTCCATTTCGCCTCTGTGTACATTATGAGTCAAATGGTCAATATAAGTCAGGCCTGCGGATTTCTCCGTCATCAATTCGCGCCAACCCTCTACAAATTTAAAATCCACATCATAAATAGTATCAGCCCCATAGCGGTCAACAAAATACAAACGGCTGCCGCCAATACCTTCAATTGCTGGGATATTTAGTTCCATAGCATTAGCGGACGGTGGGCAGGCAACTGCACCCATTTCGATAGCTTTCTCAAGGGCATAGGCGGCGTCTTTCACACGGAACGCCATGGCACAGGCACTTGATCCATGCTTACGGGCAAAACTTTGCGCAAAACTATCTGGCTCAGAATTGATGATGAAATTGATATCGTCCTGTTGCATCAAGACAATATCCTTGGAGCGGTGATGGGCGACTTTGGCAAAACCCATGCTTTCAAACAACGCCATCATTTTTTCTGGTTCGGTTGTCGCGTATTCAACAAATTCGAACCCGTCCGTACCCAAAGGGTTCTCAAATAAATCAACCATCTGTAACTCCATATAAATTGTGTTGCTTTAATAGTAACTTTTGTTACTATATGCAAGCGCAATTTATGGAAACAACATCTATGTTCGAGCTTAAAAACTTCCTGCCTTATAAATTATCTATATTGTCCCAATCTGTCTCCGGCCTAATCGCCACGGAATATGAAAGCAAGTTCGGCCTGAGCATGAACCAATGGCGGTGCTTGGTCATCATCAATGCCCGCCAACCCATCACAGCCCAGGCCATCAGTGATTTAACCTTGCTGGACAAGATGACAATATCACGGACAGTGAGAACCCTAAAATCTCGCAAACTTATTCAGACCGAAACACCAGGCACAGATGCCCGCCGCCGTTTGCTCAGTTTAACAAAATCAGGAAACCAAATTTATAACGAAGTGATTCCCATTGCCAAAAATTACGAATCTAGACTACTTGCATCCCTCACTCCCAAAGAACAACACACCCTAGAAGTGGTAATGGCAAAACTGTTACACGGCACAAGAGAATTATCGGCAGATAATAGGAACTAATTCCCTACACTGTGGGTGCTACTGCGTATTTTTTGCAAAATAACTAATATTTTACTCCACATCGTAGAAAAATTATTGCACAGTACACAAGTTGTACGTTTCGTATAACAGGCGGATTGTTAAGTTGCCCCACATCAACCGACCAATCCGCCACCTATCCTTTCGAACACCCGCATTCAAACCCAAGCCAGCCTCTAGAGTATTCAAAAGAACCATTAAACTAATATATTAGTTTAATGGTTTTTTAGGCAACAAGGCTATGAGAGATACTCAAGTTCACCCCTTGACGTTTCAAGCCATTTGCTTACCAATGGCATTAGAAAACCCAGTGCCGTTTACCCGTATTATTTGGAGGAATTCCCATGAAGAAATATCTTTACCTCGCCGTTGCCGCCACCGCGCTCGTTATAGCGGGTTGTGACAAGACACAAAAACCTGACACATCCGATCAAGGCACTGGCGCTCAAGCCCAGATTGAACATGAGGTGGTCGCATCAGCCCCCACTGTTCAAGATGCAAAAGAGTTCTTGGAAAACTCCGAGACTGAGATTGTTGAACTGACCTTACGTGCTAAAATTGCCTATTGGGTAAACGCTAATTTTATCACATATGACACCAAGGCAATGGCAACAAAAGTTGGCGAAGAAGGTGCCCTGCTGTCTACCCGCCTCGCCAATGAAGCCAAGCGGTTTAACGATTTAGATTTACCGGCTGACATGGCACGTAAATTAGACGGACTTAAACGCGGTAGTAACTTTCCCGCTCCGGACAAACCGGGAGCGGCTTTGGAGCTTTCCGGCATTATGACCGAACTGGACGCAACCTATAGCGAAGGCAAATTTACCTATAACGGCAAGGCAATGTCCTTGGGCGCGCTGTCCAACATCATCGCCACATCCCGCGACCCCAAAGAATTGCAAACCGTTTGGGAGGGATGGCGCACCGTCGCGCCGCCCATGCAAAAAGACTATGCCCGCATGGTGGAAATCATCAATGAAGGCTCCCGAGAATTGGGCTATGCCGACACGGGCGTGTTGTGGAAAGCCGGATACGATATGCCCGCCGACGATTTCACCAAAGAAGCTGACCGCCTGTGGAATCAGGTTAAGCCTTTGTACGACGAGCTACATTGTTATGTCCGCGCCGAGCTTAACCAGCAATACGGCGACGAAGTTGTCCCCCTTGATCAGCCGATCCGCGCTGATTTGCTCGGAAATATGTGGGCCCAAAGTTGGGGTAATGTTTACGACCTGGTCAAGCCGGCAGGCGAAGCCCCCAAGGTCGACATCACCGCGCTCATGGCCAAGGCAGACTACGACGAAATTGAAATGGTCAAAGTCAGTGAAAAGTTTTTCACGAGCATGGGTTTCGAGCCTCTGCCCGACACATTCTGGGAGCGGTCTTTATTCGTAAAACCAAAAGACCGCGAAGTTGTCTGTCACGCCTCGGCGTGGAATATTGATGACCAGGACGATGTCCGCATTAAAATGTGTATTAAAAAAGACGGCGAGGATTTCAAAACCGTTCACCACGAACTTGGACACAATTTCTACCAGCGGGCCTATAAACACCAACCCGTCTATTATAAAGACGGGGCCAATGACGGCTTCCACGAAGCCATTGGCGATATGATTTCCCTATCCATCACACCTGATTATCTGGTGCAAATCGGCCTGTTGGACGAAAGCGATGTACCGCCCGCCTCCGCCGACATTCACTTGTTGATGCAGCAAGCCCTCGACAAAATCGCTTTCTTGCCCTTTAGCATTATGATGGACCAGTGGCGCTGGAATGTATTTAACGGTGAATATGCCCCGTCCGAGTATAATGACGGTTGGTGGGCATTGCGCACGAAATACCAGGGTATCCGCCCACCTGCGGAACGCCCGGCGAACGCATTTGATCCGGGCGCAAAATTCCACATACCGGGCAACACCCCCTATATGCGCTATTTCCTGGCCCATATTTTACAGTTCCAGTTCCACAAGGCGGCCTGTGATATGTCCGGCAATACTGGCCCCCTTCACCGGTGTTCTATTTACGGCAATACCGAGGTCGGCACCAAATTTAACAACATGATGCGCATGGGTTCCTCCAAACCCTGGCCCGAAGCTCTGGAAGCTTTTACAGGCACCCAGAAAATGGACGGCTCGGCAATAATAGAATATTTCGACCCGCTTATTGTGTATCTGAAAGAGGAAAACAAAGACAGAAAGTGCGGCTGGTAAGGGCAATCCGCGCATACCGCGATGCTGGCGATGGTTATGTTGTCAATTCGGATTAGTCCTTAAGCTCAGGCCTGTCATCATTTAGAACAGGGCGCTATTTAGGACAGGGCGTTGGTTTTCAAATTTTTATACCGCCCCTACAGTTTTGTGGCATTGCTTTGTTTGGTGGGCGGTTCTATATGATGGGTTCATGATAGTTCATTTTGCTCTAAGGAACATTTTATGTTTGATTTTGCATCTGCTCGCGAGACAATGCTGGACAGCCAGGTTCGCACCAATGATGTGACCGACAAAGGCATTCAAGCCGCGCTCAAGTCTGTACCGCGTGAATGCTTTGTCCCGAAAGCCAAAATGGCACTGGCCTATAGTGATGTGCATATTGATCTGGGCGACGGTCGTTTTATGCTGCGCCCACGAGATTTTGCCAAAATGTTGGACGCCGCAGACATCGCAGATACGGATGTGGTTCTCGATATTGGTTGCGGGCGCGGCTATTCCGCAGCCGTATTATCGCAACTAGCAGAAACAGTTGTAGCTCTGGAGCAAACCGAGACGGCCGTCAAACGCGCCACTACATTGCTGGAGCAGTGTGGCAGTAGCAATGTGGCCGTCATGCAAGCTGATTTTCGGGCGGGGGCACCTGAACACGGCCCCTATGATGTGATTTTTGTAGCTGGCGCAGTCCCACATGTGCCCGGCACATGGCTCGACCAATTGGCCAATAATGGCCGCTTGGTGGTTGGGGTCAGCGACGGCCCTGTCGCCCGCATTACCGTCATCAAAAAATCCAATGACAGCCTGGGAGAGCGCATTGCATTTGACGCCAATATCCCTGTGCTTGCAGGCTTTGAACAGCAACAAACATTTGCACTGTAGACCTAGAGGTGCGCACCCAATTCTTACTATCAACACTTAAAAACCTTTGTCTTCTAGGCCAGACCATCATAATAATGGCGACCGTGACAATGGCCAGCCCTGCTCTGGCTGAAAATTTTGGCCAGGCACTGGTATCAGCCTATCAAAGCAACCCGCGCCTGATGGCAGAGCGGGCCAGGGTGCGCGAAATTGATGAAAATTATGTACAGGCCCAGGCCGCCGGGCGGTTTACCCTTAATGCCGATGCCAATGTTGCGCGCAATGTAACAAAAAACCAAACAAGTTTCAGCCTCGGCCCCTTCCCGCCAACGACGATAAGTTCGACAGATTGGCTCACCCCCCACGCCGGACAATTGAGCATTGTTCAGCCCATATACCAAGGTGGCCGCGTCAACGGCCTTAAAGCCCAAGCCCGCGCAGGCATTTTAGCGGCACGACAAAATTTGCGGAGTGCCGAGCAAAATCTGTTACTGGCCGCTGCCACCGCTTATCTTGATGTGATGCGCGACGAAGAAGTCGCAAAAATACGCCGCAATAATGTGCGCGTCTTGACCCAGCAAAAATACGCCGCACAAACACGCTTTGACGTTGGAGAAGGCACACGCACGGATATTGCCCAGGCGGATGCCCGCATGGCAGCGGCCGAAATCGGCTTGGCCAATGCCGACGCCTCACTGGCCATAAGCCGCGCAGCCTATGTGCGGTATGTTGGACATATTCCGATGGATTTAAGCGCCCCACCCCAATTCATCATTCCGCCAAACCTCGAAGCTGCCTTAAAACGTGGCCGGTCAAATCACCCGCAACTGATTGCGGCACGCTATAATGAGAACGCAGCCCAATCAGCCATTCACGTGGCCAGATCAGCCGGGCGCCCGGTATTATCCCTAAACGCGACCTTACAAAGTTCGCGTGAAAACAGTGCCAATTTCCCCTTGTCAGAATCCGTCAGTATTGGCGCACAATTGCGCATTCCGATTTACCAAGGCGGGCTAAACAGCTCGCGTGTGCGGGCCGCCAAACATGTCAAAACCCGCACAAAGTTTGAAACCCGCGAAACCGAACTGGCCGTAGACCAGGCGGTTGCCAATTTGTGGGCGCAAGTCATTGCTGCCGAGCGCTCGCTCATTGCCAGTAAGAAACAGGTGGACGCGGCCAATATCGCTTTTGAAGGCGTAGAGCTGGAACAACAAGTCGGGACGCGAGATACTCTGGATGTCCTCAACGCCGAACAAGAAGTGCTCGACGCCCGGCTTTCCGTTGTGCAAGCCGAGCGTAATTTCAATGTTGCGACCTATCAATTACTGGTCAATATCGGCGGATTTGATGCCTATGCCTTGCAATTGCCGGTAGAATATTATGATCCCAGCCGCAATTATGATGCCGTAACGGCCAATCCGTTCGCGGGCTATCTGCCTGCACCGGTTGAAAAAATTGCCAAACAAGTACCAAAAATCACGAATGATATTGCCGGGTTTGTTGAACCAACCCTTACGAAAGCCGGAAAAAATACCCGGGATTTGCTCAAAGTCTTGCGCCCGTCTAAAACGGAAAACAGCCAGGCTAAATCTAGCGGTATAAATACTCCATTATATCCAGAAGTGGGCGATTCAAGGGTGGGTGATCCAGAAGATATTGACCCAAAACCGATTCTCATTATCACTAAAAAGAAGAAAAAAGCTGAATGACTCGTGTTAATTTCGCACCAGTTCATGACTGATTACAATTATGAATGAATTATTAACAGTTTTTTCCACTTCGTGTCTGAATTGAGCCAAGACCTCGCTGGACAATCCACAGGGGTTGTCTTAGACTCCTAACATTGAGAGAACTCTTGAGGGAGATAAAACGGGGATAGATATGTCGGACACATCTAATCTAGCGCCTAACGATATTGAACCAAGCATGGAAGATATTTTATCCTCCATCCGTAAGGTCATAGCCGACGATATAGCGAGTGAAGAAACGCCACGAGATCAGCAGATCGCTATAGATGCCGGGGCCGTTCAAGAGAATAATCAGCCAGATACACAGCCTGATGAATTGCAAATCGCAGCGCCCTCCATAGAACAAGTCGGGGAACAAGTCGGGGAACAAGAGAGCGACACTCTTGAGGACATACTTGATCTAGAAATGCTTGTTGAAGATCTGGAAAACGAACTACAGCCTGATACTGATACCGATGCTGACCTACAGCTTGATAGCGATACTGACCTCATGTCAGACCTCATCAATTTTGATGAGAACGACCTTGTGGCTGTCCCCGAAGAGTTGGAAATAGAAGATATTTTGGGGCCAGAAAAGACTATTGAAGCGCAGGCGGTGACTGGCTCTACTGAACTTGGGTTTGACGCGACCCTTGATCTGGTCATGGATTCGGACGCAAATGATTATGTCACGACCGGCACTCTACTTCCCGAGGCCGAGACTGAAATCACAGATACACAAGTAACAGATACACAAGTACAGGCACATTATAGCCCGCCAAATAATCCGCCAGTTGAGGTAGAGGAAATTGTGGAGATTGAAGACATCTCAACAGGGGTTTCGCATTTCTCCGGCGGCGACATGACCGAGGGTGAAATCAGTTTGGAAACGGATGATATATCTGAAACCGAGCCGCCAACACCGGATGAAGATATAGATCTGGTTAAATCCCTGCTCGCAGATTTGATGGACGAACCTGTTGAAGCCGAGGTGGAAGCCGCGCTTGACATTGAAACACCGGACATTGAAAACAATGATATATTTGATACAGATATAGATGCAATCGCCGAGGAAGGTTTTTTGGCGGAGGAATTGATTATCCCCGAACCTGCCGAATTTCTGGCCCCAGAACCTTTTGTTGAAGAAGAACCTTCTGCTGAAAGCGCAGAAGGTATAACGGCCCAAGACGCAGACATGGACATTGTTCTTGAAGGCTCTGAAGCCGACACTGCATTATCCGAAATCGCGAAATCCGCCCGTGCGGCAGGTGAGGCTGACCTCACCGAAACCAATTCCGAAATACAGTCTGATGATATTGTGGATATATCCAAAACAGATATGATTTCAAAACTGGCCCTGCTTGCCGGCACGGCATCTGAGGCTGACGAACAGCAAGTTGAAAACGAAATCGCCGATTTAATTGAACCAATACCTGCCGAAGATGAACCCGCAACACCCACAATAGAAGAACCAGCACAGGAGGACGACGCCATGGGAACCCCTTTACAAAAGGAAAGCCTTATTGACGAGGAAACGGAAAAAGACACAAGCTCTGCCTTTGCTTCATTGACCAGTGCCGTTGCCGAAAAATCCTTGGCTGAAGAAAACGGCCCGCCCATCGGCGAGTTGGTCAAGGAAGCACTCAAACCGATGTTGCAAGAATGGCTGGACAATAATCTCAAAGCCATGGTGCAGCGCGCCGTGACCAAAGAGATCAAGCGGATTTCTTCAAGTAAATAATTTTCTGGAATTGTGCGCAAGTGCGCGTTAAATGAACAAACCGCTCTCTGTGATAGAGGGCGGTTTATTTATGTGAGAAATGACATGTTGGACAAGAGCTTTAACCCCGAGCAAGCCGAGCAGCGCATTTACGAAGCTTGGGAAAGCAGCGGTGCGTTTAAGCCCCGCCCTGCCAAATCGTCGGATACCAAGGACGACAATTATTCTATCGTCATCCCGCCGCCCAATGTCACAGGTAATCTGCATATGGGCCATGCGCTCAACAACACCCTGCAAGACATCCTCATCCGCTATAACCGTATGCTCGGCAAGGCGGTGCTCTGGCAACCGGGCATGGACCATGCGGGCATTGCCACGCAGATGGTGGTCGAGCGCCAAATGGCCGAAGCGGGCGAACCTAAACGCACCGAGATAGGCCGCGAAGCTTTCATCAAGAAAGTCTGGGAGTGGAAAGAAAAGTCCGGCGGGACTATTGAAAAGCAAACCCGGCGTTTGGGTGCGTCTTGTGACTGGTCACGCACACGCTTTACCATGGACGACGGGCTGTCGGACGCGGTGCGCAAAGTATTTGTGCAGATGTATAATGAGGGGCTGATTTACCGCGACAAACGTCTGGTCAATTGGGACCCCCACTTCCAGACCGCTATCTCCAATATCGAGGTCGAGAACGAAGAGCGAGACGGGTTTTTCTGGCATTTCAAATACCCGCTGGAAAACGGCGAGACTTATGAATATGTCGAGAAAGACGAAGACGGCAAAATCACCCTGCGCGAAACCCGCGACTATATTTCCATCGCCACCACACGCCCCGAAACCATGCTCGGCGACGGTGCGGTCGCGGTACACCCGTCCGACGAACGCTACGCGCCCATTGTCGGCAAGAAAGTCCTCCTGCCCCTCGCCGACAGATATATCCCCATCATCACCGACCGCTATCCCGACCCGGACAAAGGCTCCGGCGCCGTAAAAATAACAGGTGCCCACGATTTCAATGACTACGAAGTCGCCAAGCGGCACGACTTGCCTATGCATGTCATCATGGACGAAAAAGCCCGCATGAAAGCGTCCGACATCATGCCGGAAAAATATGTCGGCATGGACAGGTTTGTTGCCCGCAAAGCCGTGGTCGCGGATATAGACGCGCTGGGCTTGTTAGAGAAAATAGAAGATCACAAAGCCGCCGTCCCCATTGGCGACAGATCAGGCGTAGTCATAGAGCCCATGTTGACGGATCAATGGTATGTAGACGCGAAAAAGCTGTCGGTTGATGCGGTGGGGGCGATGGACGCGGGGCATAATGCTACCCCTTCCTCTACCGCTCATTCCCCCCCCCCTCCCTCCACTCATTCCCGCGAAAGCGGGAATCCAGTTCAAGACATAAAGGGAGCGCCAAAAGCGCTCACATCATCCGCTGGATCCCCGATCGAGCCGGGGATGAGCGGGGGTAAAGGCGGAGGGATGACCTCGGACAAAGGCGAAACCCGTTTCATCCCGCCAAATTGGAAAAAAACATGGGACCAATGGATGGACGACATCCAGCCTTGGTGTATCTCCAGACAACTCTGGTGGGGCCATCAGGTTCCGGCTTGGTATGGGATTAGTTTAGAGGGCATTGAAAATTATGAAAGAGATAGACAACTTTCAAAAGAAATTTTTGTCGCAGAAAATGAGGTTGATGCAATAAAACTAGCGCAGAGTTATTACGGAAAATCTGTCAATATTAGTATTGTAGAAGATGGTGTCACTCTTCATTGCCATGATGAAGATGAAAATCTTTGTTCGATAGAATTGGTACGCGACCCAGACGTCCTGGACACTTGGTTCTCGTCCGGCCTGTGGCCGTTTGCCACCCTCGGCTGGCCGGAACAAACTGACGAGTTTGACCGCTTCTACCCGACCTCTACCCTTGTTACCGCCTTTGATATTATCTTTTTCTGGGTGGCGCGGATGATGATGCAGGGTTTGCATTTGACCGGGAAAGTGCCGTTTAAGGACGTGTATATCCATGCGCTGGTGCTGGACGAACACGGCCAGAAAATGTCCAAATCCAAGGGCAATGTGGTTGACCCGCTGGTGCTTATTGACAAATACGGCGCAGATGCCCTGCGCTTCTCCCTAGCCGCCCAAGCCGCCCAAGGCCGCAACATTCGGCTGTCCGAACCCCGCATTGAGGGCTATAGAAATTTCGGCACCAAGTTATGGAACGCCGCTAATTTCTGCCAGCTTAAAGGCTGTGCGCCTGTCGCCGATTTCGATCCCCTCGCATGCCAGCAAACCGTCAATAAATGGATTGTCGGCGAAGTTGCCAAGGCCAGTGCGCAAGTCACATCAGCCATCGAAGCCTACCGGTTCAACGAAGCCGCAGACGCCGCCTATAAATTTTCTCGCGGGCAATATTGCGATTGGTATGTTGAATTGATCAAGCCGGTATTTGACAGCGAAGACAAAGCCGCCATAGCCGAGACAAAAGCCTGCGCCGCATGGGCCTTTGATCAAATCCTGAAAATGTTGCACCCGTTCATGCCGTTCATCACCGAGGAGCTTTGGAGCCAAACGGCGGGCGCAACACCACGGGACGGATTCCTGATGGCGGCCTCCTGGCCTGATATGAGCGATAATTACATCAACACCGAAGCCGAAACAGACATTGCCTGGCTCATCGACCTGATCAGCGAAGTCCGCTCTGTGCGCACCGAAATGAACATCCCGCCGTCCAAGAAAGCCAAAATGGTTTTGGTCGGCGCGAGCGCTGGGACTATCTCTCGTATGGGCACTTATAAAGAAGCCCTGGAGCGCATGGCCCGCATGGAAAGTTGGGAGACCGCAGACACAGCCCCCAAAGGCGCAATCCAGGCGGTCGTCGGCGAAACCACTATCGCAATGCCGCTCACGGGCTTGATTGATTTGGACGCCGAACGCACCCGAATCGACAAAGAAATCGCCAAGGTCGAGGTCGAGATAAAGAAAATCGACGGCAAACTCGCCAACAAAAACTTCACCGACCGCGCCCCTGCCCATGTTGTTGAACAAGAGCACACAAGACGGGTAGCGTTTACGGTAGAGTTGGAGAAGCTAAAAGCAGCGCTGGATAATTTACCGGAATAATCCTTCCTCCATTTTTCATGGGGGAAGTGCCGAAGCTCTTGCGTAGGCGATGGGGGCAGACGCTCTTGCGTCTCAACGATGGTATCGATTATTACAAAAGCTCAGAAGCGCACAAGATGTGCGCGCCCCCATCCCCCTCTAAGAAGAGGGTACTTCCCCCGCAAGAGGCAGGGGAAGGAAGTATGTTACCGCTTACCCAACACCAGCTCCAGTTTCATGGTTTCCCCTGCCCGGTCTATGACAAGCTCGACCTTATCGCCGGGACTGTATTTTTTAAGCTCGCCCGAATAGGCCCGCAAATCTTTGACGGGTTCGCCGCCGAAATGGGTGATGACATCGCCTTCTTGCAAGCCTGCTTTGGCCCCGGCGCTACCATCCGAGACCATTTTCACTTTTACACCCGCGCCCTCAAAGGCGAAATCTGGCATCATGCCTGTGCTGACACGCCGCCCGCTTCGCCTTACGGATGATGTGGCGGCTTTGCCGTTTGTGGGTGTGATCTGGTTAGTCATGGGGTCGGGCCTGGTGCCGAGATAGCCCACGACTTCCTTGGTCAATGTGGCAACACGAACAAGGCTGTCCGGGTCAACCGTACCGGCCATGTCGGACGGGCGGTGATAATCGGTCGTGGCTGCGCCGAAAATATGTATGGCTGGGATATTTGCCTCCAGGAATGCCGTGTGATCCGAAGCATTGACTTCTTGATTGACAAGAACGGTTTGGATGCCCGTGGTCGCCGTGGTGCCCATGAAAATGAACGGCCATTCGCGGGCGGATGATGTACCGAAAACCATGATTTTATCCCCGGCCCGGCCCACCGTATCCAGATTGACATTGGCGAAAATTTTATCCGCCGGATAATCCTTGGCCGTTTTGACATAATGTCGTGCGCCCAACAGCCCGGCCTCCTCGGCGGTGGAGGCTAATAATATGATTGTCCGGTCAGGCGCAGATTTGGCGAGCGAATGGGCCATCTCCAGCATGACTGCCACGCCGGACGCATTATCATCAGCGCCGGGATGGACTTGCCCCTTAAATTCGTCCCGAGCGCCGGGCCAACCATGGCCAAGATGATCATAATGGGCCGAGAGAACAACCGACTGCCCGGCGAGTTTTGGATCTTTGCCGGGGATGACACCCACGACATTTCGAACCTCTACTTTTGTGCCTTTTGGGCCATCAACTGTGAAAGATTGAAAATATGTGCTTGCATCGCCGCCGGGTTTGAGACCTGCCGACTTGAATTCAGCCGCTATATAATCAGCGGCCTTGCCAAGACCAGCCGTGCCAACGCCCCTGCCCTCATAGGCTTCGGCGCTTAAAGTTTGCACCACGCCCATCATACGCGCCGCATCAAATACGGGTTTAAGTTGGGCCAAGGCCGGGCGGGGTTTTAGCTTGGCGGTTGAGGTTACGGTTTTATCCAGCACCGCCACCAAAGGCGAACCAACGGCGCCCCATTGACCTTTAGCGGAGTTGGTCGGGTCGTCGCCGTTAAACGCCAGATATGAATATTTGCCGTAATGGGGTAATTTACGCGCCAGCCCGGCTACGGCCGCGTCCGAATGGGCCGTCAGACCGACAACCACTGCGCTGGAATTTTCAGGATTACGCACGGCGATAACGGTGGAATTTTCGCGCAGGCTAAGGGATTTATCGCCCAGAGTAGCCGTGTTATTTAAAATACTGGCGTCGTAAACTTCAAGAGAATGCTTGACCACGCCGTAATATTTGTTGTCCGCACCGAACACCCAAACCGCCCCGTCTTCGGGCAAAAGGCTGATATCCGTATCTTTGACGATCTCGACATTCTCCCGCCCGCTCCAAAGCGCGGCCAGTTTGGAATATCGGGATTTCTTCTCCGGGCTTGTGCGGGTCGGCAAGATAATCATAACCTTGTCGGCCCCAAAAGCCGCGCCCAAAGACGGCGGGATTTCGGCCCAATGCAAACGGCGAAACAAATTGAACTCAGGGTCAACCTCAACACGGATAACTTTGCCATCGACGGGGATAGAAAACACTTGCTGGCGTTTGGTCATATGCACGGTGCTGCGTGTCACCGTATCAGCCGTATATATGACAACAGGGACTTGCAGATCAAAAGCATCGCGGCTTTGGTTTTGCTGAAGTATAAGTGTAAGGTTTTCGCCCTCCTGGGCTGCTTTTTCTATGGCCAATTCCGGTGCACCAACACCGCCGACCCATTGCTCGAAAAACGGTTTTAAATCTTCGCCCGTGACCTCCTCGAACGCTATGCGAATATCGTCCCATCTCCCGACACTATATTTGTGCTTGCGGTAAAAACTCTGAAAACTACGCAGAAAATTCTCGTCCCCGACCTTGTCGCGCAGCATGTCAAACACCATGGAGGTCTTGCCGTAGCCAACCGCCTGGGTCGGGCCGTCCGTGCGGCCAATGAAATCTTGCAAGGCGAAATCATTGGAAGCATCCACATAGCTGGTATAATTTTGCAGGGTCGCGCGGCGATATTGCGCGCCTGTACCGCGCTGCTCGGCCACCAGATGATCAGCCATATAGGCGGTCAGTCCCTCGGCCCAATTACCACTGTCAAAATCAATATAAACCGAATTACCCCACCAATTGTGCAGGAGCTCATGGGGGTAGGACGAATGCAAGATAAACGGAAACCGGATGATCCGCGACCCTAACAAGGTAAAGCTCGGCATGCCGTAGCCGGTCTCCCAAAAGTTCTCGACCAGGGCGAATTTGGTATAGGGGTACGGCCCCAGCATTTCGCGGTACATCTCCATATATTGCGCCGTAACTTCCAAATATTTATTGGCCATAGCTTCGTCCGGCGTGCGCAAATATGCCATGGCAGTGACGTTACCAATAGGTAGCTCGTATTGGGTAAATTCGGCCCCGATGACATATATTTCTTCGCTCGGGGTCGGGGCTGTCCATCTATCTATATGCACGCCGCCCACATCTTCATTGCGCTTACGTTCGCCTTGGGAGACGGACGACCAACCCTGGGGCAAAGTCACGGTCATATCATAGGTGATCAGCGTGTCTTTAACGGTTGGCACCCAATAGGTGGCCCCGGCCAAATAAACGCCGCGCTGCTCGATCAAGCCCGGCGAGGTGGAAAAACCCCGCGAATATTCTGCGCCCATCTGTTTGATAGGGTTGTTGATTTCTCCGCTATAGGACAAGGTAAGTGTGTTAGTGCTCTTCGTATTAGTACTGGCCGAAAACCCGCTCAGCTCATAAACATTGACCTTGACAATGCTATCATCGGAAGCATTGTCCCGGTCCATGCCGAGATCATCCGCATTGCGGTTTTCAGCCACCAGTTTAAAATTGATGTTACCGTCCGTTTTTTGGACGGATAAATTCGAATTGAGCAAAATTTGCAATCCGTCTCTGGCAAGACCCGGCGGTATAGTGATCGTATCAACAGCCTCTAATTTGTGGATGTCGGGCGTAATCGTGACAGCAATCTCGTGATGGAGCGGTGTTTCAACGCCCGCGTCAACTTGCTCTTTTTCTTTGGGCGTACAGGCCGTGAATGCTAAAACGACTAAAAAGGCAAAGCCAAGACGAATAAATTGATAGGAAAACATGAGCACAGCCCTTTTCATTAGTTTAAAACAAGCTCCCAGAGCTTACGCACAACCCCCGTATTATACAAGTATTTAGCATGAAATCTGGGATAACCCCTCCAGCCAGCACCCCCTTGCACCTATGTTTCAAGCATTACTTTCAAAACTATATAGCGTCTTTGATAATATCGTAAACTTCTGGGATGTTATCACGGATTTCTTCGCGGGTCAGGCCTTCTACGGAATAGGGGAAATTTAGCCATTTTTCAGTGGTGTAGAGATAATAATCCGGCACCCGGTCGGTTTTGTTGGCTTCGGGCTTGTAATAGGGAACGGCGACGCGGATATCATGGGGGGCGTTTCTACGGGCGCGCTCATGCAGCTGGTCAATGACGGCCTTGATGGTGTTGCCCGTATCAAACACATCATCAACAATTAGCACGCTATCCTTATGGCCCAGGTTTTTGAGCAAATAGGACATGCCGTAAATATCCACCGTGTTACGGCGCTCGGCTATGCCGTGATAGGAGGATGTGCGAATGGCAATATTATCGGAATTACAGCCGCCGTAATAATCGAGGAACTCTTGTACTGCGATACCAATGGGTGTGCCGCCGCGCCATAGGGCAATGATAAACTTGGGCCTAAAGCCGCTTTCAAGAACCTTTGCCCCAAGTCGGAAACTGTCGTCCAGTAATTCCTGGGAATCGAGATAAACTTTTTCAACCATGTGAACAAATCCTAGTTTGAAATAAATTCATAAAGCACATTTTTTTGTGTATCAAGGCTTTACATTTACCAAACTTCAAATGAAAATGGCTTCCCAGTGCGGGGACAAGTGAGGGAATATGGAAAAACGTTTTATCGGGTCGCAGGAATTGCTGGAAGACAGCTTCCGGTTGGCTGTTAAAATTTACGAGAGCGGCTTTCGGCCGGACTATATTGTTGGCATTTGGCGCGGGGGTACACCTGTGGGCATTATTGTTCATGATTTTCTGGCTTATGTCGGGGTCAAGGTTGACCATATTTCCGTGCGTACCTCTTATAAAGGCATGGAGTTTTATGACCCCAAAGGGCCAAAGCAACAAACACGGGTACATAATACCAGATTTCTCATTGACCGGGTTAATGCGGGCGATTCCATGCTGATTGTAGATGATGTTTATTCGTCCGGGCGCAGTGTCGAGGCGGTCATTAAGCGCCTAAAACGCAAGCTTAGGCGTAATATGGCCGGGGACGTGCGCATTGCCACACCCTGGTACAAGCCCAGCCACAACCGCACAGGCCGTGTGCCGGATTATGTCCTGCACGAAAGCGAAGACTGGCTGGTGATGCCCCACGAACTGAACGGGCTTAGCCCCGCAGAAATCAAAGAACACCGCCCCGTCGTCCATGATTTGGCTATGAAGACACTGGGGCGTGAAAGTTAAAGCGAAGCGTCTTCTTTTAATTCACCAGTGACATAGCGGTGCAAGACGGAAGTTAGTAAAGTTTGGTAAGGGATACCTTGGCGAAGAGCCATGGCTTTCAACTTTTGGATGTCTCGTGTGTACGCCCTAAAGGTAACAGGTTTTCGTTTAAGGGTATTACGGGCGATTTGTGCCAATTGTTTCTGTCTCTTATCCAGATTTTTTACCGGTATAAATTCTCCCTGCTCAGCCGCGAGGTATAACTCGTATTCCTCTGTACTATCGAAGTCTTTACGCTTCAAAGTTGGTGGTAATTTGGTTGTTTTAGTCATAACTTTACCTGGTTAAATATTTCTTGTGGAATGCCCGGCTCTGATAAATGGTTTTTAAAAACAGATGGTCTTCGTTCACGATATAGGGCACTCCACATGCATAACCATCAATGTCAACGACCATTAGCCTTTGGTGGGCATATTGTTTGGTGTTTGGGTGGAACATATCATCCAGTAAACGCCCATCATCTAAAGCCAATACCACCATTTCAAAGCTCAGACCGCGTTCAACCAAAAGGTTGCGGTTTTTAATGTCGTCCCATTCAAAGTTCATAGCCTTTTCGCCCTTATAAAGCACGTACATCTAATGTCAATACATTAAAGAGCTTTGCTTTGCTACGTATTTGCTAAGTTACAGGTAAAACTATCCCCTTATACCCCATCTTTTATCCCAGCGGGTTCATACCCATTAGGGCGGCAATCCACAGGGCTATACCGACCAGGGCGGCGCTGGTGAAGTTGGACAAGGAACCAGCCAACAGGGCTTTCATACCGAGCATGGAGATTTCTTTCTTGCGCTCTGGTAGTACCGCACCAAGTCCAGCCATGAGAATGCCGACCCCGACAAAATTAGCGAACCCGCACAAGGCTACGGTGATGGCCACTTGGCCTTGCAAGGAGAAATCATCCATAACTTTGGTGAAATTCAAATAGGCCAGAAACTCATTGGCTACCAGTTTTTCTCCTAAAAACGGCCCGGCGGCCAATACTTCGTTTACGGGTACACCGATCAACCAGGCAATGGGCGCGAAAAGATAACCAAACACTGTGGACAAAGAAAATTCGGGATACCCGAACCAGCCGCCAACACCGCCAAATATACCGTCGATCAGGGCTATCACCGCTACAAAGGCGATAATAACGGCGATGACATTGAGCATGATAGTCAGGCCCGTTAGCGCCCCGGTCGTCGCGGCTTCGATCAAATTGGTGGCTTTATTGGGGTCGTCTTCCGCCTCCCGGTCTTTAAAGCTGGCAATATCGTAAGGTTCTTCGGTTTCAGGGATCAGCAACTTGCCCATTAAAAGCCCGCCTGGCGCGGCCATAAACGAGGCGACGATTAGCAATTTGCCATCAATTCCCAAGGACATATAGACCACCAATACCGTCCCGGCGATGGATGCCATACCGCACGCCATAACTGTAAATAATTGCGAACGCGTCATTTTCTTGAGATAGGGCAAAATCGCCAGTGGTGCCTCGACCATGCCAACAAAAATACTGGCGGCGGATACGGTGCTTTCGAGCCTGGAAGCGCCGGTGATAAACCGAACAACGCCGCCGATGACCTTGATCACCAAATCCATAATGCGCAAATGAAACAAGATCGCAAACAGGGTAGCCAGGAAAATAATGATCGGGAATACCTGAAATGCCAGAATCGTACCAACGCCTTGCTTGCCAGCCGCAGGCGCTAATACGCCTTCCATTGTGCCCCAATTGGATAACTCCCCGAAGACAAAATACATGCCTTCATTAGCAAATTTGATTACATGGGTGATGGCTTCTGTGACGCTGTTAAGAATAGTCGTACCAATCGGAATGGCCAATGCCAAAAGCGCAATAGCAAATTGCAAGCCGAGTGTGCGCCCTGCATTTTTATAATTGATCGCTTGTCTTTGCTCCGAGAGTAGCACAGCAATACCGACAAAAACGAGTACTCCGAGTATATTGGCAATTGGCATATTATCCCCCAGATTTGATTATTGGTCTTGGTTTTTATAGACAAACAATAGGCACGCGGCCAGGGTGTTGTAAAGCCGCAAAGGGTTTAATCTTCACGCCTTTCATCTTCACTATTAAGGGACAGATACCGAAACCACTCTAACTCCTCTTCCAAAGCATGCTACTGGCGGGTGACGGTTTCGCCTGCATCTTGTAACATGACAATGATGCTGTCCGGCCCGGCCAGATGCGCGGCGCCTACGGCGATCATAAATGTCCCCGCCTCGTCCTCCAGCAATTGATCTATGGTCTTGGTCCAGGTGCGGTTACGCTTGACTAAAAGCACATCATACACTGTACCGTCGCCCATCACATCTTCATCGGCTATCAGATCGGCAATGCCTTTGACATCCCCTTGCACCCAATCGGCCACCAGTTCGTCCAACATTTCGGGCTGATCTTCAATAGCTTCAGCCCCGGCCACCAGAAATTCGATCTGGCTATCCTCGGGCAAGCCAGCCAGGAAATGTAATTGCTGCTCGGCGGTCTCAAAATAGCGCATGGGCTTTTTGGAAGCCTTGGCTTTGTCTGCGATGACTTTCTCCACACCACTATCGGCTTGGTATCCGGTCTTGACCATATGTATCTGGCTCAAGGCTATGCCGGCAAACCAGGGTTTCATCATATTCAGTGTTTCGGGCGGCAGGCCCAATATCTCCGCCGCTTCGCGTACTTCCTTTTCGTCCGCCTCGTCCAGCACACCCATCAAGGTACGCCCGTCCGAATAAAATGCCAAAGGCGGCAAGAGTGCGGCCATTGAGGCTTGTACTTCATCGCTTAAATCCGCCTCCAGATAGACAGCATCACTGGCGGCAAATGCGGCATTAAACGCGTCCGTCTGCCACTGTGTCTCCGGTTTTAAAATATGTACCGTACCAAACAAATACACCTTGGTATCCTCGTCCGAAACCAACCACATAGCCGGGCCGGCTGACGCTTGTTTTTGCACCTCGGTGCTGACAGATTCCTCGGCTGCCTTATTGCCCGTAGCTTTATCAGTGTCGTTCGGACTACATCCAGCCATTATCAAAGCCAAGCCCAAGATTGCAGTGAATTTTAAATATTTATGCATACTCGTTTTCCTGTTTCGTTTATCTGTCAAAAGCCGTGATGATTGAGATCGTCAAATATGCCTGATGTCAGCAATATTTATTGAAACAAGCTCTATGGTGCCGCTGCGCTATCACCCAGGTTTTTATGCAAAAATTTATCAAGTGTGCGAAAAAATGTGTGCCTGTTACTAGAACTGCTTAATTGGTGATCTTCATCTTCAAGAACTAGGTAGGTAACTTTGGAAGAACTTTTTTTCAAGGCCTTTTTCATACGGGTAAATTGATCGAAATAGACGACCGTATCGCGCTCGCCGTGGGCCAACATCAACGGTATGGTAATTTCAGATGCCCGTTTGACCGGAGAGTTTTCTTTAATTGCATCCCTGTCTTCAAACCCATTTAAAATAAAATTTTGCGCTGTCCTTCTGCCAAACCTGAACCTTTTTAAATCGGTAACCATGTCGTGCAAATCGGTAACACCAGCCATGCTCGCTGCACAGGTGTATAAATCTGGATCTTTTATAGCTCCCATTAAAGCGGCATATCCACCATATGACCAACCAACAATACAAATGCGTTTTGGGTCGGCATACCCTTTTTTGATGAGCCAACGTGTACCGTCTTCGACATCCTCTTGCATGAGAACCCAGTTTTTGCGTCCTGCTTCTTCAAATGCACGACCATATCCTTTAGACCCCCGAAAATTCATTTGCAAAACCCCATACCCGCGCGAAGCCATAAATTGTGCCAAATAATCGAATGAATGCGTATCGCGTGCGTACGGCCCACCGTGAGGCATGACAATAAACGGAAGGTTTTTTAATGGCATGCCGTCCGCAATCTTTGGCGGTGTTGTGATATAGGCAGGTATTTCAAACCCGTCCCGTGCCTTATAACTAGTTACAGTTACATCCCCTTGAATGGTTGCTCCAATTTCAGGGTAATCTTCGGCTATTAGTTTTACCTTTTTGGTTTTTGCATCATAATACATTAAGCTATTTGGCACGCTAGCTGCACTGGCTTTGAACACTATTTTTTGGCCATCTGGTGTTTGATCAATATAACTGATGTGATATTGGGGCAGGATTGCGTGTATGTTATCTATCCGGGTTCTATAAGCTGGATCAAAAAATTCCGTTTGCGAAACGTCGCCAATATAACTTACCCCGATAACTTTAGAACCATCGGCACTCCTAACGATGCCATTGGCATCATACTTGTCGTTTTGAAACAATTTTCGTGTCTGCTTTTTCTGTACAAGATCGTAAATAAACAAGCCCAACGTATCTTTGCCGCCATAAGCACCAATAATGATCTCGTTCACATTTGCGGTAAACCCGTACACATTTGTGCCCGGCGTAAGACCAGGATAATTGCTAACATCCCGCCACATATCAGTTTTGGCGTCGCGAACAATCATTCTGGGTTTACGTGTAGTTTCATTGGTTCCGATACCTATTCGGGGTATACCACGTAGGTCCGTCCGCCAAGCTTGGATACTTCTCTCTCCTTGTTTGATGCGGTGCACAGCCTTGGTTCGCACATTCACCTTGACGACATCCTCAACCATTCTGTCATATAACCCATAAGACATAAGGATATGATCCGGATCTTTTGGAAGAAAATTTATGACCCTATTGTTGAATTGCCTAAACTCAGTTTCACGAAATCTCCTACCAGCCCCCTTTTTACTTTTAGGCACTAACAACATTTGATTGGTGGTTAAGTCCTTATTCAATGCGTATAAATAGCCCGCATCCACCAAGTTTGAGTTGAATCTTGTTTTCTCACGCGTGCTGGCTAGCAAAACATCGTTATTCGCCCACTTAACCCAAAGGATTTTTACACCTTTCGCATATTTGATGGCTCTAACCTTTTTATCCGTTGGGTCATTTAAATTGATAACACGGATGATATAACTCCCATCATTGTCAGCGACTGCGGCTAAAAAATTTCCGTCAGGTGACAAAGCTGCGTCATATATAACCGGCATACGCGAATAATGCTCAACAGGCACAGGCTTGGCAGTGGCATTCAGCACTGCAAATAGTGAATAGAAAACAAATGTGAAAATAGAAAAAATACGCATAACAACCCTCAATCCCCGATTAATACGATGCTCTCAACTTACGGGTCAATGAGAAATACGCAAGCAATAAGTTCAGAAATACAATTGTTCAGTTGGTTATAACATAAAATGCTTGGACAAACGCAGGCCTTGTGCCTGGTAGTGAGAGCCATTTTCGCCGTATAGATTTTTCGGGATGGCGCTCATGGCTTCGAACTCCAGCTTGGCGACGGGTTGTCCGTGGCGTAGCATGAAGGGAACATCACGGCCCCGGACTTCCAGCACCGCCCGCGAGCCTGCGCCGCCTGCTTGTTTGAGGCCAAAGCCGGGGTCGAAAAACCCGGCGTAATGGGCACGAAATTCACCGATCTCCGGCGCGATAGGGGCCATCTCGGCGGCTTCGGTTTCGGGGATAATTACAGCTTCTTTTGATGCTAAAATGTAAAATTCCTCCGGGTCAAGGATAAGCCGTCCATTTGGTGCGCTCAAGGGTTGCCAGTAATCCAGCGCCTTGTGCGCCGCCACCCCGGCAATATCTACAAGCCCGGAATGTCGTCTTGCGCGCCAGCCGATAATACCATCTGCGCCCTGACCTTCAAGGTCAATACTAACGGTTTGGGAACGCAGTATTTTTTCCGTCCCGCGCCGAAACCGGATTTGCACCAAACGGTCGCCAGGCCGGGCCAGGACGGAGAATGTACGCGGGGCTATTTCCACATAAAGCGGCCCCTTATAACCTGGATCCAGGGTCTCGAATTGAGATGCATAATCGGCAATAACGCGGGTGAAAACATCAAGCCGCCCCGTGGAGCTTTTGGGGTTTGTCCGCGCTGATAAATCAGCGGGTAATTCCAAAGCTTCCAACAACGGCACCAGATACACACAGCCCGTTTCCAGAACCGCACCTTGGGTGAGGTCGATTTCGTGCATGACCAAATGTTGGTCGAGGCATTCTGCGATTGTGCGCTCTGCACCCGGTAAAAAAGATGCACGCAAACGGTAGGCCACAGTCCCGAGGCGTAGATCCAGAGAAGCTGGTTGGATCTGTTCAGCGCCAATCTCTGGCTCAAATGCCCGGTCTAACATAGGCTCGTCGGAACGGCGGGCATGGACATATCCCCGTCCGATCATGTCGCTTATATCCTGAGCAGGCAGGATGCCGCGTGCTGATAATGATTCTTGTTTCACAAACATGCTTTAACAGAGCGCGGGCAATGTGAACAGGTATGATTTCGCCAATTGGTGGACTGAAATACAATTAAATCGCTCGCTTAACTGGGTTATTGTCTTGCGCCTTGAGTTTAAGAGACTAAGAGTGAGATCATAGATAACTAAGTGTTATGAGAGTATAGCCGAAGGGGCAGTAGTAATGTACGAACGCAAAACCAGAGATGTGGTCGTCAGGGTAGAGCCAGAATTCTTGGCCGAGCAATCTTCCCCGGCGGATGACAGGTTTATCTGGGCCTATACGGTTGAGATCGAAAACCAGACCGACGAAGACATGCAGGTGGTCGAGCGGTTTTGGCAAATCACTGACCGCAATGGCCAAGTGCAAGAAGTGCGCGGCGAAGGCGTTGTCGGCGAAAAACCCAATCTAAAGCCCGGCGAAATTTTTCGGTATACCTCAGGTGCGCCGCTTACGGCCCCTTCAGGTGTCATGCTCGGTACATACCAAATGAAAACACCGGGCGGTGAATGCTTCGATGTAGAAATCCCGGCGTTCTCCCTGGATAGCCCATTTGAAGCCCGCAGCATAAACTAGGCCCCGTTTTCGTTTGCTACCCATTTTATGCATTGCCCCATTTTATGCATTGCCCCATTTTATACATTGCAATGTGCTGGTGCACACTTACAGTACCAGTATGAATGGTGTGAAGCAGTTTCTCCGGTTATTGGCAGTCATGATTACGCTGGCAATTTATTTGCCCGGCTCGGCACAGGTTTCCACCAAAACGATTAAACCTGACCAATCCGTACACCTTGCAGACTCTGGTTTCACATTCGACATGCCCGACGAGTTGCAATCAAAGCTCCCCCAGGACAAAGCCCGGACAGCGCCCAAACCTAAACCGCCCCGTAACTCCTGGCTGGATCTCGGATTTTTAGGCCCGGTTTTTCAGATACTGTTTTACGGAATACTGGCAGCAGCGGTGCTATATATATTATACCTAATACTAAGTGCTATCGTCGTGGCTAGGCGGGGTTACACCCCCAAAGACGACGAGGAGGATTTACCGGAAACTCCCACATATCAACCTGACGAAGAAACGGCCCGGGTGTTACTGGACGATGCGGATAAACTAGCGGCCCAAGGCAAATTTGCCGAAGCCGTCCACGCCATCTTGTTTCGCAGCATCCAAGACATTGAGGACAAACGCCCCCATCATGTCAAACGCTCTTTGACCAGCCGCGAAATTGCCGGCCTGTCTGTGCTTAGCCCAACGGCTCGCGCCGGGTTTTCAACTATTGGGGCTTTGGTAGAGCGCAATTTCTTTGGCGGACGTCCCCTGGGTGCTGGGGACTACGAAATATCAAAATCCGCCTACAAGGATTTCGCTTTTGAGAAGCTTACACGCAGAAAAGTAAAGCGGTGAGCGGGCGCATCCAAAATACGCTGGAGGGTCGCAAGTCCTCAGGTGCCGTGCAGGCGATTTTCAATCCGCGCACTTTATTGCTCTTGATCATACTCGGTGTATTTTCTTTCGGGGCATTTTTTACCTTGAGCGGATTTTCGGGAGATTTGAAAAACGGCAATAATGGTGGTGCCCACGCTTTATCCAAATCTGCCATAGGTTACGGCGGACTTTTACAACTGCTCAAGCAAAACGGCGAAAATGTGGACGTGTCCCGTTCCTATGTTTTGCGCGACGACAAGCGAAATCAGGTAAGAATTATTTCCCTCACATCAGGCTGGTTTTCCAACGATATAGATGAATTGGTGCTTGATACACCGACCCTGATCATCCTCCCTAAATGGCGAACCCGCAAGCACCCAAAACAAAGTGGTTGGGTGCAAAAACTGAACACACCAAACAAGGCTACAGTCAACCTCGAACGCATGGAAGAATTGTTAGACACTGTGGTTGGTAAGGTGGCAATCAACCGCAGCGATGCTCAGGGCGAGAAGCTTACCATCCCGCCGTCTAGTTGGTTAGGAACTGACGAGGACATAAATTTCTATAATTACGAGCAGATACAGACCATCAGCGGTGATGATCTCGTACCTGTGATTGTCAGTGACAGGGGAACCATATTGGCGGTGGAGCCTGACCTGGAAATCTACATACTTTCTGACCCAGACTTTCTGAATACCCACGGGTTGGCCAACCCGGACAGGGCAGAATTCGCCTATACCGTGTTGCAAACGCTCGAAGAGCAAACCAACACCAATGGCTTTGTATTTGATCTGTCCTTGCACGGATTTGTCCGCTCACAAAACCTGATAAAGTTGGCCCTCACCCCGCCGTTCCTGGCGGCTACATTATGTCTGCTGGCCATGGGATTATTGATAGCATGGCAGGCCTTGGTCAGGTTTGGCGATCCGTTAAAACCCGGACGCGAGGTCGCCATAGGCAAGTTAAGCCTTATTATCAATGCAGCAGGTTTTATAAAACTGGCCGGGCGGGAATATAAAATGGCTCCGGCTTACGCCGAATTGACCAAGAACATAGTGCGCGAAAAACTACATATCAGCACATCATTACCAGAAGCAGACCTGGACAAGAGGCTCGATATTTACGCCAAACACGCCGGAGCAGATATGAACTGGACGGAACTAAATACCGAAAAACACCAACCACAAAACGCAACGGATTTAATGCGAAACGCAAAAAAACTATTTAAATGGCGAGGAGATATCACCCATGAACGTAAATGATGTAAAACACCTGTCGGATCTTATCCGTGAACAGGTCGGCAAGGCCATTATCGGGCAGCAAGACACAATTGATTTGATGTTGGTGTCCTTGTTCGCTGGCGGGCATATTTTGCTGGAGGGGCCTCCCGGAACTGCTAAAACCTTCCTGGCGCAATGTTTCGCGAACGCTACCAAACTTAAATTCGGGCGCATACAATTTACACCTGATTTGATGCCGGGTGATTTACTGGGCACCAATCTGTTTAACTTCCAAACCAATGAGTTTTCCCTGATCAAAGGCCCGATATTTTGTGACCTTTTATTGGCTGACGAGATCAACCGCACTCCGCCCAAAACCCAGGCCGCATTACTAGAGGCCATGCAAGAACGCCAAATCACCATTGACGGTAAAGCCTTTGCCCTAGGCGAACGCTTTATGGTAATCGCCACACAAAACCCCATCGAACAGCAAGGCACCTATCCCTTGCCCGAAGCCCAGCTTGACCGGTTTTTGTTCAAGCATAATTTGCAATATCCGAGCCTGGAAGAAGAAATCAATATCGTCACAAAACACGGGGCGCGAACTGGTTCACCGTCCGCCAAAGCGATGGGGATCAAGCCTGTGGTTACAGCCAAACAATTGGCAGACGCCGTGGCTTGTGCAGGTCAGGTGCGCCTGACCGATGAGGTGATTTCCTATGTGGTTAATCTGGTGCGCGCAACCCGCGAAAACCCATTGTTCGAGACCGGAGCCAGCCCGCGTGCTGCCGCCATGCTGGCCGCTGCCGCCCGCGCCAATGCGGCACTTGATGGGCGAGATTTCGTCATCCCGGACGATGTCAAATCCATCGCCCTGCCCGCCCTTCGTCACCGCGTGATATTGTCACCCGTAGCCGAAATTGAAGGCCGTAGCGCCGACGAGTTAATCCGCGACATTATCGAACAAACCGAAGCCCCGCGTTAGGCAGAGCAGATGTTCTACCCCACCAAACGCGCCGTACTTCTTATGGCTACTGGCTTTCCAGTAACCTTGCTGTTGGCAGTGCTCAATCCAAATTTATGGGCCTTTGGTGCCGCTTGGATTGCCTTGGTATTTGGGTTGATGTTTTATGATATGATGTTGTCCCCGGCTCCA
Source organism: Robiginitomaculum sp. (assembly GCA_016765135.1). Taxonomy (GTDB): domain Bacteria; phylum Pseudomonadota; class Alphaproteobacteria; order Caulobacterales; family Maricaulaceae; genus Robiginitomaculum_A. Next base: position 134,907 of record JAESQN010000002.1, read on the forward strand.
GCGCAGATGCAACTGGACGCCAAAATTCCGGCATCACTATATGTGGGTGCCAAGACCGATATGGCGTTTGTCTATAAACTTGAGGGACGACGAAAACCGACAAACCCGGAAATGAAATTATCACTCGGTAAGAGACTGAAGGCCGCTCCGGATGTTTGGCATCCACCATTGGAAGACGGGCGTTTGCTCGGCAGGTTCCGCGTCACAGCCCTGCGGCGCGGCGCGGGTGAGGTAGAAAACCTATGGACACGCTGGAGCGGGCCATTGGGCCTGATATGGCGGCAAGTCCGCGAACCTCTGGGTAATACCATTGCTATTGTGCCGGACACGCAGCTGGTCAAAGACAAAGCCATAGAGATATTTTCCCGCGACGCGGCCCACGGCCAAAAAATGCAAATCGAACGAGGCCAAGGCACCGAGTTCGACAGCTTGCGCGAGTTCATGCCCGGCATGGATAAACGGGCCATAGACTGGAAACATTCGGCCCGGCACCGCAAATTACACGCCAAAGAATTTCGCACCGAGCGTAACCACAATATCGTCTTCGCCATTGATACTGGGTATTTGATGTGTGAACCGCTCAAGGGTAAAACCCGGCTGGATTGGGCCATAAATGCGTCTTTGCTGATCGCCTATGTATCCCTAAAATTCGGAGACAGGGTCGGGTATTTCGGGTTTGACAAACGCCCCTATCTGTTCACCAAACCCGTATCCGGAACGGCCAGCTTCCCCCATTTACAAAGCCTGACTGCCCAACTCGAATACTCCACCAACGAGACAAACTTCACCTTGTCCCTGTCGTCCCTGTCCAAGTCCTTAATGCGGCGCTCCTTGATCATTGTGTTCACCGATTTCGTTGACACTACCAATGCGGAATTGATGATCGAGAATGTCAGCCGGCTGATCAAAAACCATATTGTTTTGTTTGTAACTTTCAAAGATGTAGAGATCGAAAACCTGATCAATGCCGAGCCAAGAACCCCGACAGATGTAACCAAATCCGTTATCGCCGCCGCCTTGAACAAGGAACGCGATATTGTTCTGGCAAGGCTGGAACGCATGGGTGTACAAATTGTCCGAACCGATATTGAAAACATGAGTACGGCGGTACTAAACCGGTTTTTGGAGCTTAAACGCAGGGAGATGATATGAGTAGCGGCTCTCTGAAAAGTCACAAATTCCGTACGGACCGCGAGAACGATTGGAAACAGTTGGAGACCTTGTTGGCGCGTCTTGAAAGCCGCTCAATCGGTGCGCTTAGCGATGGGGAAATGATCGCCCTGCCCGCTCTATACCGCGCTACATTATCTTCGCTCAATGTGGCACGGGCTACATCTTTGGATCAGGATGTTATCATTTATCTTGAGAGCCTGACCACCCGCGCATATTTTGCCATTTACGGCAACCAAACCCGAATGGGCACACGCATCAGCCGGTTCTTTCGCATTGGTTGGCCCAAGGCCGTGCAAGATATTACCCGCGAAACTATTGCTTCGACTTTGGTGTTTTTCCTGGGTGCACTTCTGGCTTTCGTCATGGTGCGCACCAATATGGATTGGTATTTCTCTTTCATACCTGAAAGTCTGATGGGGGGGCGTACCCCCGCCAGTACCGTGACCGAATTGCGCGATACCTTGTATCACGATGGCGATGAGAGCGGACTAACGATGTTCGCCAGCTTCTTGTTTTCTCACAATTCCCGCGTCGCCATATTCGCCTTTGCGCTTGGGTTTGCATTTGCCATACCGTCGGTGGCTTTGATGCTTTATAATGGCTGTACTATTGGCGCTTTCGTAGCTCTGTTTGTTGACAAGGGGCTTGGGTTTGAGGTCGGAGGTTGGTTGATCATCCACGGAGCTACGGAATTGTTCGCCATTATCCTGGCCGGGGCGGCCGGCATTAAAATTGGGTGGGCGGTTGCCTTCCCGGGTGAAAGGTCGCGAATTGACGCGGCTTCCCATGCGGGCACACAAGCAGCGGCGGTTCTGGGCGGGGTTATTGTTATGTTATTTTTAGCCGGACTATTGGAGGGTTTTGGTCGTCAGTTGGTTACCAATGATTATGCCCGCTACGCCATAGGATTGACCACGCTTGGCCTGTGGTTGATATATTTTTACCTGCCCCGCGATAATGACGAATGGCATGAATATGGCTCGGGTGAATTTTCGTGAGCCAAAGTATGAAACAAAACAGGCCCGTTATGAAAGCCTATAACCCGGACAAAAATGTCCGCACATTGGTCACACCCGAGGGTATAGATTTACGTTTGCGTATTGCGGATGGTGGTTCGAGGGTCGGCGCTTTTACTATTGATCTCACTATCATGATTGCGACCCTGATAGCCATCACCTATGTCATGGGTTTTGCCACTATCAGTATGGACGATGGAGGCTCCGAAGTCGCTCAGGCCATATGGTTGTTATTTGCGTTTTTTTTGCGTAATTTTTACTTTATGGTTTTCGAGATGGGACCCAAAGCGGCGACGCCCGGCAAAAGGCTCATGAAAATCCGCGTTGCTAACCGCAGAGGGGGGCACCTAACGGCTAACGCCATATTTGCTCGCAACGCCCTGCGCGAGCTTGAATTTTTTCTACCTTTGTCGTTTGTATTGTCCGTGATGTTTCTCCCAAATCAGGGTGTCGATGGATGGTTGACTTTGTTGGGCTTGATCTGGAGTTTTATCTTCTTGCTGTTTCCTCTGTTTAACAAAGACCGCTTGCGGGCTGGCGACCTTATTGCTGGCACTTGGGTGGTTAAATCCCCCAAACTGCGCCTGTCCAAAGACCTGTCAGGTGCCCCCAAACCCACAGACGGGCATGTCCGTTATGTGTTTACGCCCAGTCAGATTGATGCTTACGGGGTTAAGGAGTTACATGTTCTGGAAAACGTTTTGCGCAAAAATGACCCAACTACGATCACCGAAGTCACGTCCCGTATCATGCAGAAAATTAAATGGCCAAAATCGGACAAAGACCCGGATAAAACCAAGAGCACCGATGCCGCAAGTCTCGAATTTTTGAACGCTTATTATGCTGCCTTACGCGGAAGTCTGGAAACTAAGCTCTTGTTTGGTGTCAGGCGCAAGGACAAGTTTGACAAGCGATAATCCGCACATCCTAGCGAAACAAATTTTATCCGCAAACACTTGCATATATGCATTTAAGCAAATATACCTACCACAATTTTGAACATGAATCACGGAGAAAACACCTAATGTTAAACCACAAAACCTCATTACTATCTGCCCTCACGGTCGGCCTCTTCTTAACGGCCTGCCAAGCAGACACAAAACCCGAAGCACCTGAAGCAATGGTCGAAAAAACTGAAACTGTTGCCGAAGAAATGAAAGCCGAAATGAAAGCCGAAATGAAAGCCGAGCCAAAAAAAATCAGCTGGTCATATTCTGGCGACAACGGCCCTGAGCATTGGGCTAGCTTGTCCGAAGGCTTTGCCACATGCGCAAGTGGAACTGTTCAATCACCTTTCGATATTACGGCTGACAAAACTGATACCCTTCCGGCCTTGAACTTAAACTATGTACCCACCGGCATGACCGTTATCAATAATGGCCACACCATTCAAGTTGACCAGGCGGGCGGCGGACAATTGGTTGTCGGCAACGATACATATAATTTGCTACAATTCCACTTCCATACTGCAAGTGAGTACAGCATTGATGGTAAGTTTTATCCCCTCGAAGTCCATTTGGTACACGCGTCTGACGCTGGCGAATTGGCCGTTGTCGGTGTTATGTTCGCTGAAGGTGAAGCTAACGCCGAACTTGCCAATATCTGGGCCAACATGCCTGCTTCTAAAGGCGAAAATGTTGTCCAAGGTCAAAGCGTTGATGTTAAAAACCTGTTGCCAGATAACGGACAATATTACCGCTTTATGGGTTCTTTAACCACACCACCATGTTCTGAAGGCGTAAACTGGCATGTGATGAGCCAGCCAATTACGGCTTCAGCCGAGCAAATTGCAGCGTTTAAAGCAATCTTCTCCATGAATGCCCGGCCTCTACAAGCTGAAAACGACCGTATGGTTGTACTCGGCAAGTAAGCAAACCAGGAATAAGAATTGGCGGTAGTTTACGGATTATCGCCAATCAAATTACCGAGCCATGCCGAAATTTCGTGCATGGCTTTTTCTGTGGCTGCGTCTTGGGCATCCACAATAGCCGAAACACTGGCCGCTCTGGCCCGCACATTGGTCATGACGGAATGGGTACCAACCAGGCGTCGAGATTTTGTGTCTGTCAGGGTCAAATTCAGTGTAACAATAGAATTTGGCGCAGCTTCTTCGCCATTGTCAAACACGGCTTCAAATCGGCGCACATCAATATTAAGCCTGTAAGGCGCACGCGTCCCGCCGGACGGTATTACGCCTGTAATTTTCCCATCTCCAGCAAGCTTATCAATGAGAGCATGGCGTAATTGGTTCGGCACAGGTTCCGCCCACGATGCACCCGCCGCTGCGGTCAGGCGGCGACCATCCGGCGACAATACAATATCCGTCCCGCTTAGCGCCCTGGGTGCTTGTGGAATTTCGATATTAACCACCTTATTATGTTTGACAGGAATTTCCGGCACACTGTGCGGCACGCTCAACCTGTAAACAGTCGGTGCCGGTTTGGCCTTCGGCAGAACTGAGATGCAAGCAGACATCGACAGCGCCCCTATAAGCACCAAACCAGCGGCGATATTTTTTAGACTCAATGTCATTGTGGCAACTCCGTTAATTCTTTTTCCTGTCCCACAATAAACTCAACCGGGCTGCGTTCCAAATCTGCAGAAACCCGGCCCAAAGTTTCTATCAGTGTTCGTAGATCTGCCATAGCCAAGGATAAATCCTGTAACCCGGTTGTGGAGAATTGTTCGATTGTGCGGCGGGTCTCATCTGATAACTCACGGGCATCACTGGCAAATAATGTAAATTCGTCAAGTGTGATTTCAGCGGATTTCAGAGTTTTCTCCGCCTGACTTAGGACGTTTGACACTTCGCCGCTTTGTAGAAGCTTGCTCACATCCTGAGCGGTAATTTCGACGGCCAACGCCGCTGCGGACGTGTCATTTGCGGCTTGTTCAATCGCCAGCATGAAGCGGTCAATACGTTCATTGGATAAATCAGAGTCCTTTACCTTGGCCGTGATCTCGTTAATATTGGCCAAAATACCGTGTAAATCTTCGGCCGCCTCTGGACTTAATATGGTGACGGCGCGGGCTAGCGCCAAATTTACATTGTCAATAACGGACTCGCTGCCACCCAGTAAATTATCCAACTGGCTGCCCCGCCCCTCAATATGTGGGTAACTTTCACCAAAGGCCTCAAGATCAAATCTTTCCCCTGACTTACCGGCGTAAAGCTGGATATAGCTTAGGCCAGTCAGACCCAAAGGTTCGCTTTGGGCATAACTATCCACATGTACCGGCGTATTGGCCTGCACCTGAATATAGACAAGCACTTTATTGGCATCATCTTTGTCCAAAATAGTTTTGGTCACTTCGCCCATTTTAAGGCCGTTAAAACGTACCTCACTGCCAACGGCAATGCCCCGAGGTGGTGTCGTATATTCTACGATATAGTGGTCATACTCCTCGTCAAATTTCTTGCCGCTGATATAGGCGATAAAAGCGACTATACCAAATAACGTAACCAGCACGAAAGCACCAATAACGGCAAAATTTGCTTTACTTTCCATACATATCCACTCCATATGAGCCATTTGGCATTTTGTGTTTGCTCCTCATCTGGCATCCCCAAGTCCTGCCGCCCGCGACCGTGGCCCGCCAAAATACTCAGCCACCCAAGGGTGGTCATACCGCACCACTTTGTCAAGCGTATCAGCAATAGCAATATGTTTATCGACCAACACCGCCACTCTGTCGCAAGTCGCAAACAGTGTATCCAGGTCATGAGTGACCATAAATATAGTCAGGCCCAATGCCTCTCTAAGCTCCAAAATCAATTCATCAAATGCAGTGGCACCTACCGGGTCAAGACCTGCCGTAGGCTCGTCTAGAAACAAAATGCGCGGATCAAGTGCCAATGCACGGGCCAGACCGGCCCGTTTACGCATACCACCAGACAGATCAGACGGATATAATCTGGCCGCCGTCATGGGCAAGCCAACCATATTAAGCTTCATATCTGCAAGCTCGCGCATCAAAGGTACGGGCAGATTGGTATGCAGGCGCATGGGCACCATGATATTTTCCCGGACATTTAAAGATGAAAACAAAGCACCACCTTGGAACAACACCCCGACACGGGTCTCAAAATATTTCAGCTCGCTCTCGGTAATGTTTTTCCGGTCGTGGCCAAATATATTCACCACCCCACCGTCGGGCCTTTTAAGTCCGAGCAAAGTATTGAGCAACACGGATTTACCCGAACCAGACCCACCTACGACTCCCAAAATCTCACCGGATCTAAGCTGTAAATTCAAATTTTCATGTATGACATTACTACCAAACTGGCTACGAATACCAATGGCCTCTACGGGTACGGAAAAATCCAGTTTACCGTAGTCTACGCTATGCATCTAAACATCCATTTTCAAAAACAACATGGCGAACATCGCGTCCAGCAGAATGATCGCAAAAATCGCTTGTACCACGCTGGTGGTGGTACGCCGCCCCAGGCTTTCCACGGAACCGCCAACCGCCAAACCTTGACGACAACCAATGATCGCGATGACCAGCGCGAATACAGGCGCCTTGGCCATGCCGACCCAAAAATGATTGATGGACACGACTTCCGTGATCCTTGCCGTAAACAATATTGGCGAAATGCCTTGTGACCAGGTCACCAACATGCCGCCAAGCAGTCCAGATACCATAGCAAAGAATGTGAGTATTGGCGCCGAAACCAGGCAGGCCAAGGCCCTGGGGGCCACTAAAGTTTCACCGACATTCAGACCTATTACCGTCATGGCGTCGATTTCCTGACGCATTTTCATGGAGCCTATTTCCGCCGTAAAGGCCGAATTGGAGCGTCCTGCCATCAAGATCGCCGTAATCAGCACGGCAAATTCCCGCAATACTGCCAGACCAACCAGATCAACAACAAACACTTTGGCGCCAAATGCTTCCAACAAATCAGACCCCATAAAGGCCAGCACACAGCCAATGAAAAAGCTCAACACCACAACAATTGGCAAAGCATCAAGGCCTACATTTTCAATATGTGAGAACACAGATTTCCAGCGTATCCGTTGGGGACGCAGGAGCATTTTAAACAAAATGACGCAAAAATGCCCAAAAAACGCTATGGTTTCGTAGGTTTCGCGCAAGCCATTAAGAAAGCCTTCCCCAAGGCGGCTCAGAGGATCATACCAGGGTTTTGGTGGCTGCATCGCCATGCCTGCGGAAGCCTCTGCCGCCGCGCTGAGTAAGATTTTCTGCCCCGGATTGGCATTGCGCACGCGCCACATGCGGCACATGCCGTCATGGCAACCAATGGTGCGGGTGAGAATGAAAGCCCCCGCCGTATCAATCCGCACTAGCTCTTTGAAATCAAAGACAACACCGCCAAATTCAGTGTCGTCAACACCGTAGTCTTCCCCAGACGTTTTAACCTTGCCATATCCAAGTGCCAGCAAATCGGCTTTCAAAGCCCGGTCGATAGGCTTTATGGTGGCCAAAGTCCACCGCCCGAAGGCGTGAACAATCAATTGCCCCTGGTCGATTTCCAACCGATAAGCCTCATGGCTATTTTGCACGCTTGCACTCATGGCCCTAACGTGCAAATCCTGAAGCTAAGGTCAAGGGAAAGGGCAAGAATTGTATCAATTAAAAGTGATGACACAAACTTGGCCAATCGCCGGAAATTTCCGAATTGCCCACGGAAGTGTCCGCGAAATTCAAGTTGTGCGCGTCGAAATTGGTGACGGTAGGTTTACAGGCCGTGGTGAATGCCGGCCTTATGCCCGCTACGGCGAGACGGCTAAAACCGTGAGTGCACAAATTTCAACGATCGCTGACAAAATTAAATCCGGTATTTCAACTGATACATTACAAACATTGCTCCCCGCTGGTGCGGCCCGAAATACCGTGGATTGCGCTTTGTGGGATTTAAAGGCCAAACAAACCGGGACACCCATATGGCAATTGATTGGTGTCCCCAAACCCCGCGCGCGCACCACCGCATTTACATTGTCCATAGATACCCCCGCCCAAATGGCCCAAGCGGCTCGGGCGGCACAACAATACCCGATACTGAAATTAAAAATTGATGGCCCCGCAGGTCTGGAAGCCTGCCTTGCAGTTTTAGATGCCCGCCCCGATGCACAGTTGATTATTGATGCCAATGAAGCTTTATCACCAAATGATCTGCCCTGTTTCAGAAATGCTTTGGCCCATGCGCCCGTTCTGATGATTGAACAACCGTTGAAAACAGACGTCTTTGACCAGACTGAAACGGCACCGGGTGACCTCCCCATATTATGCGCCGACGAGAGTTTGCACACGCGGGCAGATTTACAGAAACTATGGGATGCAGGTTACCGGGCCGTGAATGTGAAGCTGGATAAATGCGGCGGCCTTAGTGAGGCTTTGGCATTGATGCGCGAGGCCAAAGCCATGGGGTTTTTGATCATGGCTGGCTGTATGGTCGGCACGTCTCTGGCCATGGCACCCATGATGGTTCTGGAATCTTTCGCCGATTTCATAGATCTGGACGGGCCTTTGTTACTGGCCAAAGATAGTCCAAATAGCCTGCGTTATGAAGGCGCAATTATCAACCCACCTGCGCCTGAATTATGGGGATAATATGAAGCTAAGACCGGCTAGCGCTGGCGCGAGCGGTGATTTGGGCGCGGATACGATCCCCATAGGCATCAGTGACATCTTTCAGACGATCAACAGAACCTGACAATAACGCAAAATCCTGTTCGGTTTTAACGTTCGGTTTTACACCTATTGACTGCGCAAATTTGTTTTCTGCATCCCGTGCCGATAACAAGGCTTTTTCCAACAGTGACAACTCTGTGCCTAGATCTGCGGCATCGTCTGCTATGGTTAAATACACTTCTGCGGCCTTGGTGGTTTGGAGAATTTGTGTGTTGGCTTCTAAAATGTCCGCATCCAATTGTGCTGGACTAACGGGCACGGCTACGCGTGCCTCGGCATCATCTTCATTTTTTTCTAAACCGCCCAGCAAAACTCTGGTGGCCATATTGGTCATTTCTTTTGGCCCGCTCTTGCTCCAACCTTTTTGGCGGAACAGGTTGGTCAAGGACACGGAAGACCGTTCAACCACATTATGATCCGGTTTTTCAATGACCTTGGGTTGTTCGATAGCCACTTGTGATAAATCAACAGTGGTACATGCGCCCAGACCAGCCAGACCGCCAATAATAAATATCGCCGTAAAAGAAGTCGCTAACTTCATATCTCATTTTCCCTTGCCCGGCTTCGCCATAAAGACCACCGGAGTGATTACCGTAGAATATTCTTAATGCAGTTAAGCCAGAAGCTAAATGAATATCCCCTAGTAATGGTTAATATTTTAGACATAAAAAATACGCAAGTTACAATTACATCAGAAATGCAGTTACGTTTGAAGCTTAATCTTTATCCCCTAAAGACTGCTGAATTTGTCCCACCCGCGACGTAATAAGGCTGAGAAGACCAAGAACAGCCAGTGCGACAATCGGGAAGAAGTACGGCGAACCGAGCACTTTGTCTATGAAGGTTCTAAATGTGCTAAATGCACCGAAAATCAGAACAATAGCTACAAAGACAGGCGCAACATACCGAACAAGATAATAAAGTATATTACGTATGAGTTCAGAGTTTCCAGCCATTTGCTCATCTACAATAGATTTCTTCATCTTCCAGCCAACAAACAATACCGTTAACAACCCGGTGAGCGGCAGTAAAATTACAGACGTTAACTTACCGTCAAGAACGTCCATAAATCCGCTGATAAATATTGAACCTAACCCTAATACCCACATTAAAGTGCCCATGATTATTGCAGCTTTACGGCGAGGAATTTCAAACCGTTCACTAACCCAGGCAACGATTGGCTCCAATAATGATATAGAAGAAGTGACCGCTGCAAAGATAGCCAAGAAGAAGAAGCCAGATCCAATGAATTTTCCACCCGGCGCGCCGTGAAGTGCGATTGGCAAGGTTTCGAAAAACAAACCTGCCCCGGAATTTACGTCCAAACCATGAGCAAACACAATCGGAAAAATTGCTAAGCCAGCGATCAATGCTACGCCTGCATCTGTAAGAGCAACAATGGCGGAAGATTTTGGAATATTTATATCCTTGGGAAGATAAGAACCATAGGTAATCATAATAGCACTACCTAGGCCGATAGAAAAGAAAGCCTGTCCAAGTGCACTTGTGACTATTTCTCCATTCAAAACAGACCAGTCAGGACGAAATAAAAACTTCAACGCCTCAACGGTTCCGTTACTGGTCTCGCCGCTTGCGGTCACAATTTCGGTAGAAAAGCCAGACCATAAGCTATAAAGCGACAACAATATAAGCAGTGCAAAAAACATAGGCATAAGCACTTTCGCCGCCCACTCAATACCGGCATTAACACCCCTGGCCACCAGCCATGTCGTTAGGATTGCAAATGCTGTAAAGGCCCACATCACACCCAACCTGTTTGGGCTTAAACCCCAAATATTGCTCCGAGCCTCTGTGAACTGTGCGGAAATTTGTTCCGCCGTCTGTCCGTCAAAACTGCCAAACAAAAACTTCGGGATATACATAATCACCCAAGCCGCAACTACACAATAAAAACTAACAATCAGGAATGACGCGATCATACCCGTCCAGCCCAAACTGCTCCACCGTTCGGTTACGCCTGAGCGCTTAGCTACATCTTGAACACTGCGAATAGCACTATTGGCGTCCCCGGCTCGACCGATCATATACTCGCTCATGAGAACTGGAATGCCGATGAAAATAACACAGGCCAGATAGATAATAATAAACGCCCCGCCGCCGTTTGACCCAGCTTCGGCGGAAAACCGCCAAAGATTGCCTAGCCCAACGCTAGACCCAACCGCCGCCATTATAAATGCAAAGCGTGATGACCATTGTATTGTGCCCGCAGAAGCTGCTCCAGCCATAATATTCCCCTGATTTTATCGTTTATTTTTTGTTACCCCACAGTCCCAATTATTAAGCAAGAGGTCAAGGTTTTTCGTAAAAGTTAATATACTTCGGGGCGGAATAAAGACGAAGCATAGAGCTTTTAGCGTTTCGTTGTACTCACAACTCCCCCCACCTACCGCTCATTCCCGTCTCCCCACCCGCCGCTCATACCCAGCTTGACTGGGTATCCAGGGAATAAAGAGCGAGCGAAGCTCGCACATTATTGTAGGGACTGGATTCCCGCTTTCGCGGGAATGATCGGGGTATGAAGAGACGGGAAATAGCGGGGTTTGTAGTGTTTTTTCTTCCTCCGTTTTTCACGGGGGAAGTGCCGTAGCTCTTGCGGAGGCGATGGGGGC
>JAESQN010000038.1 GCA_016765135.1 Robiginitomaculum sp.
AAGGAAATACCCATGTCAGATATGAAAAACGGAACTGTTAAGTTCTTTAATTCCTCAAAAGGCTTCGGCTTTATTCAACCTGAAAATGGCGACGATGTGTTTGTACACATTTCAGCTCTACAGAACGCTGGCATTGATGGCCTGCAAGAAGGCGACAAAGTTACCTTCAATACAGCCGTTAATGACCGCTCCGGTAATGTAGCCGTTGATAGCATTTCAATGGCGGACTAGGTCGCCTTTGTTAGGGGCTGAATTATCGGCCCTCACTAACCTAAAAACGCGTTTCCAATTATGGAAGCGCGTTTTTTTGTGCCGTTTCCTAACTTGATCAAGAAATTGGCTAATGTCCGCTTTTGAGGATTTGGGAACCGTTAGTAAAGATAAGCTAAAGCCCATGAGCCTGATGAAAATTTGAGGTTTAATAGCAAATGGAAACAGGACTCGAACCTTGTGCGAAATGATATAAATGCATAAAAATCAATGGGATATAGGGATTGAGTGACTCCGCAAGCAGGAGTCAACTAAAATATAATAAAGCAATAATAACAATGGGTTAAGCGCATGGCGCGATTGAATTGTTACCCCATATGTTGCACTATTTGTTACCCCAAAATTGATAATTAAAATTTTATTGATGTTCCTCTTTTGGTGCCCCCACACGGCGGCAACCCTAAAAACAATATATAGCAATATCAGCAACTTAGATGTATTTTATCCTAAGCATGTTACACAATAAATTATACAATTTGTTACACAAATTTTAGGACGGACTCAATGATCTGGGCTCACATGGAGCAAAAACAATATTTGAAATAAAGAGTCTACAGGGAGGCTCAAATATGTGTTTCTAAAAACCCGTTAGCGTTCAAATATTCGGTGATTTTTTTTGCGGCATTTATTGCTGGGAGGGTGGTTGTATTGACTTCGATTTCCGGGGTTTGTGGGGCTTGATATTCACTGTCTATGCCAGTGAAGTTTTTGATCTCCCCGCTTCTGGCCCGCGCATATAGTCCCTTCACATCTCTTTTTTCTGCCACTTCGAGCGGGGTGTTGACATAAATCTCTATGAATTCCCCATCGTCCATGAGGCGTCTTGCCATGTTGCGCTCGGCGCGAAATGGCGAGATGAAAGACACAAGTACAATAAGCCCGGCATCGGACATCAGCTTGGCCGTTTCGGCCACACGTCGGATGTTTTCAACCCGGTCTGCATTGGTAAACCCAAGGTCTTTGTTCAAGCCGTGGCGAAGATTGTCACCGTCAAGAATATAAGTGTGCCGGCCCATATCATGCAATTTTTGCTCCAAAAGATTGGCGATGGTTGATTTGCCTGAACCAGACAGGCCGGTAAACCATAGTACAGCAGGATTTTGGTGCTTTTGTATTGCTCGCTCGGTCTTGCCAATCTCAAGGTCTTGCCACACAATATTGGAGGCGCGGCGCAGGGAAAACTGTAAAACGCCCATGCCAATTGTCTCATTGCTTTGCCGGTCAATGAGAATGAAACTGCCAGTGGTTTTGTTGTTATCATAGGGGTCAAATGCAATAGGGCGGCCCAATGATAAATTACAAAGCCCGATTTCATTGTGGCACAAGGCCTTTGCCGCCGCTTTAGAAAAATCATTGATATTGACCTTATGTTTCAAGGCCGTGATGCTGACGGGTACGACTGCATTGGTTGTTTTCAAAAGATATGTGCGGCCAGGGTAAAGTTTCTTCTCTGACATCCATAAAATATGGGCTTGAAATTGATCTGATTGTTCCGCTGGCCCGTCTATGCCGCAGATAATGTCACCGCGTGAAATATCAATCTCGTCTTCCAGAGTAAGTGTCACGGATTGATGTTGCACCGCTATCTCAAGCGGGCCGTCCATGGTGACAATCTCTTTGACGATGGACCGCTTCCCGGACGGCATGGCGATAATTTCTGTACCCGGCTTTATGTGTCCCGATGCAATAGTGCCGCAATAGCCCCTAAAATTTGCATCTGGACGGTTGACCCACTGAACGGGAAAACGAAAAGGTTCGCGGGTGTTTGTAGAAGATATGTCAATGGTTTCCAAATGGGCCAGCAGACTTGGGCCATCATACCAAGGTATTTCTTCTGATTTGGCAGTTATATTTTCGCCGTTCAGGGCCGACATGGGAATATACTGAATGTTAGCAAAACCCATGTCTTTGGAAAACGCGCTAAATGTGTCCACAATTTCGCCGAATTTATCTTGTGAAAAATCTACCAAGTCCATCTTGTTGATGGCCACGACAATGTGTTTTAATCCTAGCAAGGACGCAATATAGCTGTGCCTTTTGGTTTGCTCCAAAACGCCTTTGCAGGCATCGATTAGTATAATGGCTAGATCGGCGGTTGATGCGCCCGTGGCCATATTGCGGGTATATTGTTCATGGCCCGGCGTATCGGCAACAATAAATTTTCGTTTTTTTGTCGAAAAATAACGGTAAGCAACATCGATGGTGATGCCTTGTTCGCGCTCTGCCGCCAGGCCGTCCACCAGGAGGGCAAGGTCGATGTTGTCACCTTGGGTGCCAGATTTTTTACTGTCCCGCTCAATCTCTGCCATTTGGTCTTCGTATAGAAGCTTGCTGTCATACAATAGTCTGCCGATCAATGTGGATTTTCCGTCGTCGACACTACCGCAGGTAATAAAACGCAACAGGCTTTTATTTTCGTGCTTACACAGATAAGCCAAAATATCATTGGCAATAAGTTTGTCCTGATACGCCATAATCCCTAAAAATACCCTTCTTGTTTTTTGTCTTCCATGCTGGCATTGCTATCGCGGTCTATGGCGCGGCCCTGACGTTCGGAGGTAGTTGTCAGGAGCATTTCCTGAATGATATCCGGAAGTGTCACCGCATTGCTCAGAACGGCACCCGTTAAAGGGTAGCATCCTAATGTGCGAAAGCGCACCATTTCCTCGCGTACCACTTCGCCTTCCTCTAATGGCATACGCTCATCATCAACCATAATCAGCATGCCGTCCCGCTCAACTACGGGGCGCTTGGCGGCAAAATAGAGATCAGGGATTTGGATGTCTTCCTTGTAAATATATTGCCAAATATCAAGCTCCGTCCAGTTGGACAGCGGAAAAACCCGCATACTTTCGCCCTTAGAAACGCGGGCATTATAATTATTCCACAATTCAGGTCTCTGGTTTTTAGGGTCCCAGCGGTGAGCAGCATTTCTAAATGAGAATATCCGCTCCTTGGCGCGGGATTTTTCTTCATCCCGGCGCGCCCCGCCAAAGGCGGCATCGAATTTGTACTTATCCAATGCCTGTTTTAAGGCTTGGGTTTTCATAATGTCTGTATGCACGCTGGAGCCATGGGTGAACGGGCCAATTTTTTGTGCGATACCGTCAGGGTTGGTGTGAACATGCAATTCAAGGCCAAGCTCCTGAACCCGGCGATCCCTAAAAGCGATCATCTTTTTAAACTTCCAGCCTGTGTCCACATGCAAAAGTGGGAATGGTGGCCGGGCGGGGTAAAATGCTTTCAGGGCCAAATGCAACATGACGGAGCTGTCTTTGCCAACGCTATACAGCATGACAGAATTTTTACACTGGGCTACAACCTCGCGCATAATGTAAATGCTCTCGGCCTCCAGCCGCTCCAGATGAGTGAGGTTTGTTTTTTGTTGTTCCAAAGACATAATTAAATTCCGCTCTAACCGACAAAAGATTTTTCAATGACAAAATCGGCCGGACTTGAATTTGAGCCTTCCTTGAACCCTTGTGCTTCAACGAGTGCTTTCAAATCCTGGGTCATGGCCTTGGAACCGCAAATCATCACCCGGTCTGACGCGGGGTCAAACGAGCCGCCGCCCACATGCTCAAATAATGCCCCGGTTTCAATCAAGGTCGTGATCCGGTCTTGCAAGGGGTAGTTTCCCCGTGTGACGCTGGTGATGTGGTTGAGTTTGGCGGCCGCTTCTTCGCCGACCAAAGGGTCATTTTTCGCAGTATCTACAAGGTCAAAACCGTAAGCCAGTTCAGCGGCTTGCCGGCAGGTGTGGATAAGGATAACCTGATCGAAATTTGCGTAAACATCAAGGTCGCGGATTAGGCTAGCAAAAGGCGCGACCCCTGTTCCGGTCGAGAGCATGAACAACCGCTTGCCCGGCAACAGCGCATCAAGCACCAATGTGCCTACGGGTTTGCGGCCCAACAAAACCTCGTCACCAATGGCAATATTTTGCAGGCGTGAAGTTAACGGCCCGTCCGAGACTTTGATGGAATAAAAATCGAGCTTGTCGTCCCACGCGGGGCTGGCAACGGAATAGGCCCGCAAAAGCGGTTTTTTCTCACCTTGCAAGCCGAGCATGATAAACTCCCCCGACCGAAAGCGGAAACCGCTTGGCCGCGATAGGCTGAAGGCAAAAAGGTCGTCGGTATAATGCCTGACCGATAACACGGTTTCGGACGTCGGGGCATTGGGGTTCACATTGGGCATGGAAATGGCCTTGCAAAAAAAAAGAGGGGAAATAACGGGAAAATATGTGGCTATTGGCCAGGTACGAAAATTAACGCTGAACGGCGTGGGCCAATATGTTGACCATGGTAGCACGGGCAGTGTCCGTCCCAACATTGGTGATTTTATGGGGTCGGTCAGCACGGTAACGCAAGGTTTCTCCGGCTTTACATCGCCAAACTTCATTGCCAATCCGCACTTCAAGCTCACCTTCAAGCAGGCTTAAATTCTCTACCGACCCGTCAGGATGGGCCGAACTTTCAAGTGCCCCGCCCGCCTTCGCAGTAAAATCATACCACTGGGCATATTCCACCGTTTCCATCCAGCCTATAATCCGCAGCGTACACAAACCATCTTCGCTTTGAATAAGGGGGATATCCTGGCGGCTGGCTTTTTGTACCAAGGCCGTGCTGTCGGGGTGAAAAGACAACATGTTTTCTACGGATGTGCCCAAGGCTTGGCTTAAGCGAGTGATTGTGGCTAGTGTTGGATTGCTCTCGTTCTTCTCAATTTGGGAAATCATTGATTTGGCGACGCCAGACTGCTCTGATAGATCGCCGAGCGAAAGCTTGCCCGCCTTGCGCAAGCGCATGATTGTGGTGCCAAATTGGGCGCTCATAGCATTGCACCCAGCATCTTTTGTCCGTTTTGTTCGTGTCATCAACATTGTCATACTTGGTTACCGCCTAATAATAAAGGGAAACCATACAATGTTTCCGTAAAAGTTCCCTATTTAGATTATTGTTCTTTATATAGAACGATTAAGCTTGTAAATAGATATTATTTGTTATAATCGTACTTTTTAACAAACGAAAGTAGCTATGCGGTATTTACCCATTCATATAGATTTACAAGGTGCCAACATTCTTGTTGTTGGCGGCGGTGCTCTGGCGGAAGCCAAGCTGCGTACATTAGTGACCACACCTGCGCGGCTGCTTGTTGTTGCGCGAACCGTGAGCAAAAACATTAAAGACTGGGCCAGCGCAGGTAAGTTGATATGGGAGAGGCGGGCCTTTACCTCTACTGATCTGGACGGCAAGACACTCATCTACGCGGCCAGCGGCGATACATCACAAGACAAGGCGATTGCAAAACAGGCCGGGGAGCGCGGCCTATTGGTCAATGCGGCGGATGATAAAATGGCGTCAGGGTTTTTCTCCCCGGCCATTATCAGCCGGGCGCCCGTGAGTATTTCCATAGGAACCGAAGGTCACTCGCCTGGTATAGCCCGCCTGATAAAAGCCGAGATCGAAGCTATATTGCCAGGCAATCTTGGCACGCTAACCCGTACTTTGAGCCGTATCAGAACCACATTGCCAAAAAAGCGTCCCGAATTCACAGATCGGTTGGCGTTTTGGAAAGCCATGTTCAAAGGGGAAAGCCTCACATCATTATGTACGCTTGATGATGATGGTGTTGAGAACAAGGCAAACCATTATTTGGTCGGCAAAACCTCCACACCAAAAGGCCGCGTGACATTGGTGGGCGGCGGGCCGGGGGATCCTGATTTATTGACCCGCCAGGCGGCGCGGCAATTGGGCGTCGCCGATGTGATTGTCTATGACCGACTGGTCAGCCAAGCCGTGCTCGATGTCGGGCGGCGCGAAGCGGAATATATTTATGTAGGAAAGCAGCCGGGTGGCCAAATTACATCTCAAGAGACTACATCTCAAGAAGCGATTAACGCGTTATTGGTCAAAAAAGCCAAAGCTGGGCATCATGTCGTGCGCCTTAAAGGTGGTGACCCGCTGGTGTTTGGCCGCGCCGACGAAGAAATAGAAGCGTTAGAAAAAGCTGGGATTGCATTTGATATCTGTCCCGGCATCACCGCTGCCGCTGCCGCTGCCGCCGCTATTGGTATGTCTTTAACAACTCGCGGCGTCAACACATCTGTAACATTGCTTAGCGGTCATGATGCCAGAGGTTATGCCCAGCACGATTGGGCCAGCCTCGCGAAACCAGATGCACGCGCTCTTATCTATATGGGTCTGGGAGCGTCTGGCACAATCCGGGCCCAATTATTGGCCCATAAGGCCAGCCCTGATACGCCCATCACAATCGTGGAGAACGCCTCGCAGGCTGGGCAAAAAATAATGTCTTCATCACTGGGCACCATCGTCCAGGATTTACAACGTAACCACATAACAGGCCCAGCCATCTTGATGCTGGGCTACGAACCAAGGAAGAAAAACCATGAGCAACAGAAAGCACAAGGGCAAAGGCCCACAAGCCATCACCGCCAACGATTTGCGCAGCGGCGAAGTCGTGTATTTGAGCCCGAAATCTCTCTGGACGCCTCAGCTTTCCAAGGCATGGGTTGAAACGGATAAGGCTCAAATTGAGGACATGCTCGCGGCAGGACGCCAAAGTGAAACCCAAAATATGGTCGTTGATGTATATCCCATTGATATGGAACCAGACCGTTTGACGCCAACCCGTTACCGCGAAAAATTTCGCATGAACGGCCCGAGCTATAATCCCGGAGTATAAATTATGTACCGTTATGATGAATTTGACGATGAATTTGTCCGTGGCCGGACAGAGCAGTTTCGTGATCAGGTCAAGCGCCGCCTCAAGGGCGCACTCACCGAAGACCAATTTAAACCCTTGCGGCTCATGAACGGACTGTATCTACAATTGCATGCCTATATGCTACGGGTCGCTATTCCTTACGGCACATTTTCCGCACGGCAAATGCATAAGCTTGCTAATATCGCTGACACTTATGACCGGGGTTATGGGCATTTCACCACAAGGCAAAATATCCAGTTTAACTGGCCCAAACTGGAGGCCGTGCCAGATATACTAAGCGAGCTAGCCAGCGTTGAGATGCACGCTATTCAAACGTCGGGCAATTGTATTCGCAATGTGTCTACCGATCCGTGGGCCGGGGCTTGCAAAGGCGAAATAGAAGACCCAAGACCAACCGCAGAACTGGTACGGCAATGGTCAAGTCTGCACCCCGAATTTTCTTTTTTACCACGCAAATTTAAAATCGCCGTAATCGGCACACATGAAGACCGGGCCGCCCTAAAAACCCATGATATTGGCTTGCAACTTGTCAAGAACGAAGCTGGTGACATTGGCTATAAAATTTTTGTCGGAGGCGGGCTTGGCCGCACGCCTATTCTGGCGCAAGAGTTACGGGCGTTTCTCCCGCGCGCAGAATTATTGCCCTATCTGGAAGCAGTGATGCGGGTGTATAACCGCTATGGGCGGCGCGACAATAAATATAAAGCCCGGATAAAAATTTTGGTGCAGGAAACCGGTATCGCGCATTTCAAATCCGAAGTAGCCGGGCAATATGCAAACCTTACCCCGTCCGATATCGCCGTCCCTAGCGAAGAATTGGCTCGGATTGCCAGCTATTTCGCCGCACCTGATTTTGAGACATTGCCAGATACGAACGAGGCCTATGAGCAAAACCGGCAAAATGACCAAGGCTTTGCCGCCTGGGCCGACAACAATATAGCTATGCACAAAACCCCCGGCTACGCCATTGTCAACATCTCCCTCAAACCCAAAGACGGCGCGCCGGGCGATATTACATCCGCGCAAATGCGCAGCGTTGCTGATTTGGCCGTGCAGTATTCTTTTGGCGAAATTCGCTCTACCCATGAGCAAAACCTTGTCTTTGCCCATGTGCGTAAAGCCGACCTTTATAACGTGTATCAAGGCCTGCAAGCTGCGAAGCTGGCGGACAGCAATATTGGTTTGATTACGGATATTATCTGCTGTCCTGGCATGGATTTTTGCGCCTTGGCCACGGCCCGCTCCATTCCGGTATCCCAGGCCATTTGGGAGCGGTTCTCCGATCCCAAGCGCCAGAAAGTTATCGGGGAGATGAAGATAAAAATATCAGGCTGCATCAATGCCTGCGGCCACCACCATGTTGGGCATATTGGCATATTGGGACTGGAGAAATCCGGTGTCGAATTTTACCAACTTAAACTCGGCGGCGACGCCAGTGAAACCGCGCATTTGGGCGATATTACTGGCCCAGGATTTTCCCAAGATGAGTTGATTGATGCGCTTGATAACATGGTTACACTGTATCTGGAGCGCAGAAGCGACGGCGAGCGGTTCGTGGATACTTACCGCCGTATTGGCATAGCCCCATTTAAGGAGGTGCTTTATGACGCTCATTAGAAATGGCCGTGCGCACGAACAAACGGTAGATGAGCACCCGCTTTTGGAGACTTTTTTGGCCAGCAATACGGCCAATTCGGTACGCCTCTCCCCCGAAGTGGATTTGGATAAATTAGCGCCGCACTTGGCCAAGCTTGGCACGATCGAAATTGAGTTTCCAGGTTTTGCCGATGGTCGCGGGTTTTCCATTGCCCGGCAATTGCGCAAACATTTTGGCTATAAGGGCGATTTGATTGCCTCTGGCCCGCTGATCCCCGACCAATATAGTTTTGCCTTGCAGTGCGGTTTTGACGCGGTTAAAGTTGATCCGCTGACCTATGAAAGCCAGAGCGAAGCGGACTGGCGGGCGGCGCTGGACATGTTTCATTTAAGCTACCAGAAAGGCTATGAAATAGCCAACGGCCCAGCCCAAAATATATTTGCCGCCCGCACTGCCAAAAGGGCCAAAACCTTGGCGGAGCAGTATAAAGGTTTGTCCGCTGAGACAGTCTTGGAACGTGCGCTTAAGGTAGATTTCAAGGGAGAAATTGCATTGGCATCGTCCATAGGTGTAGATAGTGCCGTGCTTTTGCATATGGTCTCGCGCATCGACAAGAATATACCGATATTGTTTTTGGAAACTGGAAAACATTTTGCTGAAACTTTGGCCTATCGGGATTGGTTGGTTAAAAATCTAGGCCTGACCAATTTTCAAAACCTCAGGCCGGACGAGGCCAAACTGCACAGTGAAGACCCCGGCGGTACGCTTAATCAAACCAATAAAGATGCCTGCTGCGCCCTGCGTAAAGTCCGCCCACTGGACATACATATTCGCAAATACAAAGCGCGTATTACAGGCCGCAAACGCTACCAAACACCGCAGCGGGCTAATATTGAAATTTTGGAAACTGAAAGTACAGACCAGATAAAGCTCAACCCTCTAGCCCATTGGCAGGCCAAGGATGTGACCGCTTATATGCATAAGCACGGCCTGCCGCCGCATCCGCTTTTGGCATTCGGTTTTAAATCTGTGGGTTGCGAACCTTGCACCACGAAAGTTACGGACGGCGAAGACCCGCGAGCTGGACGCTGGCGCAGCTTGGATAAAACCGAATGCGGCATTCATTTTATCGATGGCAAATGGGTGCGCACCACTCAGGAACCGACAACATTTGGCGATTATATTTAAGGCTATGACAGATTTTTCGCCCGATAACCGTCTGCCATTCTTTTGTATTGGTATCAGCCACATATCTGCCAATGCGCAACGGCGCGGTAAATTTGCCCTCAGCATGGATGCGCAAATAGCTTTACTGAAAGCAGCCAAGAGGAAAGGGTTTGAGAATTTATTCGTGCTCGCGACTTGTAACCGCACGGAAATTTACGGGTTTGCGGCGTCTGCGGATGAACTTATAAAGCTGGTTTGCCAACATGTTCAAGGCAGTATATCTGATTTCAGGCGGGACGGATATGTACATCGTGACCAACACGCATTCCAGCATTTGTTTCGCGTTGGCGTAGGGTTAGAGAGCCAAATTCTGGGCGATAACCAGATTGCCATTCAACTTAAACGCAGTTTTTCTATGGCGAAAAAATACGGCAATAACGGTGCGTTTTTAAACCGCCTCGCCGCCATAACCGCCCAGACAAGTAAATGCGTAAAATCGGAAACCGGGTTGTCCCACGGCATAAGCTCGGCCGCGTCTGCTGCCGCTGCCTATATCCGCGCACATGCCGACTTTTCCGAGTCCAAAAACATTTTGTTGTTTGGGGCTGGAACGATGGGCAAGGCCACCTGTGAAAGCTTGTTAAAACAGGTGCCTAGCGCAACCTTAGCCCTCATTAACCGAAGCCAGGACAGAGCCGAGAAACTTGGCCAAAAATACGGCATTACGGTACAGGACATCAGCCGGCTCAAGCTAGAAATAGAGAGCGCTGATATTGTGATTGTCGCGACCGGGGCCCAGCGCCCGACCATCACCAAAGATATGATTGTGCAAAACAAACCTCGTCTCATTATTGATTTATCTATGCCGCGCAATGTTGCGCCGGATATTGCTCATTTGCCTGGTATTACGCTTGTTCATTTAGACGCACTTATGCACACCATCAATCAAGGTTTGCAAAATCGGCGCGTGCATATTCCTCGTGCAGAGGCTATAGTGGGTGAGATGCAGCAAGAATTTCAGACATGGCGCGCCCAGCGCAAATATGTGCCCGCACTCAAAGTGCTTAAGGCCAAGTTACGCGGAGATGAGCCTAAGATTAAAAAACTATCGGCGCGGTTTGCTGTTTATCTTAAAAGCAATGCCGTTTCGGCGGGCGAGAGCCTGAAGTTGACATCCGATATTTTCCGACTTGAACAGATTTTAGATGACCACGCCGCCTAGGACATTACGAATTGGGACACGCAAAAGCCCATTGGCTATATGGCAAGCCCGGCTGGTCAAACAGGCGTTGGCAGATTTAGGCCATAAATCTGTATTGGTGCCCATCACGTCGGCGGGCGACATGTCCAAAAACAAACCGCTTTACGCCTTTGGCATGAGCGGGGTTTTTACCAAAGCTTTGGACAGCGCTTTGCTAGGCGGCGACATAGATATTGCCGTGCATTCGCTCAAGGATGTACCGACAGAACTGCCACAAAACATTGTTCAGCTTGCCGTGCTTAAACGCGGCAATCCGCAAGATACGCTTGTGCCCAAAGCTGGTACAAGCGGCCATATTACGATTGCAACTGGCAGCCTTAGGCGCAAAGCCCAGTGGCTCGACCGGTATCCGCGCCATAGAATTGTTGGTTTGCGCGGTAATATTGAGGCGCGCTTGCAAAAACTTGAAGCAGGGAATTGGGACGGCGCAATTATAGCGGCGGCGGCGCTGGAGCGCTTGGGGCTTTCAGACCCCGTCCATATATCTTTGGACTGGATGGTGCCTGCGCCCGGCCAAGGTGCGATTATGATTGCCGGACTTGCAGGCGGCGTCGCGGCCCAAACTGCCTGTGCTGGACTTAACGATGCAGACACGGAGATTTGCACCACGGTCGAGCGCAAATTCCTCAACCTGCTGGAAGCCGGATGCACGGCACCTATTGGTGCCTATGCACAAATACGCAGTGGTGATGTCCACTTTAAGGGCATATTGCTCAGTTGCGACGGACGCGAAAAGATAGAGGTAAGCCGTATCGTGCCCCGCTTAAACGCCCACCGTATCGCGCAAGATTGCGTCAAGGAAATTGAGGGCAAAGGCGGGCGCACACTGGTTGCAGCAACGGCTCACCATATCAAAGCGGATTTATCTACCCAAATCGTTTCGACCAAAACGCTTTCGCTTGCGCAGAAAAGCGCGTTCAGTGAAGCTGTAAACATTACCGATTATGATTTTATCGACATTCAGTGCAAAGATATTTCTAAAGATTTTCTCCGCTGTGAGACCGTGCTTTTCACTAGCCAAAATGCCGTGCGGGCTTTGTTAGTGAACTACAAAACGCCGGATTTTCAATTTGACAATATTTTGTGTGTGGGCGCGCGAACCCGCGAACTGATTGAAAAAGAAATTGGCAAAGTGAGTTATATGGGCGCGAATGCCCAAGACCTCGCCGTCTATATCGCCGAACAAACCGCGATAAAATCCTTGCGTTATTTCTGCGGCAATATGCGTTTGGATGATTTGTCAAATATCTTGAAAACGCACCATATTGATGTGGAAGACATCCAAGCTTACGAGACCGTTTATACGCCTCATCATCTACAGGTTTCGCTTGATGCTGTGCTTTTTTATAGTCCGTCTGGGGTGGAAAGTTTCACCCAAGGCAATGGTTCAAATATCATTGCCTTTTGCATTGGGCCAACAACGGCGGCGGCGGCACGGAAATATTTCCGCCGTGTGGTGCAGGCAGAACAAGCTTCTATAGACTCTTTAATAAAACGGGTTAATCAGCATTATGCATAAAACCAAAAGAACCAGACGTCTTCGAAAAACTGAAAACATCCGCAGGCTAGTGCGCGAAACCCGCTTGTCCGTGGATGATTTTGTCTATCCAATATTTGTCCAAGACGGGGAAAATATTGAGCATGATATTACCTCCATGCCCGGCATAAAACGCTTTAGCATAGACAGGTTGGCGCAGGAGTTGGGCGAAATTGTCCGGCTAAACATTCCCGCCGTGTTGCTATTTGGCGTGCCCGGTACGAAAGACGAGACCGGCACGAAAAGCTGGCACGACGACGGTATTGTTCAAAAAGCCGTGCGCTATATCAAGCAGCGCCACCCGTCCCTTTATGTTATTACCGATGTGTGTTTTTGCGAATATACATCACACGGGCATTGTGGTGTTATTGAGGGCATTGGTAATAATAAAGAGGGGGATGTCGACAATGATGCGACTTTACTTAATATTCAAAAACAGGCCTTGTCCCATGTGCAGGCCGGCGCCGATATGGTCGCCCCGTCCGGCATGATGGACGGTAGTGTTGCTGCGGTACGCGCTGCGCTCGACGAGCATAAATATACCGACATACCCATCATGGCCTATAGCATTAAATATGCCTCCGCATTTTATGGCCCGTTTCGCGACGCTGCCGAGGCTGCGCCGACCTTTGGCGACCGCCGCACCTACCAGATGGACCCAGCCAACCGTAGGGAAGGTTTATTGCGGGCTAGTTATGACGAATGGGAAAATGCTGACATCCTGATGGTCAAGCCGACCTTAGCCTATCTTGATGTTGTGGCCGCACTTAAATCCGAAACCAATAAACCGGTGGCGTGTTATAATGTTAGCGGTGAATATGCGATGATAAAAGCCGCCGCCGCCAATGGCTGGTTGGACGAGGAGCAAGCCATGCTGGAGAGCCTGTTGTCCATGAAACGCGCCGGAGCCGACATCATTATCACCTATTTTGCCAAGCAGGCCGCTGCCGTTCTTCAGAGAAAAATATGAAACCGAAACGCTCTGAAAAAATGTTCAAACGCGCCAGCAAAAATCTGGTCGGGGCAGTTAATTCCCCGGCGCGGGCTTTTGGCGCTGTCGGTGGCAAGCCCTTGTTTATCAAGCAAGCCAAAGGCAGTAAAATCACCGATGTGGACGGCAATGAATATATTGATTTTGTGCTCTCTTACGGCCCGATGATTTTGGGGCATGGGCATCTTTATGTGCAGCGCCAAGTGCGTAAAGCGCTCAAACACGGTTATAGTTTTGGTGCCACCAGCGCGCCCGAAATAAAACTTGCGAAGATGATTTGCGGTGTGTTCCCGGGCATGGAAAAAATCAGGTTTGTTAATTCCGGCACCGAGGCGGTTCTAAGCGCATTAAGATTGGCGCGGGCGTATACGGGCAAAACTAAAATTATAAAATTCTCTGGCTGTTATCACGGACATGTAGATGCGTTGTTGGTAGCCGCAGGTTCGGGGCTGGCTACTCTGTCATTGCCAGGTAGTGCGGGTGTACCTGAAAGCTCTGTGCAAGGCACTTTGATTGCACATTATAATGATCTGGATAGCGTCAAGGCACATTTTGAAACTCATGACGATATTGCAGGCGTTATCATTGAGCCAATTGCGGGTAATATGGGCGTGGTGGTGCCGCAAGACAATTTCATGAAAGATCTCCAAAGCTATGTCTCAAGTCAAAGCGCTTTACTGATTGCCGATGAAGTGATGAGCGGCTTTCGCGCCCACTATGGCGGCACGCAAGAATTGCTCGGCGTGCAAGCTGATATTACTTGTCTGGGTAAAGTCATTGGCGGCGGGTTTCCGGTCGGGGCGTATGGCGCGCGGGCCGAAATTATGGACAAGGTCGCGCCGCTGGGCGATGTCTATCAGGCTGGTACGTTTTCCGGTAATCCAATATCCATGAGCGCGGGCATTGCTACTTTGCGCGCGCTTAAACGTCAAAACCCATTTGATACATTCAACGAAACGGCAAAAACACTTGAAGATGCTCTTAAGCAATCAGCCAGACGCTATAAAGTTGACATCGCGATCAACCGTTACGGCTCCATGATTACCCCGTTTTTCACCAAAGGTTCAGTGAGCAATTTCCAACATGCCCAAGCGGCAGATACCCAGCGCTATGCCCGATTTTTCTGGGCCATGATTAACAACGGCATCTTCCTGCCCCCGTCCCAATTCGAAGCCTGGTTCCTAAGTTCTGCCCTGACGAAGACAGACATTGCCAAGACCATCAATGCTATAGATATCGCCATGCAAGAAGTCGCCCGGATATGACATTATATGGAAGGAATTCCCGTTTAGTAGGAGCCAGCATTCTAACCGCAGTATTCGTGTCAACTATAGCTATGGCCCAAGACGCACCTGTCTTGGACGAAATTATCGTGACAAGCCGCAAACAAGAGACCAATTTGCAAAATGTATTGGTGGCAGTGTCCGTGGTATCTGGTGCAAAGCTAGACGCCGAGAACGTCACTAAACTGGACGATTTTAACGGCTTTGTGCCGGGACTAAATATTACGCAAAATGACGGGGCAGGACGGGTTGTATCCATACACGGAGTTGGCTGAGAAACCGCGCAAAACCTAGATGACCCTGTTGCTGACTCGCGCTTGCTCACCCAGGATTCCCCCAGCACATTTGCGCTTAAAAACCAACAATGTTCGGCCACCTCCACATGGGAAACATCCATTGGCAGGCTTAAATCCATCAGCAGTTATCAAAGCTTGGAAAAGTGGCAGGCTTCGGACGCAGACCGGCTCGATTTTGCCACGGCCGGATTTTATGATGTGCTACCTTTGTAGGATAATAATTCTCGGGCTTTTACCCAAGAGATCAATTTATCATCGCAACACGGCGGCGCGCTGCAATGGTTGGTCGGGGCTTATTATCTGCGCCATGAAAATTTTCAAGATATATTGGAATTGGTAGGCCGCACTCCGCCTGGGCTCGGAGGTTTGGATACGGTACCTACACCGATGGTTGAAGCTGGAGAACTAAGTCCATTCCCTATCCTTTTTGATGGCCAGCGGGCTTGTCTGGCAAGGTGCCCAGAGCCGCATAATTCCCTATATCGTTGAAGTTGACGAGGCGGGAAGCGTGCGGGCTGTTGGCCCCGTGTCTGATAAATTTCGTCCCAGCGATGCACAAATTACAAACCAGCTTGCTCGCTTCATTACCAATGTCCGCAGTATCTCGATTGACCCGGTCGTGCTTAGGCAAAACTGGATGCAGGCCTATGCATTTGCAACAGACCAAGCCTCAATAACGCTCAACAGTTATGCGCAGGCTAATGATCCATTTGCGGAGGTTGGACAGTCCAGACTATTTCGTCAAGTCAGGCCGTTGCGATCTGGGCGTAGCCTGGAAAGCAACCAAAACAAGAGGCGCGGAGGGTAAAGCCCGACAGGGAAAGAAAAATGGCGACAAGCCGCTAGATTACATCCGCGTTCTCCTGGACGCCCCAGAAATGGACAAACCAATCAACGCCGCATTGTTCACGAATGACAAAGGCGCTGATTTGGTTTGGTCTCGGCAGAAGCATTGATTGTGACCAACCTCTGAGGCTTGGTATGGATGAAACCTCAAGTTCTAGGGGGTTGTTCAAGCCCCTATTTTTTTGCTTGAATTGCAACTGTCAGTGCAGCCGTTAAATATATCGAGCTTTAAGCCCATAAAAATCGATATAGGAATCCCTTACATAATCAAGCTAGATTAGTTATGCTCATTCCTATTATGGAATTACCAACTCGCATTATCGGTCGAACGCGCCGGTTAACCACGCCGAACCGTAGGATATTTGATGAGATATTTGAGAGCGATGGTGGGTGGGTTTTAGACTTCTCCATTAGGACTATGGCAGAGTGGTTCGAGGAAGTTATCGGAATTC
The DNA here is from genome assembly GCA_016765135.1 of Robiginitomaculum sp. Lineage (GTDB taxonomy): Bacteria > Pseudomonadota > Alphaproteobacteria > Caulobacterales > Maricaulaceae > Robiginitomaculum_A. Next base: position 16,451 of record JAESQN010000038.1, read on the forward strand.
AAATTTTCAAGGAAGAATACCAGTTAGAAGGTGATAGCAAAGGTAAAACTCTCCGCGGTTTTGTAGAGATAGCTGATGGTGCTTTAGTTGATCTCTCGCTTCGTGAACTATGGGCCTATCGAAAAACCACAAATACTGCTGCGAACTGCGAGAAGGGCAGGGAAATCTATCTCAAGAGTTGGTTGGATCAATTTTGCACTGAGTTGGCCAAACTATCAGACAATGACGTCACGAACGCTCTCAGTGACTTTTCCAATGATGAAACAGTGCCTTTACTGCGAGCAAACATTCAGAGAGACTTGATTGATGGAAATCCACAAGTTGCCATTGATCGCATACATACCTTTAGCGTTAAGCGCCTTAGGCATGCGCTTTCGGCGCAGAATAAACCTTATGATAATGGAACGCCGCTACATTCATTATTTGGCGCCTACGTGCAAGGTGTGACAGAATGCGATAACCTAAAAGGATTCATGTTGGATGCAATGCGCGGACAGTATCGTGTTCTCGAAGCAATGAACACAGCCCGAAACAAATTCTCTTTTGCGCATGACAACCCCTTGCTAGATGAAACTGAAGCTCGTTATCTCACACAGTCCGTTCTTGCCACTCTTTCCTATATTGACAGCATAGAAGCCACGAAATGCAAAATCATCCCGTGAGTAACTTTTCATTATATCGACGATTCAGAGATGATGGAACGTTGCCGGAACCAAGTGGTATTCGGCAATACCTCCATTTTCGGTGGGGGTATTACCTTGTCAAAAGACAAAGTTCGTGCAATAGTAGTTTAATAAAGGAGTGTAAGTAATGATTGTAATTCTAAAACACGTTGTGGTTCTGTCCATTGCCATGATGTTTTGTGGGTGTGTTACTACTGTCGACTTCAGTGAGGGTCGTGCTGTGAGCCGACCCGAGCTACCGACAGTACAGGTTTTTTATGATAAGCAAGGTGATATTTACCCGTCGAGTTGGCAGGCTTCCGACAAAAAGCTCACTCAAAATTCTGATAATTCGCTTATATGTGAATTTAATGAATTCAATGAATTTAAAAGGTCTCTATGTGGTCTAACGAATTCAGCAATTTATTCCAACCCAGAAACAGAAAATCAGTATAAGGCTTGGCGTCAAATTCAAAAAGCTGAAAGCAGCCGTGTCGTAAATGAGATTGTCCGGGAACTTGAAAGTACTAACAATAAAACAGTCGTAATATTGATACATGGTTTCCGTGTTCCAGATGCCCAAAAAGACTACGGCAAAGTAAAAGAAGTTTTATTGAACAAGCGCGGCAAGGATGAATCACCCGTGTTTTTGGAAGTTCACTGGGATGGACGCGCAAGCCCGACCTTACCGTTTAGCGCTCTTAAAGCTTGGCCTCCAGCTCAATGGACTGCTCCAGCGGTCGGCTTTCGACTCAGACCGCTACTCAATGAGCTAAATGAGAAAGTCGAGCAGAGAGGAGATAAAGTAAATCTCTTTGTTCTCACGCATAGTACAGGTGCGGTTGTGGCGGGAGCCTTATTTGGAAACCCTAGGGGTGCCTTGGGTTGTCTAGAAAGTGAAAAGTCGGCTGATAAATGTGGTGCTAATTACACTGAGTTCTTGGCCTCTATTAAGTCAGGTGATGAAGCCACTTCTGTTCCAGAGTGGAACAATATGAATCTGGTGATGCTAGCGCCTGCCACCAGTTGGGCTACGTTCGTGGTGCCCGGACAATCTGAACTCGGCTATCAGGGCGTGCAAAATGCTAACTTGGTCTTTTCTCATAGCGAAGATGATGGAGCTCTTAAAAAATACGTTGGTTTACCGGGCTTGCTTGGGCATTCGGGATTGGGTTCAAGAAGAGCTGATCTAAAAATTGTTGAAGAAGGATTAAGTGGTGCAAATCCAAAGCGTGCCAATGTGATCGTACTTGAAATGTCAGAGGAATTAGGCAGTAAACATGACTTTACTGGATACATTGGCACTAGTGAATTCTCTAAAGCGGTAGAGTTACTGTGGGATACGCGAAGATAAGGTATTCCTGAACCTTATAGAATCAGACAATCGCGGAATTACCTCTAACTAAATATACCTTAACGCCCCCTCCCGCCCCCATAGCAGCAATAGGATGCCATAATTCCGTCTATGTTTGGGGAGTTGAATATTCGCTAGTTGGCGTATGAGGTGGGATATAAATTTGTTTTCACAAAATTGGCAACTGCCGATTCTGTTTTTCTCATTTTTAGCTTGGATAAGCCTAACATTACAGAATTTTAATAAATTAGAAATGCACCAGAATGCACTAAAAATCACTTGCATTTGGTACCTATTTGGTACCTGGACGGTTTTAGCGAAAATTTGATTTTGGGAAATTCGACGCAACTCATTGAAAATAAAGAGAAAAATGGTGCCCCCACACGGACTCGAACCGCGGACCCCCTGATTACAAATCAGGTGCTCTACCAGCTGAGCTATAGGGGCAGGTAAAACTACCTGAACGTATTTTTTATCGAAGTAATGTCTTATATTCAACTGAAATACGTTATTGAGCAAGCGGTTGTTACTTTGCGGTTAAATCAAATGCAAGCCCGAATTGTCGTCCTGGGTAAAATTTCTGCAGGTAAATTATTCTCTACATTGACTTACGTCGATTGTTTAGGCTCAGCCGCCTATTAACATCCGCCCATACGTGCATAGAGCTTGGCCACTTTAACTTGGCGGCTTAAATCGGTGCCTACATCAAGAGTATCTAAAACTTTTCCAGCTTTATCGCACTGCCCACGGCGCAGATAAATTTCGGCCAGGCGAAAAGATATTGAGGGGCTGTCTGTGATTTTCGCAATACGGTCCAAAGCCGCAATCCCCTGGTTTTGCTGGCGGGCTGAAAACCAATATTGTGCAAGAACAAACAAATTTTGCGCAGAGTCTGTGATATATCCTGCATTCATTTGTTGTTCAAAGATTTGCGCCGCTTCAAGGGGGGCATCGTTAAATTGATAATACCTTACCAGCGTTAACAGTTCTTGTTCTGATTTGAAGAAACCCTTGGCAAACATCTGCTTTTTAGCCGCAAAGGCTAAATCGTTTTGCCCTTGTTCGCCGTATAATGCCAGCAGAGCTTGCCACACGCCTTTGTCGTTCGGCCAGGTTTTTGACATTTTCAGCAATATATCCGTTTGGGCATCAGGTATGTCTAAGGTATGATACAAGAAATTCATCAAGTCATAATGTTTGCGCTGCATTGGGGCAGCATTGGCAAACCATTTTTCTGCCCACGGTAATGCCCGGTCATATTGCTCGGCTTGCATCCAGGCTTGCCAGAGCGTCTCTAAATGTGCTGGTTTCAACTTACCGCCTTGCGCATGCCAATCTTCCAACATTTGCGCACCTTGAACGAATTGAGCTTCCCCGATTAACAATTGTGCGATATTTACGCGAAGGTTGGATGCTTCATCAGGCAGTAGTCCGCCAGAAGCAATGGCAAGTTCAAACGCATTTACTGCCCCCAAATAATCATCTTTTTCGTACAGAGCCGAACCTAACATTTGCGCCGCTGTCGCTCGCTCATAAGCCGTCAAATCTGCCTTACGCAAAAAAGCTTGCAGCAAAGAAACAGCGCGGTCATATTCTTCCGCATTAAATTCAACCAACGCTGCATTGATTGCATCACCATTGGCCTCCGAGAACTGCCGTGTTTCTAGTGCAAGGGTTTCACCAGCGTACACGGCAGTTCTCGGCCCCACAAGTAATGCTGTGCTTACCGCCAAGATTGTCAGGATAATATTTTTCATTTTTTCTTTCCTATTGCGGGATCGGTCGACCATGCTCATCGGTGAGCTTGAACGTGATTGTTGTACGCAAGCCCGTGCGCGGCACGGCCTTTCCGGCTATGGTTTGGGGACGATATTTCCATTTTCCGGCTGCCTTGATCGAGGCGCGGGCAAATAGATTTTGCGAACAGTTCAGCGCTTGTACATTATACGTACTGCCATTGGCGTTCACGTCGAACATGACATTGCAATGACCAGAACGGTCTGCTCTTGTCGGCATAACTGGTCGGGCGCGCAAGATCGGGACTAAGCCGAGATCAACCGAAACGGTCACAGGCTCCATAATGTCTTTTGGGTTGGGATAGTCGGGAAGCATCTCACCAAAATCTGAAGGCGGTACATCCACCGGACCGCTAGGCGTTGTACTTATAATTGGTAGTGCGGGCGGCGTCTCTACCCTTTCATACTTCTCGGGTTTCTTGGTTATAATGTCCGGTGGTGGGGTGATTTGCGGGTTGATCACCATGCTCAACTTGTCTGGTTTTTCAGGTAGGTTGACAAATTTTACTTGCACCAATTTCGCCATTAACAAAGCCAGAGCTGCCGTCATGACGAAGGCTCCCGCGCCGCTAGTTACATATTGTATTGTTTTGTTCATATTGTCCTCCCAGGCAACCATAGATATAGTATAACATAATGTATTTACTAATGCAGCATTATAATATAACTTTTTACCGGCGTTTTATTATAGCCATCCCCTGTCCCAGGCGGTAAGTAAAGATTATGAAAAAAACGCCCAAATCCACCCTTGATAATACCGCGCCTGATCCAATTGCTTTGGCCATTCACGGCGGGGCTGGAAATTATGATAAGTCTGACCAAAATGCCCAGGTCAAACATTTGCGTCAGGTGGCATTATATGGCCGCAGCATGTTGCGCAGTGGGGCCAAGGCTCTGGATGTAGCAGAAGAACTGGCCGTTATGCTGGAAGACGCCGGATTATATGTTGCGGGTAAAGGCACTGGGCCTAACTCCGCCGGTGAATATGAACTGGACGCTTGTATCATGGACGGCACGTCGCGGAATATTGGTGCAGTTTGTGCGCTCAAAGGTTTTAAAAACCCGGTCAAAGTTGCCCGGGCCGTTATGGAACGTACGCCACATGTTATGCTGGCCGGGCGGGGGGCCGAAACATTTGCCGCTTTGCAAAACTGCACGCCCGTAGAAAAACCGCTGGAGTATTACATTATTCGCGGTGTTACTCGCCTGCCTGAAGACTTGGATACAGGCACGATCGGTGTTGTCGCCCGTGACCATAAAGGTCACCTGGCCGCAGCCACATCCACGGGCGGACTGCTTGGAAAAATGGCGGGACGGGTTGGCGACAGCCCGTTACCGGGCGCGGGGTGTTGGGCCGACGGGCGGGTCGCGGTATCGTGTACGGGCCAGGGCGAATATTTCATTAAAGCTGCCACGGCTGCCGATATCTCGGCTCGCATGGCTTACGGTGGTGCGGCCCTCGAAGATGCCGCAAAAGCCGCGCTTGCAGATATGAAAGCCCAAGGCGGATATGGCGGCGTTATAGCGTTGGCAAAGACCGGCCCGCCAACAACCCCCTATACCTCAAAAGGTATGCGTCGTGCCTGGTTTGTGGGTGATGGGGATTTGGTGGTGGATGTTTGAAACACCGGGAGTGCTCTAACAAAACCTATTGCGCTAACAATGGTACATTATTCGCATTTCCGGCTTCGTTGACAAATTCTGCGTCCAGCTTTGAGGCGTCCAGGGGGCGATTTGGATATTGGGATGTGAATGTGATTGTTTCGTCGCGCCTGAGTATGGGCTTTGGAGGTTCAACCACCCAGCTTGCCAATACTTCGTCCGCGTCGTTCTTGAAGCTCAGGCGTATCATATCCACATCACGTGATTTAATATCAAAGTTTTTTATCTTGCCTGTGACAATTAAAACTTCCACACCGTCAGTATTGCCTTCGCGTGTTTCCAAACCATAAATTTCTAATCCGCTACTATTGGCTTCAAGCCCGATAGCTCTATAAACAGGTGCGGCCCCAGGAAATCTATCGACAATTTGTGCCCGAAACAGATAGGCTGCCAGCGCAAATCCCGCCAAAATGGTCAATGTTACAATCCAGATCATGCCAACGCCCAGCAAGCGTCTGCGCACTTTTTTGCGTTCGGCATTGTCGCGAATGGTGGCATGTGGCCCGATATCTGGTTGTTTGGCGGGCTCAGTCTCGGGCAATATATCTTTTCCGTGATGATCACCAGCATCAAGGTTTATACTCTCGGCAGGTAAATCTGGCACTGGTTTGCGGATAACGGGTTTGCGGATAACTTCCTCGCGCAACTCTTCCAGTCTCTCGGCTTCATCCAAAGCAAGCACGTCCGGCTCTGCGGCAACAAACCATGTTGTTGAACACTGAGAGCAACGTACAGTACGTCCGTTGGGGCCAATCGCATCATCCGCGATTTTAAAGCGCGTGGCGCAGTCTGGACAGGTAAGAATCATTCGCCCTCCCGAATCATTTGTGATAGGAATGTGACGATTAAGTGAGAAAATGTCTAGGGACAAAATGCATACACCATCTTCCACCTCAATTCCTTCCGCACAAACACAACCAAGTGCTGCGGGTAACAATGCCAATATCCGGGCCAATATCCGGTTTGAACGGGTGGGTTTTCGCTACACCCGTGATGTGGAAATTCTCAGTGATGTCAGCTTTTCTTTACCGCGTGGCTCCATGACATTTGTGACCGGGCCTTCTGGAGCGGGCAAGACCACGCTTCTCAAGCTAATCTATTTACATATGCAACCATCACGCGGGTTGATTACGGTGTTTGGTCAGGACACATCGCAGATTGATCGCAAGGCAATCCCGACTTTAAAGCGGCGTATGGGGATTGTTTTGCAAGACTTTGATTTGGTTGACCACCTGAACGTGTTCGAAAATGTCGCTTTGCCATTACGTGTTGCCGGGCGCAAACAGGCGACTTACAGGGATGATGTGTTGGGCTTGTTGAAATGGGTCGGGCTAGGAGCCCGCGCTCATGTTTTGCCACAAATGCTATCGGGGGGAGAAAAGCAACGGGCCGCTATCGCACGGGCGGTTATTGCCAAACCGGAAATCCTGATCGCGGACGAACCCACGGGCAATGTTGATCAGGACATTGCCAGGCGGCTGATCCGTCTGTTCAAGGAAATGAACCGGCTCGGAACTACGGTTGTTATCGCGACCCATAACACGGATCTAATCTCCGAAGACGCCAATGTTTTGGCACTGACAAATGGTCAAGTTTCCCGTATAAATACAGGCATGCGTGTGAAAGTATGACGGAAATTTTAGGCGTAAATGCGCAGGCTCTACTGCCGGACAACAAGAAAACCGATCGGCCTTTGTTCATGGTGTTTGCAATTTTGGCCTTTTTAGCGACGCTGACTTTGCTGGCGAGTGCTGCGGGCTACCGAGCTTCGGCAGATTGGCGTTCAGATTTAGCAGAAAGCATCACGGTGCAGGTCAAGCCGCGTGCCGAACTCAATCGCGGGCCAAATGGCGAGCCAAGCGACCCCGCTATAGCACGTAACATTCTTTTGCAATTGAGCGCGGTTAAATCCGTCACTATATTGCCGCCGGAACGGTCTCAAGAATTACTCGAGCCCTGGCTTGGTGACACGCCTTTGCCGGATGATTTACCTTTGCCTACCCTTTTGGATGTACGTCTGCACGCCGGCCAAATTCTGGATAGCCAACAAGCTGATGCCGCACTGCTTGCCGCGAACATACGTGCCGATATTGATGACCATCGTCAGTGGGACCGCGAGATCAAACGCACAACGAGAGCAGCGCAAACCATATCTCTTACGGCATTGGTGTTGATCATTACGGCGAGTATTACCGCCGCAATTTTTGCTACCCGTGCGGCGATAACCGGACAACGTAGATTGATTGATGTGCTCCATCAAGTCGGCGCACCGCCGTCCTATACTGCCCGGTTGTTCAGCACCAGCTTTGCTATGGTAGGCTTGAAGGCTGGTGGGGTTGGTGCCGTTGCAGCTTTGCTTTTATCCACACTTATCGGACTGTTGTTTTCATCATCTGGCGGATTTTCCTATTTCCAGCCAGGGCTTCACATGGCGTTTTTCGATCTTTATCTAGTGGTTGCGGTGCCTGTTATATTGGCCATAATCATTGCAATTGCCAGTTGGCGCACAATATTGAAAACCCTGTTTGAGGAAATTTACCCGTGAAGAACCGCGACAAAAAACGCAACCTTGTTTCGAAAAGCAAGTCACGAATGCGGCGGGCTTTGTATAAAATTGCCAAATTTACATTTGGGTTTGCCGCCAGTTTAATCCTTGCTGGTTTTGCCGTTTTTCTTGTAAAAGTCTCCACGGCAAAACCACCAGCCAATATACCGCCAGTTGATGGTATTGTCGTCTTGACAGGTGCGGACGGGAGCCGCCTGATTGTTGGTGCCGCACTTCTGCAAAATGGACACGGCGAACGTTTGCTGATTTCGGGTGTGAACAAAACCATCACACCCGCACAAATTCAGGCACTGCTCGGTATGGGAGATGCCAAATTTACCTGTTGTGTTGATCTGGATTACCAAGCCGAAAACACTTTTGACAATGGGTATGAAACTTCCGTTTGGGCGCGTGCTCTTGGCTATGAAAAGATTTTGCTGGTCACGTCTGCCTATCACATGCCCCGTGCCAAGCTGGAAATAGACGCCGCCATGGACGGCATTTCCATTATCGCTTATCCGGTTCACATTAAATCGGATTGGAGTTGGTGGCGCAAAACCAGGCTTTTAGTGCGCGAATATGGCAAGCTATTGGTTAGTCTTGCCCGTGAACCCGGCGCACGAAATGCACACCAGCCGTTATCCGAAAATCAGGCGCCTGTTGAAAACGTAATAAAAGGGAGCAACCAATAATATGACTAAAGCGAAGAAAAAACTGATCACCATTCCTCGCCTCATTATATTGGCCCTGCTCATTTTGGTTATGATTATGGGAGCATGGCTGGGTATTCGGACTTTGTTAGTCAATGCACTTGTGGGCAACATAAAGGCTTTAGAAATTGAGGGTTATGAAGTTGGGCACGGGGGGCTGACCATGGCCGGGTTTCCGTTTACGGTTATCGCCAGCTCAACCAATATATCGGTACGCGCCCCCTCCAGTGTTTTGCCAGACCCAGTCAAAAATTGGTCGATAAAAGCTGACAGGCTGAAGCTGCGTAGCCCGACCATAAGCCCATTGTCATGGGATTTGCAACATAGTGGCAACCTAAGAATTGACATGCGCGGCCCCCAGGGCGAGCGTTATATGTTTGACATAGCTCCGGCCAATATTGACGCCCGCGCCGCAGTGTCCATGAAAGGCTCGCTGAAATCCGCGACATTCACCATGAGCCGCGCCCAGATTGATGCCCTAATCGGCACGCCGCCTGTTGTAACTATGTTGGACAACTTATCCGCCGAAATCAAAGTGTCCGCAAATACGGCAAAATTGTCACTGCATAGTAACGACATTCGCCTATCGCCAAAAATCCCCGGCCCGCTTGATAATATTCTCGGGCGAAAACTGGAGCTGGTAGAGTTAAATGCCGATCTTGAAAACTGGTCACAGTTGGAACAAGGCGGCGCTCAGAACTGGATTGAAAATGGTGGACGTGTGCGTGCAGATCACTGGGCTATGCTTTGGGGGCCAGCCGACATGGTTGGAGATTTTGATATAAGTTTTAAGAACGGCTTGCCCGAAGGCGTCATCAATATCCGTATCAAAAAACCAGGGAGCCTCATTGACACAATAACGGACACCGGTCTCATTGAAAAAAAACAGGCCCGCCAGGCAAAGGGTTTTTTATCCCTGATAGAAACGGGCGAGGATAACAGAAAATCTATACAAATCACGATCAAAGACGGTATCGTTAAATACGGATTCGTCCCGCTTTATGAGTTTTAACGTTTTTTCGGTTAATTGCCCGTCCCGTCTTCCGGCGCATCTCGCCCAAAATTTGGCACGGCTACGTCTTGGCCGGCGTCTATGATTTTGTCTCTGATGGCGCGGGTTTTTGTGAACTCTTTGAGCAAGGTTTCGCCGTCGCCCCAACGCACGGCTTTTTTCAGCGCGGTCAGGTCTTCAATATAGCGGCCCAGCACATCAATAACCGCATCCTTGTTTTGCAAACATATATCGCGCCACATCACCGGGTCAGAGGCGGCGATGCGGGTAAAGTCGCGAAAGCCTGCGGCTGAATATTTCACCACTTCGCCCTTGGTCACCGTCTCCATGTCCGTAGCCGTTCCCACCAAAGCATAGGCGATCAAATGGGGAAGATGGGATGTGGTGGCCAGTACCAAATCATGGTGAGCCGCGTCCATAAACTCGACACGTGAGCCAAGTGTCTGCCAAAAATTTTGCAATTTTTGCGCTGCTGGGCTATCCTCGACAGTTTTGGAGCTGGGTGTCAGAATACACCAACGATCCGCGAACAAACTGGCAAAGCCTGCATCAGGCCCGGACTGCTCCGTGCCCGCAATAGGGTGGCCACCAATAAAATCTATACCCCCTGGCAAGAGCGGTGTAATGGCTTCCACCACATTGGCTTTGACAGAACCAACATCGCTGAGCATGGCACCGGGTTTCATGTGCGGCAATATTTTCTCTGCTGTTTGAGCTATTACACCCGGCGGTACAGCCAATATAACCAAATCCGCCTGCGATGCACTGCAAACCCTATCAACATGGTCGCAAATGTCCAATGCTTGCAGGCGGGCGCATACACCCTCGTCACTATCGTGCATCACCACACGCCGCGCCGCGCCGTGTTCGCGCACTGCACGAGCGATTGACGAGCCGATCAGCCCGCCGCCTATAATTAAAATCTCGTCGTAAATTATAACTTCAGACATCAGACACCTCACCCCCTATTGGTAAAACAATAGGGCAAGGCAGAACACCGACAATTTTCAAACTGGCTAATTGCGAGCGAATTGCCTTTAGGCGCACATCCTCATCATCCACATACCCCGCCACACTGTATAAATATTGCCCGTCGACTTCCGCTCGCCGGACGGCGTTAAACCCTGCACCTGCGAACATTTGCTCAAGTGTTAAAGATGCGGGCAATGTCCCGGCTTCAATATAAAGCAAAGTTATGTCGTCGCCGGAAGGTTCGCGGACGGCTTTGGAAACGGCTACGGCTACGGGCCAGTCCCATGCCCCAATGCGCGGCAAAGCAGCAAGGATGTTCATATCGGCACAAGCACCATTTGGCCCGAGGGCAGTCCACCAATTGTTCATACCGCCAGGCGCAGGCAGGACGGCCACACCTTCCAAATCCGCATGGGCGGTGGCCAGTGCGCCGCTGGCCATTGGATAGGTATGGGCCGGAATAGACGCGCCGAAGCGGTCGCGTACCAATGACCATTGGGACAGGGCATCACCTCCCCCCCCGCAACTCAAAGCAATGTGCAACCCTATGGGGCCTTGCAAGGTCAGGCTGGCACTGGTCAGTTCGGCCCAAATATGGGACACCAGTTCGGGCGAAACACCATTGGCTTTTTTGGCCAGGTCTCGCACATGGGATTCCTCACGTGATGGCCGCCAGACATTGGCCCCGGACTTGGCTTGGCGCACGGCTGCAGCCAGACCCATACGTTCGGCAATGAGGTTCAAAAGCGCCGTATCCACCCGGTCAATATCGGCGCGCAATTTATCCATAACCGCCTTGGTTCTTGATTTAGGGGTTTTTGGTTCAGATTTATTCATGGGTTTCGCCCGTTCGTTCATATTCTCTGCTCTGCATTCCGCTCGAAGCACCTAAAGCCCGTGTGCCGCCAAAGCCAGGCCGCAAGACACGGCGTTTTTGTTTTTGTCCGCCCCCGGCATATAGACGCTTGACCGCTTCTACAAGTACCAGTCCAGAAAATCCTGGCCATACGGTTTCGCCAAATTTTTCAAACCCGCCCGCCATACGTGGCCCGGACAGTTTGCCAATAGGTGGGCCGTATAATGCCCCCGAGCGCACCAAAGGTACAAAGCCGCTGGATTTCAAAGCGCTCGATAACTGATTGCGCGAAAACGGGCGACCCGCCCCGAACGGGGTTTTGTCAGAGCGCGCCCACAAGCCGGCCCGGTTGGCGGCAATAATAACAATGCGCCCTTCGGGTTTCATCACCCGCCACAACTCCGCTAATAATGCCAACAAGCGCGGCGCTTCCTCCAGCCCATGTACCACCAAAACCTTATCGAACACGCCCGGCGCAAAGGGCAGGTAATGGTCGGGCGTCAAAACTGAAGCATTGCCCCGTTCGGATATTTGCCGGGCCACGCCCTGGTCTTCCGGCATGGCATAAATGATGCTATGTGCGCTGTCCTGATAACCGTGCAGGTATGGTACGGCATACCCATAACCCAATATATCACAGTCTTGTAAATCCGGCCACAGGCTGTGCAAACGGCGCGAGACCATAGACTGCACCGTACCGCCAAGGCGCGAGGCATAAAATTGCTCCAATTTTTGTACGCTTTGTCGCACTTGTGATATCCTTTAGCTTTACAACACGGGATAGTATTCCATATATTGGTGGCTATGATAAGCCTGTTTCCCTGCCTAAATGATAATTATGGATTTTTATTGGTCGAACCGGACAGCGGCCTGTGCGCCACTATCGACACGCCAGACGGGGCGGAGATCGACAAACAGTTGCAAAAGCGCGGCCTGACCCTGACCCATATCCTCAACACCCATCATCATTTTGACCATGTAGGCGGCAATTTATTTCTGAAAGAAAAATACGGCGCAACCATTGTCGGCCCCAAGCGGGACGCAGCGCGTATCCCCGGTATAGATATTGGGCTTGCGGACGGAGATATCTTGCCGTTTGGCGCTTATGACATCCAAGTCATGGATACCCCCGGTCACACGCTGGGCCATTGCGCCTATTATGTGCCGGACGAAGCTAGCGTATTTGTTGGCGATACCATATTTGTCATGGGATGTGGGCGGCTATTCGAAGGTACGCCCGCGCAAATGTTCGACAGTATGGCCAAATTGGCGGCTCTCCCCAAAGACACCAAAATCTATTGCGCCCATGAATACACACTGTCCAATGCGGCGTTCGCAGTGACAGTTGAGCCAGACAATCAAGATTTGCACCGCGCAATCTCAATGGCCAAAACCTTACGCGATAAAAACCAGCCAACCGTGCCGACAACAATCGGCACGGAGCTAAAAACCAACCCATTTATGCGCGCCGAAACGGCTGCAATACTGAGTAATATCCGGATGGATAAAGACAGGTTTTAAAATTTAATACGCTGGTTGAAATCCAAAGCTTTGTATAAATTTGTAGGGTGGATTAGCGTCTCTTGCGCCACAAGGGTACTTCCAAGAGGTCGCGCGTAATCCACCCTACAGGCCCCGTTGTTACCCGCCAATCCGCGCTTGTATTCTTGCGGTATAGGTACTGCCCGAGACGGCGGCGGCTATGCCGAAGGAAGCGTGGCTGTCTTTGTTGCCGAGGCGGATTTGCACGCCGCCGCCAAAGCCGTACTCCGTGCCGCCAAATCCGTCATCATAACCGGCCAAACCACCTGCCACAGTCCATTTCTCACCGCGTTGCAAATACAGATCCGGGATTGAGGCAAGAGCCGCCTGTCCTTCTCTGAGTTCGTTGATAGAGGCCGTATTCCCAAGGATAAGCCCGAGATTGCTGGCAATGCCGGCCGTGTTGGTACTGATGCCAGAGGTGTTCAGCAAGATAGCCGTGTTGTTGGCGGCAACACCCGATGTGTTGAGGGAAATCGCCGAAACATTGGCGGCTATGCCTGTAGCATTGGTGGTCACACCGGTCGTGTTAGCCGTGATATTGGTGACATTGGTTGCGATATCGGCCGTATTGGTGGTGACACCAGTTGAAATGGTCGAGATTGCGGTTGTATTGGTGGCAATACCTGTAGCGTTCGTCGCAATACCCGCAGTGTTTGTCGCGATGCCTGTAGCGTTCGTCGCAATACCCGCAGTGTTTGTTGCTATACCTGTAGCATTGGTCGCAATACCGGCAGTGTTTGTCGCGATGCCTGTAGCGTTCGTGGCGATGCCCGCAGTGTTTGTTGCTATGCCTGTGGCATTAGTGGCGATGCCCGCAGTGTTTGTTGCTATGCCTGTGGCATTCGTCGCAATGCCCGCTGTATTGATATTGACAGATGTTTGCAAGGCACCGCCGTCGCTGGCGAGATTGCCGTTGGCGTCAGTGGTGACGAGACCCGTGACCGCGCCTTGAGCGTCCCGGCTGGCCATAGACGGCAATCCGGGCAAGGTATATGTATTGGTGGCAGTGCCGATGACAATCTGGTTAGCCATAGTGGTTGTTGCCCCAAAACCAATGGCTATGGAGTTGGCAAACCCGGCAGAAGCATTGCGGCCAAGAGCTATGGAGTTGTCCCCGGTGGCATTAGAAGCCTCACCAAGAGCTATAGAGCTATCTCCGATGGCAGCGGAGTTAGCACCCACAGATGTGGAAAAATTACCGGTCGCCTGGGCCTCATAGCCAAAAGCGCTGGCATTCTCCATGGTGGCGTCGGCGCCAGTACCCACAGATGTGGAGTTCAAACCCGTGGCTTGGGCACTTCTCCCAAACGCGCTGGCATTGTTCATGCTAGCACTGGAGAAAGCACCCACAGATGTGGAGTTGTTACCCGTGGCCTGGGCAGTTCTCCCAAAAGCGCTGGTAGCGACCATGGTGGCTTCGGCGAAAGTACCCACAGATGTGGAGCTGTTACCCGTGGCCTGGGCACCAACCCCAAACGCGCTGGCAAAGGTCATGGCGGCATCTGAGTTAGCACCTACAGATGTGGAGCTGCCACCCGTGGCCTGGGCATTAACCCCAAACGCGCTCGTATTGACCATGGTGGCACCGGAGCCAGCACCCACGGATGTGGACTGCAAACCCGTAGCCTGGGCATTAGCCCCAAATGCACTGGCATTGGTCATGGTGGCATCGGAGTTAAAACCCACAGATGTGGAATTCGTACCCGCGGCCAAGGCATTCATGCCAATCGCTGTAGAGGAAGGTCTGGTGGCATCAGCGCCAACGCCGCACTGGGTCGCACCGGCTCCTCCGGTTGGTGCGGTGGAGTTACAGCCGGGGGCGATATTGGCCTGGGCGTGGCTTGTAACCGAAGTTCCAATGCTGAGTAATGTTGCCACTGATACGGCGGTTAACAGTTTGGTGGATAGCTTTTGTACAAGAGGCAGGCTCCGCACTGTGTTGGTATTTGACATAATCATGTTTCCTTTGGTTTTGTTAAATAGTGTGTGCACATTTTGTGCGTGCACACTTGATGGCTGTTTCTCTAAAATATGGATTGGAAATAACAGATATAGCACCCTCCATTTGATTTGAACTGGGCGGACGCTAGCGGACGTTATGTCAGGGGAAAATACATCACGTGATGTAAAAGGACGAAATAATCTGGTGTTTGAGAGTAATTACAGCTATAACTTCAGTGAAACACTGGATGCGTATGTCAAAAAATGTAAAAGACGATAACTTGGAAGCACAAAACGATTCCGAGGACATCTCTAATGAGGCATTGATTAACCTTGCCTATTCTATGGCGGTGGAGCCACAGCGCCTTCATATTCTCACGAAAATTCTTGATAATCGTCTGCATGCTCTGCACCGCGCACCCAGGTTGGCCAACGAAGAAGATGATCCACATCCCGACAATATTGATGATATTTCAACTCATTTTGAACGGGCATTTGATCTATTGGACAGGCAGGGGCGGCGGTTTAACTATGCCACGGGTTCCATTCGTTATGTAGATTCTGATATGCGCCCGAGTACTTTGGTGCGCGAGGACGGTACAATTTTCCATGCCAACAAAGCTGCTGTGGAAACTCTCGGATTTACCAAGGATAGCACCATAAGCGCCGCCCGGTTTGAACATGGCCACCACACAAGACTTATGCGGGATTTACAGAGCATTGCCGAGCACGAAACCGACAAAATGATCGCCGTGTATAATTTGTATGTTGAGGGCGATGAAAAACACATAAAAATAGCGCTGTCCAAAGCCCTTGATTTTAACGGTGACCCCATAGGCCGGTTGTGTACATTTCACATCAAATGGCTCCCGGAAATGAGCAGCCAGTTTAAAAACGGCTTTGATCTCACGGATACCGACATTGCTATTACCAAAGCGGTTGTTTCAGGGGTTAGCCTCAAGGAATTGGCCAAACAACGTGGACGCGCCATTGCCACCGTGCGTACACAGGCCAATGCTCTGTTGTCCAAACTTGGTTTGCGTTCGCAAATCGAGCTAGCTTGTCTGTATTCGGGCTTCACCCGGTTTAATATTAAAGATATGGCGCTCACCCAAAAACCGGGGCGCCCCAACGAACCCTGGCGATCAAAGTTCATTTTAGATTTACCGAACAGACAAAACGAGCCAAGTGGCCGCAAATTGCAATACGAAATGGTCGGCCCCCCCAAAGGTCGCCCAGTGTTATATTTCCATTCTATGCTGACTGGAACTGCGCTTACTCAGCCTATGCGCGATGAACTACAGGCGCGAAATATCCGCATGATAATGCCGTGGCGACCACATTTTGCCAGCTCCAGCACTGACGGGAAATCACGAGGTTCACCAGAGCGGTTCGCACGTGATGTTGAATACTTACTTGACCACCTCAACATAGAAACTTGTCAAATTACGGGTCATATTTCAGGCCCGATATATGCCTATGCTTGTGCCCAATATATGCCAAAGCGTATTACGGGCATTGTCGCGTGCGGCGGCTCTATCCCGCTAACGACCCGAAAGCAATTCAAGTTAATGGAACCACCCTCGCGCGTTAGTCTTTATGTGGCCCGCTATGCGCCAACAATAATGCCAATGTTGTTGCGGGCCATGCTCTCTAAAGTCGACGCAGGTTATGACGAAGAGTTTATTCAAGGACATTATGCAAGATCACCTCATGATCAAAGTATTTTTCGAAACCCTGAATTTATACGGCTTATTCGAGATATGTTCCCAATTATCTCGGCCCAAGGCTATACCTGCTATGTTCGTGACATTCAGATGCAAGCCAGTAAATGGGGGCATTTATTAGAGGGTGTGACCTGTCCGGTGACCCTGTTACACGGCGAAACCGATCCCGCTTATAGAATCGATACTGTACGCGATTTCATAAAAGCCAAACCCAATTTCACCCTGATTTCGTTACCCAAGGGTGGGCAACTCATACCGTACCAATGCCCGGAAATTATGTTCGAAACTTTGGATGCACAATATTCAGGTGCACAAGATAAGGCACTGGCAGGGTAATAAAAAGCCGGGTATGCAAGTTCGGCGGCAAACTCACCATAGACCCCGCAAATCCAGGAACGGTATTACGGTTGCTAATTAAAGAAGCACCTACATTTCAATAAGCGGGAGTTGGAAATCTTCAAGCCCTCTAACATCAAGCCCTCTAACATCAAGCCCTCTAACATCAAGCCCGAGCCGTGTTTTTTGGTTTACGCTTTTCGCCGACTTGTGGGGCGGGGCCTGGTAGGCCGAACATATAACCTTGCAGATAGTCTACGCCCAGACGGGTCAGCAAGTCTGCGTCTTCGCGGGAGCCGACCATTTCAGCTACGGTTTTCACGGAAAATGTCTGGGCTAAATCGACCATCATACGGACAAACACTTGCTTATGCGGTGTTAAGGACAGATCACGGATGAAGCTGCCGTCTATCTTGATTTCGTCGGCCTCGATGGCCATGAGGTTTCTAAACGTGGTGTGGCCGGCCCCGAAATCATCGATGGAGAAGCGGCAACCAAGAGCGCGGGTTTCAACCGAAAAACGGCTGGCCATGGCCGGGTCGTCCAACGCCACGGTTTCCGTCATTTCGACGATCACCCGCTCGGTATCTTTACCGAGGGTTTTTAACGCGTCCAGATAGGCGTCTGCCGTCTCGCTGGTTTTCACCGTAGCGGCGGACACATTCAAGGCTATATGGATATTGGGATAAACCAACAAGGTTTCGCGGGCTATTTCAAGGGCGCGTCTGTCCAACAAATGCACACAGCCAAGTCGTTCAGCCGCCATGATAAAGTCCCCTGCCGACACCATTTCGCCGTCGTCCCGGCGCAGGCGCAACAAGCATTCAAAATGATGGGTTTCGCGGGTATCCGCATGGACGATTGGCTGGTAGGCCAAGGTTATACGGCGATCATTGAGGGCGGAAATAATATCGTCTCGGGTTAATTCTGCTTTGCTTTGTCGCGGTTTTAAATCTGGTAAATCCCGGCTATAGGCCACAAACGCACCTTGGCGTACTCTTGAATGGGCTACGGCGGTATAAACCTGCTCCATAGCATCGGCGGCGCTGGTGGCTTTTTGCGACAAGGCACACCCACCAACAGCAAATTCGGCATAGAGGTCACCGTGGGGGCTGGCATAGGGCGTATCAGCCAGAGTTTTGACGATACGCTCAGCCACTTTTTGCATTTGTGTTGGGTCGCAATCTGACAAACCAATTCCGAAACCCGTATCCGAAACCCGTCCGCAAATATCCGGTGAGCGGGCACAGGATTTAAGGCGCTTGGCAATAGAGGTGATCAGACGATCTCCGGCCTCATAGCCATAAGAAATATTGATGTCTTGAATATTGGTCAAGTTCATAACCACATAGGCGGCCTGGCGGTCATATCTTTGGGCCGAGGCCAGCATATGGTTGAGCCCTTCCGCCATACGGGTTTGGTTCCAAAGCCCTGTGAGGCTGTCAAATGCAGCGTGATAACCCGCTTGCTCCTCGCGGATTTTACGGTTTTGGATATTGGTGATGACCCCAATAATCTCGTGGGCGATTTTGCCGTTCCCGGCGATACGCCTGGCCCGTTCTTCAACCCATATATTGCGCCCGTCAAAGGTACGGATTTTATAATCTATCTGAAATTTGGCACCGTTCCAGCTCAGGCTCTCCAGGGCTTTTTCGCGTACTGCGCGGGCGTCGTCGCATAATCTCTCTGTAAAATTGGCTTCGGTTCTGGGAATATCCTCTATGCGAGAGCATATAAGCCTTGCGGTCAACTCATCATCAACCCACTCCATACTTGTGCTATTTTTGGTGCGCTTCCACGTATAAGCAGAGGCATCAAGCAATGCGATAAAGGCATTTTGTTCAATATTTGGTGTTACGGCGTTCATTCTATCGTCTCTCAAATACGGTGAAACCACGACCGGACACAAGATCCGGATGCTTTCCCACATAAATTATTCCACGCCTGCAACTTTCCTACATCAATTGCCTTAAAAAAGCGCTAATCTCCAAACCCGTCAGAAACTGCGAAATCTCGTCTTGCGCTGGCTATCGTGACCATAAACCCGGCCATCACATCCATCAATGCCATCAGCATGATCAGGAAGAAAATGGACGTGGCAAAAGCTTCAAACATCAAAAATTCCACAAGACAGATAATAAACAGCACCATGGAAAACGCATGGTTCATAATGGCCGCTCGCCCAATACCAGTGGATTTAAGCAGCTCGAAAAATAACATTAACAGTGCCAAAGCCATCAATCCATGTCCTGGTGTAATCACCCACTCGGCTCCACTGGCCATTTGCACCGATAAAAATTCTTCATTCAGGCGGGCGCGTACGGCTTCAGCGCTGGCGAATGTTGCCCCCGCCCAGGCCATAACATTGTAAATGACAATAGGAATAATCATCAAGGGTAATACGGTAAACAAGCCCATGTCCGCTCCAATTCCGTTCTAGCGCCTTCATTCCAATTGACGTTTTCAGCTAACCCCCATTGTGGCGGATTTGTGTTTAATAAAGGATTAAGAGATTTAGATGCCAATAGGGCAAAATACCTATTGTAATGCACAAATAAATTCGGCTAAATAGGGGCGCTTTCAAACGTGCGGGTGTGGCGGAATTGGTAGACGCGTAGGATTCAAAATCCTATTTCCCTAGGAAGTGTCGGTTCGATTCCGACCACCCGTACCAAAAGCCTCTACGGCTTTAATTTCCCTAAATTTTCCAGTAACTGCGTACTTTTTAACACATTACTGCTACACAAATTAGTTATGGAAGCATGTGTAGTGAAATTACCGTATTTTAGAATGCGTAGTGGTATATGGGTGTCTGACGTCAGCACTTATTTTATATGAAGACGGACATAGATGGAATAATTTACTCGGCAAGAATACATACAAACGTATAGAAAAACTGAATAAGCAATCGCCATACATTACCATTGGCGAAGATATGGCAAGCTACGAGTTTATGCTCCAAATAGGTTTCAGGTTGGTGTACGCACAAACAAGCCTTGCTTCCATTCGCTCTGGCGCGGAAATAGTCTTTACGGCAATGGACAGAATTATTGATTATAGAACACGCCTTGGGTTTTATGATAACTTTCGTATGACCCCGCCTAAGGTAAAACCAGTTGAAAGTGCTCATGATAAAAGGATAAAAAGAATGCTTGCTGACATTGATGAAATTAACGCCATATTCGAGTGGGACGAAAAGCACAAGCGCGAAACCCAATCATCTCTTACAAAGTAAATTTTGCATCCGGGTGCAATATTTAGCCAATCTAAGCCATTGTTGAATGTGCGAAAATAACGTATATTTCTACATGGGAAAATCAGCAAACATTCAGTGGTATTGGAACGCTCCCGACTTTGACGATAAGGCTCTTGAGCGGCAAGTCGAAGCCGTATTTGATGCGGGAACATTCAAGAAACCTGTATGGCGGTATCGTTATTCCGTTGCCCACAGACCCAAATTTTCGCTTTCCAACCATGCTAGGCGCAACCTCGTTATGGATGGCTATTCTGGCGGACACTTGCTAAACAAACATGCCCCGCCGGCTCTCTTAGCACAGAGCTAACTGTTCTATAGGCGCTACGCCAGGCAGTCTGCGTGGGCTCCGCCGCATCACTTTATTAAGGCTCTGATGATGATTTCGCCTGTCGTATTGATTGCTAGGTTAGCTCCGTGGAAACGGATGATGCAGACACCAGCAGCACAATCAGTATTAATTGCGGGTAGGTCAGGTGTGTCGAAATTACCGCCTGTAAAGCCAGTAGTCGTCGCAGATATAAATTCCAGATTATCTGGCAATATGTCGGTGAGGTCGATACCGCTTGCCGAGGCTTCTGAAGCGGCACCGTTGATGACAGTGATTGTATATAATATTTCATTGCCGGGTACCATGTAGAGACCCAGAGCGCCTGGATCAAATACTTCAACGGACTTAACGGCTGAAATGTTGACAGTTGGCACAAGGGTGATCGGTGCGACTTGATAGTCCTCGACCTCACCGTCTCCAACAGCTGTGTTTGATTGAATGCCAGCTATTGTCGACCACCGGAAACGGGCAAAGGTTGCGCTTGCGGTCGGATTGTCGGGAACTGTGACAGGAATATCAATAATGCCGTTTAAATCGGTGTCTTGTAGATCTGTAGCTATTCTTTCACCTGGGTCATTAAAGTCGAGATCTCCGTTCCAGTCTATCCAGCCTTGAAGATAACCTCCATTACCGGTTACATTGGCGGTAATAGTAGTAGATTGATTTTCTATAAATACAGGTAGGATAATACCGTCATCTCCACCGTCACCTGCTGCCGCCGGATCGTTAAATGCCCCTATATCAGCCGTATTTGTAGCACCTAACCGAATGCCGTTCGTCAGAGTATGTATAGGGTTTCCGTAGATGATCGGCGCATCTCCAAAATCTTCATCGATTTGCGAATTCGTTATTGGGTTTTGTAAATTAGGGCAATTAAAGCCAAGGGATGTTAGGCGCGTTTGAGTCCCTGTATCCAAAGAGCCAATTCTATATTCGATTGATGTGGCATCAGTGTAAAACACTGTAACTATATTGGCTGTAGCTGTTTCATCAATACCTGGTGCAACAAGGGTGGTGCGGGATTCGAATCTAACCCTATCACCTGCGGAAGGGCCTGATGCATTTGTATCAAGCAGTGTCGGGTTGCTTAAAAGAGATTCGACAAGCGTTGTTTCAAATTCAACATATTCGCGGATGTTGTTATTATTGCCATCAATATCTATCCCGCTTGCTGCGAAATCGACTGCGATAGGGGTGGCTGTTCCAGCGGCAAAGAATGATATGCGAAAATCTGCTGAACTATTTTGGACGGCATTCAGTTCGGGTTGAAAAGAGTTAATAAGCCCTGTGTCTCGGTCAAGGAAATTAAGAGATGCTCCGCCTGTAAACCCTAAAATTTGTACTTGGGCATCAACACCAGGTGCCACATTTACAAATTGATAGATAGAATTTGTTTGCAGAGCCGTCCCAGATATTAGAACGGAATTCGAAAACTCAAGCTGTGTAACGAGGCGTCCATTGCAATTTATTTCGGTAGCACCTGCCGCAGAGGCGAATAGAAACCCAAATACAGCCGAGGCCGCAAGGCTTACGCGCAATCGATTTTTAACAGGATTAGCCCTACATCCATGTTTATTGGTCATCCCGAAACTCATTTCTATAGGTGCCTTTACTTAAATGGTGTTGAATAAATATTAACATCAGGGCAAAATCATTAAATCAGTAAGCGTTTGGTGAACCCCACCTTACGTGATTGATGTTTTTCTGTGATTGTGTCCACTTGTTTTAGTGGATGTCCGTCTTCATATAAAATGAGACAGATTTAAGCCTGAGCTAAGCGAGAGTTTGCTATTAGTGGAGCGTGACGGATTGCTATGACAAATAATTTGCCCTTTGATACACAAATGTGCTACACACGAATGTGTAGCATTGTCAAAAAAGCACGGTTATATGGGGTTTTGTAGAGTATCGTATGGGTTCCGACCACCCGTACCAAAAGCTTCTACGGCTTTGGTTTTCTGACTGATTTTTTGTCAAAAAAACTTACGAAAATGATTCAACGCCATTACATAATGACCATTATCCCAGCAGTGGGTAATTGGCTTGTTTTTTGTATATATTGGGGGCGTGTTTTTGGTGGTGGCTGGAATAGAGGGCAAATTTGTCTATCAGAAACGGTTTGGGTTTAAACTGGATATGGCGGCGGATATAGCGGGTCAGGTCGTCCTTTGGGGTGTGACGGCGCAGATAGGCCAGGGTGAGATGGGGGACGAAATTTCGGGCTTCCATGTCAATGTTTGATCGTTTTGCCGCCCGGCGTATATGTTTATGTAAGGCGGTGAGGGCAGGGGATTTTTCTACACCGAGCCAGAGCGAATGCGGACGGGAGTTTCCGAATATATCTGCTCCCCTGAGGCGCAGATCAAACCCGGTTCCTGGTGAGCGGGCCAGCTCATGGTCAAGAATTTCTGCGTATTTATCTTCAACCGCACCAAAATAACCCACAGTTATGTGCAAATTGTCACGCGGGGTCCAATTGACCCCCTCAATGCCTTTTTGCACATCCTCTACGGCGTCGAGAATGTCAGAGGGTGGTTTTATGGCGGCGAATAATGTGAGCATAATTTTGATGCGCCTGCTATAGCGAAGCAAGTCGATTTGTATGTGCGTGAATTTGGCGGTTTATGTATCCATTTCATGTATCCAATTCGGGCGTTTAGTCAAGGGGAAGAAAAGCTGTATTATCTTTACCTTTTGTTCCGATTATTATTGAAGAATTGGCAAAATACCCTATATGTACGGGATATAAACTTCGCGCACTCCTGCGTGAGCCTTTTTTACGGAGAGAAAAATGAACCAATTTCCAAATGATACATTAGCCCGAGGCGGCGAAATGGATCTGGGCCTACGCAATTTTATGCTGGGTACCTATAAATACATGGTTGCCGCTATGGCGGTGTCCGGTATCGTTGCTTATCTGTTTGGCACCAAAGTATTAGTGACATCAACAGGTGGTATGTCGGACATCGGGCGCATGCTCTATAGCCCCGGTGCAGCCATTGGCTTGACCATTGGTATTGTTGTCTTGTTTGGCGGCGTTGGTCGCAAACTTCACAGCATGAGCGTCAACGCTGTCAAAGTGTTTTTGTTTGTATTTGCCGCTATTATGGGGGTTTGGCTATCGGCCATTGCCGCCTTTGTTGACCCAATGGTCTCGGTGCGAATATTCTTTATGGCTTCCATTGCGTTTCTAGCGGTCAGCTTGGTTGGATATACCATCAAGAAAGACCTGGGCGGTATTGCCAAGTTTTTCATCATGTTGTTTGTTGGCTTTATCGTCATCAATATATTGGGCATGTTTATCCCGGCGCTGGCATTTACAGGCATGGCAGGGTTTTTGTTTAACCTGGTCGGTTTGGTGGCTATTTGCGGCATTACCGCATGGGAAACCCAGTCTCTAAAGCGTATTTATTACGGCACTGTCGGCGATGCGGCTATGGCCGAAAAAATGTCTGTATTTGGTGCGGCGTCTCTATTGCTGGCCTTTATCAATATTTTCTCAATTCTGATGAGTATGTTTGGCAGCGATTGAACGCAGAACACATAATCTATATTCAAAAGCCCCGTTGAAGAACGGGGCTTTTTTCTTTGCCAAAGCATTAAAAAAGTGTTAAGATACGGGTGTTGTGTACGGGCCGAAGAGCGCGGCGCAACTTATAATAATGGGCAGAACGCCCATACAAATGATAATGGGTGTTTGCCCATGTCACAAAACCTTAAAGGGGAAACATATGTCTATTGCACGTATAATTTGGATCGTCAGCCTGTTGGCTGCCGTTATTTTCGCATTTGTAAGTGGATTTGCTTATGAGGGCGCTATATTGGCGGTGCTTGGTATTATCTCGGGCTGGTTCGTTGACAAAGAACACCGTCTTGGCTTGCTGATTGCTGCCATTTTTATGACGGGCGCTGGCGCAACAGCTTGGGGCGGCATTCCGGCACCAATCGGTGGTCATTTAACCGCCGTACTGGGTAGCATTGGTGCTGTACTGGCTGCGGCTGGTGTCACTGCCGTATTACGCAGATTGTTGGAGCGCGTTGTTCTTGGTAAAGAGACAGGCTAATCAAAGTCTAATCTACCAAAACAAGTAGAAAAACACCTCGTTAGTTGTAATGGCTGACGGGGTTTTTTATTGGGAGTTACAAGCTTTTAAATCTAGCTTTGTCAAATACCCGCAGCACGTTATTTAGATCATGCCCGCGTTTGAGGATAAGCCCGCCGGGTGCGCGGTTAGGGCGACTTTGCTTGCGGTTTGAAACAGGAATCGGGGTGATTTTTGCGCTCATAGGGCAAGAATAGTTATCATAGATTTAATGTAAAGTAGCGGTTTTGGTAACACTTTGGTAAAGGGATAGCGGTATTTTGCCCTTATGAAAAAATTAACCATACTCCTTTCCGCCAGCGCTTTTGCGCTAATTTCAACCGGATGCACCACCGCAATGACGGCGGGTGTTAAGAAAGGTGACGAGCGTAATTTCGCCCGTTCCTTAAATGATGTCAGCGCCAGCCGCGCTATAAAGGCCCGCATGGGTCGTCTTGAAGGTTTTAATCTTGGTGGTGTCGATGTGGAAGTAGCCGAAGGCATTGTTCTGCTGTCCGGAAATGTACCACGCGACGAAGACCGCATTGAGGCTGAACGAATCGCTTGGTCAGGGCCACAAGTTATTCAGGTCGGAAATGAAATATTGATCAAAGGTCGCCAAGGCGTGGTGCGCAACACCAAAGACGGCGTACTTAATAATTCCGTTCGTGCTCGCCTTATTGCCGCGAAAGCCATCAAAGCTCGCAATATTAACATCGAAGTCAATGACGGCGTTGTCTATTTGCTCGGCGTAGCGCGGACCCCCGAAGAATTGGCTATGACAACCCATATTGCCAGCACCACCAGAGGCACACGTGAAGTTATCTCCTATATCAAATTGGCGGATGACCGTTCACGCCTGACTGCCAACGGCCCTGGCTTTAACGGTCAGCCCAGCCAGGTAGCTGGCGGACAGATTTACAATGCACCACGTCAGGGTGGAGTTTCTGAAGTATTTCCGCCTGATGTGGATTTACCACCAATCCCGGATAGCCAAGCCCCAAGCCTTGGCGCGCCGTCCACAATTTTGGACAATGACGCTATTGAAAGCGGGGAGCCATATTACCGCGACCCGGTCACTGGCGAGCGTGTGATTATTCCTGAAGGTGTAACACCAATTCCTTATGTACCAGACGGCGGGCCTGGTTCGCTGGGCGCGGGCGGCGCACCATTACCGCCGGGTGCTGGTGGGTCGTATATAATCGACCCAAAAACCGGCAATATGGTACCCGTATTTTACCCTGGTAAATAGCCTCACCTAACATTCTACCACATTAACCGCCAGGCCGCCCTGGCTGGTTTCTTTGTATTTCGATGACATATCCAGGCCGGTTTGGCGCATGGTTTCGATTACCTGGTCCAGACTGACTTTCATTTGGTCAGCGGCATGTAGGGCGAGCCGGGCCGCATTGGCGGCCTTAACCGCGCCGATGGCATTGCGCTCGATACACGGGATTTGCACCAGACCGCCAACCGGATCACAGGTCAGGCCAAGGTTATGCTCCATGCCGATTTCCGCCGCACTGGCCACTTGCAAGGGTGTTCCGCCCCACACTGCCGCCAGACCGCCAGCTGCCATGGAGCAGGCTACGCCGACCTCGCCTTGGCAACCCATTTCGGCTCCGGATATGGAGGCGCGCTGTTTATAGAGAAGCCCGATACCGCCTGCCGTCAGCAAAAACTTACGCAGGTTTTTTACGTTTTTCTGCGGACGCTTTTTATCTCCCTCTAGGCAGTAATGACGAATAACGGAAGGTAGTATGCCAGCCGCACCATTGGTCGGTGCAGTGACCACTTGCCCGCCCGCCGCATTTTCCTCATTGACCGCCATGGCATAGACATTGAGCCAATCAAACAATTGCTCGCGTTCATTTGACGTGGGGGTCGCCATCAGTTTTTGCCAAATGCCCGGTGCGCGGCGTTTAACTTCCAGCCCGCCGGGCAAAATACCCTCGGTTTGCAAACCTCGATCAATACAGTCCATCATCACTTGTGTGATTTTATCTAGCATATCATTGGTTTGCGCTCTCGGGCGAAACCCGTCTTCATTGGCGTAGATAATCTCGTGGATGGTTTTGTTTTCGCGCTCGCATAATTCCAAAAGCTCCGCTGCCGAGCCGAACGGGTATCGCACCTTTATTTGCCCCGGCACTATGTCGTCTTTAAGTGGGGTCAGGAGCTGTTCGCGGCTGGCGATAAACCCGCCGCCTGTAGAATAATAAACTTGTTCGGTTATCACTGAGCTTTGAATATCCAATGCCAGCATTTTCATGCCGTTGGGATGAAGATCAGGGGCCGTGTCATAGTCAAAAACTATATCGCTCGCCGGATCAAAAGCGATATTTTTTTGCCCGCACAGAGATATAGCTTTATCCGCAAACACTTGCGCCATTTGTGTATCTGCTTGCGCCGGATCCAGGGTTTCCGGTTCCAACCCCATTAACCCCAGTATCACTGCCTTGGGTGTGGCGTGACCTTCCCCGGTCAGGGCCAGAGAGCCTTGTAACTCTACCCGAATATTTTCCACATCCGTCAAAACTCCAGTGCGTGCAAGCCCGTCAACAAACCGTTTCGCGATACGTATTGGCCCAACGGTATGAGAACTGGACGGGCCAATACCAATACGAAAAATGTCAAGAACTGAAAGCATTAGAGACCTTTTTCACATGCACTATCTGCAAGTGTATTGTATTTCAAGTTCAAACTTTGCCCTTGATATTGTCAATGTCGCCAATTCCACGGCCAATTGCAAGGTCTGGAATAAGCCGTGTTTCGAGTGAATCATCAGGTTTATGGTTTTCTATCCAAACATGAGTTTGTTCGGCTACACGAAGGGCGGCGATCTCGCCCTCAACCATTTCTTTTTCCTTTTGCGCGGTAAGCTCAGACAATTCATATAGCATTGTCCTATAGCGGATATTATCTAGCTTCTGAACCATCTGCTTGTAGATTGCCTGTTTATAAAAATCATGCTTGGCCATGCCCGGCAAGCGCGGTGTTATTGTCTTTTTCCAATCATGGCGGGCTTGCTCCAGTTTCAGTTGCTCAAAGGCCAGCCTGGTGCGTTTCAGTTTTTCATTTGCCGTGATGTTGATTTGTTTTCGAGGCATATTACCTTTCTTATAGGCGGTTTAGCCCGCCTTGAAAAAGCGGTGGTTTGGTCTTGTCTAGCCGTATCAATGGACGGCCCGTGTGGTTTCGCCCCCACTGGAAATACCAGGGAAAGCTAGCAAAAAATGTTTCGTGAGGGCAAAGCCACACGGCGGTGTTTATGCGTAACGGCCGGTTTTTTCGAAACAGTTTTGATAGCGAAAAGCTATCTCAACAACGTTCAGCTCACATTACGGGACCCGGTTCACTTGGCGTGTTATAAGCCAAGCCTCAGTCCGACACCGTCCCTCGCTCGGCAAACTAACGCGTTTTGCTTGTCCTTGAGCGAAAGAACAAAGGCAATATAGGGTAGGTTTGCGCACCATGGATTAGATTGTTGAGGTAAATTAAAATTTTGAGTAATTTCAAAAACTTAGATGGCTGATAAGCCTGTACTTTAAATGGTTCACTTTCTTTCTTTCTTTCCTTCCTCCGTTTTTTACGGGGGAAGTGGGCGCCTCTTGGCGCTCGATGGGGGGACAATCT
>JAESQN010000039.1 GCA_016765135.1 Robiginitomaculum sp.
ATCCACTCATCACGATATTGTGTTTGAAAAGCTGAAAGAGCCATAAGTACGGTCTCCTATCTAATTAAAAGAAAATCTCTTAGACGGGGTAGCCGTTTGCAGTTAAGCAGGGTAGCCATAAGGGGCTGCATTGCCGGTCGCGGGGCCGTACTCTGACAAATATAATTGCCTGTTTCTATTGTTTCACTATATCCAATAGCTGTCAACTATAGCTCTCTGCTTTTAGCCGATATAAGCTTAAGATATTTAGCCTGATTATCCGCTGCTTTCGGGCCTTTATAGTATTCAGAGTTTTTATTCCCCATTAAAGCCTTAAGATCATTGATCTGAGCATCAATTGATCCGGACATATCAGTCGTGCCAGAAGGCACTAATCTTGCCGCTGGATTGATATCAATCGACATCTGAGCCATAAGACGAGCAAACCCTGCATTCTCCTTAACAGAGTTTAAAATCGACTCCTTCAGGTCTGCCTGATCTTCGCCAAGCCTGGAATTTAGATCATTATTGATGGCTGTCAGATTACCCCGATAATCAACCCCCCACTCAGTACGAAGCTCGTCCTCAGTATCTTGTATGCTTTGTAATTGAGAATTTCTAGCCTCTTCTGCAACCGCCAGATCATGCCCTTCGTGCCACTTGATTGCCTGGTCAACCTGCGCTTGAGTGTAATTGTTTTCATGAGCAACCTTAAGAAAATCATCAATCCTTGCTTGCTCTGGCTCACCAATAACAACACCTTCCTTCGTGTTTACCTTATAATCAGCCGAAGATTCTGGCAATCCGGCTTCCTTTCGCCACGTAGCTTTTTCTTCATCCGAACCTTTATCAGGGAAAAGCTCAGTTAGCTCTCCCGATCTGATCTTCTGCTGCGCTTGATAACCAGCATTAAGCATTGATTTTTGATCTGTATAACGCTTTGCATAAGTTAGCTTCTTGTCATCACCGTCCGCATAATCCTCGCGCCAATTAGAAACAACAACCTCATCAGGCTCTACATCAGGCTTTACATCAGGCTCTACATCCGAACCTTTGTTTATCTCTTTATCATCTTTAATAATCCCATAACCACCCTCAGATGGAGCCTCTTCTTCATATCTCATCTAACTTGCCTCTCTTTGTTAATATTAGTCTCTTTAACTATCTGCAAAGCCACCCATCGACGACCCTGAGAAAAAGCAGAATCATGGCTCGACTCACAATAAGTATCATCACCTGCGCCGCATGCCGTCATAACCAACCACTGCATAAATATTGACTGTTGATTAGCATTAGCATTACCCGCATACATCGCCTTGATTGCCATGTTTACCGATACAGGAGCCCGAATGTATGTATTAACCGACAACCTTTACTCCTTGCTCAATTTGATCGAGAGCTTCTTGCCTCTCTATTTTCTGCTGCTGCTCTTTGACTTTTTGCTCAACAGTCTCACGGCTATTAACCCAGGATGCCGGAGCGCCTAAACTTGCCAGCGCGTCTCTAAGACCGTTAATCGTGTCCGGCACAGCCAATGCACCAGGATCAAGCTCAGCCGCAGCGCGAATAAGCTCTCCAGATTGTATAAATATTTGACTCTTTTGTGCCTCAATCGAGTCATGCAGCGGAGACTCAAAAGTAAACTCAATTTCCCTTCCCTGCAAAGATTCGGGAATGTCAGCGCCGAAGGCTCCATTATCAATCAACAAATCAAACGTTGCACTACATAATCGCCCGTTATAGCTTGGCTCCATTGGCGCAAATAAAGGTAATGCGCCGCGAATATACTCATCAACACGCTTAGAAACCTCGTAAGCTGTCATATCTCCATTATTAACCGGCAAAGTCAGCTTATTAAGATAAAATGCTTGTGCCAACAAATCCCTGGCATCCCTTATCATCTCCATGCCATTAGGTATACCGCTATAATCTTGTGGTATAGGCCTGAGTGCCGAACCTAATCGCTCGTCATACTCCTCATTGAGCCAGCTAATACCACCCGCATAAATAGCAATATCACCAGAAACAGCCCCTTTAGTCGCAATAAGGGGCGGATTTGTAGACTTCTCGCCAGCCTCAAGCAACGTATAAGTCATTGCCTGGATCATTCTTGCGTCAGCTAATGCTGTAATAGTTGATGGAGAATACGCATACTGCGAATCACATGGCTTTTCCCACTGCGGAATTATGTACTCTCTTCTTCGCGTCGCAGTCTCTTCAATTAAATGACTGTTCTGCCTGTCATAATATATCGATACAAACTGCATCTTCCCAGATTTAATGTCATAGATGTTTGATTCAACTTCTATGTGTAAGCAATCCACCCTTTCAAAGGGATGCTTATCAACCCGATCACTGACTCTTGCGCTAACTTTGTCACCAAAGATTGTCACTAGATCACGATTCGTCGGCTTCCATTTCCGCGCGACAATTGCATGTTGCCCCTCCTCGTTTTCCGACCAGACTACATCACGCAAATGCCAAGATCGATACAACAAAGCATCTCGATTTTTATTCAATCGTACCGATAGTACCGCTTCACCAAATGCTGCAAAATCATTGTCTGCTTGCTTGGCAACCTGAGCAAGCATAGCCACAGGGTCATACATTATCTTGCGCTGAGTTTTTTCTGTAAACTCAAGAAATCGCTTGGACTCATTATCAACCTTGTCTGAAAACTTTATCCCAGCTTTAAACCATTGCTTTGTTTCCGGCCTGAGCATAGACCCGATCTGATCCGCAAGCTCGCGTCTGATTAAAATAGTATACGAAGTAGATAAATTGTCCGAAAACTCTTCGCCCATGATTCGAGTCCGAGTAAAATCTGCCCGTTGCGGATAAAAGTTCTCAGCAATTTCTTGTCGCAATAAGTCTAATCTCAACTTATCCGAGTAGAGCTTATCAACCAGGCCGATTAGATGCTTAATATTCATTATCCCAGCTTAGTCGTCGGAGCTAAAACAGTGCTGCTACGTCCAGATCGTCGCTGAGACTGAGCAAAAGACCTACGCCTCGATGCCCTGACATTATCACCATCAGGCAAAGGTGCCGGAGTATTAGACTCTGCTGCAATTTCCGCAGCTCTGATCGACGCATCTTTGTTAGATCGTGCAGTCTTCTTAGCCGACAAAACTGTCGCTCCACCCCCAATAATCGCCGATGCAATAGGTATTGCTGCTGCTGCCATTTTATTTTCTCCTCGATATTGATTTTCGGTTGCGCCCAGTAATTACTTGCCCAGGCTCTTGCTGTTGTATCCAGCTTAGCGTGTGAGTCGACGCTCTCGAGCCACCGTACCACGCCATGACCACAGAATCGCTCAAATCAGTCGATGATCCTATCCGCTTAATTAACTTGGCTTTCGGCTCAAGCTTTATCACATTAAGATCATTATGATTGTCATCAAATCGTATCGAGCATAACTGAGCTTTAAGCTTACGATCATCGGGCAATATGATCTTAGCCCCCCCCGACTGGTTTGGGTCTAACGCCTCCATGAATACATAATAAGCCGCTGTTCGAGTGTTATAAAATGGTATCTTGCTGTTTTTAGCCCGCTTTGTCGATTTTTCAGCACCTTTATATGCGACAGTCTCAATTCGATTGTCAGTTAAATGCTGATGTGTCGCACCGCCATAGCCACCACCCATGTCTAATATGATCGTTGACTGATCCCGCCTGTGCTTAAAGATTAGCGCGCTAACCTCAGCCCCGCCCGGCGTCTCAACACCCGGCACACTAATAAGATTGTCGTACCATCCATCATATCGTATCGCTAATGATGTCGAGTCTGTACCACCTTGTGCGATGTCAACGCCAATGGCGCATTGAGGGACATCCTTAGGAGCTCCAGGCGTCCACAGAGACATTGACTTGCTTACCCAATCTGTCGGGATAAGCTGGAAACTGTGATCCCCCCTGCTCGCCTTAAATCCACCCATTAAGATTTTACGTAAATGTGCCGGAAGATTGTCTAGTTGCTTTTGATAACCAGTATCAGCATAAAAAGGATTGTCTTTAACTCCAGACGGGATATAAGTGCGTGACATCGATGTCGTTGTCCGACCGTCTATCTGATACTCGCCAGCACCTTTAACCTCGATATCTTTATCGTTATCGTCAGTGATAAACCATCTTAATTCCCCTGGCATCGCAGGATTAGCATTAAGATCATCAAGCCAGGGCGCAAACATATCGACAATCCAGTCTCCTTCGTCTGACAGCGCTGGATTTGTCCCCAGCATTATCCTGCATCTTTGCTCTTGATCCGCAGACCGCACCCAGCCCATCAACAATCTAACTTGTGACCCGACAAACTGTGCAGCTTCGTCAATATACAAAAAATCATGCGCTCGGCCCATCCAAGATTGCTCATCCCCCACATATTGTGCTGCGCCAAACTCAATCAACCGACCATCTGTAGCCAACAATTTTGGCGGCGGCGAACCATTGAATCCACTCCGCGTGCCATTAATTTCTATTGATCGATCCGTCAATCCGGATAAATCTGAGTACTTGCGACGCATAACAAGTGATCGCTTGTGTGCAGTAAGTGCTAATCCAAGCCCACAATCGCTCTTTCCCCCACCAGGCTCACCCCCGTACAAAACAACATCAGCTTTTGAATTGTATGCATCAGTTTGCGGCCCAGGGTTTGGAATCCAAACCATATCCTTCGTTGCCATTTCCGCTGTCGCAATGATCTGCGCTCGATCTTTAGCACTGACAGTGTCAAGCTGCTCGATTATCTCAGACAGTAAAGACATCGTAAGACCAATTTAGCTTATTTAACGACAAATTAGTTAGGGAGTACCGGCCCGCAAATAATCGACCTAACCCATTGATTTCTATAGATTCTGATTCTGCCAAAATCATCATTTAATTAGTAGTTCTTGCAGATTAAGCCGTGATCGCATCAAAAACCACCCTAACGACCGTATTCGGTCTAAATTATAATCGCTTACAGTGACACTCATAAGCTCAACATCAACACAATCATCAAAACATCAATCAAAACAATGCAACTAATAGACCCAAACTAACGATACTGTATGTCTATTCATGCCCTGGCGTGCCGCTGGCTGCATTATCTAATGATACCCCTGCCAATGGTATTGCTTTATATGTCACGTCGCACAGAAGGGCGCACAGAGAGAATTAACCCCCCTTCTTGCTCAGCAAAAATGCTACCTGCCGCGCAGCCTTGTTAATATCAAAATCAGGAATAAGATCCTTTCCGTTAGCCCCCGTAACCTCCTGTATCAAACGATCCCCATACTTGGTGGGCTTGATCTTAGATAAATACCACTTCC
>JAESQN010000040.1 GCA_016765135.1 Robiginitomaculum sp.
AGCGAAAATGCCTTCCAGCATTTTTACTTGTTCGCGTTTTTCGTTTCGATCCATTGCGGTCTCCCTGTTGGTGGCGAACCCCCCATGGGTGCGCCGTTT
Organism: Robiginitomaculum sp.; assembly: GCA_016765135.1. Lineage (GTDB taxonomy): Bacteria > Pseudomonadota > Alphaproteobacteria > Caulobacterales > Maricaulaceae > Robiginitomaculum_A. The sequence goes on from JAESQN010000040.1 coordinate 100, forward strand.
AGGTGTACCAATATGCCCAGGAGGCACCTCGGTACGGTCTTTTCGTCCCAGGGCTCGAACGTCTCGGCTCATTATAAGCCAAATTCAGTTTTTGCTCTGTCTCACACCGGCTTTAATTAAGTAGTTTTCACTACACCCGTGATCTCGGACAATGTGAAAGCTCTCACATGAGAGCTCCCACGAACATTAGCGGGGAGACACCCCCGCCAAATCTCTTCAGGCACTAGCGCCCTTTTATTCTTATGACGCTGTCGCCTCGGACACGTCTATCTTAACACCTGGGCCCATAGTTGAGCTTAGTGTTACGCCTTGCATATAAGTGCCTTTGGCACCCGTTGGCTTGGCTTTCATAATGGCACCCAAGAACGCGCTGACATTTTGCGCCAAAGCTTCTTCGGAGAAGCTGGCTTTGCCAACGCCCGCGTGGATAATTCCGGCCTTTTCAACCCGAAACTCAACCGCGCCGCCTTTGGAATCTGCGACCGCTTTGGCCACATCCATAGTTACCGTACCCACTTTCGGGTTTGGCATCATGCCTTTGGGACCAAGGATTTTACCGAGCCGGCCAACAAGCGGCATCATGTCGGGGGTTGCGATAACTTTATCGAAATCCATTTCACCGGCCTGAATTTTCGCAGCCAAATCGTCGGCACCAACTATGTCGGCACCAGCTTTTTTGGCCTCTTCGGCCTTAGCGTCTTTAGCAAATACGGCAACCCGCAATGAACGACCCGTACCGTTGGGCAACTTACACACACCGCGTACCATTTGGTCAGCGTGGCGCGGGTCTACACCCAAATTGATGGACAGCTCGATGGTTTCGTCGAACTTGGCATTTGCATTTGTCTTGACCGTAGCAACCGCGTCTTTAACGAGGTATGTTTTATTGCGGTCAATTTTTGCCAATGCAGCTTTATATCTTTTTCCGTGTGACATAACCTAACCCTCCACCTCAAAGCCCATTGACCTAGCCGAACCTGCAATAATTTTGGCACCTGCGTCCAAATCATTGGCGGTTAGGTCAGGGAATTTCATCTCTGCAATTTCCCGGCATTGCTTCATAGTCACCGTAGCAACCATATCGCGACCAGGCTCATTAGAGCCGCTATCACGACCCACAGCCTTTTTGAGATAATAACTCGCAGGCGGGGTTTTGGTCTCGAACGTAAAGGACTTGTCCGCAAACACAGTGATGACGGTCGGGACGGGAATGTTTTTTTCCATATCACCAGTTTTGGAGTTAAAGGCTTTCGCGAACTCCATAATATTAACGCCGCGCTGACCCAGTGCAGGCCCCAGCGGGGGTGCCGGGTTGGCTGCTCCGGCGGGTATGATCAATTTGATATACCCTTCAATCTTCTTCGCCATGTTTCACTCCAAATTTACGCTTTACGCGCTTGCTTTAGGCCCAATGCCCGCAGCGGTGTGTTTCGTGGTCAGAGAAGCGTATGGACTTACACACCCTCTCCCACAAAATTTAAATACTCAATTCAGTTTCTCAACCTGAGCATATTCCAACTCGACCGGGGTACCCCGACCAAAAATATTTATCAGCACCTTGAGGCGCGAATTTTCTACATCAATGTCTTCCACATTGCCTTCAAAAGACTGGAAATGACCATCGACAACTTTGACTTTTTCGCCAATTTCGAAAATGATCGTCGGCTGCGGCGCATCTTCGGATGCGGCTATTTGACCAACAATGCGCTGAACTTCAGCTTCGGAAACCGGCATTGGCTTGTTAAGCGACCCCAAAAACCCTGAAACCTTTGGTGTGTTTTTGACCAGATGATAAGCCTCATCGGTCAAATCCATTTTCACCAGCACATAGCCGGGGAAATACTTACGCTCGCTCTCGACCTTACGGCCACGACGTATCTCGACGACATGTTCTGTCGGGACGAGTATTTCCTCAAACAAATGGGACAAGCCCTTTTGCTCGGCCTCGGAAATCAGACTTTCCTGGACGCGCTTCTCAAAGTTTGAATGCGCTTGAACGATATACCACTTAGCTGCCACGTTTAGGTTCCTATTTTAAGTATGGCGGTCGTGCCGTTGGCCGCCGCCCAATCAACAAAGAAAAAGAAAATGCCGAAAATAATCATAACAATAATAACCATTATAGTCGTGGTCACGGTCTCGCGCATTGATGGCCAGACAACCTTACGCCCTTCTTGACGCACCTGAGCCAGGTATTTCACCGGCCCTACTTTTGGTTTGGTTTTCTCAGCCATAATTTTCTTTCTACATCTTCTTTCTTTAAAGTGTGCCGTAAATGGCAGAGGTGGAGAGACTCGAACTCCCGACCCTCGGTTTTGGAGACCGATGCTCTACCAACTGAGCTACACCTCTATATTACACTTAACCTTTTCTGGCCTATTTCTGGCCTACTCAATAATCTTGCCAACAACACCGGCACCAACTGTGCGGCCACCTTCGCGGATGGCGAAGCGTAGGCTTTCTTCCATGGCAATCGGTACGATAAGTTCGACGTTAATCGCAACATTGTCACCAGGCATAACCATCTCTGTACCCTTGTTCAAAGTCACAACACCGGTCACATCAGTTGTACGGAAGTAAAACTGCGGACGATAATTGTTGAAGAACGGCGTATGACGGCCACCCTCTTCTTTGGTCAGGATATAAGCTTCACCAACGAATTTCTTGTGCGGGTTCACTGAACCCGGTGCACAAAGAACCTGGCCGCGCTCAACCTGTTCGCGGTCAATACCACGGATAAGCACGCCAACATTGTCGCCAGCTTCACCGCGGTCAAGCAGCTTACGGAACATTTCAACACCGGTACATGTGGTTTTTTGTGTGTCTCTGATACCAACGATTTCAACGCCGTCGCCAACATTGATAACACCGCGCTCAACCCGACCGGTAACAACAGTACCGCGTCCAGAGATAGAGAACACATCTTCGATTGGCAGCACAAACGGCTTGTCAATATCGCGCTCAGGCTGCGGGATATATTCGTCAACGGCAGCCATCAATTTACGAATGCCTTCTCCGCCGATTTCAGGATCGCGTCCTTCAAGAGCAGCAAGAGCTGAACCCATGACGATCGGAATATCGTCGCCAGGGTAATCGTAAGAGCTAAGAAGCTCACGGATTTCCATTTCAACAAGCTC
>JAESQN010000041.1 GCA_016765135.1 Robiginitomaculum sp.
GCAGCCCCTTATGGCTACCCTGCTTAACTGCAAACGGCTACCCCGTCTAAGAGATTTTCTTTTAATTAGATAGGAGACCGTACTTATGGCTCTTTCAGCTTTTCAAACACAATATCGTGATGAGTGGATTGCTCAATTTGAGCAACGCAAGTCACTTCTTCTTGGCACTGTTACTACAGAGGCGGTAATCAAAGGCAATCAGGCCGTCTTTTTAGTTGCTGGGTCTGGCAATGCTGCGGCTACTAAGCGTGGAATAACTGGCAGGATTCAGCCGCGCGGCAACGATAATGAGCAAAACACCGCAATTTTAGAGGAGTGGAATGATCTTGTCACGCTGACAGGTTTTAATATATTTGCATCTCAAGGCAATCAAAAGCAGATCATGCAAGAAGATACGCTTGCGGTTATCAACCGAAAAATTGATGAGTTAATTATTGCTCAGCTTGGTACGGCGACAGGTGGAGTTGGTGGGGCAGGTCAGGTTGCGAGTGTGGCGATGTTTCAGCGGGGGCGCGTTAGATTGACTAATGAAAGTGTTCCTTGGGATGGATACATCTCGATGTTGTGTCAACCTAGTTTTTTGGCAGCATTAGAGCAGGATTCTAGCAGGGCTTTCGCAAGCGCTGACTTCGTTAAGCATCAGCCTTATGCGGGTGAAGATATGTCTTGGCGTGACATGCCGACGGTTTATAAATGGCGCAACGCTACAATTATTGAGCATCCAGGTCTTCCTGGCCAGGGGACAGACAGCGAGCAATCATATTTGTATCATAAAAGTTCCATGGGTCATGCGGCTAATGTTAGCGGGATGGAAAATGTTGTTGGATACGATGAAGAGCAAGGTTATACCTATGCTCGTTGCTCAATGATTATGGGGTCTAAGCTTTTGCAAGACGAAGGTGTTATTCCATTCACTCACGATACTTTAGCATAGGAGTTTGATATGGCTTATTTAATCACTAATCCCCCTACACTTTTGATTGATCGTGTTGGGGGTATTGCATCATCCTTGTGGGGTTACAACAGTCCTGATGCGATTGCCGACATTTTGGCGGCGGACTATGTTACTGATGCAGTTGACCTTGGTCTTCGTGTCGGTGATTTTGTGCAGGTTTATGACAGTGTATTAAACTTGTCTCACAGCATGCACATTAGCGCTCTTAGTGCTGGTGGCGCAGCTACCTTGGTTGCTTCGACGAACTAATAAGGTAAATGCTATAATTGAGGGGGCTTTTGCTATTTAGCTGAGCCTCTTTTTTTTAGGAGAATTTTTATGCTTCCATCGAATAGGATTAAAGTACAGGCATATTCAGACAATCAAAACCATGCTGTCAGAGTTGAGGTTGGCACTACGATTGAGGATGTATTAAAGCCGGAATTCTGGACTTACTGTGCCAAGAATTTTGTAGAAGGGGATGAGATAAAAATTATACCCGATGATTTTAGCTTTTATTTGAATGTTATCGTTACGACTGTTGGAAAAAATTATGCTCATGTGAAGGTTTTGCAGCGAGTCAATCTGGCGGAAGAGAAAGAAAGGACTTTCGACGGTCTTATTGTCAAGCTAAGAGGGCCGAAAAAGTGGTCAGTGTTGCGTAATGACCAAGTTTTAGCTGAGGGCATGAACAAGGTAGAGGCTGAGGCGTGGGCCGACGAGTATGAGGCTGCGTAATGGCCACGAAGCTGGGTGTTTACAATAACGCTCTTTTATATTGTGGCGAGGCAGCATTAGCAATTCTTGAGGAAGAGTCAGAGCCTAGACGATTGCTGGATACTGTTTGGGACAATCAGGGGGTTAATCGATGTCTTGAGGAGGGCGAGTGGAAGTTTGCTACTCGTGCAGCAAAGCTGGATTCAGACCCGACTCAAGAAACCGAGGATGGTTATCGGTATGTTTTTCAGATACCTTCTGATTTCGTGACATCGGTACAAATAAGCAATGATGAGTATCATAGGGTGCCTTTGCTGGATTTTGTCAATGAAAGCGGATATTTGTTCGCTGAAATTGATCCAATTTATTTAAGGTGGGTTAGTGATGGGTTAGAGCATGGTATGAATCTTTCTGTCTGGCCGCCTTCGTTTGCTGATTATGTTTCTGCGTATCTTGCGTCAAAAATTTGCAATAGGATAACGAGCGACAAAGACATTAGGCGTCAGGTTGTTGAGATACTCAGATCGTGCAAATACGATGCACTTAGCAGTAATGCCAAGTTAGATCCTACCAAGTTTCCTCCGCCGGGTAGTTGGAATGTCTCACGCGGATCGAGAAACAGTCAGAGCAGAAGTCTTAGAGGGATAATTGGTGGCACGTAACATCACCAACGAGTATATCCAGGCATTCAATCGTGGTCTGGTATCGCCTTTGATTTTAGGCCGTCTTGATATAGACAGAATAGCGGTCTCAGCCGAAGTAATGACTAACGTTGTGGCGAGGGAAGTTGGGTCAATGCAGCTTAGGCCTGGGACTCAGTATCTTGGGTCATCAAGGAACAATCTTCCTGCCAAATATATACCGTTTGTAAGGTCTCTTGTCAATAAGGCGTTGATAGAGGTTACTGATGAGTCTGTTAGGGTGTGGGTTGATGATAGCGTGGTGGTTAGACCTGCTGTAACAGCAAATATACTCAATGGAGATTTTAACAATGGTTTGACAGCTTGGTCTGTGGGTAACGAACCTGGAACGTTTACATTTGGGGTTGATAATGCTTTGCATCAAACTGGAGGGGGTGGGACATCATCTACTGTTAGTCGTCTAGTTTCAATTGGCGGACTTTCCGGTGTTGTTCATGCATTGAAGGTTGTTGTTTTGCAGGGGGAGGTTCAATTCAAAGTTGGGTCTACTGCTGGAGAGGGAGACTATATAGAGGCTATTTTAACCGAAGGCGATCATTCTCTGGCTTTTACTCCGGCGGTAAATTTTCATATCGAAATGTCAAATATGTCTCTGAGGACAACAATAGTTGATGAATGCACTATTGAGCCAGCAGGAGATATGGTTATCCCATCGCCTTGGAGGACAGTTGACCTTCGTAATATCAGGAGTGCGTCGTCGGCTGATGTGACTTGGGTTGCTTGTGAGGGGTATCAGGGGTACAGGATAGAGCGCAGGGGTGACGAGTCGTGGTCTGTTGTCAAGTATCTGTCTGACAATGGGCCTATGAGGCTTCCTAATGTATCACCTACGACATTACAGGTGGCGGGGCTATTTGGTTCTAATCGGCCTATTTTTTCATCACAGCCATTATTTAGAGAGGGCCATGTAGGGGCAATATTCAGAATTACATCATCAGGGCAGAGAGTTACGGCTGTTATTAACTCAGATAATGAGTTCACAGACACTATTAGGGTGTCAGGTGTCGGCACAGGCAGAGCTTTCACCATAAATCGAACATTAAGTGTTTTTGTTGGAACATTGACACTACAATCTTCTATAGAGTCAGAATTTGGGCCATTTCAAGACACTGATACTCCGGGAATAAACTTGGGAGCCACAGGCTCCGGATCATTTAACGATGGCTTAGACAATCAAATTATTTGGTACAGGATAGGTTCTAAGGCAGGTGAATTCACGTCTGGCATTGCTTCGGTTAGGTTAGATTACAGTGTTGGTTTTATAGATGGATTTGTTAGGGTCACGGCGGTTGTTAGTGAGGTCGAGGCTAAGGTTGATATTCTCTCACCTTTAGGCGGTATAGAGGCTACTGATGACTGGGCTGAGGGGGTTTGGTCTGACTTTCGTGGCCAGCCGACAGCAGTTGATCTTGTTGAGGGTAGGTTATCGTGGGCGGGTCAAGATAGGTTTATTGCATCAGAGTCCGACAACTTTAACTCTTTTGACGAATCAATTGAGGGTGACTCAGCGCCTATATCTAAAATAATTGGTTCTGGGCCTGTTGAGGTTGTGAATTGGATATTGTCTACTCAGCATCTACTTTTGGGGGCTGATCTTTCCGAATTCTCACTGAAATCATCATCATTTGATGAGCCATTATCTAATACTAATAGCAGCATTAAGGTTGTGGCGACGAATGGGACGGCAAAAGTTGCGGCAATCAGGATAGATAGAAGGGCTATTTATGTTCAGCGTGGCGGAATTAGGCTGTATGAGCTTGCTATTGGCGGAGGGCTTGATTATGTCCCTGTTGATCTTACAGCGTTAAACCCAAATATTGGCAGCCCTGGTATAAACCACATTGCTGTTCAAAGACAAAGAGACACTAGAATTCACTGCATTAGAGCAAACGGCTCTCCTGCGATTCTTGTTAGCAATCCTCACGAAGAGGTGAATTGCTGGAAGGAATATATCACTGATGGTGAGGTTGAGGATGTTGTCGTTCTGCCTGGTGATCCCGGAGACAATGAGGATATTGTCTATTACCATGTTAAGAGAATTATTGATGGGCAGGAGGTACGATACTTGGAGCGATGGGCCTTTGAGGATCAGTGTCAGGGCGGGCCAATAAACCGACAGGCAGACTCTTTTGTTGTCTATGATGGCGCTCCGACATCGATAGCCTTTGGTCTTGAACATTTAGAGGGTAAGGATGTTGTAATATGGGGTGATGGAAAAGACTTGGGGATGGCTGTAGTTTCTGGTGGACAGATAGTCCTTCCTGAGCCCATTTCACAGTATTGCATTGGTCTGGGATACAAAGGTCAATGGATGTCAACAAAGCTTGGCAGAAGCTTTTCAAAAAGCAAGCGAATATCTCATGTTGGCCTTCTTCTTTATAACACGCATTGCCAAGGCATAAAGTATGGGCCTAGTTTTGATAAGCTGGATAATCTTCCATTAACCCGAGATGGTGCAAAAATCCCAGAAGATACGGTGTTTACTGATTATGATGAGCAAAGGTTAGTATTCCCTGGTGGCTGGGATGCAGATTCAAGGATATGTTTGGAGATGAAAGCGCCAAGACCTTGTACGGCACTTGGTCTTAATTTCTCACTGGAGAGCCATGATAGAACTTAGGCCCACGAGAGAGGAAGACGCTAGAGTTTTTTTTAATGGCAGACCTAGTCAGTCAATGATGGGGGTTAGCTTGGTTGACAATGGAATTGTAGTGGGTATGGTTGGGGTTTATATTGTGTTAAACAGCTTTCATTTATTTATCGAAAAGAATGCAGAATTGAAATATTATAAGCGTCATCTAATAAAGGGGGCTAGGATGATTTTCTCCATGCTTGACGGCTATATGATCCCTGTTTATGCAACGATAGGAAAAGAAGATGGGGCTGAGTTAATGTTGAGGCATTTTGGTTTCAAGCCTTATCGCGGGGAGGTTTATATCCGTGGCTAATTTAGGTAATACTAAATCTGTTTCGTCAACTGGAATTATATCTAAGCCTTCTTTTGACTGGAACAAGGCGGGAGCTATATCTGGCGGGGTATTTGATGCTCTCGGTCAGGTTCTTTCTGGTAGAGCAGAATCGGCGGCGGCAGACACCACTCAAGCCAATCTTAACTATCAAGCTGGGCAGGAGGTCGCACAAGGCCAGCATAGCGCACAGGAGGAGCGCAGACAGGCAAAGATACTAGCTTCTCGGGCGCTAGCTGTGGCGGCCGCAGGGGGTGGGGCTGCTGACCCATCAACAGCAAGGGCGATAGCTGATATTGACGGTGAGGGAGCTTATCGCGCTGCGATACAACTATACAGAGGCAGGGCATTAAGTGACAAGCTTATTGCTCGCGGCAATGTTGTGGAGATTGAGGCTGATGCGTCTAGGGACGCGAATAATATTGGAGCAGCAAGAACGATAGGGGGATTGTTCGGAAAATATGGCTAGATTCCCGGATCAGAGAGATTTAGGTGGCCGTAGGCCTATTGTATCTGTTGGCGGAGTTGTCAGTGGGCCCAGGGGCACAGGCTCTGTTGGAGCTGGTGTTTCTAATGTTGGCAAGGACATTGAGTTATATTTTTCTGAGGAGAAGCGAAAAGATGACGCGGTACAGTCTGATAGCGCTGTCAACAAGCTGAGGAGGAAGGCGCTAGAGCTTTCAAATGGTGATGATGGATATTCTCAAAAGAGGTCTGGCCAGGTTGTTTCTGGTGACTTTTACAAGGATTACAGCCAAAGATTTTCGCTTGCGGCGGATGAGATTGGAGCGACATTAACTAATAATGAGCAAAGAGAGGCTTTCAGGCAAGAGAGAGAGCTTCATCAGCTCAATTTTGATGGCAGTCTAACGAATCACTTAGTTAAAGAGAGAGCGGTTCATGCGGGTCAAGTATATGAAGGAGGTAAGGCGCTTGAGCTTGAAGGTGCTGCGCTAGGGTGGAGTAATCCCAACGTTATTGGGACTGCAATAGAGCGCACACGAAAGCTTGAAAGAGACAATTCTGAAAGGCTTGGAATTGCTCCAGCTCAGGCTAGAGCTACAGAGCTTGATTCTATATCTGACATCCACACAAGTGTTATCGAGAATGCCTTGTCGAATAAAAGCAATGGTTATGCAAAAACCTATCTTGATACGCACAACAAAGAAATAAGCGACATTAATCGGACTAGGCTTACAGGCGCAGTGAACATAGGTCAAGATCTTGACAGGCAAAGAGAATTAACTGACGGAATTCTTGTTAGAAACCGAGATATTAAAGGTGCGCTTGCTGAGGCAAAGAAAATACAAAATACGAAAGATAGAGATGTCGTTGTTGGCAGGATTAAATCGGAATTTTCTGACCGTGACGCAATCGAAGCAGAGGCCCACGATGAGATTTTTGACAGTGCTATTGATATCACCAGGGAGGGGGGGTTTAGTGAGATACCGGCAAATGTAATTGCTGAGCTTACCCCGAAGGAGCTTTCTATTGTAAAGGGATTCCATCGAGGTTCGCGTGAGAGAGTGGAGCCTGTTAATGACGATAGGCTTTATGTTGACTTCCTTTCTCTAACTCCGGCCGAGGTTCAGAAGATACCAAAGTCTGTTTTATTCTCAACTTACTATGACAGTCTTGATGATAGCCATTGGTCGTCTGTTATTAATGAATGGGATACTGTGAGGGAGGCTGGATCCAGTAGATCATCAAAGCAAAAGTCAAACTTTAGCTTTAAGGAAACCATCAATACAGTGGCTATTTCTGCTGGCTATCTTTCTGGAGATGAAACGCCGTCAAATATTGAGGGTGAGAAGAAAAAGCAATATGCAGATATAACGCTATCAATTGATAGTAAGTTAAGAGCGCTTGTTGCCAGGGGGATAGAGATCACGCCTGACATTGAGATTGACATTGTGACTAAGGCGTTTACCAATACGGCATTAGTTGGGGGTGGATTCTTTTCATCTAAGGAAAGTGTGCCTGTTTCTGCGCTTACAGATGACCAGCTTGATACTGCTTCTGTTCTTGTTAATGGTCAAGAGGTTAGGCTTAGCTCAATACCGAGAAATGACAGGCAGTCTATTATTCAATCACTTGAGAGTCAGGGGCATTCTGTCACGGAGCAAGCGATTGCTGAGACTTACCTTGATGTACAGCGTCTAATGAAGAGAAGAGTTCGTCCCTCATTGGATATAAGCAGATTAAAAGATGATGTGCCAAGTTTTGAGGCGGGTCTTTAGTGAATATTTATGATGAGGCTGTTCAGAGCCGGTTTGGCGCTAATGCGGTTAATAATGATGATTTTTCTGCTTTAGCCGATGAGGCTGTAGGGGAAAGAACAAAGCAGCGTGATACTGCTATTAATAGTCTTGTCGAAGGGGTCATTACCAATAGCCCTGATAGATTTTCAACAGCTAAAGACCTGTCAAAATCTTCTGGGCTACCGATTGATTATATTGCAGACAATTTTGATGAGGTTTCTCAAAGAGAAAAGCTTAGGAAGGTCAGGGAGACATTAGACCTATCCCCTGTTCTAAAGCGTCAGTTTCTTGACCCTGAATTCGCAGCGTTAGCCCATGACGATGTGGAGGAGCTTTCACTTGTTGAGAATACGGCCAGATTGATTGGCAGAGGATTATCTACAGCGCCTTTTGTTGCTGCTGGTAGTGCGAGCGGACTTTTTGCCGAGGGTGCTCAGATATTCTCTGACTTTGTTGAGACCCCTTTTAATTCTTTATTTGGAATTGAAGGGAATACGTCAGGGAATTTAGCCAAAAAGTTCCTGACTGATAAAGAAATAAGCGACAGTTTTGCAGGCAAAGCATTTGAAGGTCTTAGCGAAACGGAATCAGGGGTAGTGTCAGGGTTGCAGTCTATAGGGGCTCAATTGCCCTATTTATTGGGGTCAGTTTTAACTGGTAATCCATCGCTAATGCTTGCGGGTGCTGGCGTACAAGCGGGCGGATCATCCGCTGGAACGGCCCTTTCGGCTGGCAAGAACAGTATTGAAGCGCTGTCATTTGGGTCTACTGATGCAGTTATTGAGGTGACGGCGGAGCTTTTCCCTGCGCTTAGGCTGTTGGGCGACCTTAAGATAGGATCGTCATTATTTAAGACTTTGCTTAACCAGGCGATTATTGAGGTACCTCAAGAACAGGCAGTGACAATTCTTCAAGACTTAAATTCGCACATAGTCTTAACTCCAGACCGACCTTTGTCTGAGTATATTGATGAGCGACCTTCTGCTGCATACCAGACTTTAATAGCAACGTTAGTTGGTACTGGCGGACAGACGTCGATAGCACATGGAGCCTCTAAGATACTGGGAACCTTTGCACAAGATCAGAGGCAAAACCTGTCTTCTGAGCAGAAGTTAAAGAGTCTTGATGATTTAATTGCTTCGGTTCAGGCAGCCAAAACAGCGCAAAGATCACCTGATTCAATCAAGACTTTCTTACAAGAAGCTGTTGGTGTAGATGAGTCTGTTTTAATCCCTATTGAAAAGGCAAAAACTTTTTTTCAGGAAAACGAAGAGATTATTCTTGACCTGCAAAGCAAGATTCCTGACCTGGCTAGCGACATTAAGGCTGCACTGGAAACAGGGAATGACATTCCAATACTGGTTTCTGACTATGTTGCCTATTTTGGGCAATACCATGACCAGCTAAGGGATGACATAAGAAATGATCTGGATGGACTAAGTGCCAGAGAGATCGAAGAACAGGATGCGAATGAACAGCTCAATGCTCAGGCTGACGAGATTTTATCAGCAAGCGCTAAAAGGCAGGAGGTAGAGGAGTCTGCGGATCGTGTAAGAGACAATCTTGTCGATCAAATTATAGGCTCTGGAAGGGCTTCTAAGGACGTTGCTACGAAGTATGCCTCATTGCATCGGTCGTTCTCTATTGTCTTGGCAGATCGTCTTGCGGTGACGCCTGAGAAAGCTTATCAGCGATATGGACTTGAAGTCAGGGGGTCGAAGACAAGGGGGCTTAACTTCGATCAGTCTGCTCCTGTACTTAGCAAAGAATTTTCAAAATGGTTCGGTGATTCTAAGGTTGTCAATGAGGAAGGTGATCCGCTTATTGTTTATCATGGGACGTCAGAATCAGGGCTTGGTGGCGATCAATTCCTTAAAGAGAAGCTAGGTTCTGTCACAAAAGCGAAATCAGCAGAGGCGGGTTTTTTCTTTGTAAATGATAGGGATGTTGCGGCTGGTTACAGTCGTCTTGCCAATGAGCGGCCAGTAGGTGATTTGGTTTTGAGATCAGAAGAGGCGGAGCTTGCAGGTGATTTTGATCTGTCGAATGAACTATTATCTCAAGCAGAAAAATTAGAGCAAGAATCCGATCCTGAAGAAAATATTATAGAAGCTTATGTATCAATCAATAATCCTTTTGAACTTGATGCGGAACATCAAAGGTTTTTTGATATTTCAGATGAAATTCACGAGGCCATAAGCCAAGCGAAAGAGCAAGGCCATGATGGTCTTATCATAAAGAATTTAATTGATAATGCTGACCAGGATATAGATCAGTCCGCAGACCATATAGTGGTCTTTGAACCGAATCAAATAAAATCTGTTAACAACCGGGGAAATTTTGACCCCAACGACCCGAATATACTGAATCAGGGGGTTATTGAGGGGGATGACTTATCTCAAAACGACAGGGCCGTAATACAGCTACCGGATGACATCACAAAAGCGCCTCATATTATATCTTTGCTGGAGAAAAGCGATTTATCTTCTTTCTTGCATGAGTCTGGTCATTTCTTCTTTGAGGTCTACCGTGACATTGCATCACAGCCTGACGCTCCACAGCAAGTTATTGATGACATGCAGGCATTGCTTAAAAACATTGGAGTGGAAACGCTCGAAGAATGGAATGCCAAGAGCCATGAAGAGCGACGCGAAGGGCATGAGATCATAGCCAGAAGTTTCGAGGCTTATTTATTTGAAGGCAAAGCGCCGAGTGCTGAATTAGTGTCTTTGTTCCAAACATTCAGGTCATGGCTGATTAATGTTTACAAGTCGCTAACATCGTTAAATGTACAGCTAACCGATGAAGTGCGTGGTGTCTTTGACCGAATGATTGCTGCGGAAGATCAGATATCAGAGTTGATTGACAGGCCAATCTTTAAAAGACAAGAAGAGTCTGGGTTAGATGATGGGCGATGGGAAGAGTATCAGATAAATGAAAGAAGCATTTATCTGGATGCTGAGGATAATTTAAACGCTCGCAGACTTAAAGACATGCAATGGCTTGAAAAGGCTCCTGCTAGGCTGGTTAAGAAGCTATCGAATGAAGCCAAGGCCAAGCGCAAAGCTGCAAGGAGCGAAGCGTCTCAAGAGGTGTCGGAAGAGCCTGTATATCAAGCTATTGCATCAATGCGACAGGTTAAGTTGCATCGAGGAACTTTAGAGGCTGGATGGGGCACCCTTGATTTGTCCAAGTTCAGGCGTGGAGGGAAAAACAATATGGTTTCTGATGAAGGCATTCACCCAGACGAGGCTGCTACATTATTTGGCTTCTCTAGTGGTGATGCGCTAATTCATGCGGTGCTTGCTGCTCAGCCAATAAAAGAGCGGATAACCGAGATTTCCGAGAAACGTCTGTTTGAGCGCTACGGTGACCTTACAAGCCCTGAGGCGATAAGGAAGGCAGCATCAGAAGCCGTTCACAATCAATCTAGGACGCGGCACCTTCATACTCAGTATAGAATTCTTGCTGATCGAACTGGAAAGGCATCGTTGCTTGGCAAGGCTGCTAAAGAGTTTGCAATAACCGCAATTTCTGTTTTAAAAATAAGAAAGCTAGCGCCCAATCAATATTTGGCTGAGGAAAGACGTGCAGGGAAGAAAGCCTTTGACGCTTTTGCCAAGGATGATATAGCCACAGCGGCAGATCAGAAACGTAAGCAGGTACTCAATAATCACTTATTCCGTGAGGCTTCGAATGCAGAGAATAAGATTGATTCTGACCTGACCCATCTTGCTAAGTTTAAAAAGCAAGGGACGAGAAAGAATATTGATTCTGACGCACTGGATCAGATTGATTCAATATTGAATGCCCACGACATAAGCAAGAATGTCTCGCTAAAAGAGATTGACCGACGTACTAGCTTGAATGATTGGATTGAGTCTCAGAAAGCAGAAGGGTTTGCGCCTATTGTTGACCCTTCTCTTGTTTCAAATAAAAAGCATTATAAGGATATGACTGTAGAGGAGTTCAGCGGGCTAGTCGATTCAATAAAGAATATTGAACATATTGGTCGAATGGCAAAGACTTTGATGAGAAACAAAGAGTTTGGCGATTTCGCTGAAACAGTAGAAAAAGCTAAAGAGTCATTAGTTGCTAATGCCAATAAAACAGTAAAAGAGCGCGGAACGCCTAGCGATATGTTGGGGAAGTTAGCGGATGGTGGCAGAAACCTTGCGGCAATCCATCGAAAGTTTCCCTCAATAGTTAGAGAGATGGACGGAGGAAAAGATAATGGTGTTCTTTATAACCTTCTGACTCGTGGAATGGGCGAGTCAGGAGACAATGAGACAGAAGCCAATTATCTTGACAGTCAGGCTGTTATCAAGCTATTCGAGCCTATTATTGGAGATATTCAAAAGGGTGGGATTCCTTTTAATATTCTTGCTCAGAAGCGGCTTATTTCTGGAACCAATTTAAGCATGACGAAAGAACAGATTCTTTCATTTGGGCTTAACTGGGGTAACGAAGGAAGTCGCCAGCGTCTTTTATCTGGTGGGCTATCAGGCAAGATTTCTATGCCTGAGTCACACGCTCAGGCTATTCTTGATACGTTAACTGTAGATGATCTCGCCTTCATACAAGGGATTTTCGATTTGTTTAACAGCAAAAGAAGTCGTGTTGGCGAAATGATGAAGAAGCTTTCAGGTGTAGTTCCAAAGTGGGTTGAAGCAAGCCCTATTGTCACTAAAAATGGAACCATACCCGGAGGATATTACCCTGCGAAATACGATGCTAAGCTATCATCAAGATCGCAAAGCCTTGAGGCTGCAAGCTCACTTAGCCTGAATATGAAAGGTTTATTTAATAGATCGGCGGCTAGTGATTCTTTTGCTAAAGAGCGCGCAAAGGAAGTTCATGGCAGACCTATATTATTAAATTTTAGTGTTATCTCAAGCCATATTTCTGAGGTTAATCACTGGCTTTCACACCAGGACTGGCTTGTTGATGCTAATAGGCTGATGTCATCGCTCGACTCAACTATGCGCGAGCACCATTCCGTTGAATTGATTAATGAGCTTAAATTCACGATTAGAGATATCGCTATTGGTTCAGAACCGGCTCAGAATTACTGGCAGACCATGGTTAATAGGCTGCGTGTTGGCGCTACTATTGTTGGCCTTGGTTGGCGGGTAACTACGGCGCTTATCCAGCCATCAGGTCTGGCTCAAAGCTGGTCAAGGGTAGGAGCCAAGCACATGGCCCTAGGCATCGCTAAATACATGGCTAATCCTATTGAGGCAGGGAGGATAGCCAGCGAGAAGTCCAAGACCATGAGATTCCGTGATATCACTATGCAACGTGAAATTAACGAGGTTTTAAATATTGTTCAGTCTGGCAAAGGTCTGTCAGCATTTAAGGCAAGTAATTTCTACATGATCCAAAAGATGCAAAAGACTGTAGATGTTCCAACCTGGTGGGGCGCCTATTACAAAGCGATTGATGATCTTCAACTTGAGACAGCTCAAGACCAAAAGACTAGGGATCACATCGATCAACGTGCGGTATCGATTGCTGACCAAGCGGTTAAGGATACCCAATCATCAGGGCTTATAGGCGACTTATCAAGAATTCAAAGAGGAGGCCCACTAGGAAAGTTATTCACTAACTTTTATTCCTATTTTTCTGCCACCTATAATATTAATGTTGAGGCATTCAAGAATGCTGATTTAAAGAAGCCTGATGAGATTTTGGCGTATGCGGGCCAGCTTCTTATTATTAATACTGTTCCGGCTCTATTTTCGGTTGCGCTAAAAGAAATGCTCAAATCTGAATGCGATATGGAGCCTGAATGTCTATCTAGAAAGTTGGGTAGTGAGCAGCTAAGTTTTCTACTGGCTATGACTATCCCAACTAGAGAGCTTGCCTCTGGTATCCCAGCGTTATTTGGTTTTGAAACATATGGCTATAAAGGCCCGGCTGGGTTAAGGCCATTTGCTGACATATCGAATCTTGAGACTCAAGTTGGACAAGGTGAGGCAGATCGTGCTTTCTGGCGGTCGCTAAATAAGGTGAGCGGGGCGGTGCTTCACTATCCGGCTGGCCAGATTCAGGCAACAGTAGATGGTATCATTGCGGTAGAGAAAGGCGAAGTGAAAGGCGTAAAAACTATTGGCGCTATATTAACAGGGCCACCGAGAGATTTATAATATGACGACAATAACAGATAGGCGCTTTGGCGTTAATTCATCAATAGCAATTAAGGTTCCTTGCTTGGCTGCGGCAAGCGTTAATATAACGCTCAGCGGAGAGCAGAATGTTGATGGTGTTGACCTTTCAAATAATGATAGATGCTTAGTCACCGGACAGGATAATGCCGCCGAGAATGGCATTTATAATGTGAGCACTGGGTCTTGGGTTCGTTCTGCTGATTGGAACGGGCCAAATGACATTGCAAAGGGCACTCAGGTTAATGTGACTGATGGCGCAAATAACACTGGCACATGGGAGGTTGACACAGACAATCCTATTATCGTTGCAGAGACATCTATTGTTTTATCTATGGTTGCGGCCACAGTTGGTGAACTAAATGCTTCAATATCCATAGCGGCGGCGTCTGCATCTTCGGCGGCAATAAGCGCTGGTGAATCTGCTGCATCTTTTGCATTAACCGAGGCTGCCGGTGCGGAGGCACTTGGTGACATAGCGACTGCTGAGTCTTCGGCACTTGGTGACATAGCCACTGCTGAGTCTTCGGCACTTGTGAATTTGGGGGTTGCCGAAGCAGAAGGCATTATAGCGATAACAACTTCATCTGATCAGGCGGCGATAGCTACTGCACAAGCAGAAGATTCTGCATTAAGTGCATCTGCTGCTTCTGCTTCTGCTGCTGATGCCTCTGCTTCTGCTGGTAATGTTTCAGTATTCGTGAATTCTCCTGATGGCGCGCCTGTGGTTAATGGCGTACCATTAACTGTCACTCCTGCAATAATACAGGGGGTTTGGACGAGCGTTGGCCCAACTGGAAGCGGGGCAGATATAATATGGCAGCCTTTAAATCTCGTCCCATCAAATACTGATTGGCTGGAAATTAAAACATATCTAAATGTATTCGCATCCAACGCAGGCATTGGCAGAACGGCGGCTATAAACGTGCATACCAGAAAGACTGGATCAATCTTTGGGTTGTTTGCTACTAATTCTGTAGCTGTTATGAGTGATAGAGTTGGTGGTGATATTATTAGTAACAGAAGCACTCAATCGTCCAGCATGTCTACAGCAAAGATTCAAATATCAAATTCAAGAATGTTTGACATTCACTGGGTGAGTGCTTACGACGATAGTGATGTTTTCGTTTTTCTAGTCGGATATGGCGCTAACTCTTAAAGGTAAAATAATGTATAAACCAGATCACTTTATTATTCAGGAATATATATCCCCCGGCCTGTTTGAAGAGCTTGCATTGAAGGGAAGACTTTCTTCTGCATGGGAACTATTTGACGAGAGGCTTCTAAGGCTTGATGACCAGCTTAGGAATCGATTCGGCCCCATCACTATAAACAACTGGCATATAGGGGGTAACAGGCATTGGTCTGGGCTTAGAACTCCTGACAGTCCTTATTAC
>JAESQN010000042.1 GCA_016765135.1 Robiginitomaculum sp.
CCGGATGCGGCAGAAGTATTTGGTGCTTCTAAAATAGGTTATGTTCCGCCGGGTGCAAGTCAGACACCAGCCGCGCCGGCTCAAGGATTGCCTGGCACTCCGGCTCCGGCTCAACAATACGCACCAGCCGCGCCGGCTCAAGGATTGCCTGGCACTCCGGCACCGGCTCAACAATACGCACCAGCAGCACCAACTCAAGGGCTGCCCGGCACTCCGGCACCGGCATACGATTATCTAAGTCCACCTGCTCAAACGTTTGATGCTGACGTACCCCAGTAACTAACCCCGCCGCCCTAAACTCAGGGCGGTTATTTTTGAGAGGCTAAAATGTACGAAATTTACGACATCGAAACTTACCCTAATTGTTTTACATCAACACACTACAATGTGCAAACCGGTGCGTGGGTAACATTTGAGATATCCGAGCGGCGCACCGATCTGGTAGCACTTATTGCTCACTTAAATCAGCTAGCCCTAACTGGCACTTATCTAGTCGGGTTTAACAATCTACATTTTGATTGGCCCGTACTGTCAATGGTTTTACAAGACGACGCGATTGGCGTTGATGCCTTGTACGCACGATCACAGGCGATATTCGCTAGTGATAATGATTACGAATTTGTAGACTGGGAGCCTCGAGTTAAACAAATTGATCTGTATAAAATCCATCATTTTGATAATAAAGCAAAGCGTACGTCACTTAAAGCGCTTGAGATTAATATGATGATGCAGAGCGTCCAAGATTTACCGATAGCACCGGGTACAGTACTATCATACAATCAGATGGATAATTTGTGTGAATACAATCGACACGATGTGTTAGCCACAAAAATATTTTTTGATTACTCACATCATCAAATTAAATTCCGATTGTCGTTAGGTGAGCACACACTTAACAGTAATGACACTAAGATAGGTAAAGATTATTTTATAAAACGGCTGAATTTACACAAGCCTTATCAACAATCCCCACGTAAATCCATAGCACTAAAAAAAATAATATTTTCCTATATTGATTTTATAAATCCCGAACTCAAACGTACACTTGAGTATTTAAAAAATATCAATATTGTAGGCACTAAAGACAGTTTTAAACCACTCACTCCAACAATCGGTGACCTAACTGTAACAGTAGCTCAAGGGGGTATACATGGGTCCGTGAGTGGTGAGACATTGTGCGCAACAGAAACCCACGCGATTATCGATATCGACGTGGCAAGTTATTACCCCAGTTTATCGATTGTTAATGATTTATATCCCAAACACTTGAGTCACCATTTTTGTGATATCTATGCAGATGTTAAAAAAGAAAGACAGGGTTACGATAAAAAAGATCCTCGAAATGGGATGCTTAAGCTAGCTCTAACTGGTGTATACGGCGATAGTGGTAACCCTTACAGTCCATTTTACGACCCGAAATATACAATGAGTATCACAATTAATGGTCAATTATTACTGTGCAAGCTTGCGGAGATATTGACATTGCACATTACGGATTTGAGATTCTTACAGATTAATACGGATGGTATGACCGTATTAATCAATCGTAACGACCTCACACGCATGCGTGAAATGATGAAACAGTGGGAAGTGTGGGCACGGGGGTTAGAGTTAGAAGAGGTTGAATACTCTACGATGTTTATACGTGATGTTAACAATTATATGGCTGTTAAAATGGATGGGGGTGTCAAACGTATCGGTGAGTTTTGTCATGAGACAGCAAAGGAAAACCCCGCAACACGAGAAGTTGCGTGGCATAAAGATCATAGTGCTTTAGTCATACCCAAGGCCGTTGAGGCTTATTTATTGCATGGTATACAGCCCGTCGATTTTATGCGAACCCATGCACAAGCCTTTGATTTTATGCTAAAAGCCAAGATACCTAAAACTAGTCATTTAACGTTGGGGAGTGATACCATCCAAAACACCTCACGTTACTATGTCAGCAATGTAGGTAAACAACTAACTAAGGTTAGCCCGCCCACCGAAGGTTATGAGGTGGGGTGGTTTAAAAAAGCAAATGGAGTCAGTGAGCATGATTATTTTAGTGTACCACCCGTGACGCACGATCCTCGATATCACACTAAAAACAAGTCACTTTACAAAATACGCAAGACTGATTTTGAAGCGGGGTGGTCGGTGAGCCTGTGCAATGACGCACGAGATTTCAACCCGCTGAACGTCAATATTGAATATTATGTCCAGCGGGCCTGGGCATTGATTAACTCAGTTAATCCTCACCAATCTCATCAATAGACTTCTGTGCTTCGTCACGCAATTCAAACAAGCGCTCAGGAGTGATTGGGCCGTGCTCACGTTCCTGCGCAAAACGCGTGGCACTAATATTGTAAGATTCGAGTAAGCGTAGCCCCGCCTCAGCTACTGCCAGTATTGCTACAGCGTTCATTGCGATACCTCTTTTTTGATCAATTGTGTGATAGATAGTGCGCTAGATATTTTAGATTGTGCCCCGGTTTGATCGACAATGCAGCCTGTGCTGACTGTAATGATGCACATCAACCCCTCAGCTTGACTCACTGAGTCGACGGCGGTTTGCAACCGGTTTTTAATTCTCAGCGCTTGCAAACCCGTGATGCTCTTACTCAATCTCGCAAGCTCTACTTGCTTTGCTGTTTCAGAGATTTGGATATAAGCAAAGGCGATGCCTTCAATTGGGTTATTGATTTGAGGGGGTGACACACATGCCACACTTAGCAGTAATACGACTGCCAGCATCATATTACGCATTCTTTTTGTCCGGAAAAAATGCACCGAGAAGACCAACGCCTGCCAGTCCAATAACTACGATTGATTCAATTTGTTCAGGTGAGAGCATCACCCCGAACGACATTAGTAGTGCAATAATCCCACGCCATGTTGATGCTTCACTTGCTCGTTCTAATAAATATCTCATAATTTTAACCCTCATTGTCGTCGTATGCGCGGCGATACCAGCCTCGCTTGTATTTTCCCATCATGGGATTTTTACCATGCAAGACCAAAGGTACATCCGTTAAGCTAGCGATTTCACGCAAACGATCAAAATTTATTTTAGGAGTCCCTTTATAAACACCGTGAGCAGTACCAATGGAAACCGCCAAGGAATCCACATGGGTTGCTTTCATAAAGGCTTGAACATCTGTCACTTCCGTGTAAACAGAGTCCGTAACCTCATCTGCTTCTGAAGTATCATTGGCCCCGACATGGCCCAATTCCGCTTCCACCACAATTCCTCTTTCATGAGCGTATGCTACTACTTTTTTGGTGATGGCAATATTGTCCTCAAATGATCCCTGAGAAGCATCTATCATGACCGAGGTGAAGCCCAGATCAATAGCTTTTTTGATGAAATCAAAGTCCGCACCATGGTCCAAGTGTAAAACAACAGGAACCTCCACCGAATCTGCATAATAGTTTCCGATAGCTGCCGCTTCTTCTAAGGATAAAATAGAAGAGTGTGATTGAGCATAGGCCAAAAGCAAAGGCAACCCTCGTCTCTGTGCCACGGTCACATAAGCCCTGGCTGAGTCCGAATCAATAAAATTAGCATGAGGAATCGCGAAATGTTGACCTTTTGCTACTTGGTAAAGATGTTTTGAAGAAACTTTCATAGACTGTCCTTTCAAACTGTAAGCGCTTAATATAATTATAGCATCAATCTTTTAAATCATAAAATACGAACCTATATCCTCTATTACAAAGAAAGAAAAAAGATTGAAGAA
>JAESQN010000043.1 GCA_016765135.1 Robiginitomaculum sp.
GCCCCCATCGCCTACGCAAGAGCTTCGGCACTTCCCCCGTAAACGGAGGAAGGAAAGGTAATAACATCATCCCAATCACTTAAGCGCTGCCGTTCTTGCGGCTATATAGGCGCCGTCGCTGATTTCTGTCCAGGTGCGGTAGCTGTTGCGGGCTTTTAGATAGCTGTCATAAATAGCACGGGTTTCGGCATTTGAATTGCCGATTTCGGCGACGACTGCTTCGCTGGTACGGCCGATTTTCTCCAAAACATCATCCGGGAATGTGCGCGGGATTATATTGTGCTCCCTCTTTAAAATCTCCAAAGCTTTGCCGTTTTCGTGGGTGTATTCCCCGATGCTGAGGTCATTGACCATATGGCATGCAGCTTTGAAAATAACCTGGTCATTGGGAGACAGGCTGTTCCAGACATCAAGATTTACCCCCAGGCCAATGGCGGCACCGGGTTCTTGAAAGCCGGGGCCGTAATAATAGGGGGCTTCGCGGTATAAACCGAAAGCATAATCATTCCACGGCCCGACCCACTCTGCCGCGTCAATGGCTCCGGATTGCAGGGCCTGGTATATTTCCCCGCCCGACAATCGTACCGCCGCCCCGCCGAGCCTGCGCACAACTTCGCCGCCAATGCCGGGTATGCGCATTTTCAGGCCTTTGAAATCCTCCAGAGAATTGATCTCTTTTTTGAACCAGCCGCCCATTTGGTGCCCGGTATTGCCCGCATGAAAGGGTTTGAGGTTAAACCGGCCCGACAGTTTGTCCCAGAGTTCTTGCCCGCCGCCAAAATTGACCCAGCCGGAAATTTCGGTCGCCGTCATGCCCATTGGCACGGCGGTGAAAAACGAAAAGCCTTTGGCTTTACCCTGCCAGTAATATTCTGCCGAGTGGTACATGTCCGCCGCACCCGTGGAGACGGCGTCGAAAACCTCGGTAGCCCCGACCAACTCGCCGGCCGAATAAACTTTTATCTCTATGCGGCCTTCGGTCATTGTGCCTACAAATTCAGCCAAACGGTTGGCCATAATACCCAGGCCAGGAAAGTCTTTCGGCCATGAAGTTACAAGGCGAAATTGACGACGGTTTTTGCCGATATTGGGTATGCCGGGTGTGCTTACGGCTTGCGTAGTTTTATTATCGGGCTTGCCGCCAAGTACGGCTACAGTCGTCGCTCCGGTGGCAAGGGCGGCCGCAGCGCCCAGTAAATCTCGTCGTTTCATAACTCCCCATTTCCCCATATATTTGTGGTTCTTGTTTTCCGAACCTTTAATCTACATTACACCAGCCAATTTTCCGCAATACCTGATGCGGTTTAAACCTGGCTTTATAGGACATTTTCGGGCTATTTTTCACCCAATATCCCAGATATAAAAATGAGAGCCCGGCTTTGGTGCAGGCATCAATATGATCTAAAATCATATAATTACCAAGGCTGCGTTTGGTTTGAGTAATGTCAAAGAAGCTATAAACCATAGAAAGTCCGTCGCGCAATGTATCTGTGATGCAACACGCGACGAGGCGACCAGTATTATCGCGGTACTCAAAGATTTCGGTGCGGGCGGCGCAATCTTCCACCATCAATTCATAACGTTCGAAATCCATTTCGTTCATGCCGCCTTCGGGATGGCGACTGTGAAGATAGCGCCCCAGCAAGTCATATTGTTCGCGGGTGGCAAAGGCTTCATTGACGGTGCGGGTTATATCCGCATTAGTTTTAACCGTGCGCTTGAAGCTTGAACCTAGTTTAAATGCAGGCGCTTTTACCCGTAATGAATGGCAGGCATGGCAGGTCTCGCAGGCCGGGCGGTAAATAACATTTTGCGAACGGCGAAACCCCGAATGGGTCAGATAATCATTAACATGTGGCCCGTCGAGTGGCTCTAGGGGCGTAAATATCTTGCGCTCCATCTCCCCGTCCAAATAGGGACAAGGGGCGGGCAGGGTGATATAAAACTGCAAATCATTTGGATCAAAATGGCGAGACATGAAATCAGTTTACCCCAGATCAAACACAAAGGGAAGCATGACAATATAACTTACCCAAATAACCAGAATAAGCGGCACGCCGAACCGGACATAATCTATGAATTTATAGTGCCCTGGCCCCATAACCAGCAAATTTGTCTGGTAGGCAATAGGGGTTGCGAAGGAGCAATTGGCGGCAAACAATACGGTCAGGATGAGGATTTTGGGATCAATCCCGGTCTGGTTGGAGATACCGATAGCAATAGGTGCGAACAGCAAAGCCGTCGCGTTATTGGACAACAGGTTAGTCATAACGGCTACGAGTAAAAACAACCCGCCCAGCAACACCTGGGGGCCGTAGCCTTGTAGGGCATTGACCACCTGCGCCGCTACATAACCCGCACCTCCGGTCGCTTCCAAGGCAATACCCATAGCAAAGGCAGCGCCTATCAACATGAATATCTTAGTGTCCAGCGCCCGTATGGCTTGGCGAATATTCAAGCACTGGGTCGCAATCATCAGTGCGGCACCGCTAAAAGCGGCGTGGACAATAGGTAATATGCCAAAGGACGCCATGAGAATAACGCCGGCAAAAATTATCCGCGCAATATTGGCTTTGCGTATGTCCGGTAAATCCTTGGTGGCCCAGTCAAGCAGCATAATATCGTGATTGTTACGCATAGCTTCGATTTGCGGCACATAGCCAAACAGGAGCAAATCATCTCCGGCTTCAAGCCGGATTTGCATCATACGTTCACGCATCATGCGCGATCGTCTTTGGATGCCGAGAACCAGGCACCCGGTCTGGCGTTGAAATCCAGCCTCTTCGATGGTTTCGCCGATCATTTGTGAGCCCGGCGCAATCACCGCTTCGCTAATCACAATGCGCGCCGTACCTTCGCCTTTGCTAAAGCCGGGGGTTGCCAACATGCCTTTGAGGTATTCGGGATAGGCAGAGAGCAGGCCAGTTAAGGCTTTGCGGGTTGCGGCTACTGTTAGGGTGTCGCCTTCTTCCAGGGCAGATGAAAATGGTGGCAATAATTGTTTGTCGCCGCGCTGGATTGAACGCACTGTCATCATGCGCAAGTCTCTGAACAGCCCGGCCACTGGTTTTGCACCGATCAAGGGATGTGAAGCGGTGATGCGAATCGGTGCGATATATTGCCGCCCCGAACGGGTGGTGGTGCCGGGGGCAGGGCCTCTATTTGGTAATAGCCATTTTGACGTCAGTACAATAAACGCCACCCCGATAGCCGCCAATATCAAACCGGGCCAGGCCGGGTCAAAAAACGCAATGCTTTCTTCGGTCGAGCGTTCTAATGCGCCCGCTACAAGGATATTGGTAGAAGACCCGATCAGTGTGGTCATGCCCGCCAATATGCAAATAAAACTGAGCGGCATCATGAATTTTGATGCAGAGCCGCGTAATTGTAGAGCCATAGCGGCGAGGATCGGGATGAACATCACCACCACGGGCGTGTTGTTCATGAACATTGAAGTGACAAAAGCCACAACAAACACCATGGTCAATGTGCGTTTTGGATAACTGTCCAGGTAAGAGTTCAAGACACGAGTCGGGTTTTCCAAAGCGCCCGTATGAAATATACCTTGGCCAATCACCAAGAGAGCCATGATTGTGATCAAGGCAGGGTCAGAAAACCCCGACAGCAAGGTTCGTGCATTTGTGGCGGATAAACTTTCAGGTACAAATACTTGAAAAAACAGCAATAAAGCGGCTAATATACCAAGCGAAACCAATTCAATAGAGTATTTTTCAAAGGCATAAAGGGCAATGCCAAACAGGACAATCCCGAAAACGGCCCACATTTGCCAACTGGTTTCAATAATCTGCCCACTGGCTTCAATAATTTGTATGTCCATAATTTGCGCTCTAGCAGGTAAATTAACGCTTGGCGAGCGTGTTTGGTTGTTTGTGCTCTTTATTTGATTTCGATAAACATTGACACGCCGTCTATCGGGCTGGCATGTAAGGTATGACAATAAAATAAAATTGGGGAGAGCCAACATGGCCGAAGCAAAAGTTGATAGCACACAAAAAGGAATATTGGGCTGGGTTGAACGGACAGGCAACCGCTTGCCGGATCCGGTGTTTATATTTTTCTACCTGATCGGCATTTTAATGGTGATCTCGGTGCTGTTGGCATTATTTGGCGTTACGGCTGAACATCCGGTTCAAAAAAATGCCGACGGAACGCCGCTTGTTATAAAGTCCCTCAGTTTATTGTCGGCGGACAACATCCAAAAGCTTTGGGTGGAAATGCCCAAGACCTTCACCCATTTTCACCCGCTGGGCTATGTTCTGGTGGTGATGCTGGGTGCGGGTGTAGCGGAACGCTCCGGGTTTTTTGCCGCTGGTATGCGCGCCGCCGTGCGTTCAACCCCTGTGTTTTTGCTGACCCCCGTGGTTGCTCTGGTCGCCATGCTTGGTAATCATGCGGCGGACGCTGGTTATGTAGTGCTTATTCCGCTGGCCGGGATTTTGTTTGCGGCTGCCGGACGGCACCCGCTTGCCGGTATTGCCGCTGCCTTTGCCGGGGTTTCCGGCGGGTTTTCGGCCAATTTGTTGCCCGGTCAGCTTGATGCTCTATTGTTCGGGATTACCGAAGAAGCCGTCTCCGCTAGTGGGCTAGACTCAACTTGGGTCATGAATATTGCTGGAAACTGGTATTTTATTGCTGCGATGACTGTAATATATCTGCCGCTGATCTGGTTTGTTACCGACAAAGTCATCGAGCCGCGTCTTGGCAAATGGTCTCCCGGCGGCGATAAAAGCAACGGCGAGTTAGCGGCGCAGTTTGAAGGCAAGGACACGGAGCTTTCTGCGGGTGAGAAAAAAGGCCTGAAGCTGGCTGGACTGGCGGCGCTGGGTATTGTTGGTCTATGGCTGTTTATGACCTTTGGCCCTGGCACTCCATTGATTGACGAGGCGGCCTGCCCAATCGATGAAATGGAAGCAGGCCTGTGTTCCAAACAGGCAACATTGCGTCCGTTTTATACATCATTAGTTGGCGGGTTTATGGCGTTGTTTCTGGCCTGTGGTTGGGTTTATGGCAAGGTTTCAGGCACGATTAAAAATAAACAGGACTTGGTCGATATGATGACCGGAGCCATGAAAGACATGGGGTATTATCTAGTCCTGTCCTTTGCCGCAGCGCATTTCGTTGCCATGTTTGGCTGGTCAAATCTGGGACTGATTTCGGCGGTACACGGGGCGGATGCTATTCAGTCCACTGGCTTGCCACTGCCGATTGTTCTGGGTCTGATCATTATTTTCTCGGCAATCCTCAATTTGTTTATTGGTTCCGCCAGTGCTAAATGGGCTTTGCTGGCCCCGATACTGGTGCCGATGTTGATGCTTTTGGGCTTTAGCCCTGAAGCCTCCACTGCCGCTTACCGGGTTGGGGACAGCGCTACCAATATCATTACGCCGCTTATGGTGTATTTCCCACTCATCCTGATTTTTGCCAAACGCTGGCAAAAAGACTTCGGTCTCGGGAGTTTGACCGCTCTGATGATCCCCTATTCAGTGTGGATGTTGATCTCGGGTACTGCGTTGATGATCATCTGGGTCATATTAGGTGTACCGCTTGGGCCGGATGTGTCGGTTGCTTATACCTTGCCAGGTCAGTAGCGAGACTGTAGGCATTATGATATGGGTTCTTTATGGCTAATCTAGCATTTTTAGGGCTCGGAGTGATGGGCTATCCCATGGCCGGGCATTTGGTAAAGGCTGGGCATGAGGTCTGCGTGTGGAACCGCACGGCGTCTAAATCTGCGACCTGGGTCAAAGAATGGGCCGCAGAACATGACGCCAGTGCCGCGCCTGATATACCCACTGCCGTCCGGGACGCTGACTTCATAATGATGTGCGTAGGCAATGATGATGATGTTTATGCAGTGGCCGTGCAAGCCATTCAAACCATGAAGCCCGGCAGTCTTCTGGTAGACCACACCACCGCTTCAGCCAAATGCGCCCGTCATTGCTACGCTGAGGCGAAAAGCGCAGGTGTCGGGTTTGTAGACGCGCCCATATCAGGCGGTGAAGCCGGCGCGGTGAACGGGGCACTGACCATTATGTGCGGCGGCGCTGCTGCGGATTATAAGCGGGCTGAACCCGTCATGCAGGCTTACGCTAAAGCCGTCAAACATATGGGCGCGCCTGGTGCCGGGCAGCTGACCAAAATGGTCAATCAGATTTGTATCGCCGGTACACTACAAGGTTTGTCAGAAGCCGTGCATTTCGCCAAAAAGGCAGGGCTTGATGTGGACGCGGTGGTCGAAGCCATAGGCCAGGGCGCGGCCCAAAGTTGGCAGATGGACAACCGTGCGTCCACCATGGGGCGGGGCGAATTTGAGTTTGGCTTTGCGGTCGATTGGATGCGCAAGGATTTGAAAATCGCGCTGGAGACGGCCGCCGAGACCGGGGCTATTTTGACCATGACCCAATTGGTGGATAATTATTATGAAGATATACAAAAAATGGGTGGCAATCGTTGGGACACCTCTAGCCTGATTAAAAGGCTGGAGAGATGATGAAAAAATTATTCAAATATATCAGTATTTTACTGGTATCTTTTCTTTTAACTATGGTCGTAGTTGTTGGCGTTAATTATTTCAATACGGGCATTAAAATTGATAAGAAAACTGCCTCTGAATCCCGACAACCGGGGCCAGTTATCACAGTGATGAACTGGAACATCGGGTATGCGGGCCTTGGCAAGGACTCGGATTTTGTTATGGACGGGGGTGAAAATCTCCTACCGCCAAGCCGCGAAATTGTTGAGGTAAATGTTAAAGGGATCAATAATATTCTACAGACGCATAAGGCCGATTTTTATTTAATACAGGAAATATCCAAACCCGACAGGCTCAATTTGGGTGTTGATGTTTTGGGTGATATACGGGCGGCGCTTGACGAATATTCGTCTTGGTTCACGTATGATTTTAGCACACGGCTAGTACCAATCCGCTGGGCGCTTAAACATGGTCTGGCAACATTTGCGCCGTTTGCGCTTGATAATATCAGCATAATCCGGCTACCCAACGAGCCGGATCGGCTTGGTAATATAATCCAGCGCCAATACCATATCCAACTCACGGAATTTAGTGCGGCAGGAAATGATTGGGCGTTGATGAACATCCATCTGTCGGCCTTTGACGAGGGCGGAAATATCAGGGTTCAGCAATTCGAAAAATTGCTCGAAATCGCGCAGGCTTACTACGCAGACGGTAAATATGTTATCATCGGCGGGGACTGGAATATGCAGCTTACCCCGACGGATTTCCCGCATACCACGTTGGAAAAACACTTGTTGTGGCTAAAAACACTGCCCGCGAATTCAATAAAACCGGGCTGGCAATTGGTGATTGACGAAAAAGTCGCGACCGTGCGCACCAATGAACGGCCCTATCAGCGCGGGCAAAATTATACGACTATTATTGACGGATTTTTAGTATCGCCCAATGTGGACGTGCGTAGCGTACAAACTCTGGACACGAATTTCGAGTTTACCGATCATCAGCCCACACTTGCCGCGTTTACGGCTAAACCATAATCGGCACCCCGATCATCAATTCATGCAAATGCGTGACGAAAACGAAATAGACCAGCGCTCCCATAATAACTGCATAAATATCTCCGGCGATACCAGGTTTTTTTACTGCGACTTCCCGGTTTCTGGTGACGATCAGAACAATCGCGGCATAGGCGAGAAAACTACCAAATAAAATGAGCGAGTTCAGCTCGCCGTTGGCCAGTAAGTGGCCAAAACTCCATAGAACAATGCCCAATAACATGGGGTGTTTCAATTTTTTCTTGATATAGCCATATGGCCCGTAAGCAGCAAACAGCAAAATCAAGGCGGGTAGCATTAGTGCCATAGTCACATGCATCCCCCAGCCGGGCGGGGTAAACACCAGCGCAGATGGCCGCACCAACCCATATCCCCACACCATCAGAACAAAGCCCAGACCCGCAAACAGGCTATACAGCCCCATATAACGCATATAGCCCATGCGCCCCCGTATATCACGGCTCGGTGCTCGCGAGCGCAGGCTGGAATAGAGGTGGGTGATGAAAAACAGTGCCGTACCGGCGATAAGAAAATACATAAATGCCTCCTGCATTGACGCGAATCATATACTCACGACACTTGCGCTCAATAGGGATTAGTCTATACAACCGTTCTCACAACGACAAGTGTGACTATTGGTCACGATTTACGGATATTTGACATGAAAGCCGACATCATCCTGTCCAAAAGTTTTAGCTTTGAGGCGGCCCATTCTATTGATCTGCCTGACGGCACCGATCCGGGCTATAAACACCTGCACGGGCATTCATTTAGCGCCAGCCTGTCAGTTAAGGGGCGTAAGGAAGATATTGATAAATGGCTGTTGGATTTCGGCTCGCTTGATCCGGTGATAGAGAAAATCCGGGACAAGCTCGATCATGCTTATTTGAACGATATTGAAGGGCTGAAATACTCAACCCTGGAAAATCTCTGTGCCTATATCTTTGATTTGGCTGAGCCCATGGTGCCAAGCCTGCACGCCGTAGAGATTTCCCGCCACACCTGCGGCCAGACATGCCGTTTGGTGATTGACGAGTAGGACAGGAATATGGCTAGAATTCTCATCACATCGGCATTGCCTTATATTAACGGGGTCAAGCATTTGGGCAATCTGGCGGGTTCCATGCTGCCTGCGGATGTGTATGCGCGGGCTATGCGTTTGCTGGGCCATGAGGTTTTATATATTTGTGCCACAGATGAGCACGGTACCCCGGCAGAACTGGCGGCGGCGGCGGCGGGCATAGATGTGCGCGAATTTTGCGATAAAATGTACGAGGCCCAGCGGGCCGCCGGGGCTGATTTTAAAATGTCTTATGATTATTTTGGCCGCTCCAGTAACCCGTCAAACCACGTCCTGACCCAACATCTGGCCCATGCTTTGGAAGCGGAAGGCTTGATCGAGGAACGGATTTCCCAACAAGTGTATTCGGTAGATGACAAGCGGTTCTTACCCGACCGTTATGTGGAAGGTACGTGCCCGGCTTGCGGTTACGAAAAAGCTCGAGGAGATCAATGTGATGGTTGTGGCAAGCTACTTGACCCCATTGACCTAATTGACCCATATTCGGCCCTTTCGGGTTCAAAAAACGTCGAAATCCGCGATACTAATCATCTTTATCTCAAGCAAAGCGAAATGGCACCGCGTCTGCGTGCCTGGATTGACAAAGCTGAGGGTTGGCCAGCACTCGCCAAGTCTATCGCCTATAAATGGCTGGACGAGGGCCTGCGTGACCGCTCCATCACCCGTGATTTAAGCTGGGGTATTCCCGTCGCCTACAAGGGCGAAGTGCGTCCCGGATTTGAAAACAAGGTTTTCTATGTCTGGTTTGATGCGCCCATAGAATATATCGCTGCGACCCAAGATTGGGCAGAGGAAACGGGTGGTACCGAAGAAAGAAATTGGCAAAGTTGGTGGCGCACTGGCTCCACGGTTTTGGGCGGCGCAGATAATGTCACCTATGTACAATTTATGGGCAAGGACAATGTGGCCTTTCATACTCTGTCATTCCCGACCACACTTATCGGTTCGGGCGAGCCGTGGAAGCTGGTGGACAGGCTCAAGGCCTTTAACTGGGTGACATGGTACGGTGGCAAGTTCTCCACATCTGAGAAACGCGGCGTATTCATGGATCAAGCCATTGAATTGGCCCCGAGCGATTATTGGCGCTGGCACCTCACCGCAAATGCGCCGGAGGGTTCGGACGCAGGCTTTACCTTTGAGGATTTCGCCGCAAGGATAAATTCCGATCTGGCCAATGTACTGGGCAATTTCGTCAACCGCATCACCAAATATACGGTTTCTAAATTCGAGGGCAAGGTGCCATCATTTGAGCAATTTGGTGGCGGCGAATGGGGCGCGGCGGAAGACATTTTGGTGGCCGAATTATCAGAACGTCTGCCAAAAATGATTGCTTATTACGAAAATATGGAGTTTCGCAAGGCGGCGGCTGAAACCCGCGCTATTTGGGCCACGGGCAATGAATATTTAACCCAGGCCGCCCCGTGGAGCCAATATAAAACCGATATTGACCAAGCGGCAATCGGCGTGCGTATCGGGCTAAACCTGGTGGCTCTGTTCGGCATATTGGCCCAACCAATACTCCCCGACGCCGCAGAAAAAATTCTGGACGCCATGAATGTTCCCAAGGGCAATCGTAGCTGGAATTTTGACAATGATGACTGGGCAACCCAAATCAAAGCCATATTGAACGCCCTGCCGCACGGGCTGGAGATTAGCGCACCAGAAGTGTTATTCGCCAAGATAGAGGATACAGACATAGACGTTTGGAAAGCTCAATTTGGCGGTGAGGTATAAATAACCGTAATACATCAATTTAATAGCAGTAAAAACTGCACCTTTGCGCTGTCTTTATACTGGCTATTACGCGAATCATGTGTTAATTCGCGCCCGTTGTTGGGATGGCTCTTGTAATTCAGTGGGAGAGTTCTAACATTACAAATAAGCGAATTGGCAACAAAAGGATTATCATATGTCAGACGTATTAAGCCGCGTAAGCAAAATGGTTGTTGAACACCTCGATGTTGAGGAAGACAAAGTAACCGAGAAGGCAAATTTCATTGAAGATCTGGGCGCTGACAGCCTGGACAATGTAGAGCTTGTTATGGCGTTTGAAGAGGAATTTGATATTGAAATTCCTGATGACGCTGCTGAAACTATTCAAACCGTGGGCGATGCTGTTAAGTTTATCACCGAAGCCACGGCTTAATCTGCATGGCAGGGCGGCGGGTCGTTGTTACAGGACTGGGTCTCGTTACGCCTTTAGGGTGTGGTGTGGACACTGCGTGGAGCAATGTACTCGCCAATAAATCCGGTGCGAGCCGTATTGAGCATTTTCAAGCTGATGATCTGGGTTGCGAAATTGCCGCAATGGTGCCGCGTCTTGACGGGCGTGGTGGCGGTGGTGCCGACATTGCGGGTACGTTCGATCCTGATGCGTTTCTAACGAAACGTGAACAAAACCGAATTGACGAATTTATCGTATTTGGGATTGTCGCCGCAGAGGAGGCTATCAAGGATTCGGGCTGGGTGATTGACCCTGAGGATACGGAGACGCAAGAACGTACAGGTGTTATTTTCGGTTCAGGTCTGGGCGGTCTGCAAACCATTTACGAAAGTTCCTTGAAGTTGGCAGAAAAAGGCCCGCGACGATTTGGGCCGTTCGTTTTGCCTGGTATGCTGACCAATTTGACCTCAGGGCATATTTCTATTCGCCACGGTTATAAAGGAGCTAACCACAGTGTGGTGACGGCCTGTGCAACCGGCGCTCATGCGATCGGCGATGCGGCGCGGATGATTGAGCGCGGCGATGTAGATGTTATGATCGCTGGCGGTAGTGAAGCGACCATTTGCCGAATAGGCATAACCAGCTTCGTCGCTTGCCGGGCGATGACGACAGGGTTTAATGACAAGCCAGAAACGGCTTCGCGACCTTACGATAAAGACCGCGACGGATTCTTGATGGGCGAGGGGGCGGGCGCAGTTGTTCTTGAAGAATACGAACATGCCAAAGCCCGTGGTGCCACAATATATGCAGAGCTAAAAGGATATGGTTTGACGGGCGACGCCTATCATATCACCAGTCCGGCTCCAGACGGCTCCGGTGGGTACCGGGCCATGAAAATGGCCCTTAATGATGCCGGAATGACGGTTGATGAAATCGGTTATGTCAATGCCCACGGGACGTCTACCCCCATGGGCGACGAGGTGGAGTTAAAAGCGGTGGAACGTCTATTCGGTGATGCGGCCAGCAATTTGTCCATGTCGTCAACCAAGTCTGCGACCGGACATTTATTGGGGGCGGCCGGGGCCGTAGAAGCGATCTTCTCCATATTGGCGGTGCGCGATAATATGGTGCCGCCGACATTGAATTTACACAATCCGTCGGTGGAAACACCTATTGATCTTGTACCTCTGAAAGCGAAGAAAAAGTCCCTCAAAGCTGTCATGTCCAATTCATTTGGGTTTGGCGGCACCAATGCGTCACTTATCTTTGCTGAACTTCCTAAAAATGATTAGGTTCGGGTATGACCCGTGCTGGCTTCCAGATGCATGAAGACCCACAAGATGCTCATGATGAGGGTTTGAGTAAACGCCATGCGTTCGGCATTGCCACTATGATGATGGTTGGCATGCTGACCTTTTTATCCGCATTTGCCGTGCTCGGTTTTGCTGTTATGAAATATAGATATATTGGAGAAGGGCCTTTGCTGGCGGAGCAAATCTTCGAAGTGAAAAAGGGTGCCGGACTGTCAACCATAGCGACAAAGCTGGACGCCGAGGGTGTTATCAGTCGTGCGGGAACCTTTAAATTGTTTGTTAAACTGGACGGCGGGGAAGCTGACCTCAAGGCGGGGGAATATGCTATTCCGCCCGCTGCGAGCATGCGCGATGTTTACGAAATCCTCACGGACGGACAGGCGATTTTGTATCCCTTTACTGTAGCAGAAGGTCTGACCAGTGCGCAAATTATTCGCCAAATCGGGGCAGCGGCAAACATACCTGGCGACATGCCCGTAGTCCCGGCTGAGGGTACGCTTTTACCCGAAACTTATATGCTACCCAAGTCCATGACCAAGACGGAATTGGTCAAAAAAATGCGCAATGAGCAAGAAGAACTTCTGGATAAATTGTGGAAAGATCGCGCTCTTGGCCTGCCCATAAAAACCAAGAGGGAAGCCCTGATTTTGGCTTCCATAGTTGAAAAAGAAACTGGTGTAGGCAGTGAGCGCAAGCATGTGGCGGGTGTGTTTATTAACCGCTTGAACAGGGGGATGCGCCTCGAATCCGATCCAACAATTATCTACGGGCTTACGGGCGGTGAGAAATTGGGGCGAGGCTTGCGCCGCTCGGAAATTGACCGCAGAACCGATTGGAATACCTACCGGATTGACGGTTTGCCCAAAACCCCCATCTGCAATCCGGGCCGCGCCGCCATAGAAGCCGTGCTCGACCCAATGAAAACCGAAGATGTTTTCTTTGTGGCGGACGGAAAAGGCGGGCATGTATTTGCCAAAACCTTGCGCGGACATAATGCAAATGTCCGAGAATGGCGCAAAATCGAGAAAGCGCGTAAGCGTGCTGCTCGTAAAAGGGCCAAAGAGAAAGCAAACCAATGATGAATTTGGGGAGCCTGATGAGCATGACCGGATATGGCCGCGCTGAAGCGGGTTTTGAAGACTGGTCATGGGTGTGGGAAGTGCGGGCGGTCAACGGCAAGAATTTGGATATGCGCCTGCGTCTGCCGCCGGGGTTTGAGAGCCTTGATCCTGCGGTACGTCGCCAAGTTAACAAGGCGTTGGCACGGGGGAATTTGCAAATCAATTTGACCATGCAGGCGGCTGGCGGTGCAGAAAATTATGTGATTAACACCGAATGGCTACAAACCCTCATAAGTTCCGCGACCTATATGCGCCAAAAAAATGATCAGGTTTCAGCCGCAAGGCTTGACGGCTTATATCTAGTGAAAGGTGTCATTGCTGAAACCACTGACAATGCATCCGACCCGAAATATAAAGCCCGCAATGATGAGGTACTAAAGAGCCTCGGTGCGATGTTAGCAAGCCTGAAGAACGCCCGTAAAGTTGAGGGTAAGGCCATGGATAAAATCCTTAAAGCTAATATCAAGGATTTCGGTAAATTGGTACAACAAGCACGGGCGTGTGAAAGTGTTTTGCCGCAAAATATCAAGGCCAGGTTCGAGCAAAAAATGACCGAACTGCTTGGAGACGATTTACCCCAGGATAAACTGGTACAAGAGGCGGCACTTTTGGCCATCAAAGCGGATATACGCGAGGAGTTGGACAGGTTGGATGCCCATGTGGCTCAGGCCAGAGCCTTGTTAAAGGCCGGATCGCCTGTGGGCCGTAAGCTGGATTTTTTGTGCCAGGAATTTATCCGCGAAATTAACACAATGTGCGCAAAGTCTACGGATATTGATTTAACGCAAATCGGGCTGGAGATGAAAAGCCTGACCGAACAGTTTAGGGAGCAAGCGGCCAATGTTGAATAATGGGTCGAATAGTTTGCACGGTTTAAAGCGGAAACGTCGCGGACTTATGGTGGTGTTATCCTCGCCGTCCGGGGCCGGGAAAAGCACTCTGACCCGTAAGCTACTAACGGAAAATTCTAATATGACTATGTCGGTGTCGGCCACCACGCGCCGTGCCCGTAGCGGTGAGCAAGACGGTGTTGATTACTATTTTGTCGGTAAAACCGAGTTTTCCAAAATGCTCGACAATGAGGAATTCCTTGAACACGCCAAAGTGTTTGACAATTATTACGGCACCCCGCGTGCGCCTGTCGAGGCGGCGCTTGCGGACGGTAAAGATGTGGTGTTTGACATTGACTGGCAAGGCGCCCAGCAACTGACCCAGGCGGCAGGAGATGATCTGGTTAAGATATTTATCCTGCCACCCAGCAAGCGCGAGCTGGAAACCCGTCTCCAAACCCGCGCCCAGGACAGTGCAAACGTCATAGCGCGGCGTATGGCAAAATCCGAAGCCGAGATTAGCCACTGGGCCGAATATGATTACATCATCGTAAATGACGATCTGGAAACCGCTATGACCGAACTGCGCACAATCGTAACCGCAGAGCGCCTAAAACGACGCCGACAACTCTGGCTAGGCCCGTTTGTCAAGGGGTTGATTGAAGGACGTTAGAGACTGCGCCAATCTATGAAAACCCGCTATATCTATGGTTTCGGGGCGGGCCGTTGGATCTATATTGGCTTTTGTTAGCCAGTCGTTCAGGTCAATGCTATGGGTTTTAGCTAGGGGCTTTAAGGATTTTCTGAGCATTTTTCTGCGTTGCCCGAAGGCGCCTGCGGTGATTTGGCCCAGAAGTTTTAAATCGCCAAAGCGTTTGTTTTCGGGCAAAATATCCAACACAATCACGGCGCTGTCGACTTTGGGCGGCGGGGTGAAAGCGCTGGCGGGGATATCAAATGAGATATGTCCGTGGGCAATAGAGCCTGCCAAAACGGCCAACCTGCCATAGGCCTTGTTGCCCGGTGTGGCCACAACCCGTTCGGCCACTTCCTTTTGTAACATCAACACCAGTCTGTCCCAAAATGGTGGTGCTGCGGTTAACCAGTTAATTAGAAGCTTGGTGCCAACATTATAGGGCAGATTGGCACATATGCGTAGGGGGCGAATATCGGACAAGTTGGCCGGGTCAGTTCTCAGTGCGTCCTCATTGATGATGTGAAGCCTTGCATCTGCGACGCTCACAATGTCTTGGAGGGCTGGCAAGAACCGCTCGTCTTTTTCTATGGCAATGACCCGTTCGGCACCGGCCATAAGTAAAGAGCGGGTCAGCCCACCAGGGCCGGGGCCGACCTCTATGACCATCTCATGGGGAGCGGCAAGGCGGGCGATTTTGTCGGTCAGGTTCAAGTCCAGCAAGAAATGTTGGCCCAGGCTTTTTTTGGCAAACAGGTCGTGCTTTTGCAAGACATCCTTGAGGGGCGGTAAATTTTCCAGGGTGTTATTCATTGTGCGCTCGATAATCTGACATGGTACGAGCGGCTTTGATGGCGGCGATCAGACTATCGGGGCGGGCAATACCGCGCCCGGCTATATCAAATGCGGTGCCGTGGTCGGGTGATGTGCGTATGATCGGCAGGCCAAGGGTCGTGTTAACGCCGCCGTGAAAATCCAGGGTTTTGACCGGAATAAGACCTTGGTCATGATACATAGCCAGCACCGCATCATAACCACGGCGGGCTTCGGCGTGGAACAGGGTATCGGCGGGGCTGGCGTCTGAAATATCAATACCGCTCGCTCGTAATTTAGCTGCCGCCGGGTTGAGAATTTCGATCTCCGCTCGTCCCAACGCGCCGCCTTCGCCAGCGTGAGGGTTAAGGCCCGCCATAGCAATGCGCGGGTTTTCGATACCGAAATCCGTGCGCAATGCTGCGTGCAGAATTTTGGCGGTGCGTGTAATCGCTTCGCTCGTTATGGCGTCTGGTACGTCTTGTAAAGGGATGTGTATGGTCAGCAAAGCCACCCGCAAATCTTGGGCGCTGAGCATCATCACTGGCTTGCTCGCTTCGGTCAAATGGGCCAGATATTCCGTATGCCCCGGATGGGAAAAACCGGATTTATACAAAACTTCCTTGGCGATAGGATTGGTCACAACACCGCAGGCTTGGCCATTTTGTGCAAATTTCACCGCCATATCTATGGATTTTATTATAGTATTGGCGGCGTCCACATCTGGTTTGCCGGAGATTACGGGTACGCAGTCAATGGGCAAAACGGGCAGGGCATTGGGGAAATGTTTTACCGCCTGACTTGGTTTGTCGATCAAGGCCGCCCCGGGATAAAACATAGGGTCACCTATGACGAAAAAACACTCGTCGCTCTTTCGTGAGTTTTCCCAGGCTTTATACGTGATTTCCGGGCCAATACCTGCCGGGTCACCTATAGTGAGCGCAAGCGGGTTAACGGTAGACGGATTAAGGGGAGGCACTAGCGGCTAACAATGGTCGCTTTCCGGCGCAAATCCCTGAGGTGACGGCGTGAAGCCTGGGCTTCTTGTTGGCTAAGCAGGCGGTTTTCCACTTGCTCACGAGACGGTATATTGGAGCCGCGAACCTCTTGCTTGCAGACCATCACCGCAACCAGGGCGCTACCGGTTTCCATGGGTGCCGATACTTCGCCTTCATTGGTGGCGGAGAGGATGTTCAAAATATCCTCGGTCAAATCGCCGGCCTTAATTTCGCCCATGGCATTGCTACCAACGCCTTCAATCTCTTTGACATCATTGTCCAGCGTGTCACACGATTTGGCAGCTTCAGAGGCTGTTTTCAGTGCTGCTTTGGCTGCTGGTAGCTCGGTCTCATCTTCGATCTGGTAGTTGATTTGGCTCAGTGTGTAAAAAGTTTCGGTTGTGGAAACCTGCTTGTCTGCCAAGGCAACAATATAAACTCCACCGGGTACCTGAATGGGGTTGGACACTTGCCCTTTTTCCATTTGAACAATGACTGCGTTAATCTCTTCGCGCAGCTCGCCTTCGCGAATCCAGCCAATATCACCACCCTTTGCCGAAGAAGGTGCAGAAGAAAATTGTCGGGCCAATACAGGCATAGGTACACCTTGGCCAAGTTGTTCAATCATGGCGGCAGCTCCTTGCATTGCACCATCCATGCCGCCGATGTCCGGTGTGGCTTCTATATAGATCTCTGCAAGTCTATAACTTGGCTTCTCGGCGTTTGCGGACAGCCGGTTTAATGTCTCGTCGATTTGTGCATCACTGATACGTATGCGGGAACCATAGAGGCCGCCGATAATACGTTCCCAGGCTATTTCCGAGCGCACCTGATCTTGTAGCGTACTGATTGAAATACCTGCCGAAGCAAGGCGTTGGGCAAATTCATCAATGTTGATGCCATTTCGGGAAAGGATGTTTTGCACACCGTGCGTTACTTCATCATTGGAAATCGTTTGGTCAAATTTTTTGGCCTCCTGGATTTGCAATTTTTCATCCACCAGATTACGCATGGCTTGGGTAAAAATTTGCTTTTTAGCTTCGTCCGTTGGCTCAATGCCTTGTGTAGCCATCATGAACAAGCTGCGTTGGCGCAAATCATATGTTGTGATGACATCATCATTGACCACTGCTGCGATGCCGTGAGCTGTTTGGGCGTTGGCCAGCGGGGCGTAGGCAAATGCTGTCATCAGGCTAAATGTCAATATTGTGGTGTTTTTTAATATGGAGATGTTCATTTTACGAATATCCTTACTGATTTTGTCTTTTTATAGGCATTTTTAAGTTTAGCGCAATACTATCCTGCATCACCCGTCTTCAATCCATGATAAAAACACCAAGCCGCACGATAACACAAGCAAAGGCACAGTCCAAGCGGCGACAACAGGTGGTAACACACCGGTTTCGCCAAAGGCTCCGACCAAATTATCTACAAAATATACACCAAACCCCATGGCAGCTCCAGCAATCAATAAGCGCAATGTACCACCCTCACGGGCCATATTCAAGGAAGCCCCTGCGGCAATGACAGCCATGGCAATGAGCGTCAAAGGCAAAGCTAATAATTTGTGCCACTGCATAACCAGTGTTGTCGGACTAAACCCGGCGCTTTTGGCTTTGTCGATTTCGCCGCGTATTTGCCAGAAAGGAGGTGTTTTTTGGGTTTGAGAGCGTTCTTTAAGGCTATCCCATGTTATGGTCGTTAATTTTGAAATTGTTTTGAGTTTCTTTGGTTCTTTACCGTCTTCATTTTCAACAATGTCTGACAATTGCCAATATCCGTCATTGGATAGAACGGCCTGTTTGGCATCGTAACGCGTTGAAAATACATTGCGCCCGTTCGATATAATGTCAAAAGTATAAAAGGTGACATCAAATAATGTGTGCTTGTCTATATCAGCCGACAAAG
This sequence comes from Robiginitomaculum sp., assembly GCA_016765135.1. Lineage (GTDB taxonomy): Bacteria > Pseudomonadota > Alphaproteobacteria > Caulobacterales > Maricaulaceae > Robiginitomaculum_A. The sequence continues at coordinate 18,474 of JAESQN010000043.1, forward strand.
CGTGAATAACCACATAGCCATCATCATTGCCTTCGCGGAGCCAAATAGGTTTTTGGGCAGTACTGCTTGTTGGGGCGGCTTTGGTTTCGCCAGCCGTGATTTCATCAACGACCTTGCGATACTGTTTTTGAGATATTGAGGCGAGCGGGTTAAAAACTGTTGCCCACACAACCCCTAACAGCGCCGTGACCAACAAAGCCGGTCTCAAAAACCGCCACGCAGATAACCCCGAGGCGCGCATAACGATCAACTCGGACCTGCGGTTAAGGGCAAATAATGCGCCCATAACTCCGAATAATACGACGAACGGCACGGTTTGCTCGACCAACATAGGGGCGTTGAGCAAGGTAATGTACAAAACCCCCAACATGGAAACGTCGGAGTCCGATCCAAGATTACGGGAAGCTTCAACAAAATCTACGAGCATGATAATACCCGTAATAATCATAAATGCGATAATGATCGCAAGTAAAACACGGGTGGCAATATATTTGTTTAAGGTCGGCATTAACTGATGACCTTGGAACTGGTGACTCTGGGTTTTGATTTGCGAAACCTGAAAATTATTTGTGCTCGTTTTTTGTGGAGCAAATACCACATAGATAGTAGAGCCGTAAGGATCGGCAATGCATATTGAGCGATATTTAAAGAATTGTTTTTCTCGGCGGCAGAAGCGAGGGCAAAACCGCCGAGGCGTAGTGTGAAGCCCAGAGCCCCAGCCATGGCAATTCGGCCACCATAGCCCAGTTTTTGGTGTTCCCCGCGTATAAGGAAAGCCAATGCCAATAACACCAGGGCATAATTATACAAAGGCGTAGATAACCGGGCATGGCCCTCCGCCAAATATTCTTTTCGAAAGCGGATCAATGCGTAATCAGCCGGATCGGGAATAAACAATTCATGTAAGTATCTGTCGGAAGTTTTGAGCCTCAGAACCGGATCCACCGCTAAGATTTTGGTGAGATCATAGGTGGTTTTCTCAAAGAATGTTATATCCATAGAGCCATTGTCTTTGAGGGAGGTGATAGAGCCGTCAAAGAGCGTGAAGCTGGTTTGCCCGCTTGGTGTCGATTGCACCTGACCTTCCTGGGCCGAATAGGTTAGGGGGGCGTCGGCACTGCGCTCATCATAGATCAGCACATCGCGCATGAGGCCCGTTGGCAATATTTCGCTGGCATAGAGGGTTAGGCCTTTTGAGGGCGTGGTAAACTCGCCAGCCTGTACCATGCGCGACGCAATGTCCAAATTAACGTCCAGCAATGCCTGGCGCATCAGGCGGAATGTATAGGGTTGGACGAACAGGTTTATCAACAAATGTACGACCAGCGCATAGCTGGCTATGCGAAGGGCTGGACTTGCGATTTGCCACGGGCTGAATCCAGAAGCTTTGGTCACCACCAATTCACTGTCCATATTGAGGCGGTTGAGGGCGTAAAGCATAGCCATAAACACGGCTAAAGGCATGATAATACTAAAGAGTTGTGGCAAGGTCAGGGTGGTAATATATAAAAATGTTAGAGCGGATTGGCGGTTTTGGGTGATCAAATCTAGGGTGGACAGGCTTTGTGTTAGCAAAGCAAGCAGGGATAATGCTGAAAGTGACAGCAAAAGCGGCGTGCGAATTTGACGCAAAAAATATTTTTGTATTAGTTTCACTTAACTGCTTTAGCCCTCTATACACAGATTCGACAACCGAATGTGTCAATATATTTTAGCATATTCTAGCGCATACATTTATAGTTTACCATTGCCGATTGCGGCTAATATCTATAAGTTTTTGTAAGAAAAATAATAATGGAGTTCCAAGTGAAAATTAGTTTTATCAACCCGCAAATCAAAGAAGGTCAGGCAAAGTCTGTTGCCGTGTTACCTGTTTTTAAAGGTGCCAAGCCGTCAGATGCATATAAGACCTATGACAAGTTATCGAAAAAGCGGGTCTCCGCTGCCGCAAAAGCAGGCCAGGTGGATGGTCGCACCGGGAAGAGCACCGAAATTCTAGGCCCGGACGGGACGAAAACCAATCGTCTTTATGTAACGGGTTGCGGTAAACGCGACGAATTTAATGCCGAGCTGTTTGGGGCGCGTGTCACCAAGGCGCTATTGATGTGCGGCGAAACCACTTTGGTCATACATTTGGACGGATATGGTTTGTCGCCAACGGATGCCGCGCAAGCAGCCCTCGGCGCAGTGTTGGCAAGCTACCGGTTTGACAAATACCGCACGACTTTAGCCGCAGACAAAAAGCCAAGCTTGAAATCCGTGAAGATAGCCATCGAAAACCCGGCCAAAGCTCGGGCGGCCTGGAATAATTTCTACGGCCCCGTAGGCGAGGGTACGCTAATTGCCCGTGATCTGGTCATGGAGCCAGCCAATAAATTATACCCGGTCAGCTATGCCAAGCGCATCAAAAAAATGGAAACGCTTGGACTGAAAGTGCAAATACTCGGCGAAGCGGCCATGAAAAAATTGGGCATGGATGCTTTGCTCGGTGTTGGCCAAGGCTCGCCGCGTGCTTCGCAACTCGTTATTATGAAATGGGACGGCGGCAAGAAAGGCACCAAACCGGTTTGCCTGGTTGGTAAGGGCGTGACCTTTGACACCGGCGGTATTTCGCTCAAGCCTGGCGCTGGCATGTGGGATATGAAAGGCGATATGGGCGGGTCGGCCGCCGTTGTCGGGGCTATGCACACGATCGCAGCTCGCAAGGCCAAAGCTAATGTTATCGGCATTGTCGGGCTGGTGGAAAACATGCCGGACGGCAAAGCGCAAAACCCTGGCGATATAGTCACATCCATGTCCGGGCAGACCATTGAAGTACTCAACACCGATGCTGAAGGCCGTTTGGTTTTGGCCGATGCACTTTGGTACGCCAAAGGGAAGTTTAAGCCCAAAGCCATGATCAACCTTGCAACTTTGACCGGGGCAATCATTACATGCCTTGGCCACGAACATGCAGGTGTGTTTTCAAATTCTGACGAAATTGCTGAACAATTACAAAAGGCTGCGGAAAATTCTTCAGAGGCCGTATGGCGTTTGCCGCTGAACAAAGCCTATGATAAACTCGTCGATAGCCCCAATGCGGATATGAAAAATATCACGGCGGGCGCAGACGGCGCCGGGTCAATTACGGCCGGGCAATTTCTGCAACGTTTTGTCGGGGATGTGCCTTGGGCCCATATCGACATAGCTGGCACGGCATGGAAATCAAACCGCTCAGACCCACGTGAACCCACTTGGGCAACAGGCTTTGGTGCTCGCCTCATGAACCGTTGGGTGGCCGATAACCACGAGGGTTAAATGGGTAAGCAGGATGTTCAGGACGGGCAAGTTGAATACTGGTTTTACCATTTGCAACAAAGCACGTTGGAAGCCGTCCTGCCGGATATTTTAGAAAAAACCCGCGCTAAAAATTGGCGGGCCTTAATCAAAATCGGCGAAACTTTCGGTGATCCGGGGGCCGAAATGGCAAGGCTTGATAAATTTCTGTGGACATACAAACAAGATGCTTTTTTGCCACACGGCAGGGACGACGAACCTTTGGCCGAACACCAACCAATTTTGCTGTCTTGCACTTGCGAAAAAGCGGAGGGTATCGACGTGGTCATTCTGGTCGACGGGGCCGAAATGCAAGATGTATCCGCCGCCGAGCGGTGCATCACCATTCTCGACGGTCGCAACGAACAAGACAAAACCATAGCCCGTAAACGCTGGAAACAAGCCAACGATGCAGAACTAACTACGGCCTATTGGCAACAAGATGATCATGGCCGCTGGGTCAAGCCGGGGGGGTGACAATGTTTTTCTTCATTACGACTAGGCCCGGCAAAATATATGAAGTTTAGAATATTGTCGTTCATTACCGGGAGGCGGCAGGTGCATCTTACATCGACTTCTCTTACGAGATAAAAGGCTGTTTGATTGCGAATAAAATCATAGTCTTGAAGGTTGTATCGCAGATTATCCTTGTAGCAAATTATCCTTGTAAGCGTAGCTTTGTGATTAAGCCAAGATTAATCACCAAATGGTCGAAGGTCTATTTTCTTCATGAATCATTTATCCGGCCTATAACCATTTATCTATCCTATAAACCATTAAACTAATATATTAGTTTAATGGTTTATAGGATAGATAAATGGTTATAGGTGAATAGTTGGCAACATACCGTCTTGCGAGTGTGCCGGTTGTTTAGTGGGCTATACTTCTACACCGAAACTATGCAGTTCAGTCAAAATAAACCCGGTTTTATAAGCTTAGAAACTTCTGCGCTTGCTCCGCCTGGGCCAAATTTAGGGTGAGGACTGTCGCCGAGCCTTTGCTTTTCGCTTGGATGAGACCACCTTTTTTCATCATTTTTAGGTGATGCGCCAGGCTTGGCTCGGCTATTTTGCAATATGTTGCCAAATCCCCAAATTTTAGCCCCTTTGCGCCCGTTTTTTGTAATGCAAGGAAAATGGCAATGCGCCTTGGGTGCCCCAAAGCATCAAAAAGCTGCGCTAATTCATCTCTCTGTCCAACCGAATAAGTATTCATGAAACTCCCTCTGTTTTGACCCATTTACCAATCGATTATACACGATGGAGACGAATATACAATAACTATTAAACTAATATATTAGTTTAATAGTTATTTGCAATATTAGTGTTTATATTCTTGCGGAAGGACATCACAGAGCATCAACCAATGCACCAAGAGGGCATGCTGGACACTGAATTAACGATAGTTTAGGTTGTTCACTGCAATAAATCACCAAAACCATAAAAATAACCCGGACATTGGTTGCGATAACATGTGAACAGCTTTTAAGGTGGGATAGCGATTCGGTTTGAGAGTTAAAGGGAGCTTAGCTATGCACGTATGGACGAATACAATAGTTTCAGCTCTTGCGTTGGTGCTTTTGTCAGCATGTTATACGCCCGGATCGGGTGTGCCAGGACAAAATCGCCGTCCCGGGCTTGGGCAATATGTGGTTCCTGTTAATCAGCGTCCGGAACCTACACGCCGTATTCCTGATGATGATTTATGCCGTTCGCGTTTGTTTTTGGGTTTGGTGGGGCAACATGAGGGCGGGATTGTATTTGCGGTCTTGCCAGGGCGCACCCGCGTGGTGAAGCCAGCGGAGCAAGAACTTGACCAGGACGAATTTTTGCAAGACACGCGCCCAAACCCGCCATTTGTCGAGGTGCGTGAATATCTGTCAGGGCAGGTGCTGCATGCGCCAGCCATCCGCGCCGTAAGTCGGGTCGATGAACTTGGCCCCATTATGCGTGACCGTTTGACCGTAGAGTTAAATGCGCAAGGTTATGTTAATCGTCTGACATGCCGTTGATTGTTATGCGGCTTTTGGTTTGGCTTTTCGGGCTAGTTTTTCTTCCTTGGCCTACACATTTCTTTCCATGCGTTTACGCAAGTCTTTAATCGCAGGTTTGAACAGGCACAATTGCCGAAAAGCTATTTTCAGATCTTTCTTCGTTTGGATGCTGAACAAATGCCCAAACTGCTTGAAAGCTCTGGCTTTGTTAAAGCCGCAAATTTGCAAATAGACGGCCAAAGCAAACGCCGCATAATTTTCTTTGCCGTCCCAACTGAACAATTTTCTGTGGCCACGATTTCTTGTGCAAAACAAATGCCCCATGCCCATAAATGCGCCGCAAATTATTGTCAGCTCCCGGTTTGGTGTTTCCTGGATATATACGGGTTTTGGCCCGGTTTTATGGAGCATATCAGCCAGGCGGTTGATAATACGGTAATTGATATATCCAGGGCCTTGGAGTTGCCGCTCGCAATAATAAATAACCGGACAGCCATAATCGTCCACATAGTATTTTTCGTCGTGACGGGCGGCGTGAATTTTCGTAAGGCGGTTCTGCTGAGTGCGGCCTTTACGTCGTGTGACCAGTTCGTCTGGTTCTTCGGCGAAATTCAGGGGCCATTTGGCCATAGCGAACCAATCTTTAAAATGTAAAAAGCGCTTTCCCGCCCAGATCATCTGCAAAATATGGTCACCTGGGGGTACGGTTTTGTAAAAATCAACTTCGGATTCGGGATAAAGAATCTCCTCGGGCAAGCCGTGCTTTTCAGTGAAAGCTTCGATCACCCACGCAAATGCATTGATTATTTTATCGCCGGTTTCACCGCTGACGACACCCACCCCATTATATAGACTTCGCATATTCCTATTATCATCGGTGCCCCACCGTGATCCCCCACTATATTTCCTTTAGTGCCGCGTCATAAATTTCCACGGCTTCCAACCATTCATTCTCCATGTTATCTAGTTGTAATAATGCCTTTACACGTTTCTGTCCTAGTTTTACAGCTTTTTCCCGGTTGTTGGTAAACAAATCTGAAACGGCGAGCTGTTTATCCAAGTCAGCAATTTGCTGTTTTGCCTTGCCTATGTTGGCTTCAAGCTTTGTTACTGCCTTTTTTAAGGGGGCTATGGCCTCTCTCGCTTGTGCGCCTTTGCGCCTTTGCTGATTTTTGGGGCCTTTGTCGGCTTTTTTCTTTCTGGGTGCGCGGTTTTTTTCAAGCTGCAAACGCCTGTAATCTTCCATATTTCCGTCATAGGTGACAATATCACCGTCCGCCACCACCCACAATCGGTCAACCACGGCTTCCATCAGGCTACGGTCATGGGATATGAGCAACACGGCCCCGGCGTAGTCGTTGAGGGCTTTGGTTAGCTCGGCTCGGCTGTCCATGTCCAGATGGTTGGTCGGTTCGTCCAACACCAGTAAATGCGGCGCGTGGAAGCTGATGATTGAGAATAACAGTCTCGCTTTTTCACCGCCTGATAGATCCCCCGCGATAGTTTCGGACTGGTCTCTACCAAGCCCGAACCGGGCCAACCGTGCGCGCCTTTGGGCCTCGGTAGCGGTGGGCATCAAGTCGCACACATGGTCATAGGCGCTTTGTTTCATGTTGAGCGCGTCGATTTCGTGCTGGGCAAAATAGCCTATCCGCAGTTTTTTATGCCGTCTGATATGGCCCGATTGGGCTTCCAGCAAACCAAGAATACCTTTGGCAAAGGTGGATTTACCCTCGCCGTTTTTACCCAAAATACCGATGCGGTCATCATTGTCGATCCGCAAATTGATATTTCTTAGCACGCTCACACCATCTTCATAACCAAGGGAAACCTCGTCAAAGCGGACGATGGGCGGGCTGAGGGCGCGCTCCGGGGAGGGCAGATCTATGGGCGGGATCGGGTCATTGATAATGGTGGCGACGGGGCGCATTTTCTCAAGCCGCTTGATACGCGATTGAGCCTGCTTGGCTTTGGAGGCGGTATATCTGAACCGTTCGACAAAGCTCTCCAAATGCCGGCGCTCGGCGTCTTGTTTGCCGCGCATGGCCATGGACAACCGCTGCTGCTCGGCTAGTTTACGCTCGAAATCATCATATGTGCCGGGATAGCCAAATAATTTTCCGTCCCTAAGGTGGGCAATATGGGTCACGGCCGTGTTGAGGAAATCCCGGTCATGGGAGACTATAAACGCGGTGCCGGGATAGCTACGAATATGGGCTTCCAGCCAGACCGCGCCTTCAATATCAAGATAGTTGGTCGGCTCGTCTAGCAAGAGTAAATCCGGCATGGCGAACAGCATAGCCGCCAAGGCCACCCGCATCCGCCAGCCGCCGGAAAACTCGCTACACGGTTTTTGTTGATCTTCTCCGGAAAAACCCAGTCCTGACAATATAGAGCCAGCTCTGGCTTCGGCGGTATAGGCATCTATATCGGCCAGGCGGGTGTAAATATCGGCGATACGGGTCGGGTCGGTCGCGGTTTCGGCTTCAGCCATGAGGGCGTGGCGCTCGGTATCAGCTTCCAGCACCGTGTCCAATAAGCTTATAGGGCCGGAAGGTACTTCTTGGTCAACCCAGCCAAGCCGGGCGCCTTTGTGCAGGCGGATTGAACCGCCGTCCGGGCTAATCTGGTTTTTAATCAGATTAAACAAGGTAGATTTGCCGGTACCGTTGCGCCCGACCAGGCCAACTTTGGAACCCTTTGTAATGGCCAGGGTCGCCTGGTCAAACAACATGCGGCCTTCAATACGAAATGTCAGATCATTTATATGTAACATAGCTCTTCACAGATGAATTTTCGCCCGTTATAGAGCACGCAAATCAAATATCACGCCTTAAATGAAGGAAATTCACATGGCACTGCAAAGAACATTTTCGATCATCAAGCCCGATGCAACCAAACGCAATATTACTGGCAAAATCAATGCTGTTATTGAAGCCGCCGGCCTGCGTATTATCGCGCAAAAACGCATTCAAATGAGTGAAGACCAAGCCAAAGGCTTTTATATTGAGCACGCCGAACGTCCGTTTTACGGTGAATTGGTTGAGTTTATGATGTCCGAGCCAGTTATTGTGCAAGTATTAGAGGGCGAGAACGCCATCAAACATTACCGGGGTGTCATGGGTGCAACCAACCCGGCTGATGCCGATGCGGGCACAATCCGCGCCGAATTTGCTCTAAGCCTGGGTGAAAATAGCGCCCACGGTTCCGACAGCGAAGCTTCTGCCATCAGAGAAATCGCGTTTTTCTTTTCTGAAAACGAAATTGTTGGTTAATTCTTCACGACCGCTCAGGCCTGTCATTATTTAGGACAGGCCTTAGTTTATACAGATTTTAGCGTTTAACGCGGATAACTTCCTTGACCACCGCTTCACCAATTTCGTCAAATACGGCTTGAAGGTCTGCACCAGTTGATGCGTATTTGTAGTAAACGTCTTCCCCGCTAGAGCATTGTTTCATGAAATCTTCGGCTATTTCTCTCTCACTGGACGCAACATCATATGCAATTGAGTATATTTGAACGCCGTTGTTTTTCATAGACGTACACTGTTCCAGTGATGCTTCATTGACTGGGCTATATTCTTCTTCCGTGCAAATTTCTTCTGTCTCGAACCCACCAGAGTCGCTTTCTGGATAGTAGGTTACGTCATAGTGTCTGAACCACCAGCGCCAGGAATAATATGTGTAAAGGTTTCCTTGCCAATTTAGAATCCATCTTTCCGGGTGATCCGGAACCCAGACTTGCACATTTTCGCACACAGTTCTGGTGGTGATGCCGTTATTGGCACCGTCGGACATGAAGATAAGAAACTTAAGTGGTTCTTCTTCTCCGTTTTCACCTTCGTGGATGGCACCTTCCAAAGCAAACTCTGATTTAGCAAGGTCTAAGGCGCTCGTCGATCTTGTCCCGCCCTGGGCATGCATTCGGTCGATTTCATAATCGGACAAAGTACCCCAATCAGGGATAACAACTCTGTTGTCAATTAGATCGGAATTATAAGGATAAAGTGCCGTCCGAAAGATATTATCACCATATGTTCGAATGTCTTCCAGCACGTCCATAAAGCTTTTCATACTGGCTTCAAGGCTGTTAATTTTGCGAACGCCATTATTGTCGGCGGACCACATAGAGCCTGAATTATCGGTAACAAAGAAAATACTTGCAGGCGTACCCTCGCGTTGGGCGTAGGCAACATCAGAGGTGGCTTCAAAATCTATCTCACCAACGCCGAGTATAGCCATAAATGCAGGCTGATAAGTGCCGGTAATAGTGGCACGCGCTAAAAGATTGCCTTCCCCGTCACCGTCATCGTCGACATTATATTCCACTGAGCCGGTGATAGAATTCGTAAAATCTTCGACGGGGCCGCCAAGTTGCGTATAAGGGTATAGTTGTCCTGCCACATACCTGTTTTCATTGTTGGAATCTACCGCAATGGATGCGGCCAGTGCCATATTGTCCGCCGCAAGTTGCGCAATGGCTTTTGCTTTGCTGACTTGGCTTACATCATAGGCCGACCCTACGGCCATAACCACACCGACGGACGCAACCGCCCATGTTAAAGCCATACTGCCCGCCGTATCTTTGAAGAAACGACCAAGCGTTTTTTTGTAATTATACCGTGTAAACATAACCAATTCCAATCCCACTAAACTATATTTTGAGACTGGAACTTAGGTGGTAATGTTTTAATTCATCTCAAGAGATAATGTTACCAAATAGTTAAATCCACTAAAACCATATTTTTGGCTAATAGAGTGTTAATTTGCATTCTTTGAGATTTTTTCTGCCACCTGCTTTAAAACCTGAGGATATAGCAAATGCTCTTGCTTCAATACCCGTGCGGCCAGGACTTGCGGTGTGTCGTTTGGGTATACTGGTACTGTAGCCTGGGCGATGATGCCGCCCGTATCCACACCTTCGTCGATATAATGAACCGTACACCCATGTTCCGTTGCGCCAGCCTCTAAAACCCGTTCATGGGTGTGTAGGCCTTTATACTTGGGGAGCAAGGACGGGTGAATGTTCAATTGCCGACCTTGCCAACGTTTGACAAACCAGGGGCTTAAAATACGCATAAACCCGGCATTGCAGACCAGCTCTGTTTTGTGGCTTCGCAAAGCGGTGTCCAGTGCCTGCTCAAAGGATTTACGGGTTTTATAGTCTTTGTGGTCAATGCAAATGGCCGTGATGCCGTGTTTTTGGGCTTTAGCCAGACCATCAGCATTTGGTCTGTTAGAGATCACCAAAACGATTTTGGCTGGATAACCCTCGGCTTTGGAGGCTCGGATCAGGGCATCCATATTGGAGCCGCCCCCTGATATCAGGATTGCCGTGTTTACTTTCACAGGAGGCAGGCTTAGCACTCGCATAGGCGGCCAATGATAAAGGCTTGCTCACTATCATTATTGAGCTTTGCCAAAACGCTGGCTGCGTCTTCGGAGGAAACACATAAAACCATACCGATACCGCAATTAAAAGCGCGGCGAAGCTCTGCCTCCTCGACACTGCCAATTTCTTGCAACCAGGAAAATACTGGCGGGCGCGGCCAAGTGGTGAAATCAATTTCGGGCCGCAAATGGTTCGGGAGCATACGCGGTACATTATCAGTAATGCCGCCGCCCGTAATATGGGCCAACCCCTTAATCTGACCTTTGATTGCGCCTTGCCTAACTAAAGGCATCAAGTCTTTGACATAAATCCTTGTTGGCGTCAGCAAGGCTTCGGCCAATGTTTGTGCAGGAGCGAACGGGGCAGGGGCGTTCCAGCCCAGACCCGATATTTCGACGATTTTACGAATAAGCGAATAGCCGTTTGAGTGGGGCCCGCTGGAGGATATACCAATGAGCATATCACCGGTCTTCATTTCGTCTTCAAGCGGCAATAGATTGCCGCGCTCCGCCGCGCCTACGACAAATCCGGCCAAATCAAAATCATCACCCGCATACATGCCGGGCATTTCCGCCGTCTCGCCGCCTATAAGTGCGCACCCGGATTGTCGGCATCCCTCGGCAATACCCGAAATCAGCAAAGCGGCCACGTCCGGGTCAAGTTTGCCCGTTGCATAATAATCCAGGAAAAACAGTGGCTCCGCACCCTGTGCCAACACATCATTCACGCACATGGCCACCAGATCAATCCCGACCGTGTCCAACCTCCCGCTATCAATGGCAATGCGTAATTTAGTGCCAACACCGTCCGTGCCGGACACCAAAATCGGGTCGGAGAACCCGGCGCGTTTCAAGTCAAAGGCCCCGCCAAATCCGCCAAGTTGCGCATCAGCACCGGGGCGGCGCGTACTGGCGGCCAGTGGTTTAATCTTGTCGATCAATGCCTCTCCGGCATCAATATCAACACCAGCATCTTTATAGCTCAGCGGTTTTTTTTCAGTCGTCATGATTCGAACTTTCACAATCCTCCCGCTTAATGGAACGGTTAGCGCGATAACTCAAGCCAACATACCTGCTTATCTCTATAAATCTGGTCTTTATATTGCCCTAATTTAGGTTAGTATGATGTAAATCATTAGAAGGTGTCGTATGTTCATTAAACTACTTGGCGGATTTTTGTTGGCTATATCCCTGTGCGTGAACGCATTTGCGAGCGATCCTTATACGGTTAGCGGCGTGCATGTGGATGCACATGCGAAAAATGCTCTGGAAGCGCAAACCCTGGCCATAGCCCAGGGCCAACTAGCGGCTGCCAATTTATTGATCGAGCGTTTGACCTTGGCTACGGACCGCCGTGCCAAAGGGTTTCTGGGAGTTGCCCAAGAAGACGGAGCGAAGATGATCCGCGCCCTTGAAATTTCCAATGAAAAACGATCCGCCAACCGCTATCTTGGTGATATTACAGTGGCGTTTAACCGTGCGGCGGTAGAACAATATTTGCGCGCTAAAGGTTTGCGCCTGATCGACACCCAATCACGCAAACGTCTGGTCATTCCGATGATGCAAGATACCGGGCTGTGGGAGCCAAACCCGTGGAGCCATGCCTGGCGCGAAACCAATATCAATAATGTGCTCACACCAATGCAGACGATTACGCCCAATACAGATGTATTTCGTATCGTGGCAAACCCGGACGCCAGCAAGCTAGATATGAAAACCTTGCAGTCCATTGGACGTATTTACGGTGTTCAGCAAATTTTGATTGTAAATGCCCGCCTGCAAAATGGTGGATATTCCAGCAGCATTGTTGATGTGTCGCTTGATGCTGGCAGTAGCCGTAACCTTGGCCGTGTCAGAGGGTTCAGTGCTGCCGAAACCGTAGCACAAGTGGTGCGCAAGGTTGAAGACGATTGGAAGGCCAACTCCGTCCAGGCGGTTGATGCGCGAACAATAACTTTACCCGTTTCCATCTTGTACCGCACCCATGCCGATTGGATTGAACTGCAAGATGTGATCAATGGCTCGGCGCAAATCCGCTCCGCTCAATTGATAGCTTTGTCTAAGTCGGGTGCGATGATGTATCTCAGCTACGGCGGTGATATGGAGCGCTTGCGCAATGAATTGGCCTTTAAGGGTGTGTCCTTGCGCAAGGACGAGGCTCTGGGCATGGTTTTAACCCGTACTGGTACTTTTTAAGGCGTTTATGAGTATGCAAATCCCCTTCGATTTAGCCTCTCCTCCAGATTATAGCGCGGCCGCATTTATTCATGGAGCGTCAAATGCCGAAGCCGTAAATGCGCTTTCTGATAGTCAAAAATGGGCCAACCAAATTTTGGTAATTGTTGGGCCGAAAGGTTGCGGTAAAACCCATTTGGGGCACATGTGGGCCGAACGGGAAAATGCCATAGTTTTGGACGGCGCTGATGGTTTCGTACCGCGTAGAGATTACCGGGGCAGGGCGCTTTGGATCGACAATGGTTCGCAAGCGGATGAATACGCGCTTTTTACACTGATCAACCTGGTGATTACCGGGGAAATAAGGGCCTTGCTTCTTTGCACGCGTGATATGCCGGCAACATGGCCAGTACAACTCCCGGACTTGCGTTCGCGCTTGCGTAATCTACAAATAGCGCGGCTGCAAGAGCCAGACGAGGACGTTTTGCATGCAATTATAGCTAAATTATTTAAAGACAGAGGCTTAGTCGTTTCGGATAGTTTGATCGCATATTTATTAAGCCATACCGACAGGTCGGTGAACGCTCTACGCCGTCTCATTATCGGGCTGGACCAAAAAGCGGCTAGCGAAAAAGTCAATGTAACCCGCACATTCGCAGCCAAATATATGCAAGGGAAGTTGCTTTAAATAAAGGGAAGTTGCTTTAAATATAAGTGCAGATAGGGCTGTTATTACCAATAAATTATTGCGAATTATCCACAGGCCTCGCGTTTTACCCACACATTACTGCGAAAATATTTGTGTCGGCGATAGCGCCGCCGTAATTTTCGTGTTAGCCATGCTCCCATGGCGGATGTTTTGGAACAATTTGACGAGGACGGCATTGATGCTGAGGACTTGATCCCTAACAGTATCGAGGCTGAACAGGCACTTTTGGGTGCAATCTTGTATGATAATGAGGTCTATCACCGGGTCAGCGCAATCGTCACCGCCCAGCATTTCTATAACCCGGTACATGTGCGCATTTTCGAAAGTGTTTCTCTTTTAATCGAACACGGCAAGCTGGCTGATGCGATTGTGCTTAAAAACCGCTTCTCCCAGGACGAAACCTTGGTGGATATTGGCGGCATTGATTATCTGGCTTTATTGCTGGAGGGACGGCCAGACGGGTCTGCGGCGCCTGAATATGCCAAGCTGATATTTGATTTGGCCTTGCGCCGTGAATTGATCCGGCTCGGCGGCGATATCAAATCAAACGCCGAAGATCCGGAAAACGAAAACGACGGGCGCATCCAAATCACCGAGGCCGAGGCGCAATTGTTCTCGCTAGCCGAGACAGGTGCCGTGCAAAGCGGGTTTATCGGCTTTGACAAGGCGCTCATGACATCTATCCAGATGGCCACTGCCGCCTATGAACGCGACGGCGGGTTGTCTGGTCTTGGTACTGGGTTGCTTGATTTGGACAGGCAATTGGGCGGGCTGCATAAATCTGATTTGATCATCTTGGCCGGGCGACCATCTATGGGGAAAACCGCCCTTGCGACCAATATCGCTTTCCATGTGGCCAAAAACTATAAGGCCGAGAAAGACGAGAAAGGCATCATGCGCACTGTTGAGGGCGGCGTGGTCGGGTTTTTCTCCCTGGAGATGTCGTCCGAGCAATTGGCCACACGATTGCTGGCAGAACAATCCAAAGTCCCGTCCAACAAAATCAGGCGCGGCGAAATCACCGAAACCCAATACGGGGATGTGCGCGAAGCTGCTGAAGCCATTGAGAAAATCCCGCTCCATATTGACGACACGGGTGGTTTGACCATTGGCGCATTGTCGGCGCGGGCCAGGCGGCTCAAGCGCATGGTTGGTCTTGATCTTATCATTGTGGACTATTTACAATTACTTACCGTTGGCGGCAGATCAAATGATGGTCGTGTGCAAGAAGTAACCCAGATCACAATGGGGTTAAAAGCCCTGGCCAAAGAATTGAATGTACCGGTTTTGGCTCTGGCGCAATTGTCGCGGCAAGTTGAACAACGCGACGATAAAAAACCGCAGCTCGCGGATTTGCGCGAATCTGGTTCCATTGAGCAAGACGCCGATGTGGTGATGTTCGTTTACCGGGAAGAATATTATGTGTCGCGCACCGAACCCCGAGAAGGCACTGAGGAGCACATGAAATGGCAAGAAGCTATGGAGGTCCTGCACGGCAAGGCCGAGGTCATTGTCGGCAAGCAGCGTCACGGTGCCATTGGCACGGTCAAGCTATCATTTGAAGCGCCGCTGACCAAGTTTGGTAACCTGACATTTGATGACCGCTATGATGATAGCCAGCATTAATTTCAGGTTCTTATTGTGACAATAACCACTCCCACACCCCGCTCATACCCGCGCAGGCGGGTATCCACCTTCATGTTGAGTGGTGGGTCGGTGTTCTCGTTATATATTTGTGTTGTTTTGGACATCCCACTGGATTCCCCTCTTCAGGGGAATGCCCTAAAGGATAAAAGCGGGAGAGGTAGTATTCTTATGTCTAACTCAAGTTTCGCAAAATGTTTGCTGGGGGATGCCCTCTTGTTGAAC
>JAESQN010000044.1 GCA_016765135.1 Robiginitomaculum sp.
CTATACTGAACAAAGCGCGCTAGAAGTTGTGCAAGGCCTTGCCGTAAAGTTGATGAGCAATTATACAAATGCAATCGCACAAATACCTCTGGATGAGCCCGCCCAGCCCAAAGCCTGGAAAAAACCTTCGCTGCGCGGCTAGGGCGCTCTAAGCGTGGTGTCAGCATCAAATGGACTGCCCGCAAACGACGTCGCATCAATTCATACCAAAGGAACCATGCGGTTTTATCAAGCCGCATGGGGGCGGGCCATGGCCAAAAGGTTCATGTATAGGAACAGATTTACGAGCGGACAAACCATTGTTGTCATCCAGCGAACATGTTCGCATATCCATGCGCGTAGGCAAGCATGAGGGGCTAATCTCATTAGAGAGCTTTCCAAGTAATTCAAGGGCTTAGCACTGATATGGAGAACCTGTCATCATCAGTGGTGTTATGGTGCGGCCGAGAAGACTCGAACTTCCACGGGTGTTACCCCACAGCGACCTCAACGCTGCGCGTCTACCAATTCCGCCACGGCCGCACGATGAGTGAGGGGGAGTTAGCAAAGTTACGGGGCTTTGCAAAGGGAAATATGCGGGTGGAGCGTATTTCATTGCGGCTTGATTTATCTTCTCTTGCGCCCCATATCCCTCCTATGAATACAGTTTGTTCAGTTTCCCCCCCCACCCCCGTGCAGTGGAAATCCGCTGCTGCGCCTGTGCCTTACCTGGACGCGGTGACGACGATGGAAACGCGGGCGGCGGCGATTGCGGCGGGGGATATGGATGAGCTGGTTTGGTGTTTGGAACACCCGCCTTTATATACGGCGGGGACTTCGGCTGACATTTCTGACCTTATCGACCCGGACCGTTTCCCGGTGTTCAAAACCGGGCGGGGTGGGCAATATACCTATCACGGGCCGGGGCAGTTGGTTGGGTATTTCATGCTCGACCTTAGGAAACGCGGACGGGATGTGCGGGCTTTTGTGGCCGGGCTTGAGGATTTGGTAATTGGGACATTGGCGGATTTTGGCGTGGTGGCCGACAGGCGGGCCGGGCGGGTTGGGGTTTGGGTGGATATGGTGGATAGCCAAGGACAAAAAAGCGAAGCCAAGGTCGCTGCCGTTGGGGTGCGCATCCGTAAGTGGGTCAGCTATCACGGCATATCTATCAATATAAACCCGGACTTATCCCATTTTGACGGCATCGTTCCGTGCGGCATCAGCGAACATGGCGTTACCAGTCTGGCGGCGCTAGGGGTAGAGGCCAGCACGGAGGATGTGGAGGCCGCTCTTAAACGAAATTTCCAAAAGACCTTTGGCCCGATCGGCTAAAGTCAAAACTTTGTCTGTGGGGATATTTACGAATTGTGTATTCAGCTATATACGTAGATACACTTGAATTTACTTCTGATTTCAATTAAATTTTCGCAAAAGTTACTGGTTTTTTAGGAGATTGAGTCGCCCACATTACCCGGACAGGAAGACTTCACTCTTGACGATTATCCTTTGCATGGGCCCCCTGATACTGTCTCGTTATGGGCGTAGCTGTGGGAGGTGCTCGTCGCTCGAAGCGGAGATCCACCGAATGACGAGCGGTTTAGACTTTCTCCAGATCGCTAAATAAACCGTCTTGGTAGACCGTGCGGCCAAAGAGTGGATGGGTCATGGTGAGGCGGAAGCGGAAATTTTTGCCGCCTTCGTCAATATGTTCGACCAAGGTGCGTCCGGGTGTGAGCCAGAGCGGTATGGGCAGGCGAAGTCTTCCCCATCTTAGAAAGTAATATGTACTGGCAAAGTTGAGTGCACTGTCTTGTTCGTAAACGCGTAATCCCATGCCGATACCGCCCAGTAGGCCGGGGCGGATGCATTCCATCAGCCCGCCGTCCGCACCCAATTGCTTGACGCTTTCGATACGTAAAGGGGTTTGGTTGGGACGCAGGAAATTGCGTTGCCAGACCACACCGCCGCGCTTGTCGGGAAATACCTTGACTTCTGCGACAAACGACCGGGCGCGGGCGAGGGGCAGGGGCTTGCCAAATGGGTAGAGGAGAACGGCAAACAAAAATCCGAAGCGTGAAGTTTGTACCTTCAGTGTGCCGGGATATGTCACCCGCAAATTATGGTCAGAGAACCGCTTTCGGATAGCCGGGTGCAGACGGGCCCAACCCTTTGCGCCTGTTAGTTTCTCGAAGTCGGGTGCGCGGTCTTTTAATACGGGTTTGTCTATGGGGATATTTGCGTTGCGATCAATTGCATGTGTCATATCTATCGACCGATAAATTTCGCGATTTTTGCGCCCATTTTCATCAGGCGGATCAGTTTCTCTTTGGGCACGGTGCGGATGTCGTCATACCAACTGGTCATGGTTTCCATAAATCCGACCAGTTCGTCAATTTGCGCGGCTTGCTCCGGGGTGACTTCATGGTCATATTGGGTGTTGTTGGCGACAAGCCGCAACATGTGCAGGGTCGGGTCGATTTCGCGTTTTTTCCGGCCCTCGGAAATACGCATGACAATTTCCCAATTGTCTTTGACGGCCTCATAATGGTCGCGCCTGTCACCCAGGATTTGTGTGCGGATGATAAGCCGCCAGTTTAAAAGTTCCTTGAGGGAGGTGGAAACATTTGAACGGGCCAGGTCAAGGATGACGCTGATCTGCTCGGCATGT
The DNA here is from genome assembly GCA_016765135.1 of Robiginitomaculum sp. Taxonomy (GTDB): domain Bacteria; phylum Pseudomonadota; class Alphaproteobacteria; order Caulobacterales; family Maricaulaceae; genus Robiginitomaculum_A. Next base: position 2,651 of record JAESQN010000044.1, read on the forward strand.
AAGGGGCGTTCGGACAGGTATAGCAAAGCCTGTATCTGGGCTACCGAGCGACTTACCCCCCATTGCTTCCCCATTTCGCCCCAATGGACAATAAACTTTTCGGTTGTCGGGGTAAGTCTCATGATAACATCCTTACTGTAACTTCTGTAATTACAGAAATAAAGAAAAAAGTGTGTTTGTCAAGATGTTTTCAGGGATTTAGTAATGCTATGAACAAGGTGTAATAACAGGCTGTCAATGGTTTGTGGTTTGGTCTAATCTGGTCTGAACAGGAGGAAATTATGGCGAAATTTTTGGTTTTGGGTGCGGGGTTGGTGGTGGCACCTTTGGTGGAGTATTTGTGCCGTCGGGTGGATAACACTATCGTGATTGCCAATAATATTTTGGCTGCGGCACAGGATTTGGCGGCACCGTTCAAGAATGCTAGCGCAGAGTTGATAGACGTTACAGATGCGCAAGCCCTGCAAAACCGCGCCGCAGATTTTGACCTGGTATTGTCTATGGTGCCGCCAACCTTTCACCCCTTGGTGGCCAAAGCTTGTATTGGGGCGAAAACCCACATGGTCAGTGCCAGCTACCAGTCGGGCGAGATGTTGGCATTATCGGCGCAAGCGGAAGCAGCGAGCATAACCATCTTAAACGAAATCGGGCTTGATCCGGGCATAGACCACCTTAGCGCCATGCAGATCATTGATGCGGCCCATGCTAAGGGTGAGCAGATCGAGGCTTTCGTATCTTGGTGCGGCGGACTTCCCGCACCAGATGATAATGATAATCCGCTGGGTTATAAATTTTCTTGGAACCCCAAGGGTGCTATTTTGGTTTTGCTCAATGAGGCGCGGTATAAGCAAGCAGGTAAAAACAAAATCATTGCGTCTGAGAATTTGATGAACTGGGCTAAACCTGTCCGTATTGGTGGTCTTGATTTGGAATGCTACCCCAACCGTAATTCGCTTCTGTATAAAGACATCTATAATATCCCCGAAGTGAATACGCTGATACGCGGCACATTGCGTTATCCCGGATTTTGCGCGGTCATGCAATTGGCCAAAACGCTGGGCCTGTTTGGTCTCGAAAATGTCAGTGTATCAAATACCACAACATGGAACGAATATATATCCATTCTCAATGGCGGTGCTTCGGTGGAAACATTGCGCGATAATGCACCGGATAAGCCGTGGCAGGCGCTGGACTGGCTCGGTGTATTTTCAGATAACCCCATACATGCCGGGTTAACACCAGTGGACGTATTTTGTGATTTACTGTTGGCGAAATTGCCCTATCTGGACGGTGAGCAAGACATGATTATCTTGCAACACAAATTCATCATTAAACGCAAGGACGGTACGAAATATTACCGCTCCGCCTTGTTCAAATCTATCGGCGAGCCAGGCGGTTCAAGCGCTATGGCGGTAACGGTCGGTCTGCCAGCGGCTATGGCGGCACAATTGATTGTGGATGGCCATATCACGCAAACTGGCATGGTTTTGCCTGTTTCGGCAAATATCTATGATCCGATATTGCGCTTGCTCAAACAAGACAACATTGAATTTTCCGAGCAGGTATGGGAGCAAGACCAGATGAATGACGTAGAATTTATCCCTGAATTACATTGCATATAAAGTCTATTATAGCTATTGCACTCGTTTTTAAAGGTTGCGGATAGACTATATGACCAGACATTTTTTGAGCCTTACGGATATGGACGCGGGTGCGTTACGCGAAATTCTGGGCGAAGCCCACCGCCGCAAAAAAGCCCGCGCCGGTATGCCAAAGGGAGCGGCGGATAGTGATGCGCCTTTGGCCGGGCATGTGTTGGCCATGTTGTTCGAGAAAAGCTCGACCCGCACACGGTTTTCTTTCGAGGTAGGGATGACCCAGTTGGGTGGTAGCTCCATATTTACCAGTGCGGGTGATATGCAATTGGGACGCGGGGAAACTATTGAGGACACGGCGCAAGTTTTGTCGCGTTTTGTCGACGGGATTATGCTACGGGCCAATGATCATAATGCTTTGGTGGCGCTGGCGCAAAACGCCAATGTCCCGGTAATCAATGGCCTGACCGACTATAATCATCCGTGCCAGATTATGGCCGATTTGATGACATTGGAGGAACAAGGTCGCGACCTAAAAGGCTTGCGCCTGGCCTGGGTCGGAGACGGTAATAATGTCGCCGTGAGTTTTATCAACGGGGCCGTTAAATTTGGCTATCAATTGGTCATCTCCACGCCAACAGGTTACGGCCCGGCTGGGCAAATGGTTGAGCGGGCGCGGGCTGAAGGTGCGCATATTGAATTGATTGCAGACCCCAGGAAAGCCTGTCAAAGTGCTGATGTGGTGATCGCAGACACATGGGTGTCCATGGGGGATACGGATATTGATCAGCGCATGAGCGACCTTGCGGATTGGCAGGTCAATGATGCGCTGATGGAATGTGCCGCCAATGATGCGTTATTCCTGCACTGCTTGCCCGCGCACCGGGGTGAGGAGGTTTCGGCCTCGGTCATAGACGGGCCAAATTCGGTGGTGTTCGACGAAGCCGAAAACCGGTTACATGCGCAAAAAGCAATTTTGCTTTGGTGTCTTGAGAAGTAAGATTAGCCTTTCGCTTTTACCAGTTTAGGCTAAACAGTATCCATGACAATTCTCGTGACAGGTGCTGCCGGGTTTATCGGCCATAATCTTTGCCTTGCCCTGCTGGAGCGCGGCGAGCAAGTGGTGGGTGTGGATAGCCTTAATGATTATTATGACCCGGCGCTTAAACGGGCAAGGTTGGAGCGGTTGGCAGGGTTCGAGCAGTTTCGCTTTGCGCAAGTTGATTTGGCGGATGATGGTGCGTTGGAGCGTGCGGTGTCGCCTGACGCAATCACTCATATCGTTAATTTGGCAGCCCAGGCCGGGGTGCGGTATTCCATTGAAAATCCGCGTGCCTATGTGCGTTCCAATCTGAGTGGTTATGCCAATGTGTTGGAATTTGCCCGCGCCGCCAAGAACCTTAAACATCTGGTCTATGCGTCCAGCTCATCCGTGTACGGGGACCGGAGCGACGGGCCGTTTCGCGAAAGCGATCCGGTGATCAAGCCCGTGTCGCTCTATTCGGCCACAAAAATTAGCGGGGAAGCCTTATCCGAGAGTTATGCCCACCTTTACGGGATTCCCATGACTGGTCTCAGGTTTTTTACCGTTTATGGTGCCTGGGGACGGCCAGATATGGCTTACTGGATTTTTACCGAGAAAATATTGAAAGGCGAGACCATAGATATTTTCGCCGCCGGGGAAATGTCCCGGGATTTTACCTATATCGACGACATTATCACGGCGCTGGGGCAGATTGTGGATACGCCGCCCCAAACTATCAACGAAAAAGATGTGCCGCACGAAATTTATAATCTTGGCAATTCGGCGCCGACACCCCTGATGGATTTGGTGCATGCGGTGGAAAAGACATGTGGCCGGGAAGCCAAGAAAAACTTCATGCCCAAACAAATGGGCGATGTATCCAAGACATTTGCCGATATTTCCAAGGCGAAAACGGCGTTTAATTACAACCCCAAAACCACCATCGAGCAAGGCATTCCAGTGTTTGTCGATTGGTACAGAGATTTTTATAACATTTAGGAGCAACCCATGAAACGCGTCATTAACAACAAAACTAAAATCGGCAATCATCAACTGCACCCCGAAACTCTTATGATGTCTTACGGATATGACCCGACACTTTCGGAAAACTCGGTCAAACCTCCGGTGTTTTTAACCTCGACATTTACATTCCCCAGTGCTGAAGCCGGGGAAGAGTTTTTCAATATCGTATCAGGCCGTAAACCGTTGCCTGCCGGGGAAAGTGCCGGGTTGATTTATTCGCGCTTTAACCATCCAAATGCCGAGATTACCGAAGATCGTCTGGCAGTTCTGGAAGGCGCGGAAGAGGGCGTGGTTTGTGCGTCTGGCATGGGGGCAATTACCAGCACGTTTTTGTCGGTATTGCGCCCCGGTGATGTGTTGGTTCATGGCTCGCCGCTTTACGGTGGTACCGAGACCCTGATCCGTAATCTGTTGTCACAATTCGGGATTTTATCAGTGGAGTTCCAGGACGGTATGCGCGCGGACAGCATTGAAGCTGCCATCGAAAAAGCTAAAAAACTTGGCCCAATCAAGATGATTTATATGGAGACGCCAGGCAATCCAACCAATGCCATATATGATTTTGAGTTGATCAAACAGGCCCAGGAAAAATGCGAACGTGAAACTGGCGTGCGGCCATTGACCGTATGTGACAACACCTTGCAAGGGCCAGTGTTCCAGCAGGCTGTGGCCCACGGCATTGATCTATCGGTGTATTCATTGACCAAGTATGTTGGCGGCCATTCGGATTTAATAGCGGGCGCGGTTCTTGGTGGGGGTGAAGCCATCAAAGCGGTGCGCGGTATTCGTAATGCTATGGGTATGAACCTTGACCCCCATACATGTTGGTTATTGTCGCGCTCCCTGGAAACCCTGACCATACGTATGACCCGTGCGGCAGAAAGCGGGACTAAAGTTGCTGCATGGCTAGTTGATAATCCTTATGTCAAAACCAAAGTCCTGCATCCTGAGTTTATTGATGATGAGCGGTATCAAGAGATATATAAACGCCAATGCTCCGGCCCCGGTTCAACATTTTCCTTTGTTATTGACGGCAGCAGACAAGATGCGTTTAAAATCATCAACGGCTTATCTTTGTTTAAATCTGCCGTAAGTCTCGGTGGCACAGAAAGTCTTGTCTCCCACCCTGCATCCACAACCCATTCCGGCATCCCGGCAGATGTACGCGAACAAGGCGGGCTAACGGAAGGCTTAATCAGAATATCCATAGGCCTGGAACACCCGGACGATTTAATCGCAGATTTGGACGCGGCGTTTAGGGGTGTTTATAGGTGAAAAGTAAACTGAAACTGAATTTTACGGCACGTAATGAGGCGCTAAAATCTATGTCTGTATGGTTTCGAACTATTTCCTTGGGTTTAATGGCGGTGGCGCTCATTGAACCATTACGAAACCCTGGAGATTTTAATGTTGCAGCAACATTGGCTGCGGGTATCAGCTCAATCTTGACATTAGGAGTATCAATACTTATATATACTTTAATCAAGGAGCCAAAAAAATGAGTGGTACAATCGCGTTTATTATTATTGTTTCAGCAATCTGTCTTTTTGGTGTGCTTGCATTCTTCTTGCTCAGCAAGATACAGGTTGAAGACTAAGACCCTTTTACCCAAACCTTATTATCACCCAAACCCCTCCGCCAAGCTCACCGCAAATGCGTACTCAAACGCGGTTTCCTTTAGGCTGTCATATCTTCCTGGTTCACCCTGATGCCCGGCGTCCATGTTTGTTTTTAGCAATATGGGTACGTCACATTTTTGGTGATCGCGGAGTTTTGCGGCCCATTTAGCTGGCTCCCAATAGGTGACGCGGGGGTCGGTTAGGCCCGCCGTAATCAACATTGGCGGGTAGGCTTGGTCTTTGACATTGGTATAGGGGCAATAGCTGGCTATGGTATCGTAGGCGGCTTTATCCGTTAGCGGATTGCCCCATTCCGGCCATTCCGGCGGGGTTAAGGGCAAGCTTTCGTCGCTCATTGTATTGAGTACATCCACGAACGGTACGGCGGCAATGACACCGCCGAACAGCTCCGGTGCCTGGTTGACGGCGGCCCCCACGAGCAAGCCGCCCGCAGAACCTCCGTGGGCGATGATGTGGCCTTCACTGGTATATCCCATCTTCGCCAAACCGTGCCCAACATCGACGAAATCATCGAACGTAGCTTGCTTGGTTTTAAGCTTGCCTTTGGTGTACCAGTCATAGCCTTTGGATTTTCCGCCCCTGATATGAGCGATAGCATAGACAAAACCGCGATCAATAAGCGACAATAGATTTGTACGAAACGCCGCCGATATGGTGATGCCGTAGGAGCCATAACCGTAGAGCAAGCACGGTGCTTTACCGTCTCGTTTAAAATTTGCGCCCATGATTATAGTGACGGGGATGCTCTCGCCGTCGCGGGCTTTGATCTGGATGCGTTCGGTTTTGTAGTCTTTAGGACTATGCCCAGACGGTATTTGCGTGGTTTTGCGTAAGATGCGCTCACCCGTTTGCATGTTATAATCGAAAACCTGTCCCGGCGTGGTCGGAGACGAATAGTTAAAGCGCAATGTTTTGGTCTTGAATTCATACCCGCCCATCAGGCCAAGCGCATAGGCTTGCTCATCAAAGCTGATGGTTGTTTCTTCGTCCGTGCTTAAATCTCGAATAATGATGCGGGGCAGGGCGTTGATACGCTCCAACCTGACCAGATAGCCTTTATACGTCTCCAACCCGAGGATAAGCGTACCGGGCGTATGGGGGATAAAATCTTGCCAATGGGTGGCGCCTGGACTTGCTTGTTTGGCGCGCATAATTTTAAAATCAGTAGCACCACCCGTGTTGGTCAGGATATAAAAATCGTCTGCGTGGTCGTGTAGATCATATTCCCGGTCACGCACACGGGGTTCGGCGCATATTGGTGCAATGGTTGGCGTTTTGGCCGGGATTAGCAAGGTTTCGGAACTGGTATGATCATGGCAATTTATCTCGACAAAATCTCCGGTATCAGACCCGCCGAGGGAGACAAAAAACCCGGCGTCCGGCTCGTCATATATCAAGACGGGTTTGTCTGCCTTGTCCAGTATGTTTTTGCGCCAAACTTTGGCCGGACGGTTATTGTCGTCGCGCTCGACCCAAAACAGGGTCAGGCTATCATCATCACGATCATCAGCAAAAACGAAATCCCCGGCGGTGTTGTCTATAGGTTTGGTGACAGGCAAGCCGGTTTCAATCTCCAATATAGTGATTTCGTAGCGTTCAGCACCTTGGACATCGACGGCATAGGCCAAGTATTTGTGGTCGTCTGAATGGCTCACCCCGCCAAGATCAAAAAATGAAAATCCTTGTTTTTTGGCCTTCGATGCTAATGCATCAGCATCTAGCAAGGTTTCGCCTTTAGCATCCGTTTGCCCGTGTTTTATCCGGTAATATTCGCCGTGCTGATCTCCAGGACGGAAGCGGTGGGCATAACTCCATGGGCCGTCCGGCGAGGGTACGGAGCTGTCATCATCTTTTATGCGGCCCTTCATTTCGGCCAAAAGCTTGGCTTGCAAAGATTTTGTATCGACCATCACAGCCTTGACGTACTTGTTTTCTGCCTCAAGATAGGCCCGAATATCCGCGTCCAGCACGCCGGGATCATCCATGACCTTGCGCCAGTTTTCATCCTTGAGCCAGGCATAATTATCAACCCGCTCCCGACCCAGTTGGCCGATAGTTCTTGGACGCTTGCTAGCTCTTGGTGGGGTCAGTTTCTGGTCGAAAATCGGCATATATGTCTCTGGTATGTCTTTGGATGAAAGGCGCAATAAGCGTCATTTCATATACATTTGGTTAATAGAATGCCACTAGATTTTTCGTATAACTAGGTAATGAATAAAGGACGACCATGTCAACAGCACCAGCTCTTGAACTAAGCGAGCAAGCTGACGAACAAACCCCGCAGCAAAGTACGGTGCGCCGCGCTTTGGCCAAGCGTTTGTCGGATGTCATCTGTATCCCGTCTAGCCAATTACCACCGCAAGAACGTCATATGGCTGGTGATGTGTTGGTGGAACTTTTGCGCGACGCGGATATTGAACTGCGTGCCAGTGTCGCCAAACGATTGGTGATGCTTAACGAAGCCCCGCGCACGATATTGGTTCTTCTTGCCAAAGACGACATTGAAGTCGCCCGACATGTATTGGAAAGCAGCAAAAGCTTGACCGATTCGGATTTGATCCAGATTGCACGCAAGGTTTCTACCGAACACCGTCTTACAATTTCCCAGCGCCGACATATATCCGATGCTGTGGTTGATGTTCTGGCAGAGTTTCTGGAAGAAGATGTGGTTGAAATGCTCCTTAAAAACAAGGGGGCACAATTTTCCGAAACGACTTTACAACGTATTTTGACGGTTTCGCGCCAGCATCAGCCCTATGTTGATCTCTTGGTCAAGCGCGATGAAGTCCGGCCTTCTCACGGCTTGACCATGTTTTGGTGGGCGGATAGCAAAACCCGTAAAACTATTTTACACCGCTTTGGTGTCACTCGCGCCGTCTTGCAGCAAACTTGCGCTGATCTATATCCGCGTGCTGCCGCCGAAGGGTGGAATGACGAGCCCGTGCGCAAAGCTTTGCAGTTCATAGAGCGTCGCCAAAGAAACCGAGCCGCTATGGCGCGGTCAAAATATGGTACGCTGGAAAACGCGATTGAAGAAGCCGCACGCATTGGAATGAACCGGGAGTTGGCAGACGAGATTGCGTATATTGCCGGTATAAAGCCAGCTACGAGCGCACAAATACTTTCCGATAAAACCGGGGAGTCTTTGGCCATTTTGTGTAAAGCACCTGGTTTGCGCCGCAAGCATCTGTCAATGTTATGGCGGGCGTTGAAGCGGCCCGAAGTGATGGCAGACGGTTCGCCTAACCCGTTATTGGAAAATGTAATTTCCGTCTTTGATGCGATTTCTACGGATAATGCCCAAACTGTGCTTCGTTACTGGAATTGGTCCTTGACGTCGTCACTAACGCCAGAAGTTTTACGCTATATCAAAAAGGGTCTCATCCCGAAAGAAGAAGATTACGGTGCCGCAGCTATCACCGCTGCCCTAGTATTTGGGAATCGCACCTAAAATTTTACTCAAGTCAAGATAATTTTTTATCAAAATGCTTCCGGTTTGGCTTGGCCCGACTGGTGAATGTCGCTATGTTGCCCTCAAATATCCAAAATAAGCAAAATAGGAAATGGAGGGGAGCAGATATGATACGTTCGGCGCTGATATTGCTAGTTCTGCTCGGGGCCTATTGGTTGGCCTTGTCGGGCTATCTTGATAATCCAGTTTTATTGACCGTTGGGGCCATATCAGTTGTTCTGGTGGTAGCTATGGTTATGCGGATGGAAATCATGGATACGGAAACGGCCCCCTATTTTCACGGAAAATCTTTGGGGTATTTTGCCTGGATGTTTGTGCAGATCACCAAATCGAATGTGGAAGTGGTTAAAGCTATCCTGAGTCCGGACATGGAAATATCCCCAACAATGACCAAAGTCCCCATGCCTCATTCCACAGATATAGGTCGGGTTACATTCGCCAATTCCATTACTTTGACGCCGGGTACGGTTGCTATCGAAATGCAAGACGACACTATACTTGTACATGCTTTGTTGACAAGCATGACTGACCAGAAAGCTTTTGCGGAGATGGGGGAGCGGGCCGCCTGGGCGGTTAGCGACCCTATGTCGGGTAACAATATTCAGCATGAGGGCGGCAAATGACCCAGATGCTCTATTATATAAATATCGGCACAGCGTTTCTTCTCTTGATTGGCATGGCTTTGTTGCTGGCGCGGTTGTTATCCGGGCCTACCCTTTATGACCGGATTTTAGCGGTGAATTCCTTTGGCACCAAAACTGTGCTGTTCTTGGCCGTATTTGCCTTAATCATTGGGCGCGACGACGGTGTAGACATTGCCATTTTGTATGCGCTTATGAACTTTATTGCCACCATCGCAGTGCTGAAGTTTTTCCGCTATAGTGCGCTGGGCATATCTTTGGATGACGATTTTATTGAGGATGAAGATACAGTGCCAAAGGCCAGTGAAAAAAAGGAGACGCCAATATGAGCGGCGAATTTTTCCACACGGCACAGATGTTCATTGCAGGGGTGTTGATGATTGGCGGGGTGTTTTTCGTACTCGCCGGAGCTATTGGCGTGATCAGAATGCCGGATTTTTACACACGCATGCACGCGGCTGGTGTTACGGATACTTTGGGGGCGGAGCTGATCCTTCTTGGGCTGATTGTACAGGCCGGGTTTTCTCAAACTAGCATAAAATTAGTGTTTATTGCATTCTTTTTGTTCCTGACCAGCCCAACCGCCACCCATGCCGTGGTCGGGGCGGCCTGGCAGTCCGGGCTGAAGCCCAAGCTTGGTAAGTATAAAGCGCCCGCACCAGGTGAACGCAAACCCAAGCCTAAACCCAAAGCCAAAAGAAAAGCCCCCGCCAAAACAGCGAAAAAAGCCCAAGCAGCGAAGAAACCGAAGGCAAAGACATGAACTTCCTAACTCCGGCATTTATTTTGGATGTTGGCCTACTGGCCATGCTGGTCGTGGTGGCCTTTGCCGTAGTGCGTTTGCGCTCGCTGTTTGCCATTGTCATGTTGCAAGGTGTGTATTCTCTGATTTCCGCCGCCTGGTTCGTGTCTTTGGATGCGGTAGATGTGGCTTTTACTGAAGCTGCCGTTGGTGCGGGTATCTCCACGGTTTTGATGCTTGGTGCCATGCTTCTGACCGAACGTGAGGTTAAGCCCGTGCCCATGCGCAGGCAATGGGCGCCTTTGTTTATTGTTGTCATAACCGGGATGGCCATGTTTTATGCCATCGGCGACATGCCCGTGTTCGGGGATCCAAATTCTATAGCCAATGCGACCCTTGGGGTTGAATATGTCGAGGCGACCAAGAGCCAGATTATCATCCCCAATGTCGTATCCGCCGTACTTGCCAGTTACCGGGGCTATGATACATTTGGCGAGACGGTCGTGGTCTTTGTGGCCGGACTTGGTATTGTGCTTTTACTCGGCCTAAACGGCAATGCTGGTAAATGGCGGGCCAAGCCTAATGGGCAGGACGTTAGCCAAATCGGTGCGGAGGATGCATCATGAAGCCCCAATCAAAGACAAGATTCAAACCAATGCCTGAGCGCAGCGAAAACCAGCATGTTATTTTGCGGGTTGTCGCCAAACTTCTGATCCCGCTCATTGCCGTTTATGGGCTTTATGTGCATTTCCACGGTGATTATGGGCCAGGCGGTGGGTTTCAGGCCGGGGTGATATTTGCGTCTTCCATTATACTTTATGCATTGATATTCGGTCTGGACGAAGCCAAACGCGTGGTACCGCCGTCCTGGATACGTATCATTATGAGTTTGGGCGTGTTGGTATTTGGCGGTACCGGGGTGGCCACATGGCTGCTGGGCGGTGAATATCTCAATTACACTATGTTCGCACCAGACAGCACCCATGCTGCCGGGCAGCATTGGGGTATATTTGCGGTGGAAATTGGTGTGCTCTTAACAGTGACCAGTGTCATTTTGGCGATTTTTTATGCCTTTGGTTCGCGTGGGGGTTCGCGCCGGGGCTCACACAGCCCCAATCCGGTGGATGGGGACAAGTCATGACAATGGTGTTTGAGCATTTCAATTTTGCCGTGGTTATTGTTTTGATGATGACCGGACTTTTTGCCGTTTTTGCTTCCCATAATATGATCAAAAAACTGGTCGGTCTTTCGGTGTTTCAAACATCGGTTTTCCTTTTGTATATCAGCCTAAGCAAGGTAACAGGCGGGCGACCTCCGGTTCTTTCCAAGAAAGAACTGCACGGATATGGCGACAGTTATGCCAAAGCGGGGGATGGTGCGGACGCGGCCTATAAAACGGTTGAGAAGACAGCCGAGATTATTTACTCCAACCCATTGCCCCATGTTTTAATCCTGACCGCCATTGTGGTCGGGGTAGCGACTTTGGCCATTGGTCTGGCTTTGGTGGTGCGCACCCGCGAAGAATACGGCAGTATCGAAGAAGACGAAATCGACGCGTATAATTACCAAGATAATCTTGAGGGAGTTTCGCGCTAATGGATTTGCTGTCTCTTTTCCCTGAATGGGTGCTTGTCCACGGGCCTGCGGCTATTGTCGTCCTGCCGTTGATGTTTGGTGCCCTGGTGGCCCTCAGCCCTAGCGAAAAATTGTCATGGGCGACCACATGGATTGTCACCGGCCTAAGCGGTTTGATGTCTTTGGGCTTATTGTTGCAGGTCATTTCCCACGGCCCTATTGGCTATGCTATGGGCGGGTGGAAACCACCTTTGGGGATTGCCTACAGTGTCGATGCGCTAAACGCGCCCATATTATTGCTGATATCTGTCGTGGCATTTATATGCACGATTTATGCTTTACCCAGCGTGGTCGCCGAGGTCGGGCCTAAGAAACGCAGTACGTTTTATGCGGTATTTTTGCTCAGTTTTGCCGGGCTTATGGGCATGGTGGCAACGGCGGATGCGTTTAATGTATTCGTATTTTTAGAGATATCCAGTATCTCGACCTATGCGCTGGTTGCCATGGGTTCCAGCCGTGACCGCCGGGCATTGCCGTCCAGCTTTAATTATCTGATTATGGGTAGTATTGGCGCGACATTTTTCGTCATTGGCATCGGGTTTTTATACATGCAAACCGGGACGCTTAACATGATGGATATGGCGCGGGTGTTGCAAGACATAGGCCCCGGTGACCGGGTCGTGCAATTGGCATTTGCGTTTATCGTCATCGGGCTTGGTTTGAAATTGGCCATGTTTCCCCTGCACACTTGGCTCCCAACTGCCTATGCCTATGCGCCCAGTTTTTTCACGGCATTTCTGGCGGCCACGGCCACCAAGGCGGCCCTGTATTTACTGATGCGTTTCACATTCACCGTCTTTGATCCAAGCTGGGACTTTATCAGTACGGCTTTGATGGTCATAATTGCGGGCCTGGGTACTATCGGCATGTTGGCGGCCAGCTTACAGGCGATTTTCCAAAGTGATATTCGCCGGGTGTTGGCGTTTTCTTCTGTGGCCCAGGTCGGGTATATTTTACTCGGCATCGGTATGGCCACGACGCTTGGCTTGACCGCTGGTTATTTGCACATCCTTAATCACGCCGTCATGAAGGGGGCTTTGTTTTTGGCAGTTGGGGCATTTTGGTACCGTTTTGGTATTACAAAAGTTTCGGACATGCGCGGGCTTGGTAAGACCATGCCGTGGACTATGGCCGGGTTCACAATTGCGGGTTTGTCTTTAATCGGTGTGCCGGGAACGGTCGGGTTTGTATCTAAATTGGCCCTAGTGCAGGCTGCGGCGGAAAATGGCTGGTGGTGGGCTATCGGTGTCATCGTTGTGTCGTCCGTTTTGGCCATTGTCTATGTTGGCCGTATGATCGAGCAAGCTTATTTTCAGCCTGTTCCGAAAATCAATGACAGATACATAAAGCGCAATGAAGCACCTTTGATGATGCTGATCCCTTTATGGACGTTGGCGCTGGCATCGGTGGCATTTGGTATAAATTCCCATTGGCCTATGTCTTTGGCCCAAGGCGCCGCACAGGTTTTGAATGATGGGCCAATATTGCTAATCCGCGAAACCATGCCAGCCATACCAGCCATACCAAGCACGGGAGGGCATTGATATGACCGCGCAATTAGCTCTTATATTGATATTACTTATCCCTGCGGTCGCGGCGGTGCTTATTCCCGTTGTCGGGAGCAGGCCAAATGTGCGCGAAGCCGTTTCGATACTTGCGGGTGTGCTTTTGTTGGGTACGGTCATATGGCTGGTGCATCATGTGGGGCTTTCGCCCGACAACCGCCCTGAATTGTTCTTGATAGAATTCGCTGGCGGGTTTGAACTTAAACTAAAGCTTGAACCCTTGGGTGCCGTATTTGCCGCCATTGCCAGCTCGCTTTGGTTGGTCAATACGGTCTTCACCATTGGCTATATGCGCGGCAATAAAGAGAATAACCAGACGCGGTTTTACATATGTGTGGCCATAGCCATTTCCGCCGTCATGGGTATTGCCAGCTCTGCCAATTTGATCACCCTGTTTGTGTTTTACGAAATCCTGACCCTGTCAACCTTCCCGCTCGTCACCCACAAGGGTGATGCTAAGGCCAAAAAGGGTGGACGGATTTATCTGATGATATTGATGGCGACGTCGCTCGGGTTGCTCCTGCCTGCTATCGTCGTCACCCATGTTTTGGCCGGAACCACCGATTTTCAGGTCGGCGGCATTTTCCCGGACGGTTTTTCTACATTTGCCGCCAGTATATTATTGTTCCTGTTTGCATTTGGGATTGGCAAGGCCGCTTTGATGCCGATCCATCCTTGGTTGCCAAACGCTATGGTGGCCCCAACCCCGGTTAGTGCGCTGTTACATGCGGTTGCAGTGGTCAAGGCCGGTGTGTTCACCATGCTGAAGGTCACGGTTTATATTTTCGGGCCGGATTTGATGGGCGAGACACCTGCCAGCACGGTGCTGGTCTGGGTGGCCGCCATTACCATTGTGCTGGCCTCGATCATTGCTTTGCGCAAGGATAATCTCAAGGCACGGCTGGCCTATTCCACCATCAGCCAGTTGGCCTATATTACGCTGGGGGCCATGCTGGCCACGTCATTTGCCATTGTTGGCGGCGGCTTGCAGATCATTATGCATGCCTGGGGCAAGATCACATTGTTTATGTGTGCGGGCGCGATTTATACGGTGGTACACCGCACGGAAATCAGCAGTTTGAACGGGCTGGGGCGTTCCATGCCCTGGGTGTTTGGTGCGTTTTTGGTGGGTGCGCTGTCGATTATTGGTGTGCCGCCTATGGGTGGTTCCTGGCCGAAGTTTTTCTTGATGATGGGGGCGCTCGATGCCGGGCAACAGGCCATATTGTGGGTGTTGATTTTGTCTTCACTACTGAATGTTGCTTATCTGATACCGGTTGCCGCACGGGGGTTCTTGCTCAAGCCTGACAACCCGCGCTCGGATGCACAAATTGCGGCCCAGCTAAGCAAACACCGCCTTGTCCGTTTTACGCCCGTGTTTACGGCTGGCGGCGCATTCGTCTTGTTCTTTTTCATAGGCCCGTTGGTGGATTACCTTAAACCCATACTGCCTGCCCATATGACCGGAGGTCTGTGATGAGTGATAATAATAAACCCACTTTAACGCCGCAAGAGATCGTTGACCGCGCCGAAGCCCATCCTGCGGCCGTGCCGTTTTTATGGCTTGGTAGCAAGCAGACCCAGCGTAATTTTATCTATATACCTTTGGCAGGCATGATTATTTTTTCTATCCTCGGATTTTTGTATCCGCCGAAATACCCGACATTGTGGGAGTCTGGTTTGCGGTATGCCGCTATCGGGTTTTTCTCCTATAGCTTTGTTGTGCTGATGGCGCGTCCCTTGTTTAAACTCCTGTCCCGACCAGAAAATTATTATGGTGAGGACGGAGAGGATAGCGAAGATGGGGAAGATGATATAGAGCCAGTTGACGGGGAGGGCGATAATGTTTGAATTTCTGACCTCCTTTAGCCCGGCATTTATTCTCATTGCCGCTGGTGTCTTGGCCGGGTTTATCCCAAGCTCGAGCATAAGTTCGCACCTGCGTAAAGTGCTGCTCGTTGGCGCACCTGCTTTGGCGCTGGTGTTGATCAACACCATATATTTTTCGCAAAATGAAAGCACCTATCTTGGCGGGAGTATGTCATTTGCCAACATTGAGCTGACCACATTACGCATTGATAGTCTCAGTATTATCTGGGGCTACATCTTTTGTGTTGCCGGGATATTGAACGGTATTTTCGCTCTGCACGAAAAGTGCAAAATCACGGATACCAGTGCGCTTATTTACACGGGTGCGGGTATAGGGGCGGTGTTTGCCGGGGATTTAATCACTCTGTTTATCTTCTGGGAAATTTTGGCTTTGTCTTCTGTGTTCATTGTTTGGCGCGGTGGGCCTAAATCCTATCCGGCAGGTATGCGTTATCTGGCTATGCATATATTGTCCGGCGTGCTCTTGTTGGCCGGGCTGGTGATTTATGGCCGTGCGACAGGGTCTTATGCCTTTAATAATATCGGTATTGATGCGCCGGGTGGTTGGTTGATCTTACTGGCCTTTGGCATCAAGGCCGGCTTTCCGTTCTTGCATAACTGGATGCAGGATGCTTATCCGCGCTCCAGTGTGACGGGCACGGTTATCCTGTCGGTATTTACCACTAAATTGGCAATTTATACTCTGGCACGCGGGTATGCCGGAACCGAAATTTTGATCTATATCGGCGCGGTGATGACCGTATTCCCGGTGTTTTTTGCCGTGTTGGAAAACGATTTGCGCAAAGTGCTGTCCTATAGTTTGAATAACCAACTTGGTTATATGGTCTGCGGCATTGGCATTGGTACGCAGCTGGCTCTGAACGGAGCGGCCGCTCATATGGTTGTCCATATATTGTATAAGTCCTTGTTGTTCATGAGTATGGGTGCGGTATTGCACCGGGTCGGTACGATCAAAGCTTCCGAACTTGGCGGCCTGTTTCGCTCCATGCCGTACACGGCGGTTTTTTGTATAATCGGGGCGGCGGCGATTTCTGCCGTGCCGTTCTTTAGCGGTTTTGTTGCCAAATCCATGATCCTTGCGGCCGTGTTTGAGGGCGGTTATTTTGTCGTATTTGCGATGCTGTTATTTGCCTCTGCCGGGGTGTTGGAGCATAGCGGGATCAAAGTGCCGTATTTCACGTTTTTTGCCCATGACAGCGGCAAACGCGTCAAAGAGGCACCGTGGAATATGTTGGCTGCCATGGGCATTACTGCATTTCTCTGTATTTATCTTGCCATACCCGGCCCTTATGGCGGTATGCAGTATTTGTATAATTTGTTGCCGAGCGAAGTAGCAGGTGCCGCCAAGTTCAATCCTTATACTGCCAGCCATGTTATTTTCCAAATGCAATTGATCATGGCGGCGATGTTCGCCTTTGCCCTGCTCAAGCGCTACGGGCTATATCCTGCGGAACGCCGGGCGCAAATTCTTGATTTCGACTGGACATATAGGCGTCTTGGTTTGGCTTTGGTGAAATGGGTCAGCGCCATATGGACGCGCCTTGGTGCTTTTGCCACATATAAGCTCAAGAATTTTTTCAGCAATATCGGTCGACGCATGTATCAAGTGTTCAGCCCGGCAGGTACGTTTTCCCAAGACGCGCCTAGCGGGATTGCCGCCGTGATGATTTCTGGCATGTTGGTGGCGGTGTTGCTGGTTGTGTATTTTTTATAGGCACATGATATTTAGGCAATAAAATGGACGACAAAGAAAACCTGCTAGAACTCACAACTGACCTGGTTGCCGCCTATGTCAGCAATAACACTATTGAACCGGACGCTTTACCAGGTTTGATCAGTTCAGTTTACCAAGCTCTTGAGCAAACCATGCTAGAAGAGGAAACTGCTGAGAAGCCTGTGCCCGCCGTACCAATAGACCAATCCGTAGGTGATGACGGCATTGTTTGTCTTGAAGACGGTCAAAGCTATAAATCGTTAAAACGACATCTGCGCACCCAGCACGGCATGACCCCGAAAGTCTATAGGGAAAAATGGGGCCTGCCTGCTGATTATCCAATGGTAGCCTTAAATTACTCCAAAGAGCGCTCCCGCCTGGCCAAACGTACTGGCTTAGGAAAATCTTGACCACGGCCTATCGGGTTTCTGTGTGTTCGGGGTATAAGTTTAATCCCGCGCCGGATATCCGGCCCAGCGTTTTACGGCTTTCATCACCAGGGATGATTGAATACGCGATACGTGGGGCAGGGCGGCGATGGTGCGGCGGTAGACACGCTCATATTCGCGGGTGTTCTCCACCGCCACCTTGAGCAAATAATCCGCCTTGCCGGTCATCAGATAACATTCAAGGATTTGCGGGCGGGCCTGTGCGGCTTGCTCAAAGGCTTCAAGCACTTGCTCGCTTTGGCTCTCAAGCGATACCTCCACATAAAATTCGATCTGATAGCCAAGCTTTGGCCCGTTCAAGCGAGCATGATAACTCTCGATAACCCCGGCCTTTTCTAAAAGCCCAATACGGCGGTGGGCGGCGGATGTGGATAGGCCAACTTCGCTTGCCAAATCAGAGATTGGACGGCGGCAATCTTTTTGCACCGCCAGAAGTAATTTCTTGTCTATTGTGTCCATAGTCGAATTTATTCCTATGTTTATTTAGTTATGGAGAAGATTTTACGAAAATATCAGCATATAGCAAGCAAAAACGGATGTGTTCTCATACAGGGTTTGCTAATCGTCTTCATAAAACAAAAGGAGATACAAATGCTTATCGGTGTACCAAAAGAGATTAAAAATCATGAATACCGGGTCGGGTTAACGCCCGAGAGTGTGTCGGAGCTTGTTGCGGCTGGCCACAAAGTCATAGTCCAGGCCAGTGCCGGGCAGGGGATCGGGGCTACGGACGCGGATTACCGCGCCGCCGGGGCCAGTATTTCCAAAAAAGCCGAGAGCATTTTCAAGCGCGCTCAAATGATTGTCAAAGTCAAGGAGCCGCAAGCCGGTGAATGCAAAATGCTGCGCAAGGGGCAAATCCTGTACACTTATTTGCATTTGGCCCCCGATCCAAAACAAACCAAGGCGCTTCTCAAATCCGGCTGTATTGGCATAGCTTACGAAACCGTGACCAGTGATGCGGGTGATTTACCGCTGCTCAAACCCATGAGCCAGGTGGCCGGGCGTTTGTCAGTGCAGGCGGGTGCCACGGCGCTAGAGAAATCCAACGGTGGGCGCGGTGTATTGCTCGGCGGTGTACCGGGAGTTGCTCCAGCCAAAGTTGTTGTCATCGGCGGAGGTGTCGTCGGATTTAACGCGGCGCAAATGGCGGTCGGCCTGCAAGCTGATGTAACTATCCTTGACCGCAGTCCGGATGTGATGGAGCAAGTGTCCAACTATTTCAGAGCCTCTGCAAAGGTCGTGCGTTCTACGCCCGCCGTGTTGGCGGAACTTGTTAAAACCGCAGACATGGTGATCGGCGCGGTACTCGTGCCGGGCGCCGCCGCGCCAAAACTGATCACCCGCGCTATGTTGCGGACCATGCAGCCGGGCGCGGTTCTGGTGGACGTGGCCATTGACCAAGGCGGATGTTTCGAAACCTCCAAAGCCACAACCCATGCCGACCCGACATATATCGTTGACGACATCGTCCATTACTGCGTAGCCAACATGCCCGGCGCCGTCGCCAGAACCAGCACCTACGCCCTAAACGCAGTAACTCTCCAACACGCAATGGCCATAGCGAATAAAGGCTGGAAACAAGCGCTACGGGATAATGCGCATTTGAAAGAGGGGCTGAATGTGGCCGAAGGTAAGCTGACATATGCTGCGGTGGGTGAAGCGCTGGGGTTAGCGTATATTGAGGCTGATGCGGTTTTGGGGTAGGGGGCTATGGGTTTTCTGTTTCGCTTTAGCACATGACTAAAAACACGCGCCCCGTGCCATATATTTACCCTTAAAACGCATGTGTATAGGCTTACCATGCGCATTAGTGTTGCCGTCTTGCACAATGGTTTCCGCGTGGAGATGAAGATGCGGCTCTATCGTATTCCCTGAGTTACCAACTTGTCCGAGGTGTTGCCCCGTTACAACTTTGTCGCCGAGACGAACAGAAAGGCTCCCCTTTTTCATATGGTGTAAATGTATATGTAAATTATCACATTTAA
Organism: Robiginitomaculum sp.; assembly: GCA_016765135.1. Taxonomy (GTDB): domain Bacteria; phylum Pseudomonadota; class Alphaproteobacteria; order Caulobacterales; family Maricaulaceae; genus Robiginitomaculum_A. The sequence continues at coordinate 22,029 of JAESQN010000044.1, forward strand.
GTACGACTCCATTGCCGCCCGTATTTATTTTGTCCGACCCGCCAATAGGTTGATCTGGAAGGCCGTTTTCATACTCTACAACAAGCCCGGAACAAGGAGAGGTAATATCTGTACCAAATATTTCATAATTCTCTAGCACATTTGGTTTCGGGTTTAACGTGTAACCTCGCTTCGTCCTAAAGCCGTTTTTTCGGGTTTTTACAATATCAAGCGCATAGGTTTGTGCTAAATCTTGCGGGCTGTCGCTGGGGAATATATGAAAGTTTAAGAGCGGAGATATACCGCCTGACAGCACACAAGCCCCCGCCCCTTCTTGGAAGGGCGATTGCAGGTCAACAAAATCTCCACTGGGATTTAATCTTCCCGTAACTCCGTGCCAGATCAAAAAGCTACTCAAAGGTAAGAGGGCCAGTATTGGTGTGTTAGAGATCAAACTGCGTAATGTACCGGATTTAAATGCAGATTGTTTAAAGTGCAACACCATCAATACTGCGAACAAGCATGTAAAAATTAAAAGCCCATACAAGGGCGGGTAAAACCAAACGCCGCCAAGCCATAAACCCGCGAGCAAGCTGGTGATACAAAATATCTTTAAGGCACTATCTATAAAAGAACGACGTTTTGAAAAAGCAAACCAAATCAATGTAACTATTAAGATTATCAACTGAGCATAAATTGCTTGTTTTAGCATTTGGTCTATCCCTAAAATATAGGCGTAATTTAAGCCAACCTCCTAATGTTACACTTAAAAGTGGTTGTTCACAAGCCTCGCAATAACTGTACCCATACCGCCGCCGTTTACGTTTATGATTTCGCCTAGTTTATCGCGGCAATAAACCACTTGTACCGCGAAGGATTCGTTCAGCTTCCACACCTAGGGCGCGGCGACCGGGGACAGTGGTTCTCGTGCTAGGCGCCCTGATATTCGGCAAAACCTGCTCCGCCTCAACAAAACTTTAAATGGTCACCACGGCCTAAACCGACTGTGATATTTGGTCTCTTTAATGTGATAACGACATTAAGCAATGTGAATTTAACTCTCATTTTCCATTCCCTATAAGAAACGCCTGCCGCAACAAGAGCAGATTGTTTTACCAATGAAAGAGAGAGATCATGCCCACTAGCTTCAAGCCCACTAGTTTTGCAAAAACATTTGGTGTTTTTTCGTTACTAATTTTTACACCTGCCCTAATTCTTGCACCTGTATCGGCCCATGCGGGGGCTTGGACGGCACCGAAGGGGGATGTTTATTTAAAGGGTGCTGTCAATTATTTTGAGACGAGCAGCCGTTTTGGGCCCGATGATTTGGCCGGTTTTGAAAACTTCAGGGACCTTAATTTCAACGTTTATCTGGAGTATGGCCTTCAGGACAATCTCACTTTTTTCACGACAACCTCCTTTAAAGAGATTGAGAACACGGCAAATGGTGTGACGACAAGTAATTCCGGTATTGCTGATGTTGACCTTGGTTTGCGTTATAATCTGACTAATGAGCCCGCCGTTATTTCCATCCAAGGACTGTTTAAAGCGCCTTTCCTCTATAGTTCGGATGCAGACCTACCCTTGGGTAATGGCCAAATTGATCTGGAGGGAAAACTTTTAATCGGCAAGTCTTTTGGCTCCGCCGGATATGCAGGTTTGGAGGTTGGATATAGATACCGCGCCGAAGCTCCTGTTGATGAGTTTCGCTATTTGGTGGAATATGGTGTCGATATATCCGAGCAGACTTATTTTCGAACAAAACTGGACGGTACATTGGGGCTAGGCGATGCAGATGCCGACGCATTACTTATAGGTGCCGCTAATCCGAGCTTGCCTCTTGCCTTTGATCTTGGAAAACTGGAATACACACTGGGACATAAACTCACCAAAACCATCGCGGCGGAGATCACAGGTACAACCAATGTTTACGGTGATAATACGCTTAAAGGGACAAATATCCAGTTCGCTATTGTTGCAATCTTCTAAGGCAAAGTTTCTTGTCCGCCTTTTCAATATTTATTCTGACAGCGCATTATGTGTTTGTGGGCATATTGTGTGTCTACGGATCACATCGATTTTATCATACCGTATTGATAAATATAAAACGTAAATCGATGAAAGCAGAGGGCGATGACAGCTTTTTCCCGCGAGTTACGGTACAAATTCCCCTGTATAATGAGAAATTTGTAGTCGAGCGGATCATTGATGCAGTTGCCAAGCTTGATTACCCGTCCGAGAAATTGCAAATTCAAATTATTGACGATTCAACAGATGACAGTGTTGCCATAGCGGCCGGGCGCATCAGGTTTTATAAAGATCAAGGACTGAATATTTCCCATGTGCGGCGTAGCAAAAGAACCGGATATAAGGCCGGAGCTCTTGCCGATGCCATGGACGGCGCAAGCGGTGAATTCATCGCTATTTTTGATGCTGATTTCATCCCTGCCCCTGATTTTTTAGGGCGCTCCATTGCCCAGTTTAAAGATGCTAAAGTCGGTGTCGTGCAAAGCCGCTGGAGTTATCTGAACACAAAAACTAATGTTTTGACCCGTGTCCAGGGTGTTATGCTCGATGCGCATTTTGGTGTTGAGCAAACCGTGCGCTATCAAAAAAACTGTTTTTTCAATTTTAACGGAACAGCAGGTATCTGGCGGCGGACGGCTATTGAAGATGCAGGCGGGTGGAGTGCGGATACGCTGACTGAAGACCTGGATCTGAGCTATAGGGCGCAGATGAAAGGTTGGAAGTTCATATACCTCAATGACTTAGAGTGCGTTTCTGAAATTCCGACGGATATGTGTGCGTTTAAAGTCCAACAACATCGTTGGGCTAAGGGCTCTATTGAAGTCATGAAAAAGCTATTGGTTCCGCTTTGGAAAAGCACCGTTCCGCTGCGTGTCAAAATTGAAGCCAGTTTTCATTTGACAGGTAATTTTTCCTATATGCTGATGTTTATAGACAGCGTATTTTTTCTTATTCCCTCTGTCCATATCCGCGAAAATATGGATTTGAATTTTATAGGCTGGTTCGATATTCCGCTCTTTGTTCTCGCAAGCCTAAGCCATGCGTGGTTTTTCCTATACGGGCAAAAAATACTCTATGGGAAAATGTATGATAAGCTTGCAATTATGCCGATTTTACTTGCCACGTCTATCGGCTTGGGTGTCAACAATGGCCGGGCGGTCATAGAGGCCTTATTGGGGCATGTGACAGGGTTTGAACGAACGCCCAAAGTCGGCGAGAAAACACAAATTTCGCAAGCTTCGCAAAGTTCAAACAGCACAAATAGTGCAAGTCGTACAGGCCCTCAGCGTTATAAAGCCCTCAGTACAAAATGGGCTGACTGGCTTGAGCTTAGTCTTGCACTTTTCTATGCCGTCAATTTGCTATGGGCCATATGGGAAGGGTATTGGGTTGTAACGCCGTTCTTGTTGTTATTCACCCTTGGATTTTTCTATACGGGTTCCTTGAGCATTTTGACCCGCCGGCGCCAAAATAAAATGATACCTGCCATAAAAATACCTTCAGACCCAAAGGGGGTTACATCTGTTACGGACAGTGAAGATCAGGCTCAACAGGAAGCTGTAAAAGTGATCGCATGAATTTTTCTACACCGGAAAAAATGAAACTGGATGCATCTGTATCCGGTTTTTTCGGCGCCGCTATACTCACCATAATTGCCATTTTATGCTTGTATCTCGTACCCGTTTTTCCGGCCCAATATACGGGTTCAATTTATATCCTGTGCCATATTCTTTTGACAATTTCCATGTTCATAATATGGCACCGGCCACATCTTCGTATGGAATATATTCTTCTCATCGCGATTGTCATCCATCTTGTTTTATTTCCAGCGCCGATTTTTAGCTCCAATGACAGTGAGCGATATCTCTGGGACGGCGCTGTCGCCCTTTCAGGGTTTGACCCCTATATCTTATCACCGAACAGCCCGGAATTGGCAGAGCTTCGGAAAATTTGGCCGACACCCGAAGAGCATGCAAAATATCCGACGCTTTATCCTCCAGGCGCATTATTATTATTCTCCTTGTCGGCTATGGCAGGGCCGGTTAAAGGCATTTGGCTTTGGAAAATCTTGGCAACATTGGCCAGCCTGACCAGCATTGTCATAGGGTATGATCTGTTAAAACGGCGAAACTTGCTCAGACATTTTCCGCTATTGGCTCTCTCTCCGCTTTTAATCATGGAAACAGCTATAGGTGCGCATCTTGATGTTTTTAGTGTGCTGGCCGTGGTCGTTGCACTGGCCTTGTTTGACCGAGAGAAATTCGTGCTTGCCGGTATGATTTTAGGCTGGAGCGTCTCGGTAAAGTTTTTACCGGCCCTCATTGCTGGCCCTTTATTATTCACTCTTGGGCCGAAAAATGCCTTTCGATTTGTCAGCGCTTCACTTGTAACTGTCCTGGTTATTTACGGACTAGCGCGGGTAATGGGGCTGGAGGCCTTTGGTCTTCTTCCCGTATTTTTTGAAAAATGGCGGTTTGGCTCACCCGTTTATAACATGATTGAGTTTATCTTTAAGCCCGCGCAAATCATCTGGGTCATTATGGTGATTGCTCTTATGATGTTTAGCCTCTCTGCTTTTATGGCCCGAAAGAAACAGATGGTTTTGGCTGTTTTGGTTACACTGTGTGTACCCTTGCTTCTCAGCCCGGTTGTTTTCCCTTGGTATCTTTTAGTATTGATACCATTTGTGGCCCTGCGACCAAATGTAACGATATTGGCGTGGATAAGTGTAGCGCCCCTGAGCTATATTGTTCTCAATAAATGGGTCTCTGAAGGGATTTGGCAACCGCAGATATGGCCTTTATGGATAATTGCGATTGCGATCATAACCGGATTGATCCTGGACAGTTATTTTCAAAGAGACAGTTATTTTCAAAGACGATCCAAGCCAAATGATTGAGGTCTAAACCACCTCAAACAAGCCAGCCGCACCCATACCGCCGCCTACGCACATTGTGCTAACCACGTACTTTGCGCCGCGTCTTTTGCCTTCGATGAGTGCGTGCGCGACCATTCTGGCGCCGCTCATGCCGTAGGGGTGGCCTATGCTGATTGCGCCGCCGTTTACGTTCATGATTTCGCCTGGGATACCGAGTTTGTCACGGCAATATATGACCTGTACTGCGAAAGCTTCGTTAAGTTCCCACAGGTCGATATCGTCCATTTTTAGTCCGTTGGCGGCCAGTAATTTGGGGATGGCGAATACTGGGCCTATACCCATTTCTTCTGGCTCTAGCCCGGCTACGGCCATGCCTCTATATATTCCTAGCGGTTCCAGCCCGCGCTTTTCGGCTTCGCCTGCTTCCATGAGCACGCTGACCGAGGCCCCATCCGAAAGTTGGCTGGCATTGCCGGCAGTGATGGTGAAATCAGGCCCGCGTACGGGTTTCAGGCCAGATAAGCCTTCGGCGGTGGTGCCGGGTCTGTTGCCTTGGTCTTTGTCCAGAGTGTATTCGGTTTCGGAAATCTCGCCTGTCTCTTTGTTTTGGATTTTCATGGTTGCCGTTAGCGGCACAATCTCGTCGTCGAACTTCCCGGCTTCTTGGGCCGCATGGGTGCGGTCTTGGCTTTGGGCCGCATATTCGTCCATGGCGTCCCGGCTAACGTCATATTTTTTGGCGACGGTTTCCGCCGTGTCGATCATTTGGATATAGGCGTTGGGGTGGTTAGCCACAACATTTGGGTCGACGGCATAGCGCATTTCTGCGGTCTGCACCATGGAAATGCTTTCGACACCGCCGCCAATAGCGATTTGTTGCCCATCGCAAATGATTTGTTTAGCGGCAATACCAATAGCCATCATGCCGGAGGAACATTGGCGGTCAACACTTTGCGCCGAGACGGTAACGGGCAGGGACGAGGCCAGCACGGAATTACGGCCAATGGTTACTTGTACGCCCTGTTGCATCGCACACCCGATGATCACATCGTCCACTTCGCCGCCCTCAAGTCCGGCGCGTTTAACTGCCGCATCAATACAATGCCCGGTCAAGGTCGGGGAGGGGGTCGCGTTAAACGCGCCTCTATACGCTTTGCCAATGGGGGTGCGGGCGGTGGATACGATAACGGCTTGTCTCATGATGTTCTCCAGTTTTATATGCAAAAAAGTGTATATGCGGGTTCCAGTAAGCTTTGCCAAGTAAAATTATACTTGGGGCTGTCCCAAAGCATATATTTTAACTTAATACCGCAAACTGGCTTTGCTTTACCAGGGTAGTTCATACCCCTCGGCGTGCCAGAATGTACCTGTTGTGTCCATGCTGAGCGCGTCCATGCGTTCGATCAGACCTGCGGCGGCGGTACTTGCATCAGTCATGCCATTACCGCCTGTCATATTGGTGCGGACATAGCCCGGATGCAGGAGCGCTACGGCGATGCCTCTGGGCTTCATGTCGTGAGATAGGTTGACTCCGGCCATATTGGCGGCGGTTTTGGACATGCGGTAGCCATACATACCGCCCGAGGTATTGTCGTCCAAAGAGCCAACCCGCGAGGTAACGATCCCAATTTTTGCACCGTCTTTCAGATTGGTATTCAGCGCATGGGTGACCCGCAAAGGCCCGAGCGTATTGACCTCATATTGTGCACGCATACGGGTAAAATCCAGATCGTCGAAGCTCTCGCCCGTGAGTATCCCGGCATTATTGATCAGTATATCCAATTTGCGGTCGCCAACGATTTTCGCCAAAGCGGCAACACTGTCCGCGCTAGTAACATCAATATTTTCAACCACCTCGCAACCCGCCGCTTTAAGCTCGCGACTGGCCGAACGACAAGTGGTAATCACCTCATTCCCCCGCGCCGCATATTGTTTCGCCATCTCAAGCCCAATCCCCTGATTGGTTCCAGTAATTAAAATTCGCGCCATAGTTCTCTCCGTTTAAAGGCCGTACAATATAAGAATAACATTGCCGTGCAGGGTAACAATATTGTTACCCAAAGCGTTTTTACCTGCAATTCGCGCCCAGCCATTTGACCACTTCACCCGTCAATTCCGTGCGTGTCCAGGAATAGGAATGGTCGCCTTCCAGGATTTTGTGGCTCAGGTTTACGTCGTCTACTTGTTCAAATGCGCCCACCAGCGCGGCGTGATAAATATCCGGCGGTAGGACGGTGTCGCCTTTGGCAGCCAGCAAGAACACATTGCGCCCGGCAAATTCTTCCGCTTGTTTGGAGACGCTAAACGCCTCCATATTATCGGCGATTTCGGCGATCATGCGTTTACCCGTTATGCCCTTGAGTGGGCCACGCCCAAGCAAATGCTCGCCGTCTACATAGCGGGCAAATCCGGCGCGGGCTTTGGCTGCACTTTCGCCCTCAAACATGGAGCCGCGAATACCGTAATCAGCAGGAGATAACCCGACGACGCAACTGATTTGTTTATCCTTTGCCCCCGCCGCCAAAGCCGCAAACCCTCCCATGGAATGACCAATGAAGCTGATGTGTTCAGGGTCAATTCGGTATTTGACTGCGCTGTCCGGCTTGCGCAAAAATTCAGCCGCCGCCTGGGCATCCTCAATCACATTACCAAGGGAAAAATTGCCCTCACTGCCCCAGGCCCCCCGATAATGAAAAAACAAAACATTAAACCCGGCCCGGCGCGCCGCTTGCGCTATATCGAGATTTTTTTCATACCCCGGAAATCCGTGCAGCATGATAACGGTCGGATGCGGCCCGACCCCGTCCGCCAGGTAGAGATGCCCGTTGAGTGCACTACCGCCACTGATGAAGTCCAATTCGACCGTGGTCGGCGGGTAATTTTTGTCGATGTTGGCCGGGTCAGTTATCACCGGGTCAGTGCTGTCATCAGACGAGGTATGGTCAGACACAATCACCCATTCCCCATTTTGTTTGTTGAGGAGCAACGTAAATAGACCGCCCGGCTTATCGTGCTTGCGGGTCAGATACCATCTTCCAAACACCTGGGCATAATCGGCGGACAGAACCTTCACCTCAAGGTTTTTGAAATCTAATTTTCCCATAGTTTCCTTGTCAGGATAGCGGATTTTATAGCCGTCGATGGTTTCTTGCCATCCGCGTTTTATCTTACCACCAGACGCAAAGCGCAAATCTTCAGACGCCAAATAATAGGCCATAAACCCGTCAATATCCCCCGCATTCCAGGCCCTGTCTTGTTCGTCAAGGATCTGAATAATATCGGCTTTTATTTCAGCCTCATTGAAATTACTTTGACCCGTGCAGGCACTTAATCCCAATACGCCAATAGACAATGCCGTACCTAATATTTTATTCATATCTTACCTGTCCTTTGCCAATTCTTTTGCACCATACGCTAAATCTCCGACGATGCCAAACACACAAAAGATAATTGCTTTCAATTTCGATTCGTTCGGAATTATTATTATAATTAACCATTAAACTAATATATTAGTTTAATGGTTAATTATAATAATAATGGAGTGCTGTTGCATGCTATCCATACAATATGGCTTGCCAAACTACTTGCATAATGGGTACCTAAACATCCCATACCGCAACCCCTAAGTGTTGCGTAAATATCACAATGGGTGAAATAGTTGATTTTACCGCTTGCAAAGCCAAATTCGCCTCTATAGAGACGCGCTCCCGCAGTTCGGATTTCGAGCTTTTATGGTTGTGTGTTGGGTTTTCCAAAGTGCGCCGGTGCGGCCTCCCGGAATTGATCCGTCGGAATGGCCGTATACCAAAGCCTTATTGAAGACGCGGGTGTGGATATAGCCAAACGGTAAGGCAATAGTTTTAGGACTATGAATGTTGGTTCGATTCCAACTATCTCGCAACTTTGATGTAGCTCATCAGGATAGAGCAATAGACTTTAATCTATGTGTAGCGGGTTCGATTCCCGCCTTCAAAACCACGGCCTACAAAGCCACCCGCCAGTTAACTCTGGCTCCAAAAACGGCTTCCGGATACGGGGTCGGCGTACGGACAACGAGAGGGCTTCGGTCAGCTCGATGTCATAAACGCTATAGAATTGCGGCCGGGCTTTGGTATCCGGGCGTTTCGCGACCAATACCCAGGCGCGGGATGAGCGTTCGTTTAGGCGAACAGGATTTCTAAGCCCCGGTATTGAGTCCCGAACGTCGGGCCCAAGGCTCCACCAATATTTTGTCCTTGTATCCGGAGGCTAATTTAACCGCGCAAAACTCCCAATGGTGGGAGGCGCACAACAAGAAAGGCAAATCAATCCGTACGGTCATAGGGGCCCTCGCGGAAACGACGAAGCAGGAGGAAATTATGAGTGAAGTAAGAAACGGAATTTTGGCAACAACCATTACTGTTCGCGAGAACATGCGGGCGCTGGTCTTGAAGAACGGTAAGTTCGAAACGATTTTAACACCGGGCCGCCACAAGCTGTCTGCGTGGAATGCCATATATACTGTCACCGACTTTGATCTGGTTCAGCCCGTCTTTGTCAGCGATTATGCCAAGACGATTTTTAAAGAGCGTCCTGATATAGCCTCCGCGCATTTGACCGAAATCCGCACCAGTGCAGACGAGGTGGTGGCTTTGTACCGCGACGGTAAGTTCTACAGTATTCAGCGGCCTGATAGTCGTTCGGTTTTGTGGACGGACGCCGGGCCGTGGAAAGCTGAACGCTTTGACGTCACAGGTGATTTACAAGTCCCCAAGCAAGTCTTGCACCGGGCCAATGCCGTGCGTGCGACCGAGCAGATCAAGCAATTTGTTGTCGAGAACGGCCAATTGGGTTTGCTGTTCGTTGACAACACGCTTGAGCGGCAGTTGAAGCCGGGGACATACGGGTTCTGGAACACGGGCCGGTCTGTCACCATGAAGCTGGTCGATATGCGTGAGCAAGCTTTGGATGTCACGGGTCAGGAAGTTTTGACCAAGGACAAAGTTACGATCCGGATCAATGTCGCCGCGAAATACCGCGTCACGGATCCGGTGAAAGCCGTGTCCGAAGTCAAGGACTTTGCCGATCATTTATATCGGGCTTTGCAGTTCGCGTTTCGGAAGACTTTGGGCGTCAAAACTCTCGACGAGATTTTGGCCAACAAGGTCGTAGTCGATAGCGCCTCTGCGAAAACCGTGCGGGCGCAGATGTCAGACATCGGTGTGAGCGTTGGTGAGATTGCGATCAAAGATGTGATTTTGCCCGGCGAGATGCGCGATATGCTGAACATGGTTGTGTTGGCTGAAAAGCAGGCCCAGGCCAATGTCGTCAGCAGACGCGAGGAAACCGCCGCGACCAGAGCCTTGCTCAACACGGCTAGATTGATGGACGAAAACCCGACAATGTTGCGCTTGAAAGAGTTGGACGCGCTGGAGACTATCGCTGAAAACGTAGATAATTTGACGATCCACAGCGGTACCCAGGGCCTTATGGAGGGCCTGGTTAATTTACGTAGCCCTGCGAAAGCGGGGAGGCGCAAATAGTTTGTGACCAAAAAGACGCCGGGGTTTGGCAAACAGACCCCGGCGTTATTGTTTGCGAATTAACGCTTCCCTTTTGGCTTGGCCTTTCTATCATGGGCTAATGAATTAGGGAGCGAACAACATGACTATTGGTAAATATTTGAAAATTTTGGCTTTAGCTTTTATGTTGGTGGTCGCGCAAGCTTGCGCCTCGGCACCCGAGACCACGCAGAAAAAACCGTCCACACGTATCAAAACGGAAATTCCGCCGCCCTTTCCGATCACCTCGCAGTCCTTGCGCACCGAGCGTATTGACAGACTGCTCAGTGACCTGGTGGCTGAGGGTAGTGTGCCGGGGCTGTCCGTTCTTATTTATGAAAACGGTATCGAGACTTATTTTGGTGCCACCGGGTATTCAGATATAAAAAACAAAACGCTTTTGAAACGCTCCGATGTTGGGCGCTATTATTCCATGACCAAGCCTATTGTCGGTGTCGCCATGATGATGCTGTATGAGGATGGCAAGTTTAAGCTTGATGACCCGGTGAGCAAATATTTGCCGGAGTATGCCAATATGATGGTGTACGCTGGGGAAGATGAAGACGGCAGCATGAAGTTGGAGCCCGCCGAACGCCCCATGACTATCCGCGATCTTATGCGACATACTGCCGGGTTTACTTACGGGTTTATCCCGACCCCTATTGACCAGATGTATGCCAAAAACAAAATTTTGACCTTCGACCAAAATCTGGACGAATTTTCCAAAAAACTGGCGACCATGCCTTTACTTTATCAACCGGGAACACAGTATAATTACAGCGTTTCCGTAGATGTGCAGGGACGGTTGATCGAATTGTTTTCCGGTCAAAAATTGGGGGATTATCTAGAGGCCAATATATTGGGGCCGCTCGGCATGACCCACACCGGATTTACGGTCAAAGCAAAAGATCGCGCTAAATTTGTTGCAACATATGGACGAGATGAAACCGGATTGGCCCTCTTGCAAGACGGAAACCCGAAATTACCGTGGGGGCTTGATGTAGATCGCCCGTTTCTTGAGGATGTTACCTTCCAAAGCGGTGGCAGCGGATTGGTTTCCACCATTGATGATTATGCAAAATTCGCACTAATGTTACAAGCGGGTGGCGGCACTCTGATTACGCCTGCCTCATTGGCCTTGATGAATACAGACCATTTGGGCGACATGCCCAACGGGCACCTCGGAGAAGGTGTCGGCTTTGGACTAAACTTTGCCGTTAAAACCGCGCCGCAAGCCCAAGGCGATTATTATGTCCCCGAAGGCACATTTTATTGGGGCGGTATGGCAGGCACGGCGTTTTTCATCGACGATAAAACCGATTTGACCTTCATTATGCACATGCAGATGATCACCCGTGGGCAAGCCGGTATTCGCAGGCGTATGGCGGAAGCAATTTACGGGAAACCAAAATGAACAAACTGACACTACATATCGGCAATAAAAATTATTCCTCCTGGTCTATGCGGCCCTGGCTCGCCCTACGCAAAAGCGAATTACCGTTCGCAGAAAACTTAATCCAGCTTGATGTGCCGGGTTTTAAAGACAGGCTTTTGGCGCTTACGGATGCAGGCACAGTTCCGGTCTTGCAAATCGGTGATGATTTCCTGCCGGACAGTTTGGCTATTAGCGATTGGCTTTCGCAAGCCGTGCCTAATCTGTGGCCTAAAGACAAAAAAGATCACGCCAGTGCGAAAGCCCTGTGCAAACAAATGCAGGACGATTTTGCCGAGTTTAGAAACCACGCCCCTATGAACCTCCGCCGCCGCACCCGCACCAAAATGCCGAAATCTTGCACGAAAGCCGCGACCAAGCTAGACGATATTCTCGCAGACCATCTCAGCCAGCACGACGGCCCGTTCCTGTTCGGAGACTGGTCTATCGCGGATGCATTTGCCACCCCCTATGCCACCCGTTTTGTCAGCTACGACATCCCCCGCTCAACCAAAACCGACACCTATATCAGCGAACTGATGAGCGACGAAGATTATCTCGACTGGGAAGCCGATGCTCTGATCGAAGTCTGGAAACTCCCGGACACGGATATGGTTTATGGTGGGCGGGGTTAGTGCGCATTAAATCTTTGCATATATTTCCGGTAAAAAGTGCGCGGGCCATTGATCTGCACAAGGCCATAGTCAAGCCACGCGGTTTGGCCGGAGACAGGCGCTTTTTGTTGGTTGATGCGGACGGTAGCTTCATTACCCAAAGGCAAATTCCAAAACTGGCGCAGCTTTGCGTTAAGCTGACCCCGGGCGGCATTGCACTGCGCTGGTCCGGACAGGATTGGGTAGATATCCCGTTTCCAATGAACAAAACCCGCAAACAAATCACGGTCTGGCACAGTACGGTCGATGCAGTCATTGTTGAAGGCGACATAAATGCTGCACTTTCCAGATGGCTGTCACGGCCCGTCTCTCTGGTGTTTATGGACGACAAGGCAACGCGCCTCACCAACACCAAATGGTCAAGCCCAGCCAGTCAGGTCAGTTTCGCAGACGGCTATCCTGTCCTGATCACCAACACCGCATCCCTGACTGCGCTGAACGATTACATCACCAACACCGGCGGCGTAGCGCTGACCATGGACAGGTTTCGCCCCAATGTTGTTGTCGAGAGTGATAGGCCGTGGGATGAAGACAATTGGAAATCCGTGCGGATTGGAGACGTGGTGCTGGACTTGGTCAAGCCCTGTGCCCGCTGTGTTGTCACCAGTATCGACCAGACAACCGGCAAGAAAAACCCCAACACTGCCCTCACCGCCCTCAAACATTTGCATCCTAGCGCAGACCCCAAAAACCCCGGGGTTATTTTCGGCATGAATGCTATAGTAAGAACATTGGGAAATATCCGCGTCGGGAACACGGTAAAAACCGGAGCCCTTAATGACATTACCAATTCTTGACATTTCAAGCTTGCGGGCCAATCCTGATAGCGATGCAGCGCGCAAGATCGCCGTTCAGCTACGTGATATTTGCCATAATGCCGGGTTTTGCTATTTAGTTGGCCACGGCATGGCGGCGGGGCAATTGACGACGCAGATGCAGGCGTTTTTTAAGCTGTCTAGAGCGCAGCGGGAAGCTCTCAACATTGCCAGCTCAAAGCACTTTCGCGGCTATACGGTTTTGGGCGATGAGTTGACGGGCGGAGAACAAGACTGGCGTGACCAAATGGATTTTGGTGATGAAAATCCTGCGCCTAAACTCGGCCCTGATGACCCGAGCTGGCTGAATTTACGCGGCCCCAATCAATGGCCCGGCGGTCTGCCAAATTTGCGAACCGCCGTCACCGAATACATGGACGGCATGTATGAACTCGGTACTTTATTGACCAGCGCATTAGCGTTGGGGCTTGGCTTAAGGGCGGATTATTTCACCGAATATTTTGCTCCCAAGGGTGATGCGCGGTTGAAACTCATACGTTACCGCAGGCCCGTAACAGGTGGGAGCGGCCAAGGCGTTGGCTGGCACCACGACACCGGGTTTTTGACCTTTATCAAACAAGATGAAATCGGCGGGCTGCAAGTAGATATTGACGGAAAAATCATTGACGCCACGCCCATTTCCAAAGCCGGGGAAGACGCACTGGTGATGAATATGGGCGAGATGCTGCAAGTGGCTACGGGCGGCTATTTGCGGGCCACCCCGCACCGGGTCAAAAGCCCGCCGCCCGGCGTCGAGCGCCAATCAATCGCCTATTTCTTCAACCCGAAACTGGAAGCCAAATTCGAACCAATCCCCCTGCCGCCAGAATTAGCGCGCGAGGCAGTTGGTGCGCAAAACATAAACCCAAATGACCCGGTGTTTAACGTGGTCGGGGAGAATATCCTGAAAACAAGATTAAGAGCGCACCCGGATGTTGCGGCGAAATTTTATTCATAATCCGATCATACTCAGCTTGACTGAGTATCCAGCGTATAAAGAGCGAGCAAAGCTCGCACATTAATTGATTAAACTGGATTCCCGCTTTCGCGGGAATGAGCGGAGTTTGGAAGGGTATTTACCTTCAAATAACACCCTTAAACATTAAACTTAAACAGCATAACATCCCCGTCCTGGACTATGTAAGTCTTGCCTTCTTGGCGGGTTTTTCCGGCTTCTTTGGCACCTTGTTCGCCGCCGTGCTCGATAAAATCATCGTAGGCGGTGGTTTCGGCGCGGATGAAACCGCGTTCGAAATCCGTGTGGATGACACCGGCGCATCTTGGGGCGCTCCAGCCTTCATGGAATGTCCAGGCGCGGGACTCGACGGGGCCGACGGTGAAATAGGTTTGTAAGCCGAGCAATTTGTATCCGGTCTGGATTAAGCGGTTCAGGCCAGGTTCTTCAAGCCCTAGCGTGTCCAGATATTCAGCTCGTTCTTCATTGTCCAAGAGTGCGATTTCGCTCTCGATTTGCGCGGAAATTACCACGGCTTGTGCGCCTTCTGCTTTGGCATGGGCGAATACGGTCTCGGAATAAGCATTGCCCGTGGCCGCGCTGTCTTCGTCCACATTAGCCACATACAGAACCGGTTTGGCGGTCAACAATTGCATCATGCGCCAGGCCTGGCGGTCTTCTTTATCAATCGTCGCGCCCCGGGCCGGGCGGCCTTCATTTAGCTCGGCCATGGCCAGTTCGATCATTTTCAGCGTCAATATGGCTTCCTTGTCGCCGTTCTTGGCTTTTTTCTGGAGGGCAGGCGCACGTTTATCCAGGCTCTCCATGTCGGCGAGCATCAACTCGGTTTGGACGGTTTCCATATCTGCCAGCGGGTCGATTTTTCCGTCCACATGGGTGACATCGTCATCATCAAAACAGCGTAACACATAGGCGATGGCGTCGGTTTCGCGGATATTGGACAAGAATTGATTGCCCAGCCCTTCGCCCTTGGAAGCCCCGCGCACCAGGCCGGCAATATCGACAAAATTCATCCGCGCCGGGATTTGTTGTTTGGAGCTACCCAGCTTGGCTATTATTGGCAAGCGCGCTTCCGGCACCGCCACCTCGCCGACATTCGGCTCAATGGTGCAAAACGGATAGTTCTCCGCCTGGGCCGATGCGGTTTGCGTCAGGGCGTTGAACAGGGTGGACTTGCCAACATTAGGCAAGCCAACAATCGCACATTTAAATCCCATTATGAGTTCCTTTTGGATTTAGGTTTAGGCGTTGGGGCCAGACGAGTGACTTTGGTTTGGAATTTGTCGATCTCACCTGATACCAATAGATCCGCACTGCTTGCACAGGCGTCCAGTAAATTATCAACCCAGTCTTTGTCCGATTTGGCAAAATCAGACAATACGTGGGCGTGTACCTGTTCCTTGCGGCCCGGATGGCCAATGCCCATTCGGGCTCGCCAAAACTCCGCACCTATTTGGGCTTTTATGGAGCGCAAACCGTTATGCCCGGCAATACCGCCGCCAAGTTTCGTACGAAATTTGCCCGCTTCCAGATCAAGCTCGTCGTGAAACACGAAAATCTTGTCTTTGGGGATTTTATAGAACTGCGCCGCTGCCCCTACGGAACGACCGCTTTCATTCATAAATGTCATGGGTTTGAGGGTCAAAACCTTGGTACCGTCAATAAAACCCTCGCGTGTTTGACCGCTAAATTTGGATTTGGGCGCACCAAAGCCGTACTCATCCGCAATAGCATCAACCGCCATAAATCCAATATTATGGCGGTTGTTCGCGTATTTCGCGCCGGGATTACCCAGCCCAACTATGAGAAGCATAGGTGCCTCCCCCAATTTACGTACAGGTTTGCTTTTGCGCAACAAAAAAGAGAAAATAGACGTAAGCCTAACTCTCGTCTTCTGTTTCGCCTTCTTCGCCTTCGCCTTCAGCTGCTTCGCCTTCTGCGCCCTCGACAACGTCCTCTTCCTCAACCTCTACCTCGACGCGGGCCGCTGCGATAGTCACAACGGTCGGATCGCGGTCGGTGATGGCAGGTTTAACGCCTTCGGGGAATTTGATCTCTGATTCGTGCAAGCTGTCACCGATTTCCAACTCCGATATATCAACATCAAGAGCATCGGGTATCGCACCCGCCGGACAATTCACTTCAATGGCATGACGTACAACATTGATATTACCACCTTTAGCCAGGCCTGGACATTCTTCATCGCCAACAATATTGATCGAAACCTCAACCGTGATAATTGTATCGGATTTCACCCGGTAAAAGTCGATATGTTGTGGCATAGCCTTAACGGGGTGAAATTGTACATCTTTGGTGATAGCGGATTGCTGCTCGCCTTTATGAGAAATACGCACCATGGAGCCAATCAGCCCACCGGAGTTCAGGGCCTTAAGCACCTGGTTTTCTTTGAGGCTAATGGCAACTGCATCTTCACCGCCGCCGTATAGTACGGCTGGCACAAGACCTGCTCTGCGGGACGCCCGTGCGCCGCCTCTACCTGTACGTTCGCGTACTTCTACTTCTAAAACTGTTTTCTTTGACATATCCGTCGTCCTTGTTACGCACCTCATGAAAATCGCCGCCCCTTAACCGGTCCCGGCGGGCGACACACATCTTTTCAAGCTTTGCTTTGATTAAAGTGGGCGCTATATAAGGGAAGCCGGGAACAAGCGCAAGTGGATTTACGCAGGAAAAATACCCATATATTTACTGCCTTACTTTTGCTACATTATGCTGTACAATCGAGCAAAATCGGTAATATGGAGTTTCCTATGCGTAAATATCTTCTCATCTTCACGGCTTTAGCCAGCTTAACGGGGCAAATTGCCCAAGAATCTATGGCCCAGGACAATCAAGAATTGTCCATGACCATTTACGGGGATGGTCGGGCATTGATCGAAGATGTGCGAGATTTTAGTTTCCCCGAAGGGCGTAGCGTTATTGTTCTGCCCAATGTGTCGTCGCAAATCAATGCACCTTCAGCCAGCTTCATCGCCGACGACATAGAAATCGTCGAACAAAATTTTGATTTCGATTTGCTGACCCCCAACAAGCTGATGCAAAAGGCGGTGGGCGAAACCGTCACCATTATCCGCACCAATCCGGGCACTGGGGTCGAGACCCGCGAAAAGGCCAAAGTGCTGGCGGTCAATAATGGTGTGGTTGTACAAATCGGCAGGCGTATTGAAGTCTTGCGAGATGATAACCTGCCGACCAGGGTGATTTTTGACAAAATCCCGGAAAACCTGCGCGCCAAACCAACATTATCCGTCATGGTCAATTCGGCCAAGGCCAGTACACGTCCCGCTACTTTGACCTATCTGTCCGGGGGGCTGTCATGGCGGGCCGATTATGTTTTAATGTTTAATGAACAAGCCAAAAAAATGGATTTACAAGGCTGGGCTACCTTGACCAATAACACCAACACCACATTTAAAAACGTCAAAACATCCTTGATCGCCGGGCATGTGGGCAATAAAAACCGGAACCAATATAACCGCAACAACCGCCGTAATGTCCGGGGCAATGTCCGAAGTGGCGGCACCGAGCAAAGCCCGCAAGAACGCGTTGGCGACAATTATCTCTACCCCTTGCCGGGCACTACCACCATCGCCAGCTCCCAGACTAAACAAGTCAGCTTTGTGGACGCGGAAAGTGTAGCGGCAGACAAGTCCTATGAATATGAAGCCCGCTGGTTCCAAACCCTCAAAGACCCGCAAAATGTCGATGTGCGGATTGTGTTTAGCAATTCGCGGGACGCTGGTCTCGGTGAAGCTTTGCCCAAGGGCATTATCCGGGTCTATGCCAAGGATGCCCAAGGTCGCTCACAATTTATCGGCGAGGATACAATCACCCATGTGGCTGGCGGCTCTGAACTGGCCCTGAAAATCGGTGAAGCGTTTGATGTGACCGTTAAGCCAAGCGTCATGTCAACAAATAAAGTGTCGTCCAAGCGTACTGATACCTCCATGAAATACGAGATCAAGAACGCTAAAAACGAGCCTGTGAAAGTCACCATTCGCCAGCAATTATGGGGCTGGCGCACTGAATATGACATACGCAAAGAGAGCCATGATAGCCGCACACCCGATGCTTATAGCCGGGTGTGGACGGTGGATGTTCCGGCCGAGGGCAGTACCAATCTGACCTTTACCATCCGCGAGACCCGGCCTTACTAAATGCGGGTTTTGTTGGTCATATTAGCGGTTTTACTCGCGGCCTTTCCGGCTACGGCGGGCGAGCTACCGCGTGTTATCTCGCACAAGGCGGACAGCACGGCATTGACCATTTATCCGGATAATCTGGCGCTGATTACGGAAACCCGCACGGTCAACCTGCCCAAGGGTAAGTCCACACTGGTCTTTGCCGGGGTCAATGACCGCATGGTGCCTGCCTCGGTTTTATTGCGCGAATTTACTGGTCTGACCATTGAGCGTAATTTTGACTATGCTTTGTTGAGCAAAGCCAATTTGTTTGAACGCTCTATTGGCCAAACAGTCACCCTAACCCGCACGGATTACAGGAGCGGCAAGGTTAAAAAGAGCCGTGCCAAAATCGTTTCGGTAGGCGACGGGGTGGTGTTTGAAGTCGGCGGCAAGTTCGAGACTTATCAATGCTCTGGCCTGTCCGAAGGAACATTGTTTGAAAACCTGCCAGACGGTCTGAGCAATGTACCAGAGCTGTCTATAGATGTGCAGACCAAAGCGGCCGGGCCGCAAGAAGTGGTGATCACATATTTGGCCGATAATTTTTCCTGGGAGGCCGATTATAGGCTTGATTTGGCAGGTGATGAAAAAACCGCGAAATTGGCTGGCTGGATTACTTTGGAAAATATGACGTCCCAGTCGTTCAAAGACACCCCGCTCGCCATCATCGCCGGACGTCTGAACCGCAGCTACCAAACTCGCGCCCCAAATTTCAAGCGCAAAACCCTGCGCGCCAATTGCTGGCCAAACCAGTCAACGCAAACGCCTGTTGCGCTTAGGGAATATCGTTACCGGGAACAGAGAAATTCTCCACAAGTATATTATGGTTTAGATGGAAGCGTTTCAAATTTCGATTCGCCGCCTGCTGTTGCAAGAATGGCAGAATTTGACGAAATCGTTGTGACAGCCTCCAAACGGCGCGAGGTCGAACAAGAAGATTTCGGGGATTATAAACTTTACCGGATTAACGAGCCTGTTACCGTCAGTGCTTACCAGACCAAACAAATTCGTTTCATGGATATTGCTGGAGCCGAATATAAAAAACTGCACACTTTGGATGTGAACCTTAACCCGAATCACGTCAACGGTATACGCAGGCTGGAAGAAACCTCTATTGAATACCGGCTCAATAATGACCGCGACGGCAAGATTGCCAAAGCCCTGCCCAAAGGCACCATGCGTCTGTTTGCAAAAAACGACGCCGGACACAGGCTGGTCATCGGCGAAACCGATGTGCGCGACACGGCCATAGATAATCCCATGAAAATCTATCTGGACAAAAGCTTTCTGGTGCAGGTTTATACAACCAACACCAAACGGACGTTTAATCCAATGGGCAAAAAAGGTACGGGTATTGATCTGGATATGGTCCACAAAATTACCAATGCTACAGACGTTCCCGCCTTGGTCGAGATCAACATCCCCGGCGCATACCCGTCCCTAAAAACCCGCTACCCCAGCCACAAGCGCGACCCCAAAGTCGGCCCAAACGGCTGGACAATATTGATACCCGCAAATGATACGGTCACCCTAAAATACAAAGCGATTTATATTCAGTAAATTTCTTCCCCCCACACCAAAACCATCATAGTCATTACACGAGTGAAAACGCTCTGGGAAAGGGATAAAGTGAGGGGTAACTGGGCGATGTAGAGGGGAAGACAAGCCGTCTGCCAGGGTAAATTTGGTTATTTCCGGTTAAGTATAAACCCAATTATCATTTGATAATCAACATAACCTGGCGATAATTCCGTATTGGGTCAAATTTAGTGCGTGGGGGCTAGTTGACAGGAATGACATATGCATGCGTCTAATACAGAGTGGCTTGATACCATACGCCATTATAAGGTTGAATTTACGCCGAATTTAACCACTGCACAAATCATATACAAGATAGCGCAGGGGTCTCCGGCGGCGGCCCTTGGCTTGTCGCCGGGTGATGCACTACTTAGTGTAAATGGCGTTCCTGCTGCCAGGCTGGATATTGACGAAATATTGCTTAAAGCAAGTATTATCATATATCGAATTTATAGCCCTGCACATAAAAGTATTGTGGATATAAGAATGCGCTGTATTCCGCTCGGTGTACGTTTCCTTGCGTCAGCAACGGCGATACTTGGCCATGCGCGCAAGCATGGCTATGATGGGGCGGCAGGTTTTTATGCTTTGTGGGAACAGGAAGATTATGACAATATTCTTATGCTTTCGCGCATTATTGATGCGAAGAAATCTGCCAATTTAATCTCCGCAATACTTGGAGCGGCCAAATTAGATCCAATTGGCAAATTCATGACGGCTGTTTGCGCGTATGAACAAAAGAGCAATGGCAAGGCCCCGGACGACATTCGTGAGTTTGTGAAAATGCATGCCAGTAATTATGCGGGAGATGTACAGGCTTTAGGGTATTACTATTTGGCCCGCCTGGCTAGAGATGCATCGGATTTGCTTTATTACCAGGAATATATGCGTCAAGCCTATGAGCTAAACCCGGCCTCGGAACGTATTTGCCGAGGTGCGCGCATGGCCAAGATCAATATTGATGAAAGCCACCCTATGCTTGGGCGGATGATGCCGACGCACTATAAATTCAAATTACTCGGCACCCAAAATGGGTTGAAGTCAGAGCTGGATCTGCCAACATTGATTTCGCATCTGCGTGATGGCCAAGTTATTCCTTTATGCTTTATGGCCAATTACCGAGCAAGTCTTGCTTATAATCATGCGTTGAAAACTTATCGAACCATGCACGATTGTATCGGGAATAATTTAGCGCCAATGGTGGTCATCACAAATAAGTCCCGGCAAAAATCTGATATGTCTTCGTGGTTTGAACAAGAGCGCCTTGCTTTGAAAAACGGTCTCCCCATCACAGTATTATTTGAGAAGAGGGGTAGTTTCATTTCAGATTTGGATTTAAAAGGCGCACCGGTATTTTGGGCAATTAACAAGTCTGGCCGTGTAATCTGGACTGATGGTTTGTCAGATGCCTATGATTATTGGCGTTTGTTATATGCCATAAATGGAACCGGTGCGCTGAGTGGTGATAGTCGGGGACTAGCTAAACACGCCTAAAACCCGGACGAAATACCGACACCAAACCAGACGCTAGATTTGCCTGGTGCAGAAACTGTCGCAAGGTTGGTGATGTCAAAATTTGTATCAAGGAAAGTGTTTTGTGAACTTAGGCCAGCGTTGATGCCCACATAGACGGCGGTGTTGTCATTAAACCCGTAGGACAAAGCCCCGGACAGCGATCCGTATTGGTAATCCCCCGCACCGTCAACGGTCACTAGCCCGGCAGCAGCGCCCACATCAAAGCTGGTTTTTTCGCCGAGCGGGAATGAATGCTCCGCACCGCCTTCCAGGGTGAAAGCTTTCAAATTGAGGTCATAAAAGGCCGTGACGCTAGGGGCGAGGGGGGCGTCGAAACCGAGACCGCCGTAAATTTCAACCGTGCCTGCGTCATTAGAACCAATGTCAAACAAGCCGCCAGATTGCGGGTAGTGATAGAGGGTCGCACCGACATTAGCGGAAATTTTTTCATTAAGGTCAAAACCGTAGTCCACATAAAAGTCGATTTCATCGGCAAAGGCAATGCTTTCTTCGCCGCTGGCCACAGAGGCCCAAACCCCGGCGGTGAAATTTCCCCCAAAAGCTGAAGTGGATATTTCTGCGCCGGGCTGAAACGCACTTCCGGCCAGCGTGATGCCGCGAAACACATATTCCGAGACATAATCGACGCTAACGCTAACGCTTATATTGCTGTCATCCCCTGCAAAAGCATGGCTGGAATAGCCGAGTGCCAGAAGCGGGAGGGCGAGTTTGAGTGCAAAGTTTTTCATTGTATTCTCCAATTTAATAAGGCTAATAAAGGGGGTTGAATAAAGGGATTAAGAAACGAATTCAGGATAGGCGGCGACACCAAGTTCGCCCTGATCAAGACCCACATGCTCTTCTTCGGGCGAGACGCGGATGCCGATTGTGGCTTTCAGGGCTAGCCAGAGAATTATGCTGACGGTGAAGACAAATGCTCCGATAGCAACGACACCGATAAGCTGTGGCAAGAAGCTGACATCCGGGTTGGTGAAGGCCACCGCCAGCGTGCCGAAGATACCTGCGACCAAGTGAACAGGAATGGCGCCGACAACATCGTCGATCTTGAACTTGTCCAGCAAAGGCACGCTCAACATGGCCAGCAATGAACCAAGGCCGCCGACCAACATGGCGACAGGGACGCTTGGGGTTAAAGGTTCCGCCGTTATGGCGACCAGCCCGGCCAACGCACCGTTGAGTGCCATGGTCAAGTCGATTTTTTTATAGCGCAATTGTGTATAAAGAACCGCGACCACGACACCGGCGCAAGCGGCCATATTGGTGTTGACGAAAATGGTTGAAACATCCGTCACATTCTCAATTGTGCCCATAGCCAATTGTGAGGCGCCGTTAAAGCCGAACCAGCCGAGCCACAGGATAAACACACCCAGGGTTGCCAGAGGCATGTTGGAGCCGGGGATCGGGTTGATCTGGCCGTTTTTACCGTATTTTCCAGCCCGTGCGCCCAGGATGATAGCGCCCGCGAGTGCGGCCCAGCCGCCCGTTGAATGGACGAGTGTGGAGCCAGCAAAGTCTGAGAAGCCTTTGGCATCAAGCCAACCAGCACCCCATTCCCATGACCCGACAATCGGGTATATGAAACCAGTGAGAAGAGCCGTGAACAACAAGAACGGCCAAAACTTAATCCGCTCGGCCAAAGTACCCGAAACGATTGAAGCCGTGGTCGCGCAAAACACCATCTGGAAGAACCAGTCCGAGTGGGCTGAATATCCGGTTTCCGTGTCGGGCGCACCAAAGCTCATGATTTTCGGCACGCCGATAAATCCGCCCTCGGTAATGCCGTACATGAGTTGATAGCCAACCGCCCAGAACATAATCCCGGCTACGGCATAAAGAGAAATGTTTTTCAAGCACTGCATGGAGACGTTTTTGGTGCGCACCAATCCGGCCTCGAGCATAGCAAAACCCGCCGCCATCCACATCACGAGGAACCCGCCAATGAGGAATAAAAGCGTGTTGAAAATATAAGCGTTTTGGGTGTTGCTGGCATCAAGCTTGGCAGCTAGTTCCGCCACATCAGCGGCTTGCGCATGGGCTGCCGGGGCCGCGAGCAATAAGAGCGGTAGAAATTTTAGTGATGTTTTAAAGTATGACATTTTGTGTCTCCAGATAAATATGGTGGTGTTTCGGGGGCGGCTAAAGAGCAGACGTGCCGGTTTCGCCGGTGCGGATGCGCACGGCTTGTTCGATGTCGTGAACGAAGATTTTGCCGTCCCCGATTTTGCCCGTATTAGCGACTTTGATGATGGCTTCCAGGACAGGCTCGACCTGATCGCCAGGCACCACCAGTTCGATCTTTAGTTTGGGCAGAAAGTCGACGACATATTCCGCGCCCCGATACATTTCCGTATGGCCTTTTTGGCGACCAAAGCCTTTGGCCTCCAGCACGGTCATGCCGGTAATCCCAGCTCTTGCAGAGCCTCTTTCACATCGTCCAGTTTGAACGGTTTGATAATTGCTTCAATTTTTTTCATACTATCCTCCAGTCATTAGCTGGCTGGTTGCTAGGGTTTGAACATGTGGCGTGTCGAGAACGGGAGATGGAATTGCCGAAAAACCTGCACGAAACACGTAAATTGCCTAAATTTTGATCGTACAATTACCTTGATGCACAAATTTTCATCACCTATTGAAAGCTATGGAACCAAAAACCAAATTGCAAACATCACCCGAGGAAGCGGGCCGCATCCGCCGCGCCGTTCAAAATGTCCGCAAAATAGACGGCGGCAATGGCAGCAGCCGGTTGGTAGAGCCGCGCCATGCCGGGGAGATATTAGAATTGCTCAAAGACGAGCGGGTCTCGGGCGATGTTTACACATTACCCCGCCCCTTTAGTATAACGTCCATAACGGACTGGATAGAAGACCACCAAGCCCAGGCGCGGGCAGGGACAGGGCTTTTGCTCTACGCCCGGCACGAAGACGGCAAGATCATGTCCATAACCGATTTCCAGTTCTGGCCCAAATGGTCAGCCTGCGAATTCGGCGGCGTCATAGCCCACACCCACCAAAACCAATCCCTGGGCACAGTTGGCGTAAAAGCCATGTGCGACTTTGCGTTCGAAACAATCGGTGTCCAACTCATAGCCCTAACAACATCCCTCGACAATGTCCGCTCCCAAAAATCATAGAACATCTGGGGTTTTCGCAGATGGGAGAGATGGACAGTGTAAGGCCAGACGGGAGTGTAAGACGGTCGCTTTATTGGGAGATGGGGTGAGTGTGGGCATGGTGGTTTTTTTGTGAAGAGTTGTGTTGCGAATTCATACTTGGCACTTGAATGGAAGCATAATGGCCCTATATTGTTACTACAATGGTTGTAGTTTGGTTGATGCCTGCACTTAGGTCATGAGCCTAGGGATTGACAAATGACCTAATTTGGTATAGATACTACTTTACCTAAGCCATCATGTGTGCCCGTCGATGATACTTGTATTGTTTGTAGGCCGCGTCATTGTATCGGCAAACTGGAAAGATATGCCTTGAGCGTTGATCTGGTTAAGACCGCATTGAGCATGTGAAACCGACTTAGGTACATGAATTCGGATAGGCGTAGCGTTATAGCTGCGCCTATTGTCGTTTCTGACACTACCTTATAAAACCGTTGGGAAACATGTTGACGTGTGAGCATGGTGAAATGTCTACGGCAACCGCATGACAATTGTGAAATTTACCACTAATATGTCTGTCACCCTCTAGGGATACATTGAAATGTCGATATCGGTCCAGCGTGACACCAAAGCGTGCCGACGCTGTTAGCGAACACTCAGCTTCATGAGGCGGCCTTCTCGTCTCAGATTGCCCGTGCCGCTCTTGGCCAAGCCCGAAATATCTGCCTTCGTCGTCTTTCAAAAAGTGAGCCTTATACCGCGTTCTTTTCTTGGGGGTTCTTCTATTACGAACAGCTTTCAACTTGGTCTCTAACAATTCCAGAAACTTGCCCTCATCATTCATTGTCCGGCAAACCCGAAATATCTCGGTTAGTTCTGGAGCAGCGAAACTTTGACCGGGAAGTGCTAAGCATTGAAAGAATTTCAGGTCGTTAAATTTTTGCGAAACAAAGTGTAGATTCTTCAACCATCTCGTGAGACTATGACCAAAGTAATTTTTCATGTTGCCCTTTGCATCAACTGCATTGAAGGTCTTTAAAAAGACAGCAGATGAACAGTCATTCAAGCGATTTTCGTTACCTGTCTCGACTAATACGCCAACCGCATCGTGCTTCTTATGAGCTCCTAGCAATATCTCAAACAATTTGTCGTCGCTGCATGCCGCATTAACTGACAGTGGGTTATATTGAACATTTCCTTCGCGAAGCTCCCTTGGGACAACTGCGCCTTTTTGCTCATCAAAAAATGCCAAAACGTCAGCGTCCCTTGCAACCACAACTATCGCAATCTTCATCTATTTACCTTCGAGAAGCCGAACAATTACTCTTGCAGGTATCGAAACACCAGCAATTTCTTCTGGTGGAAGTTCTGAAAGTGCTTCGATGAAGCCATAAAACGCTCGACGGTTTTTCCGCAATCGGTCGAGTTCTGAAGGCTCTGATTTTGATAGAGTAGGTATATCAGTATAAGAAAAGCTCTTGGCCGTAGGAATAATACCTATTTTTGCAAATTGCGTCGGATGCTGCACAATGGCCAATTTGCCTGCATTATCTGCGATGAATTTGCGAAGTCCCTGCAATTTAAGAATTGCCTTATAGTCAAACCCCGCATCCTTAAGGTTTGCCCCCAATTCACTTAGAAGAAGTGGTGTTCTTTCTTTTTTCCAATTTTCGGTACAAAGCTCGACAATCTTATCGGCCAACTCTTCCTTTGTGTGTTGCATGTTATTCCCTAAATAAAATGACCACAGAATGTGGGCCTGAACCGCCCTGTGTATGTCAGGGGCTGTTTAGTTCAAGTTATGCAGATTTTAGGGCTTTGTCTAGTGCTACGCAGTATAGTTCCTCTGCTCCGGCGGGTGTGGTGTTTCGTTTAAGGATAAACTCGGCCCTCAAATCTCCCTCTTGACCACCCGCCCCGAATCTCCCATAACGCCTGCGGGTTGCGTCCTCCCACTAGGGCGTTGTTTTTTACGGGTTACAAAAATTGCCCGTTTGGAGACTTTTATGACTATATCTATGCCGACCGTTAAACCGGTTGATGGACGGTTTTCGCCTGGGCCTTCTCGTAAGCGTCCTGGCTGGACACCCGATTTTCTTAAAGATGCGGCGCTTGGCCGTTCTCACCGCAGCCCGCTGGGCAAGCAGGTGCTTAAAGAAGTTATCGACCTTTCCCGCGAAGTTTTGCAAGTGCCGGATACCCACCGCATTGCCATTGTGCCAGCCTCCGATACGGGTGCAGTTGAAATGGCCATGTGGTCAATGCTCGGGCCACGGGGTGTTGATGTGGCGGCTTGGGAGAACTTTGGCTATGCTTGGATTACCGATGCCGAAAGCCAATTACCGCTGGAAGATTTACGGATTTTTAAAGCCGATTACGGTCAGTTGCCAGACCTTTCCCAATATACAGGTGATCGGGATTTGGTGTTTACCTGGAACGGTACGACCGGCGGGGTACGGGTTCCCAATGCGGATTTTATTCCAGCTGATCGGCAAGGTGTCACCATATGTGATGCTACGTCTGCGGCGTTCGCTCAAGAATTGCCTTGGGACAAGCTGGATGTGACCACTTATTCTTGGCAGAAAAACATGGGCGGGGAAGCTGGTCACGGCATGATCATTCTGTCGCCCCATGCCGTTAAGCGCCTAGAAAGCTATACGCCGCCTTGGCCTCTGCCAAAGATTTTTCGCATGACCAAAAACGGTAAGCTGATCGAGAGCTTGTTTGAAGGTTCGACCCTAAACACACCGTCTTTGATGTGCGCCGAAGATCATATCGAAACTTTGAAATGGGTGCGCGACCAAGGTGGCAAAAAGGGCGGCTTACAGTGGATGCATGACCGGGCGGATGAAAATTTCGCCTTTCTGCAAGACTGGATGGACAAAACACCGTGGATTGAAAATCTGTGTGCGGTGCCCGGGCAACGCTCAAATACGGGCGTATGTATGAAAATCATTGATCCGCGCTTTTTGGCGCTGGACGCTGCCGGGCAATCGGCCTTTGCGGCGGGGATTGTCAAGATAATCAGTGATTTGGGCGTAGCCTATGATTTTGGTTCCTACCGCACCGCGCCTCCCGGCTTTCGGGTTTGGGCGTCTGGTTTGATCGGTAAACAGGATATTGAACGCCTGATCCCGTGGCTGGAATGGGGTTTTGAAACCCAAGCTGCCGCCACTTTTAATTAAATTATTTTATAAGGAGAACGCTCATGGTTAGAGTGTTAATTGCTGACAAAATGTCAGATGAAGCTAGACGTGTATTTAAAAACAGAGGTGTTGATGTTGACGTCATCACCGGACTTTCCAAAGACGAGTTGATCAAGATCATCCCCGAATACGACGGGCTGGCGGTGCGTTCAAGCACCAGGCCGGACGCGGATATCATAGGGGCGGCGACAAATTTGAAAGTCATAGGCCGGGCCGGTATAGGCACGGACAATATCGACAAAAAAGCCGCCACGGCTCGCGGTATTGTGGTCATGAACACCCCCTTTGGCAATGCGATCACCACGGCGGAACATGCTCTGGCATTGTTGCTTTCGTGTGCACGGCAAATCCCGGCGGCTTCAGTTCGCACCCAAGCGGGCGAATGGCCCAAGGCGGATTTCAAGGGCATTGAGCTTTATAACAAGACGCTGGGCATTATTGGGTGCGGCAATATTGGCGCACTGGTGGCTGAACGGGCTTTGGCGCTCAAGATGAAAGTCATCGCCTTTGACCCATATCTAACACCGGAGCGGGCCGTGGCTCTGGGTGTGGAGAAGGTCGAGCTTGACGATATCTTCACGCGCTCTGATGCCATCACCTTACACACACCGCTTACGGACGGCACACGGGGCATTATCAGCCGCGAAGCTTTGGCCAAGACCAAGCCGGGGCTTATACTGGTCAATGCGGCCCGTGGTGGTTTGGTTGACGAAGTCGCCCTTAAAGAATTTCTTGAGAGCGGTCATATACGTGCCGCCGCTCTGGATGTGTTCGAAAGCGAGCCGGCCAAGGAAAACCCTTTGTTCGGAACCAAAAACTTTATCGCCACACCGCATCTCGGCGCGTCCACACTGGAAGCCCAGGAAAATGTCGCCGTGCAAGTGGCCGAGCAAATGGCGGATTTCCTGTTGAGCGGTGCTGTGACCAACGCGCTCAACATGCCATCTATTAGCGCCGAAGAAGCGCCGCGTCTAAAGCCCTTTGTGGATTTGGCTGAAAAGCTTGGCGCACTGACCGGGCAATTACTTGAAGAGCCGATCAAGGCGGTTGAGTTTTGCTATATGGGCGATGTGGCCGACCTTAATACCAAACCCATGACGGCTGCCGCTTTGGCGGGCCTGTTGTCGCCGATGATGAGCGAGGTCAATATGGTCTCCGCACCTGCAATCGCCGCTGACCGGGGCATTGATGTCAAAGAGTCTACCTGTGACGATGCAGAGAACCAGGATAATCTAATCAAGCTGATTATTGAGCTGGGCACGCGGACAGTAGAAGTCACCGGGTCACTTTACGGCGGGGAACCGCGCTTGCTCAACCTGTTTGGTGTGTCTATGGATGCAGCCTTTACGCCGAACATGCTTTATGTTCGAAACGAAGACAAACCCGGATTTATCGGAGCTTTGGGTACGCTTTTGGGCGACAATAAAGTCAATATAGCTACGTTCTTCCTTGGCCGCGATGCCCAGGGCGGGCGGGCGATTTGTCTGGTGTCCATTGACGGGCCGGTGGACGCAAAAATTGAGGACGCAGTTCGCAGTATCGATCAGGTAAAGTTTGCCAAGGCGCTCAGTTTTTAATTTGGAAAATTACCTGCACAAAGCTAAATTCGTGTGTTAGAAATTCGTAAGAGTCTACACGGGGGTATATATGAAGACGTTATTTTTGTCAGCCACACTGATGTGCGGCTTGACAGGATTTGGTGCGACATCGGCGCAGGCGGATGAAATTAGGCCTGGTGTCATGATACATGATTCCAAACTTTTTGATGGTGTGTTTGGCGGTCTCCACGGCAAGGAACAGAGCATATCTGTAACCGGGGAGTATATTTTCAAGTCACCGGATTGGTTGTCTTGGGCCTACAGCCCGAAACCATTTGTAGGCGGGTCGCTCAATTTGGGTGGTCAAACTTCATTTGGCGGTGCGGGATTGTTATGGCGTCATGACTTCCAAAACAGGTATTACGCCGATTTAGGTTTTGGTCTTGTGGTACATAATGGGGTTATCCGAACGCCAGATCCACTTTTATCAACCGACCTTGCAGAGGTTTTACTGCTGCTGCGGCGCAAAATTACTGAGATTGAGTTTGGTGCCCGGTATTTGTTTCGCACTCAATTCGCTTTTGGCTACCGATTTAATGAAAAATGGGCTGGTGAAATAGCTTATGAGCATTTAAGTCATGGTCAGATACTGGGCGGCCCGGAGAATGAAGGTCTTAATAATATTGGTTTTCGCGTTGCCCGCAGGTTTTAGTTTTTATCAAAGGATGTTATAGTGGCAAATGTTGTTGTAGTCGGCTCTCAATGGGGTGATGAGGGTAAGGGTAAGATTGTTGACTGGTTGTCAAACCGGGCAGATGTGATTGTTCGTTTCCAAGGCGGGCATAATGCGGGGCATACCCTTGTTATTGATGGTACGGTTTATAAATTATCGCTTCTGCCTTCGGGTGTGGTGCGCGGTGACAAGTTATCCGTCATTGGGAACGGCGTTGTGGTAGACCCTTGGGCATTAGTCGATGAGATGGCCCGTGTCCGCAAACAGGGTATTAAAATTACATCTGACAATTTAATTATCTCTGAAACCGCGACTTTGATCTTGCCCATTCACGGCGAGCTAGACGCCATCCGCGAGAACCGCACGGACGGGATTAAGATCGGTACGACCAAACGCGGTATCGGCCCGGCTTATGAAGACAAAGTGGCGCGGCGAGCTATCCGTGTTTGCGACCTGGCGGACGAAGCCGGACTGACGGCCCGTGTCGCCAATCTCTTGCATCACCATAATGCCCTGCGTCAGGGGTTGGGGCATGGCCCTGCTGATGCGGACGAATTGACCCAAAAATTGCTGGAAATCGCACCCAAAATATTGCCGTTCGCAGGCCCCGTATGGCACGAACTTGACAAAGCATCGCGTGCGGATAAGCGCATTTTGTTCGAAGGCGCCCAGGGTGCCATGCTGGATATTGACCACGGTACATATCCATTTGTTACATCTTCCAACACCATAGCCGGACAAGCTGCGGGCGGTTCCGGCATGGGGCCACGGGCTTTGTCTTATGTTTTGGGTATCACCAAAGCTTACACAACCCGTGTGGGTGAGGGGCCTTTCCCGACTGAACTGTTTGATGATGTCGGGCAACGTCTTGGTGAGCGCGGCCATGAATTTGGCACGGTGACTGGGCGGCAAAGACGTTGCGGTTGGTTTGACGCGGTCATGGTGCGCCAAGCTATCACCATTGGTGGTATAGACGGCATTGCGCTGACCAAAATTGACGTGCTGGACGGCATGCCGGAGATTAAGATATGCATCGGCTATAAACTGGGCGATCAACGCCTGCGCCGTTTCCCGGCCAGTGCCGCTGACCAAGCCGCCGTAGAGCCGATTTACGAGACCATGGAAGGCTGGAGCGACACCACAGTTGGCGCACGCACCACGGCTGACCTCCCGGCCCAAGCCATTAAATACATCCGCCGCCTCGAAGAACTAATAGGTGTCCCCGCCGCCATGATCTCAACCTCGCCAGAACGCGAAGATACGATTTTGATGCGGGATCCGTTTAAGGCTTAGTCCTTTGCAGCCAATCCCAACTTTTGATTGCTTTTCATACTTCGTATAATTACCATTTAGAGTAAGCTTCGGCGTAGTTGTGAGTTTTATGGGGAGGGGGTTTTGGGCTGGATTGTTGATAAGTGGAATTCCTTAAGTGAGCCTTGGCAAACTACCTGGACCAGTATTGCTATACCCAGCATTGCTATCCCGATTATTATTGCTGTTGTACTGTGGCTTGTACGTCGAAATAAACAAAAAATATCACCTCCCTTACCACAAACGCCTCCTTTACCCGCGCCAAAACCCACACCAGAGGTCAAAAAAGCAAAGTTAAAAATCGATATATCCCGCCTGCCTGTGACGGACGCGAAATTGTATGGGCGGGAGAGAGAGCTTACTATGCTACGTACAGCATGGGCGGAAGGGCATAGTAATATTGTTACCCTGATTGCAATGGGCGGTGCTGGCAAGACGGCTTTGTTGAACACATGGCTCGACCAGCTTGGCGCAGGTTACGGTGGTGCGGAGCGGGTGTTTGGCTGGTCATTTTACCGTCAAGGGGCAAGCGGTGAAGCGCAGGCGTCTGCGGATTTGTTTTTCGATACGGCCTTGGCATGGTTTGGCTATACGGGCGACCCACTTAAATCGGCCTATGATAAAGGTTTGAAACTTGCCGAGTATGTGAACAAGTATAAAACCTTGCTCGTGCTTGATGGGGTGGAGCCATTGCAGCATCCGCTCGGTGTCATGAACGGGGCTTTGAAAGATCAAGGTCTGGAGGCTTTGATCAAACAACTTTCCGCAAATAATCCCGGTATGTTGCTGATTTCGAGCCGGGTAGACATTCATGAAATTCAGGGCAAAACCAAGCCCGCCGTGATCCAGCACAAATTGGGCAAATTGACCCGCAAAGCCGGTGCGCAATTCCTTAAATCCCTGGGCGTGACAGGTACTATAGCGGAAATGCAAAAAGCGGTAGGCGAATTTGGTGGCCATGCTTTGGCCCTTAAATTATTGGGGAATTGGCTAGTTCTGCAAGGCGAGGGGCAAGGTGGAGATATCGCCCAGCGCGATACAATTCCGCCTTTGCTAGATCTTCCTGATGATGGTGGCCATGCGGTGCGGGTTATGCAAGCCTATGAAAGCCAGTTGGCGGGTACGGCTGACCTTGCGGGGTTGTTCATGGTCGGTCTGTTTGACCGCCCGGCGCCAGAAGGTGCCATTGATGTACTCATGGCCAAGCCAGTTATCGCCGGATTAACGGACAGATTGGTCGATTTGAAACCGGGGCAATGGCAATCTGTATTGGTTCATTTGCGGGATTTAGGCTTGCTCAACCGCAATGACGACCCTGGGGACACGGCTCTGGATGCCCATCCATTGGTGCGGGAATATTTTGGGGCGCGGTTGAAACAGCAGAACAGCGCGGCATATACCGAAGCCCATTCGAGGCTGTATGCATATTACAAGAACAGCGACCAACCACTGCCCGAAACCCTGGCAGAAATGGAACCCCTATTCGCCGCGATCGCCCATGGCTGCGCGGCAGGCAAACACCAGGAGGTGTTTGATGAGGTTTATTACAAAAGGATTTCGCGGGGTGGAGAAACCGACTTTATAGGTAAGCAATTGGGCGGGTTTGGCGCTGATTTAGCGGCATTGTCATATTTTTTTGATACACCTTGGCACACGCCGTTTGAAAATTTGACTGGCTCGTGGAAAGCATTTGCTTTAGGTGCCGCAGGGTATCGCTTGCGGGCCTTGGGACGGTTACGGGAAGCTGTAGCCCCGATGCTGGCCGGTTTGGATATGGAAAAATCTCGGGGAGATTGGATAAACGCCGCGAGAGCCGCCGGGAATTTAAGCGAACTTCATTTAACGCTTGGTGATGTGCAACAAGCCGTAACCTTCGCCCAAGACAGCGTGAAATTTGCCGACGGTAGCGAAGACGTTGATCAAATAATGTTGCGCCGAATCACTCATGCCAATGCCTTGCATCAGGCGGGGCAAGGTGATGCGGCACTGGCATTGTTTCAAAAGGTCGAAGCCATGCAGGTGGCAAGAGAAAAAGAACAGCCCTATTTGTATTTTGTTCAAGGTTATCAATATTGTGATCTGCTTTTATCCATGGGGCAATATGATGAGGTTAGAGAACGGGCAACACAGACATTGGAGTTGGCGAAAAATCACAATCAGTTATTAGATATTGCTCTCGATACCCTGTCCCTTGGCCGTGTGGCGTTAGCGCAAGTCCTCAATAAAAAGGATGAGGGTTTTACCTCTGCTACCACATATCTGGATGTTGCCATAAATGGCCTGCGTGCAGCAGGTCAACAACAATATCTCCCGAACGGCCTCCTTGCCCGTGCAGAATGTTACCGGCACCGGGGCATGTTCACCCAGGCCGAAACTGATCTTGCGGAAGTCTTTGAGCTTTCAACCCGCTCCGGCATGCGGCTATTTCTTACCGATGCCCATCTGGAAGCGGCGCGGCTGGCGCTGGCGCTAGCGGCGGGCAAGACGGTCTGTGGCCACGACGCCGCCTATCATATCCAACAGGCGGCCAGTTTGATCAAAACCACAGGCTATACCCTATACCCGCCGCCTCCCGGCGCTTCGGGCATTGCAGAGGGGGTAGGGACTGGCGTCATTTTACCTGCTGTTTGACCTCACGGGAATTCACAATGCTGTCAGGTCTGTCGTTTACGCTTGCCAGAGAAATTTGATGGCCATAGCGTGCCGAAAATTTTGAAGGCTGGTTAAAGGCTGGTTAAAGGCTGATTAAGGGCTGGTAATGGATATTTTGTTTTTTATCGTTGTTGCGGGTTTGGCGTTTGCCAATGGTGCTAACGACAACTTTAAAGGTGTGGCGACACTGTGGGGCGGCGGCGATCTTTCTTATCGTCAAGCCTGGTTTGTTGCCAACGGCGCGACCTTATTAGGGGCCGTCTTGGCGATTTATCTGGGTTCAGAAGTTGCCAAGACCTTCTCAGGGCGAGGGGTCGTGAATGCGGATGT
This sequence comes from Robiginitomaculum sp., assembly GCA_016765135.1. Lineage (GTDB taxonomy): Bacteria > Pseudomonadota > Alphaproteobacteria > Caulobacterales > Maricaulaceae > Robiginitomaculum_A. The sequence continues at coordinate 56,549 of JAESQN010000044.1, forward strand.
TTTGAAAACTTGGAATTTTGCATTTGCCTTTGCTGCTGGTGCGGCTTTGACGGTGTTTTTGGCGACGTTTCTCCGCTATCCGATTTCAACCACCCATGCGATTTTAGGGTCGCTGGCCGGAGCGGGTGTAGCTTTATCATTTGGTGATGTGAACTTACAACCATTGGTCAAGAGCGGGGCAATTCCGTTGCTTATGTCGCCGTTGATTGCGGGGCTGGCCACATTTGTATTGTGGAAATTGCGTAACTCGTTGTTTAAGTCTGTTTTTACCTCGAAACCAGCCGGAAAGATTAGCAAGCCTATGCACATACTTTCGGGTTCCGCCGTTTGTTTCTCGCGAGCGGTTAATGACACGCCTAAAATTGCGTCTATCGCATTGATCGGAAGCGCGGCAGGTATGAGCCATACGGTGGTTTATGCTGCGGTCGGTGTTGTCATGACCATAGGCGGCATATTATACGTCCGGCGCATTGCCCATGTGATGTGCCGTGAAATCACCCAGATGAGCGCAGCAGAAGGTTTAACTGGAAATCTTGTTACCGCATTTTTGGTGATTTTTGCATCAAAATTCGGTTTGGCCGTGAGCACAACCCATGTATCCGTCGGTGCACTTATCGGGATTGGCACTGAAAATGGGTCGGGTAATAAGAAAAAGATATTCGAGATTTTGATGTCATGGGTGTTAACGTTGCCGACTTCATTCATTCTAGCATTTGCTATCGCTAAATTATTGGCTATATTGGGATAAATACGGAGATTAAAATGGACGGACTTAACGATACACATTCTTCTGATTCTATAGAGGCCAATTCTGCGGGGGACAATTCTGTAGGAGGGACCAATGCGGATGTGCGCGGCGAGGTACAAGAACGCTATGCGGATGGTGCCAATGCCGTAGAGGCCGCGCTTTGTTGCCCCATAGACTATGATCCGCAATATTTGAAAATCATTCCTGATGAAGTCATTGAACGTGATTATGGATGCGGGGATCCGTCGCGTTATGTACGCGAGGGAGATGTGGTTTTGGACTTGGGTTCGGGCGGCGGCAAGATATGTTTTATTGCTTCGCAAATCGTTGGGCAAGAAGGCAAGGTTATTGGCATTGATATGACTGACGACATGCTGGAACTGGCCCGCACAAATGCACCGATTATCGCCGAGCGGGTTGGGTATGCCAATGTGGAATTTAAGCGCGGGCATATTGAAGACCTCAAAACCGATTTGGACGAGTTGAATAAATGGTTGGCCAAAAACCCGGTCAAAGATGCTGGCGGTATGGAAGCCATGGAAGCGGAAATCTTGCGCTTGCAAACCGAACTGCCGATGATACCGGATAATTCCGTTGATGTAATTGTTTCAAATTGCGTGCTTAATTTGGTCTCGGACAGCAAGAAAAAGCAACTTTTCGCGGAAATGTTCCGGGTTTTGAAAGTCGGGGGCAGGGTGGCCGTGTCTGATATTATTTCCGACGAAGACAGCCCCGAAAGCCTCAAGCAAGACGCGCGGCTTTGGTCGGGTTGTATTTCCGGTGCGCTTACGGAAGAAGGCTTCGGAGAAGCATTGGAGCAGGCCGGGTTTCACGGTATCACTATAGATAAATTTGAAATGGAGCCGTGGCAAATCGTTGAGGGGATTGAATACCGCTCGGCGACCTATTTGGCCTATAAGGGGAAACAGGGCGAGTGTTTGGAGAAAAACCAGGCGGTGATCTATCTCGGGCCGTGGCGCCATATTAAGGATGATGATGGCCATGTGTTTAAGCGCGGGGTGCGCTCCGCCGTTTGTGCCAAGACATTTAATCTGTTGCAGCAAGAACCTTACGCAGGAAGTTTCGCCTATATTGAACCCGCCATAGAAGTGACGGACAAGATAGATTTCCCGAATTGCGCCGTGCGCCGCCGCGACCCAAGTGAGACCAAAAGAGGTGCGCCAAAGCTTACCACTGATCCAAGCCAAGGGAATTCTAGCCAAAGTAGTTCATGTTGTTAGGGTAAAGCTATGAAATTGCGTATATTTATACTTTTGACCTCGGTTGTTATCGCACTGTTTTTGTTTGCGGCCTGTGCACCGGTCAAGTTTCTTAACACCATCACACCATCGGGCAGTTATAAGCTGGCGAAGAATGTATCCTATATGGATAGTGAGACGGACGGGGAGCGGCAAAAACTGGATATATATCAGCCCAAACAGCCCAAAGCGAACGCGCCTGTTGTTGTATTTATTTACGGCGGCTCTTGGGATACGGGAAACAAGAACATCTATAAATTTGTCGGCGAAGCTTTTGCCGCCCAAGGCTATACCACGGTCATTCCTAATTACCGTCTTTATCCCGAAGTGAAATATCCAGAATTTATCAATGATACCGCCGCCGCTATTGCCTACACGGCCAAGCGGTATCCGGAACAAGGGCTGATCGTCATTGGTCATTCTGCGGGTGCCTATAACGCCATGATGGTCACGGTTGAACCTGAATATCTACGCGCCCAAGGGTTGGATGTTTGCCAGGCCATTGCCGGTATGGTCGGTCTAGCCGGGCCTTACGGCGCGTTTCCGCTGAAAGCAGAGCCCTTTGTCACGATCTTTCCAGACCGTCATACTGCCGACGATGCACCGGTTAATTTGGTCAATGGCCCGACCCCACCGCTCTTTATGGCCATTGGGGACAAGGATACAACGGTGAGCGAGCTGCACAGTCTCAAGCTCCAGGAGATCATCCGCGCTCGGGGTGGATTGGCCAGCTTTAAAACCTACCCCGGCCTCAACCACACGGATGTGGTTAAAGTCCTGTCGCGCTATTTCGACGACGATTCAGAGCTGAAAGACGATATTTTAAACTTTATTGCGACCAATAGCGAAAAGCGGGATAATTATTGCCAATAGTATATATAAAATCATTCATCTATATATTGCTTGGTATAGTTTACCAGTGTGTCAGGGGTGATTTGATAGGTGTAGTTTATATAAAATGCGAGGTTAAGGTCGCCTGAACGTCTCCATTTTACGGGGCCGTCTAGGCCGCTGACAAGAACACGGTACCCGCCGTTTAACGCATTTGTCGTTGCGTTAATTTCGGTGATTATTTTATTGCGAACTTCGAATCTATATTGATAAAACAAATGCACGCATAATAACTTCCCATATTTCCAATAGGGAATGAGCTTGGGTGAGGATAACAATACTATCAAGCTAGTTCGAGGTAGGAGAGACCTTAATTTTCAGGTTTTAAACCCCTCTAATTTAAGTCTCTTTATGTAAATCTCTGGCGATTTCCGGGCGTGATAGTAGCTCGTTCATTTCGGACGCGGTGTCGAATGTTGTATCAATCTCGAACCGAAGGGCAGGGGTGGAACGCATTTTAAGCTCGCGGCCAAGCTTGCCGCGCAGGAATTTGGCGCAGCGGTTCAGGGCCTCTACGACCTGGGGTGTATTTTGCCCGCCGAGCGGTGCCGCAAATACCCGCGCCGTGCGCAAGTCCGGCGCGGCGCGCACTTCGGACACCGTGATGGACACACCTTGCAATACAGGATCACGAAAATCCTCACGGGCCATAATATCCACCAAAGCCCGGCGAATAAGTTCACCGGCTTGCAATTGCCGCTGGCTAGGAGGTTTGGCTTGTTTTTTCATTTTTCTTCTTTTTGCTAAACAATTTGAGGGTTTTTATTTGGATAGTTAACCTAGGGCTTTGTGACACCAGGCTAGAAACTGTCGTCGGTCTTGTTCACTGTCATGGCAGGACATTGGTAAGCTGAGTGCCGTCCCGTGACGGGAATAGAAAAAATCAAATGTGGCTCCACTGCAAATCTTTACAATATCACTCCAGAAATACATCATGGTTACTTGTTCAGATTCCCAAATAATGCTTTTAGAATCGAATGCCATTGTTACTTGCCACTCAGTCTCATCATTGGGAGGTAATTTAAATCCCCTAGAATTCTTTATCAAGTCCAATGCTGTGTTCATTACCCAGTTTACTATAAAAGGCAGGCCTGCAATAACTAACATAATGGGCAGTAATACATAAAAAACGTATCTACTACTATACACTTTTAGTAGCGCTGGGAAAAAAACACTCACTGCAAAAGCGCCGAGACAAATTCCAAAGATAAGTGAAATTACCAAAAAGAAATTTTTTGGAAGCCCATATTTTAATTTAGATAATTCTTGTTCCCGCCTTAACACCATAGTTCCGGTATAGGTAAACTCATATTTATAACCCATTGCATTTATCCTCCCGGTTAAGACAATATCAAAGCAATGTGTAATTTAGGTAAATGCGATGAATTATTATCAGTACAGGACAGCGTTATGTGCGAGATGGTAGACTAATCCAATTTCCGTTCCAGCATTTCTACCGTGAAGCACTCTATGACATCGCCTTTGCGCAGGTCGTGATATTTTTCGAAGCCCATGCCGCATTCTTGTCCGGCTACGACTTTTTGTACCTCGTCCTTGAAGCGTTTCAGGGTTGACAGCTCGCCTTCGTGAATGACCACATCATCACGCAACAAGCGCACGCCTGCACCGCGTTCGACCTTGCCTTCGGTGATTCTACAGCCGGCAATATTGCCAAGCTTGGAAATATCGAACACTTGCAGGATTTCTGCGTAACCGATAAATGTTTCCTTGCGTTCCGGCGCCAACATGCCCTCAAGCACGCCTTTCACATCATCCAAAAGTTCATAGATAATGGAATAATAACGAATTTCCACGCCTTCTTTTTCCGCCAAAGCTTTGGCTTGACGATTAGCGCGGACATTAAAGGCGAGGATTGGCGCACCGGACGATTTGGCCAGCACGATATCGCTTTCATTGATACCGCCAACGGCGCCGTGAATAACACGGGCGCGGACATCTTCATTGCCGAGACCTTCAACGGACGAGCGGATCGCTTCGACTGAACCTTGCACATCACCTTTGATCAAGAGCGGCATTTCTTCGGACGTTTTGTCTTTAAGACGGGCCAGCATTTGCTCCATAGATGTGGTGGCATTGGCCGGGCCAGCAGCACTGGCTTGTTTGCGGCGGCGCTGGCGGTATTCGGTAATTTCGCGGGCTTTGCTTTCGCGTCCAACCACGGCAAACGGTTCGCCTGGTGCCGGGGCACCGTTTAGACCAAGCACTTCAACAGGCTCGGACGGCCCAGCGGATTTAAGCCGTGCATTTCTTTCGTTCATCAAGGCTTTAACTTTGCCCCAATATTCCCCAGCCACAACAATTTGACCCGGTTTTAACGTACCGCGCTTGAGTAATAGCGTGGTGACAGGGCCGCGTCCCTTGGCGATTTTACTTTCAATCACCAAACCGTCAGCTCGTCTGTCAGGGTTAGCCTGTAAATCCATAAGCTCCGCCTGCATGACGATGGCTTCGGCCAAATCGTCCAACCCGGTTTTCTTGAGCGCCGAGACCTGAACCGTTTGCACATCACCGGACATGCTTTCGGTGATAATTTCGTGGCGTAGCAGGTCTTCCTCGATCTTTTTCGGATTGGCTTCCGGCGCGTCCATTTTGTTTATGGCCACGATTATCGGCGTACCTGCGGCACGGGCGTATTTGATGCTCTCGATAGTTTGCGGCATAACGCCGTCGTCGGCCGCTACGACCAAGACTACAATATCAACGGCTTCGGCGCCGCGTGTGCGCATAGCAGAAAACGCGGCATGGCCGGGTGTATCAAGCACGGTAATAGTCTCGCCGGATTTAAGTTTGAGCTGATAAGCACCAATATGCTGGGTGATACCGCCAGCTTCACTGCCAGCTACATCCGTGGTGCGCAAAGCGTCCAGGAGCGAGGTTTTTCCGTGGTCTACATGACCCATAATGGCAATAACGGGTGGGCGCGGCTTTAATGTGCTTTCGTCGTCTTTGTCGGTTTGTGTGAAAGCTTCTTCTTCGGCGTCGCTTTCCGCGACCCGTTTGACCGTATGGCCGAAATCTTCGACGATCAATTGCGCAGTGTCGGCGTCCAGCACATCATTAGCCGTAGCCATAGTGCCTTGTTGCATCAAATATTTGATAACCGCGACGGTACGTTCCGTCATGCGGTTGGCTAAATCAGCTACGGTGATGGCTTCAGGGATGGTCACTTCGCGGTAGACTTTATCTTTATCGTTCGTACCGCCCAACCGGCGTTCTTTTTCCCGTTCGCGGGCCCGGCGCATAGAGGCGAGGGAACGCTGACGCTCATCGTCTCCGGCCAAAGCACTCACAATGGTCAGTTTGCCACGGCGGCGTGATGGGTCGTTTTTGCGTGAACGGCTAGGTTTTTGGTGTTGTTGTTTGGGTTTTTTGATGCGTCCACCGGCACGCTCTAATACGGAGGCTTCTTGCTTGGGTGTTGGCGCCGGGGTGTCAACAACCGTGGGTGCGTCTTGTGTGGCAGGCTTTGTGGATTTCGCAGCTTTGTCGGCCTCTGCTTTTAATTTGGTGTCTTCCTCGGCCTGTTTCTTATCCGCGAGCGCACGGCGATCCGCATCGTCGCGTTCCTGGCGGGCTTTTTTCTCCGCTTCGCGGGCTTGATCGCGTGCGGATTTCTCTGCTTGCGCTTTGCCGACGGCCTGTTGGCGTTTGAGGTATTCTTCTTTGGATAGGCCGAGACGTCTGGCGGCGGCGGCTACATTGTCGACTTTAACCTCTGGCGCAGGTGCGGTTGTGGGTGCGTTCGGCATACCAGGAGCGCCAGGCGCACCGACCAGGCGGCGTTTTTTCTTTTGCACCACGACAGCTTTGGAGCGGCCATGGGAAAAGTTTTGGCGCACGGTGCCACCACCACGGGGTGCCCCAAGCGTCATAGGTTTACGTGCGGGCTTTTGGCCTGGTTTTTTATCTTCTGTATCGCTCATAACGTCTCTCATTACCTGGGCATTAGCGCGGTTCATAAGGCCGCTGCCTACAGGATTTTCCAAAGTGGGCGCACCCTAACGGGGTTTCGCACACATGCAACTAAATTCCACTACCAATATCACTGCTAATTTCATCTGATAATTCAGTGATAAATCCTATCTCATATTCTCTGTCAGGCCAATCTACAGGTACCAATTCCCGAAATCCGGCCAAACGCCTGGCTTCGTGTATTATTGCCGTGGCCATTTTACCACGGGGCACGCAAGCATGTACCATATTATCGCGTCCCACGGTTTTGCCAAGTTTTGCGGCATTAAAACAACCGATCAGCAAAGGCGGTGCCGTTTCCAATTCTTTAGCCAAAGCTTTGGCCACCACCCGGATTTTTGAGCGTCCGTCAGATTTGCCGTCGCTGGCTTCAATCCGCACAGCCATTTCCCCGGTGCGGGCACTGGAGCGGACGTTTTCAAACCCGCTTTCAAGCTGCCCGGCGCGCTTGGCCATGCCGATCATACCCAAAACCCGTGCGTTTAATCCGGCTTCGATCATATCTGCGAAACCGTCGGGCACTGTAATCTTCCGCTTGGCTGCTCTTGAAAAAGCACCTGTCTTTAGTGCATGCTCTACTGCGCTTCGGGTCGCTTCTATCCAGGCACCCCGTCCGGGCAATTTGCCGAAAATATCTGCAACTACCTGTCCGTCAGGCGAAAAAGCCAAGCGTAACATATCCGCCGGATCACGCAATTCACCGGATGAAATCTCCTTGCGTTCACGGGGCTTGTGGCCATGTGAACGCAAAGGTGCTTTATCGGGTTCGTCACCAGAATCTCTACCAGGTTTGTTATCTGATTCGCTATCAGGTGCGGGGTTTATGTCGGTGTGTGGGTTCAAGAGCCAAATACATCCTCTGCTGTTAGCACGGCATTTTCGTCTGCTGTGGTTTCTTCTTCCTCTTCCTCGACCAGTAAATCTTCAGGCTTGATCCAGCCAGCTTTGACGCGGGCTTGCATGATCATGTTCTGGGCGACGTCACCAGACAGGCCAAAGCTTTCCAAAATACCGTCCTCATGTACACGTTCACCGTCTACCATTTCGTTATAGCCGCGCAGATCATCCGGGATCAGACCCGCTACATCTTCCACGGTTTTGATCTCGTTCTCCCCAAAGACAACGGCGATTGGCAAGGTGACGCCTTCAATGGTCAGCACATCATCTTCAACACCTGCCGCTTTGCGGGCTTCGTCTTGTTCAGCGGCCAGCTTCTCTAAAAATTCGCGGGCGCGGGTTTGTAGCTCGGTGGCCGTGTCTGCATCAAAGCCCTCAATGGACGACAATTCTTCCGGGGCCACATAAGCGACTTCTTCGAGATTGGTGAAACTTTCGGCAATCAAGACCTGGGCAATCATTTCGTCAACATCCAAAGCCGCCATGAACAGCTCGGAGCGTTCTTTGTACTCTTTCTGGCGACGTTCGCTTTCTTGCTCTTCGTTCATTATATCAATAGCCCAGCCGGAAAGTTGCGAGGCGAGGCGGACATTTTGCCCGCGTCTACCGATAGCCAAAGACAATTGATCGTCCGGGACCACGACTTCGATACGGTTTTCGTCTTCGTCCATGACCACTTTGGTAACTTCGGCGGGTTGCAGCGCATTGACGATAAATGTGGCCGCATCATCATTCCACGGAATGATGTCGATGCGCTCGCCTTGGAGTTCATTAACAACCGCCTGTACGCGAGAGCCGCGCATGCCCACACAAGCCCCGACCGGATCAACGGAATTATCGGATGTGCGCACACCGATTTTTGCCCGTGAACCGGGGTCGCGGGCTACGGCGACGATTTCGATAATGCCTTCATAGACTTCAGGTACTTCCTGGGCGAACAGGGCTGACATAAATTCGTTGCAAGAGCGTGACAGGAAGATTTGCGAACCGCGTTGCTCTTCGCGCACTTCTTGAATATAGGCACGGATACGGTCGCCATTTTTGACGTTTTCGCGTGGTAGGGTTTCTTCGCGGCGGATAATGCCTTCGGCGCGGCCCAAATCCAGTATGATATGGCCATATTCAACCCGTTTAACGATGCCTGATACAATTTCACCAACGCGGGTTTTATACTCGTCAAATTGACGTGCCCGTTCGGCTTCACGGATATTTTGCATAATGATCTGTTTGGCCATTTGGCTTTGCACCCGGCCAAATTCGACAGGTGGCAGAGGTGTTTCAAAAGTTGTACCAATTTCTGCGTCAGGATTGTCCAATTGGGCAGAAGCCAGGTCAATTTCAGCGGATTCGTTCTCGACTTCTTCCACAACAGTGATCACCCGCCTGATCGACATTTCACCCGTTAGCGGATTAAGCGTGGCGCGAATGTCATTTTCTGCGCCATAACGTTGCCCTGCCGCTTTTTGGATAGCTTCTTCAATAGCCGAGAGCACGATTTCCTTGTCGATAGACTTTTCCTGGGCCACGGCACTGGCAATCTGTAAAAGCTCCAGTTTATTAGCGCTAATTCCTGCTGTTGACATCATGTGTCTCCTTTTTTGGGTGATTTCTTACTTGGTTTTGGTTTTTGGCTTGTTTTGGTGCTTTGACCTTTTTGGATCATCGCGTCTGTAATTAAAAGCTTGGCTTCACTGATCCAAGCGAACGGGATCAAGGCGGTTTCGTTTTCTTTGTCAAGATCAATGGCGACATTATCCCCATTTTCGTTTTTGGTCACTCCGGCAAGTATGCCGCGAAAACGTTTGCGACCTTCGACGAATCGGTCAAGTTCCAGCCTGGCCAATCCGCCAGCATATAGCTCAAAATGTTTGAGGTCAGTAAGCGGGCGGTCAAGTCCCGGTGAGGACACTTCCAATACATAGGCACTGTCAATAGGGTCTTCAACCTCGAAGGTTGAGGACAATGCCCGTGATAGCTGGGCGCAATCATTGACGTTCATCAAGCCGTCCGAAAGCCGTTCAGCCATGATTTGCACAACGGATCGCTTGCCGCCTTGGACGCGCACGCGGACAATATTATAGCCCATATCTTCGGCCACAAGAGCCGCAATGGCCAATATCCGTTCATCCATAGATGTTTTTGTCTTCAATTTAATCTCCTTGGAACACCCGAATTTTGGCAACAAAAAAACGGCCCCTTGTGAGGGCCGCTCTTCGCATCCTGTGCGAGGCGTCATGTAATTAAAAGCCTTATAAAACAGGATTTCCCATTTGTCACGTGGTTTTTACGGTTAGTTTACGGTTAGATTAAAGCGGCCTCGAAACATCCGGATTTCCGAGTATTTCGAGTGCGCAACAAAATTCCTAATCAAACAATTTGCTGACACTCTCCGCATTGGCGATCCTGCGGATAGCTTCACCGATGAGTTTCGAGACCGTGACTTCGCGGATTTTGTCGCAGTTTTTGACTTTTCCCGGCTGGGTGATTGTGTCGGTTATCACCACTTCTTTCAGCTCGGATTTCGTGATGTTTTCTACCGCCGGATCGGACAGGACACCGTGAGTGATATAGGCGCTAACGTCTTTGGCGCCATGTTTGATCAGTGCCGACGCCGCTTTGCACAATGTGCCGCCGCTGTCGATAATGTCGTCTAGAATAATGCAACTACGTCCGCTGACATCCCCAATAACATTCATCACCTCGCTCTCGCCAGCTTTGGGGCGGCGTTTGTCGATAATGGCAATATCTGCTTCGAATTTTTTGGCCAAAGCCCGTGCCCGCACCACACCGCCCGTATCGGGGGAAACGAACAAAATGTCTTTTAAGTCTTTGCGCGAATATTCGGAGCGGATATCGGCTTCGAATACTGGCTGGCCAAACAAATTATCTGTCGGGATATCAAAAAATCCTTGAATTTGCCCGGCGTGCAGATCAAGGGTCAAAACCCGGTCAGCCCCGGCGCGGTGTATCAAATTGGCGATCAGCTTGGCGGAAATCGGGGTGCGGCCCCCAACTTTGCGGTCTTGCCTTGAGTAGCCAAAATACGGAATAACCGCTGTAATCCGCGCCGCAGAAGCCCGAAGCAAAGCGTCCATAATGATCAGAAGTTCCATCAGGTGGTCATTAGCGGGAGCGGAAGTGCTTTGGATTAAGAATATATCTTCGCCGCGCACATTTTCATTGATGCGGACAAATATTTCCTGGTCACGAAACCGTTCAATATTCACATCGGTCAAAGGCATGTCCAACACATCGGCAATGGCGGTGGCCAATCCCTGGCTGGCTGTACCACTTAATAGCTTCATGGGAACCTTTCTCGACATACGACTCGGTTGGCCTGTGCTTTAACAAACAAGTTGCGAAGATGAAAGTCATTCATTGAGCATTATCGCAGAAATATTACGGCCATAGTCGGCAATGCCCTTATGAGTGTTATAGCGGTAACTGAAATACGCGTCCGGGTGGCCATAAGTGCAGTCTGGAATGGCCGCGATATGGCGCAGCCCGGCGCGTTTTAATCTGTCGCCCAGATAGGCTTTCAAATTAAAATAAGAGCGCGTACCTTCGGAGCGGAAAAACACCCCGTTGCCAAGATTGTCAGAGACAAATTCACCCACGAATTCCGGCCCGACTTCATAGTTTTCCTGGCTGATACACGGGCCGACGGCGGCCCGGATTTGGCTTCGCCTTGCGCCCAGTGTTACCATCGCATCTATCGCCGCATCTGTCACACCAGCCAACGCCCCGCGCCAGCCCGCATGGGCGGCACCGATCACGCCAGCGTGCGGATCCGCAAACAGGACAGGCGCACAATCCGCCGCCAAAGCACAAATAGCCAAGCCCGGCACATTGGTGACAATACCGTCCGCCTTTGGTTGATCGCCGGGTAGCCAAGGTGTCGTCGCCATCACGATTTTTGTGCTGTGGATTTGATGATTACAAAGTAATTGCTCGGGCCTTGTCCCAAGCGCACTGGCTATTCGCTTAAGGTTTTCTTTCACATGTTCAGGATTGTCATTCGAGCCTCGTCCGGCATTAAGGCTGTCATAAATCCCTGTGGATACACCGCCCCCTCGCCCAAAAAACCCGTGGTCAATGTTCGTAACACTATCAAATACGGGCGCAAATTTTATGGGCAAAACCGTCATTGATTAAATCCAAGTGGCGCAGGCAAATTCGGGGACTGCACGGCAATAGCCTTGAACAAAACTCCCATTTCATCAGCATTGGTGATGCGGTGAAGCTGACGGGCGATCTTAGCTTTGGCGTCGGGCGCGGACTTTGCCCCCAAGGACTTTGAAAGTGATACGGCGCGAACTTCAATACCAAGGCGCGACAGAAATTGTCCTTGGGGGCACGGGCCGTAAACTGACAATCCTGCGTCTCCGGCTCGCTCGGACAAGACCGCAAAATCGACCCGCGCCGTTAAATCTGCTTGTCCCGGTTCGTCAAGTGGGTACACTTTTTTGTGTTTCTTGAGTGCTTGAAAACTGTCGCCAAGCTCCGTGGCCTCCGGGCCGTAATCTATAAACAAAGCCGCGCCGGGATGGTCGGAAAACCGCCAGGATAATGTCTCGGTCATTTGTGCCAGGCCGGGACTGATTTCCAGCAAATCCCCGTCTTTCAAGTCGGGGACGTTTCCCGGCAATAAAGCCTGATCCGCTTTGGGTAATGGTGCATCTGATACACTAAACACCAATTTTTCAGGGTTGTCGGGATGTATATCCACCATGCGTTCATGCCAACCGCCCGCACCCTTGAACCGGTCTTTCATAATCAGTTGGCGTATGGGTAAACAATCCAGATATTCATTGCCGATGACAATCGTCGGGCCTTTGGGTACATCTTCAAGCTTGTTTGCCCAACTGACCGCAACCCCGCAATTGGCCAGAGTTTCAGCCTGCTTGCCTTCAAGGGCAGCGGAGGTTTCGATCAAACTGACATTTAGCGCCGCGAAAAAGCCTTTGTCGAGCCGCGCCGTGCGCAACATATCGGACATCATCACCCCGCGCCCTGGGCCGTATTCGACCAGTTGCACGGTTTTTGGTTCGCCCATTGAGCGCCAGGCATGGATTAGCCAAAGCCCCAAGACCTCTCCGAACATTTGCGATATTTCCGGGGCGGTGATGAAGTCACTTTTTCCTTCTTTGGTAATACCAAGCGGGTCGCGAGTCGGGTAATAGCCTTGTTTCGGGTCAAGCAGGCACCAGCTCATATAGTTGGCAATGTTCATAGGCCCGCTAGTTTTGATATGTGCAAGAATGCGGTCTTTAAGCGTCTGCATCCGCCTTCTTTTCTTCCTGCTTGATATCTTCTTGGGGCCACTCAGGTGCCAAAGCCGAACGTTTCATAGCCCACACAACTACCAAAATACCAATGATCAACATGGGCAAAGAATAGGCTTGGCCACGGGTTAAAAGCCCAAATTGCTCACGGCCCACATCCGGTTCACGCACAAATTCCACCAAGAAACGAAACAGGCCGTACATGACCAAGAACAATCCCGTAGCAATGCCCGGCTTTGTCAGGATTTTAAACTTGCGTGTGGCCAGCCACAGTACGCAAAAGATCACCACACCTTCGAGAAAAGCTTCATAAAGCTGGCTCGGGTGGCGGGCTTCCCAATTGCCTTTGAAAATAAATGCCCACGGCACATCGGTGACCCGGCCATAAAGCTCCTGATTGACGAAATTGGCCAGGCGCACCAGGCCAATGCCAATAGGTGCAGATATAGCCGCCAAATCGGCCATGCGCATCAGCGGAATTTTACGTGACCGTGCCATATAAATAGTGGCTACAACCACGCCCAAAAATCCGCCGTGAAACGACATGCCGCCTTGCCAAACCTTGAAGATTCTTATGGGGTCGCTGATATAGTTGCCCAAATCATAAAGTATGATAAATCCAATGCGCCCACCGACAATAATCCCGATCAGACAGAAAAACATGAAATCTTCCAACATGCGTTTGTTGGGAATAAGACCATTTTTCTTGGCTCCCGCCGCTTGCCAGATTGTTTTGTTAGCGCTGGTGCGTCTCGCATAGAAATAAGCCCCGAACAGGCCGACAATATAGGCAATGCCGTACCATTTCACTGAAAGCGGCCCCAGTGTGAACAGGGTGTCGCTTAACCAGCTCGGAAAAGGTATAGCTCTGAAAAAATTCAACATCATTATGCACTCTATCTATTTCAATTGTTCATGTCCGTGTTATACTGCCTTCAGGTTTAAGCCAATAGATAATCACGGAGACCCTAATGCAAACCAAATCACCCGTATTTGAAGATTTATCAAACCTCATGACCAATGCGTTCGGGGCCGCCAAAGGCGTAGGCGATGAAGTCCGCGCCGCCGGCCGAGCACGAGCGGACAGCTTTATCGCCGATATGGATCTAGTCAGCCGCGACGAATTTGAAGTAGTCAAACAAATGGCTGCCAACGCGCAGTTGGAAATCGCGGAGCTAAAGGCAGAAATCGCCAAACTGAAAGCGCCAAAGAAACGGGCCGCAAGAGCGAAGTCTCAGAAATAGCTCTACGGGTTTTCACCCCGCAAACCGCTTGAAAACGTTGCAATGGCATCTGCTATTTCCTGTGGATGAGACAGGGGGATCATATGGCCTATACCGTCCAGCGTGATCAATTTTGAATTGGGTATAATTTTACTCAAATCCATGCCCACAGCATAATCCACCATCGGGTCTTTTGTACCGTGGATGATCAAGGTTGGCGTTGTAATGTCGCCTGGAGACAGCACACTTGGCGAATGTCCATTCCTTTCACCACGAAGCGTATCCAATGTTCCGGGCATGAGTAATAGGCTTCTTTGTACACCAACCCAACGGGCGGGCATAGTTTCTGCAAAGCGAGAAGAAATGCTGGCACGCGCAATAACTGCTCCAATAAAGGGCATGCGCAACACCCATTCTGTGGCGCGCATTTGATCTATTTTGCCTTCAATTTTCATAGCTGGCCCTACGGCTGCTAGCAGTACTATGAAAGGCGTATCCTCCTGGCGTGCGGCTTTAGAGAACTGAACAACCCCGCCACCAAATGACCAACCAACCAGCGCCGGAGCATCTAGCCCCATAGCGGCAATTAACGCATCCAATTCATCTGCATTGGCTTGATATGTAAACGGCCTCTCCGGCTGGCGTCTTGACGAGTGCCCATAGCCAACCCGGTCATACCATGTTACTTGAAAGCCCTTGGCCACTAGTGCATCTGCGGTTTCAGGCCAGTCTTGTGCGCTACCTGGAAGCCCGTGGATAAGCACAATAGCCGGGCCTTCACCTTTGGTATAGGTGTTGATCCTCGTACCGTCCGGCAATGTTATAATTCGCCCGGCGGCAGGTGGTTTGGGCAACGGTAAGACGGCGCCGAGTAAGCTCAAAACTGCAATCACTAAACCAAGACCGATAAATATGCGGTAGATGATTTTCATAAATATTCCTTCAAAAAACCTCGTATAGCAAAAAAACACTGAATGCTAGCTGTAGCATTGCCAAGATTTTTGAATGTTTTGAGTATAATCACTATTCTTTTACGAATCCGGGGCTAATGTAGAGACATACATAAGGAAAGGGGCTAAATGTTCGTGCGTAAATTTATTTTTATCTTTGTGACTATGCTGTTGACATGCGCCTGGATATATACGTCAGCTTTCGGGCAAAGCACACCCCAGCAAGCCCCTATACAATTACCCTTTAGCGAAAATAGCATAAATGCCGAGATCGCAAGTATTGAAAGTTCCGCAGATATTAGCGCTGAAGAAAAAGAGCAAATTGCAAATTTATACAAGGCTGCATTGACGAAATTGGTTGATGGACGGGAGAGCCAGGCCCGTGCCAAAACGCTTAAAGAACAACAGGAAAACGCGCCGCAGCTTATCGGTAATCTGGACCACGAGACTACGGATGTACGCAAAGCTTTGCGCCGTTCACGTGATAAGATGATGAGCGAATATGAAGGTAAAAGCCTGCAAGAATTAGAGCAAAGCTTGGTCGCGGAACAAACCAAGCTTTCGACATTTCGGGGCCTAAGGAGCCAATATGATGTGGATCAACAGGCTTTGGACAGCCGTCCGGCCCAGGCTTTGGTTGAAACAGCGGCATTGGAGCAGGCGATTGCAGAGCGGGCGGCGACTTTAAAAAATCAAAATGGCGAAAACCCAACCCCGCTTGATAATGCGACACTCGCCCTGAGCCGTGCCAGTTTTTACGCGGACAGGCAAAAGAAACGTGCGTTGGAACAAGAAGTTGCCAGCATAGGTGCGCGGCGTGCAATTTTGGATAAACAGATTAGCTATACGGCGGCGCTGATAACCCAATCGAGCGATCTCGTATCGGCGCTTAGCGCCCGAACCGGATCGGCGCGTACAGATGATGCGTTATTGCGATTGGACGATGCCAAAAATGAAGCCGAGGAGTTTTTAGAAGATCATCCATTGGTGCAGCAATATGCAAATGAAAATGTTGAACTTGCGGACAGGAATTACAAAATATCCCTGTCGGAGGGCAATTTGCCGGATGTAGAAAGGGGGATTGGTATTCAGTTGCAACAGGTACGTCTCGACAGAAGTGTCACGGATCAAATTTTGGATAGTAAGGAAGTCAGCAAAGCTTACGGCGAACATTTGCGCTCCTTGCGTAAAAACCAACCGGATATAGCCATTATCGAGCAAGCCATAAAAGCCCGTGAAATTGATTTACAAGATATTTTGTTTCAGAAAATCACCAATCAAGAATCGCTTGGGATATTTTTGGCAGGTTCATTGGATGTTGATGCCCTCAAACAGGTGTTTGATATTGAGAACGGGGAAAGCCCGGCCTTAACCGAAACTGATATAGAGCATCTACAACAGGCCTATGACAGTCGCCGGGGGCATTTGAGCGAACTGGCAGCCATTACTTCACTGCGGACGCGAAAGCTTGGGGAAGTCAATGCCCTGCATAAACAATTATTGGACGAGGTTACAAACCTGGGGCAATTGCTGGGCAGTCGCTTGCTTTGGTTGCCCAGCACCGAGACTATTGGTTTGGCTTGGCCTGCCAAGGTGGTGCAGGGGGTTGCGCAAACTTTCACAACCACAAATGTTGTGGCTGCCGGGCGGGCCTTGGGGTCAGGTATCAGTAATACGTATTTTTTGGTTTTTATGTCTTTGGGGCTTCTGGCGGCCCTATATGCGTTACGTGAACGTTTAAGGCCGATTATAGCCAATATGCCCTCGCGTGTTAGCCGGGTACAAAAAGACGCTTTCAGGTTAACGCCTTTGGCCATGCTTGACGGCATCGCCCGCGCTGCAATTCCAACCGGATTGCTAGTGATTTTGGGTGTGATTTTTGCCAGGTCGGGACTTGAGATCAATTTTGTCAAAGCTTTGGAGCGGACATTTTTCGTGACCGCAGTGCCAATATTTGTGCTTTTGTGTTTGCGGGCGTGGAGCGCAAAAGGGGCGTTGTTTGACCTGCATTTTAGGGTTGACAAACAATTGCGATCACGGCTGGAAACATACACAATACCTCTATTGCCAATCATTGGCGTGAGTGTGTTTTTGGTCAGCTTGACACGCGATGGGCTTGACTTTGATTCCGGTATCGCAGCGCTCGGTGTTTTTGGTTTTATACTTGGCGCCCTTGGTGTGACATGGTTCTCTTTCAAAATAGCCTGGGCCCGCTCCAAAGCATTTTTAAACAAGAACCGTGAAGCCGAAGGGTTTTACCTGCGCAATGAACGGTGGTTACTTGCTTTGGCAGTTTTTGTGCCGATAGGGTTGGCGTTCGTCGCCGCACTGGGGTATTTTGAAACGGCTCTTTTATTGATGGCAAGGTTCTTTGCCACATTTTGTACTTTGCTTGCCGCCTATCTTATCCACGGGCTTTTAAGGCGGTTCGTTGTGATAGCGCAGCGCCGTTTGGCGTTGGAACAGGCCCGTGCGCGCCGCGACCGGGCCGTAAAAGAACGCATGGACAAGGCTGCGGCCGAAGAGCGCGGTGAAATCCCCGTGCCCAAGCTGGACACGGCCAGTATTGATCTGGAAACCATCAATCGTCAATCTCAACAATTGGTCAATGTAGTTGTTTTTGTGGCTACAATAGTAGTTTTATGGGCGCTTTGGGGTAAAATTTTACCTGCACTTTCGGTGTTTGATGAAGTGAAGCTATGGTCGTATATAGACGCGTCCGGCAGCGCAGAAACACAAAAAGTTTCGATCACATTGTGGAATGTTATGCAAGCTCTTGGCATTGGTCTGATCACATGGTTGGCAGCCCGTAACCTGCCAGGGTTTTTGGAAATGTTTGTACTTAAACGTTTCAAAATGGCGCAGGGCTCGCTTTTTGCGATTGTCACAGTTCTTGGTTATATGATTTTTATCATCGGGGTGCTGGTCGCTTTTGATAAATTGGGGACACAATGGTCGCAATTGCAATGGGTTGTTGCTGCGCTGGGTGTTGGTATCGGGTTTGGCTTGCAGGCGATTTTCGCCAACTTTATTTCCGGGCTTATTATACTGTTTGAACGTCCAATCCGGATTGGGGATTACATCACCATAGGCGGCATTAGTGGTACAGTTAGCCGTATCCAGATCCGGGCCACTACACTGCTTGATTTGGATAATAAAGAAATCCTAATCCCGAACCAGGAATTGATTAGCCAGCAAGTGGTTAACTGGACTTTAGAAAACCCAGTCACACGCCTAATCATCAAGGTCGGGATTGCTTACGGCTCGGACACCGAAAAAGCTCACCGTGTCATGTTAGAGACCATCAAGAAAAACCCGAATGTGCTAGATCATCCCGAACCAAGGGTCTTGTTCCTGGGCTTTGGCGACAGCACGCTGGATTTTGAATTGCGTAATTTCTTACGAGATTTCACCCAGAGATTTATTGTCTCCCATGAACTTCATATGGCACTTGATGTTGCCCTGCGCGAAGCCGATATCGAGATCGCTTTCCCGCAAAGAGATTTAAACATCAAAAACCCCGAGGGGCTAAAAGCTATATTGGACGAGACAGTTGCGCCGCAAAAAACAAAACCAAAACCAAAACCAAAAGCAAAACCAAAAGCAAAACCGGCTTAACTTGCCTCAACCAGGCCGGAGCTTTGGGCGGCACTGAGCATGGCGGCTTGTAATTTTTCAAAGGCGCGGACTTCGATTTGGCGAATGCGCTCGCGGGAAACTTTGTAAACGCCCGCCAATTCTTCCAAGGTTTTTGGCTTGTCTGACAGGCGGCGTTTGGTGAGAATATCTTGCTCGCGCTCGTTCAAATCTTTCATAGCATCTTTGAGAAGCTCCATGCGTGCGTCATGTTCCTGGGAATTACCAACCACTGTCTCCTGGCTGACATAATTATCGTCTTCCAGCCAGTCTTGCCATTCCCCGCCGCCGTCTTCGCCGCCAATTTTTACGTTGAGGGACGCATCGCCGCCGCCGCCCATACGGCGGTTCATAGAGACGACTTCTGCCTCTTTAACATTAAGGCGGGTCGCGATTTTCTTGACTTGATCCGGGTGTAAATCCCCGTCGTCAATAGCTTTCATCTCGCCTTTCATGCGGCGTAGATTGAAGAACAGTTTCTTTTGCGCCGCAGTCGTGCCCATTTTGACCAGCGACCATGAGCGCAATACATATTCCTGAATAGCGGCGCGAATCCACCACATGGCATAGGTGGAGAGGCGGAAACCTTTATCAGGGTCAAATTTCTTGACCGCCTGCATCAGACCCACATTGCCCTCGGAAATTACTTCACCAATGGGCAGGCCGTAGCCGCGATAGCCCATAGCGATTTTGGCCACGAGACGTAGATGTGATGTCACCATTCTTTCAGCCGCCGAGCTGTCCTGGTGCTTGACCCAACGATTGGCCAGCATAAATTCCTCGTCCCGCTCCAACATAGGGAATTTACGAATTTCATTAAGATAGCTGGACAGACCTTGCTCGGGTGATAGCGCGACAGACAGGCTCATATTGCCAGTGGTCTTGCCGACCTTCAAAGTGGTCTTCGCGGTCTTTTTCATGGTCTTGTCTTTTGGCGTACTCTTTGGCAAAATCTACCTCCACAATTTCCCTGGAACAGGCATGAGGGTTACATATAGTGATGCTCACATATAATTAAAGGCCTGGTTCGTGAATTTTTGGAAAGATCCTATAGCATTAAGCCGACAATTGCCGCACTTAATAGATTGGCCATTGATGCGGCTAGAACTGCTTTTAGGCCGAACGCGGCTAGCTCGGGGCGGCGTCCCGGTGCCAATGTGCCGACCCCGCCAATGACAATGGCGATTGAGGAGAAGTTAGCGAAGCCGCACAGGGCAATTGTAGTTATCTTGTTGGCCCGATCGCTCAACAGGTTTTTGCCAGTTTCCAACACGGCGGTTTTATCCATTTCGATGAAGGTCGAATAGGCGACAAATTCATTGAGAACCAGTTTTTCGCCGAACAAAGTCCCGGAAATCCCGGCCTCGGCCCACGGCACACCAACCATAAACATCAAGGGTCTGAAAACCTGGCCGAGAATACTTTGAAAGGTCAGGCCCTCAAACCCGAACCAGCCGCCAATACCGCCAAGAATGCCGTTAAGCAGAGCGATCAGCGAGATAAAAGCGATGAGCATGGCACCAATGGTGATGGCCAGCTTGACGCCTTCGGATGCACCAACGGCGGCGGCTTCGATGACGTTGGAATGTTTGGTGGTTTTAATTTCTATGTTTTCCGGGGTCGTGTCCGCGTCCGCAGGATCGCTGGGCATGAGCATCTTAGCCATGAGAATACCGCCCGGTGCCCCCATGAAACTGGCAACGATCAAGCTTTGCCCGTCCACGCCCAAAGCCATCAAACCGGCCAGAATAGATCCGGCAATGGTGGCCATGCCTGTGACCATAATCAGAAATAGTGTCGATTTGGGCATGGTTTCCAGATAAGGCCGCACCGCGAAGGGGGCACTGTCCTGGCCGACAAAAATATTCATGCTGGCCGCTATGGCTTCAATACCGTTAATGCCAATGGTCTTACGCAAGACAAAGCCAAGCCCGCGCATAATCAATTGCATGATACCAAGATGAAACAACACGGTCATCAACGCACCGACAAAGATGATTACCGGCAAAACCACGGTGGCGAAACTGAGCACGACATTACCGCTATTGGCCCAATCGCCAAAGATGAACCCGATGCCCTTCATGGAATAATTGAGAACATGCTCGATGAAAAATGTAACCTTTTCCAGCACCACTTTGCCCCACGGTGTTTTGAAAACAAACAAAGCAATGGCGAATTGCAAGGCTAGAGCGGAAAATATAGTGCGCGGGTTGATATGTTTGCGGTTGCTTGAAAATGCATACCCAATACCGAGCAAAACCACCACACCCAAAATGCCAATATATTTTTCCATGAATTCCCCTAAAGTTTCCCCATGCTTAATAGAGGTGCGGCGTAAAAGCGAGCGATATTTATTACCCGGAATTAGATTGGGGTATATTCAGACGCCGGCATAAGCACATTTAGGTGTGTATGGTTTTTGAGTAAGGCAATATATTGTAACCATGCTTGTTTTGTCGGACGTAATATTTGCATTATCTTGCGCCGCAAATACGGGAGGTATAATGTCCAAACAAAATACGCAAAACCAAAGCCCTGCATCCGAACGCACCCGCGTGAAAAGAGGACATAAGCGCGCCGATTATTCCAAGACTACGGTCAATGAGATTCTGGACGCGATGCCTTTATGTCATGTGGCATATACTTTTGACGGTAAACCAGTGGTCACGCCAACTTTACAATGGCGCGAAGGGGAGCATGTCTATTGGCACGGATCCGCAGCAAGCCGCTTGATACGCAAGGCCGAGGGGACGGATGTTTGCATGGCGGTTACGCTTATGGACGGCATGGTTTTGGCGCGTTCTGCATTTCATCACAGTGTCAATTATAGATCGGTGATGTTGTTTGGTAAAGCCAGTCTCATCAAAGGCGAGGCCGCTAAAACCGCGAGTTTGAAAGCCATGTTTGAGCAATGGTTTCCGGGGCGTTGGGATGAAATGCGGCCCATGCTGGCAAAGGAATTAAAGGCGACCAGTATTTTGTCTATCAGGATTGATGAGGCGTCTGCTAAAGTCAGGACAGGCCCACCCGTGGATGATGAAGAAGATTATGCGCTTCCGATCTGGGCCGGTATATTGCCTGTGACCACAAGTGTCGGAAAACCGATCGACGACCCAAAAAACCTGCAAGGCCTGATGCCGCCGGCAAGTTTAGCAAAGTTTATTATTGGGTAGGTGCCTGGGAATAGGTATTTGGGGGATAGGTATTTGCACCAAGCTTTTGTTCGCGGTAAGGTTCTGCTTCAACAGATTCGAAAGCGGACAATTGGCCAAATTATATTTTAACTATTCCGCGATGAATGCGGGGAAATCTACGGTGCTTTTGCAGGCCAGCCACAACTATTATGAACAAGGCATGCGGACTTTGTTGATGACGGCGGCCTTGGATGATCGGGCAGGGGTTGGGAAAATTGCTTCGCGTATTGGCCTCGGTAAAGAGGCGGATTTATTTTCGGGCGACACAGATGTATTTGCGGCCATTGTTACGCGGCATGAACAAGATAAAATTGACTGCGTGATGATCGACGAGGCGCAATTCTTGAGCGCCGACCAAGTTTGGCAACTCTCCAAAGTGACAGACGAGCTACGGATTCCGGTTTTGTGTTACGGCCTACGCACGGATTTTGCCGGAGAATTGTTCCCTGGCAGTGCGACTTTGTTGGCACTTGCAGATCATCTTCGCGAAATCCGCACGATTTGTTGGTGCGGCAGCAAAGCCTCTATGGTGCTACGTATGGACGAAGGCGGTAAGCCAGTAAAAGCGGGGACGCAGGTCGTGATTGGCGGTAATGATGTCTATGCGTCCGTGTGCCGCAAACACTGGAAGTCCGGTGAACCGCACCGTAGCGAAGGATAGCATGACCGCGCTCAGCCCAAAAATTTATGAACAGGCGAGTGCGGCAGCGAAACTGCTCAAACGAGCCGAGCGCAAAATACGGGTTTTGCGCACGTTAAACTGGGATCCCGAGATCGAGAGGCAGTTTTTCAAAGACGGGAGCAAAGTCTTGCCCGTACCGACCTATCCGAAATTTGACGGGGAGGAGGTGCGAGCGGCTTTGGCGGATATAAAGTCCGTGCTGGCGGGCGAACATCCGGTTTTGCAGTGGCTAAACCGAACCGCAAACAAATTGGAACATGCGGCCAATATGCTGGATGCCGTCGGCACACCGGATTTTTATAGTCATTCCAAACAGCTCTACGGCACACCGACCGACACAATGCTTGACCGTAAAACCAGAAATATTGATCTGGCCAAACATTTGGACGGGACACTGTCGGGGCTAAGTTTGGAACAATTGGTGTTGGGCGGCGAAGACGAACATTTTGGTGCAGAGGAGTTTTCCGAACGTCTATCAGACAAATTGGTTCGGTTTTTTGATGGCAACGCGCCCACGGTTGAATTGTCCCCGGATTTGTCCGCCAAGGTACTGGCGGGGTCGCGCCGTATCCGTGTGCGTTCGGATGCTCGCTTCACGCCCCTGGATGTGCGCCAGCTTTTGCACCATGAAGCCCTCGTCCATGCCGCCACGGCCATGAATGGGCGCACGCAGGCTGATTTCCCTATACTCGGAGCCGCCCATGCGGGCACGACGGAAATCCAGGAAGGTTTGGCCGTGTTTGCCGAACTTATCACCGGATCTATGGATCCAGTGCGGTTTCACCGTTTGGTTGACCGGGTGATAGCCATTCAGATGTCGGTGGACGGCGCGGATTTCATTGAAGTATTTCGGTATTTTAAATCTTGTGCCAATACGAATTCCCAAGCTTTCGCAGATACGCGCCGGGTATTCAGAGGCGGTGTCATTACTGGCGGCGCTCCGTTCACCAAGGACGGGGTTTATCTTAACGGTCTGTTGCGCGTCCATAATTTCATGCGCACGGCCACCAAGCTTGGGCGGGCTGATTTGTTGCGGCTGTTATTTGTTGGCAAATTAGACATAGAAGACGTGCCCGCAATCGCAAGTCTCGCGGCGGCAGGTAAAATAAACCCGGCCAAAATCCTGCCCCCGTGGGTTAGCGATATGCGGTTCCTGGTTAGTTATCTGGCCTATTCAAGCTTCCTGAACCAAGTAAAACTCCCCGGTTTCCAAGCCTATTACCAAGATATGCTCTCGGATGTGCCAGATATTTGGGGGTTTAATTAGGCGCGGCGAATTGTCTCTTGCTTTATTGTGTGGGGGTTTTATAACACTTATTGATAAACAGTAATAACAGGTGTCTCTCATGAAAAAACTACTCTTGCTTTCTTCCGTTCTTTGTCTCGTAGCAACCCCCGCACATGCAAAAGAGGGTATGTTCACACCTGACCAATTGCCTGAAATCGCCAAAGATTTGCGTAAAACCGGGCTTAAACTTAATCCAAAATCTTTGACCGATTTAACCGCATTTCCTATGGGTGCGGTGATTTCATTGGGTGGTTGCACGGCTTCATTTGTATCGCCTCAGGGTCTGGTGGTAACCAATCATCATTGTGTGCGCGGTTCGGTGCAGTTTAACTCGACCAAGGAGAACAATTATTTGGAGAACGGGTTTTTAGCCAAAACCATGGCCGATGAACTTCCAGCAGCTCCGGGGTCGCGGATTTATGTGACCCTGAAAGTTGATGATGTTACTGATACAGTGACTGCCGGTCTTGACGCAGATATGAGCGGCCGGGAACGGTATGACGCGATTGATGCGGCCAAAAAATCCCTGATCAAAGCTTGCGAAGCGGACGCGGGGCATCGTTGCCAGGTGCCGGCTTTCCACGGCGGACTGCAATATAAATTGATTAAACGCTTAGAGATCAAAGACGTGCGTTTGACCTATGCGCCTGCGGATGCGATCGGTAAATACGGCGGTGATATTGATAACTGGATATGGCCGCGCCATACGGGCGACTTTGCTTTCTACCGGGCTTATGTGGCACCGGACGGTTCTTCGGCCGATTTTGCGAAGGAAAATATTCCGTTTACGCCAGCCCATACTTTGAAAGTTTCAGCGGCTGGTCTGGATGATGGCGATTTTGTTATGGCGGCGGGTTATCCTGGCTCGACCTCGCGTTATGCGCGCTTGGGCGAGGTCGAAAATACCTTTGAGTGGCTATATCCTAGTTTTGTCACCCTGATGGAAGACTGGATTGCCACGATTGAAGCCACGGCACCAGAGGGCAGTGATGCGCGAATTAAATATGAGAGCCGGTTGGCTGGCCTGAATAATTTCCTCAAAAATCTATACGGTCAAATCGACGGCGCACGCCGGGTTGATCTGGTTGGGCGCCGCAAAATGCGCGAGGCTGAACTGGATACGTGGATAAGCGAAGACAAGACCCGCGCCGGGTTTGCAGACGCTATTACAAATCTGGATGTTTTGTCCGAAGAAAGTGCGCTTAAACGCCGCCAGGGGTTTTATTTCAACAATGCCACGCGCCCGCAATTGCTCGGTGCAGCGCAAAGGCTCTACCGCTTGGCGCAAGAAAAAACCAAACCGGATTCGAAACGCGAAAGTGGCTATCAAGAACGCGATATGACGTTCTTTAAGCAAGGTATGTCGCGCATAAACCGGCGCTTTGACGCAGATGTGGACAAGGCCGAGTGGTTGATGTTCCTCAAAACCTATATGGCTCGACCCGCTGCCGAGCGTGTGCCAGCATTCGATAAGGCGCTTGGTCTTGGTGCGGATTTTGATGAGGCCGTAATAAGCGCAAAGCTCGACACATATTACAGCCAAACAAAATTGGCCGACAAGGAGACCCGCCTCGCCTTGATGGACGCAGATATGGCCACGCTTGAAAGCAGCACCGATCCGTTCATGAAATTGGCGCACGCATTGTTCGAGACAAGGATGAAGTTGGAAGAGCAAAGCAAAGACCGGAACGGTCGCAGCACGGTACTGCGTCCGCAATATATGCAAGCTATCATCGATTGGCAAAAATCCAAAGGTTATACCGCCTATCCGGATGCAAATTCGACTTTGCGCATTACTTACGGAAATGTGCTGGGCGGCTCGCCAAAAGACGGGCTGATTTATGAGCCTTTTACCAGGCTTGAAGGCATATTAGCCAAGGATACAGGCGAAGACCCGTTCAACGCGCCCAAAAAGCAATTGGAATTGATCAAGGCCGGTGATTACGGTAAATACAAATTGCGCTCTATCGGTTCGGTGCCAGTAAACTTCCTGACCGACCTGGATTCCACGGGCGGCAATTCCGGCTCCGCAACCATGAATGCCAAAGGCGAACTGGTCGGGCTGTTGTTTGACGGCACGTTCGAAAGCGTAAATTCAGATTGGGATTTCGACCCGCGCACCACCAGAACAATCCACGTAGACACCCGCTATATGCTCTGGGTAATGGAAAAGCTGGACGGTGCAGATAACCTGTTGAACGAAATGACGATAGTTCGGTAGTGGGTGTTTTTTGATAAAAAACGTATCCTCGTAGGGTGGATTAGCGCCTTTTGCGCGTAATCCACCATTGGTACGCACCGCAAGGTGGATTACGCGCAAAAGGCGCTAATCCACCCTACAATTTGCTACAGTTTTTTATCGTAAGAGAGGATTATGACCGCCGCGTCATAAACGCCAGTCTCTCAAATAAATGCACGTCTTGCTCGTTCTTTAGCAGGGCGCCGTGTAGGGGTGGGATTAGTTTTCTGCCGTCGGTTTCGCGCAAGGTCTCCGGGTCTATGTCTTCGACCATTAGGAGTTTTAGCCAATCTAATAATTCCGACGTGGACGGTTTTTTCTTGAGGCCGGGGACTTCGCGAACGGCGTAGAACCGTTTGAGCGCCGCCGCGACTAGACGCGACTTGATATCCGGGAAATGCACGTCGATGATTTTTTGCATGGTTTCCTGGTCGGGGAATTGGATGTAATGGAAGAAACAGCGGCGCAGGAATGCATCCGGCAGGTCTTTTTCGTTGTTGGATGTGATCAGGATGATTGGGCGTTGCTCGGCTTTGATGGTTTCTCCGGTCTCGTAGACATGAAACTGCATTTGGTCCAACTCATGTAACAGATCATTGGGAAATTCAATATCGGCTTTGTCAATTTCGTCGATCAGAAGCACTGGGCGCTCAGGACTGGTGAAAGCCTCCCACAATTTGCCCTTTTTGATATAATTGGAAATATCGTGGACTTTATCATCCCCCAGCTGACTGTCACGAAGTCTGGCCACGGCGTCGTATTCATACAGGCCTTGCTGGGCTTTGGTGGTGGATTTGATATTCCATTGCAAAAGCGGTGCGCCGAGAGAATTAGCGATTTCCTCGGCCAAAACCGTTTTACCGGTGCCAGGCTCGCCCTTGATCAACAGAGGCCTTTCCAGCGCAATGGAGGCATTTACGGCCATGCGCAAATCATGGGTGGCGACATATTTATCGGTACTGGAAAATTTCATCAGGTGATTCTCTCATTTTGGCCTAAAAAGTGCAGGCATTTAACAATCATCTTGTGCCTATTTTTCGTGAAATTTCAAGGCTTTATCAACGAGGTGAAGAATTTAGTTGTCGTCGCAAACTCTCTCGTATATAGGCCCGACTGAAAAATCCGGTTTGTGAATAGATAACAAGGGATGCAATCATGGTCAAAACTGCAAAAAAACGTACCAAATTACCGAAAAACTACACACCCAAAGAAGACGAAAAATTCATGGGTGTGCGCCAGCAGGAATATTTTCGCCAAAAGCTAGAGGCTTGGAAGCACGATATATTCGGCCAAACCAAAAACACGATTGAGTATTTACAAGAGGAAAACGTCTCCCACCCAGATCAAGTGGATACCGCCGCCGCCAATGCAGATCGCCAGCTTGAGCTGCGTGCCCGTGACCGCCAACGCAAGCTGATCGCCAAAATCGACAAAGCTATTGGGCGTATTGACAGCGGTACTTACGGCTATTGTGAAGAAACCGGGGATCCTATCCGTCTCGGAAGGCTTGAGGCCCGCCCCATAGCCACCCTGAGCCTTGAAGCGCAGGAAATGCACGAAAACGCAGAAAACGCCCGCCGTTAGAGGACAGGCTCTGCTGAATTCTTACAGCACTGTAACTTGCCGGGTTGACTTATTCGTGATGTGGTATTTTCTGGTATAATCCTGAGTATTGAGTATATTACTCGGTGAATGCGGCAGATAGAAAGTTAATGTGACACGTTTGAACCTCTTATTCACCAGATTGCTTACGGTTATCATGGTCGGTCTTTTGGCCATATTTACATTACCAGGACAGGCTAGTGCGCAATCCCTTATTCGCGATACGGAAATCGAGGAAACAATGCGGGCCTATACAAACCCGTTCATCCGCGCTGCTGGTCTCAATACCGCCAGTGTTGATCTGTATTTGGTCAATGACCGCAGTTTGAACGCATTCGTCACACGCGGGCAAAATATTTTTATCCATACGGGTATTATTCTGGAAGCGAAGACGCCCAACCAGCTCAAAGGTGTCATTGCCCATGAGGTTGGTCATATCGCCGGTGGGCATTTGGTGCGCCGCGACCAAAGCAATAAAAGTGCTTACGGTGCCATATTGATTGCTGCCGGGATTGGCCTTGCCGCCATATTGGCTGGCGAAGGTCAGGCTGGAGCGGCTATTTTGGCAGGCTCACAGCAATTCGGTGTTATCGAAGTCTTGGCTTATTCGCGTATAACGGAAGCGTCTACGGATCAGGCGGCGGCTAAATACCTTGAAGCTACAGGGCAATCTAGCCAAGGTCTAGTTCAGTTTTTTGAGAAATTCCGCTACCAGGAAGTGTTATCTAATGCCCGCCGTTTTCCCTATTTCCGTGGCCACCCCGTGTCTAGCGACCGTATTGATAAATTACGCGAAATTACCCGTGATAGCGAATATAGGGAGGTGAAGGACACGGACGAAGAAATCCACGCGCTTACAATGGCCAAAGCCAAATTGATCGGTTTTACTGATGCACCGCAAACGGTGTTCTCGAAATACCCGGCTGGCGACCAGAGTAAGCCTGCCCGCTATGCTCGGGCCGTTGCCAATTACCGGGCGGCGGACCTCGTCAATGCCTTGCGCGAAATTAACAGCCTGATTGCCGAAGAACCTGAAAACCCTTATTTCTATGAGCTAAAAGGCCAAATGCTTTATGAAAGTGGCAAGGGCGGGCTAGCCATTGCGCCCCTGCGTAAGGCCGTGGCGCTCAAGCCGTCTGCGCCCTTGCTTGAAATTGCATTGGGCCAGGCTCTAATTGAAAAAGACACATCCGATAGTATTGAAGAGGCCATAAAGCATTTGAAATCCGCACTGCGTAAAGAAAATACCAATGGTTTTGCCTGGTATCAATTATCCCAAGGCTATGACCGCAAGCAAGAGCCCGCTTTGGCCCGCTACGCTACTGCCGAGCAGGCTTTTGCCGTTCATGATTATCAGCGGGCTCGCTCATTCGCAGTACGCGCCCAAGATGGTCTGGGGCAATTCCCGGCGCAACATCGCAGGGCTAGTGATATTATCGTGATTTCTGATACACAACTTGCCCGAAGGAAAAACCGGCGGCGTTGATTTTAGTGTTATTTGTAGTATTACCCATAGAAATTTTTAGGAGATTCCATGTACACTGCCCTTAGAACGGCGACATTATTGTCAGCTACTTTAGTGTTTTCATCCCTGGCAGGCTGTGCGGAAGCCAGCCAGAAAGCCGCGCCTGCCAACAAAGCTGAAATCGAGCAAGTCGTTAAGTCGTACATTCTGGAAAACCCCGAGATTATTGAAGATGCCTTGCGTTTGCTGGCAGAAAAACGTGACAGTCAGTCCATCACTGCCGTTGGTCAGGAACTATGGTTTGACGAACGGGATTTTTCCGTTGGAGCGAAAGACGCCAAGGTGACCTTGGTGGAATTTTTCGACTATAATTGCACATTTTGCAAGCGCACAACGGGTTGGTTGCAAGATGTTATACGCGACCATCCAAATGATGTACGGGTAATTTTCAAGGAACTTCCGATTCTTGAGCGACGTACAAAAACTTCGCGTAATGCCGCCAGAGCGGCTTTGGCCGCCCAACGGCAGGGCAAATACAGTGAAATGCATTTCGCGCTCATGGACGGGACAAATCTCAACGAGAAATTCATCAACTCGGTGGCCATAAAATTGGGCCTGGATATGAAAAAATTTCATGCCGATATGAAAAATGATGCCGTTGAAGAACAAATTGAAGACACCATGTTCCTGGCCTCGCGCATTCCCGGCCTTACGGGTACACCGTTTTTTGTGATCAATACCAAATTCATGGCCAGCGGCGACACTGTAGCCCTGCAAAAAATGCTGGACGTAGCTTTACGCGATACGAAAAAGTAAAATTTAACCTGCTTGCATCTTCTGCCTCACCGCTTACATAGTGTGGGAAGGAGAATTCAGTGGCTAAAGACCCCTATAAATTACTTGGCGTCAGTAAAGGCGCGAGCGATAAAGATATAAAGAAAGCCTACCGGGCTTTGGCCAAGAAATGGCACCCGGATAAGAATCCAGGTGACAAAAAAGCTGCAGAGCGGTTTAAGGAAATTTCTGCGGCGAATACTCTGCTCTCTGATAAAAATTTACGGGCGCAATATGATAGCGGCGGTATAGACGCCTCTGGTCAGCAGCAGCGTCCATTTGCCGGGCATGGCGGCATGGGCGGCGGGTTTAGAACGGCGTCTGGCGCACAGATGAGCGGCGATATGAGCGATCTGTTCGCATCTCTCTTTGGTATGCAGATGGGTGGTGGGCGTGGTGGTCCACAATTTCGCCGACCCGCGCACCCGCCGCAAAAGGGGGCCGATGTTCGGTATTCCCTGACTATATCATTGCCGGAAGCCGCTAAGGGTGTGACCAAGCAGGTGCGTATGGGTAATGGTGGGCAATTGAAAATCAAAATCCCTGAGGGTGTTAAAGAAGGCACCACATTGCGGCTACGTGCCAAGGGCCAACCTGGTGTGAACGGCGGCCCGCCCGGAGATGCCAAAGTCACAATCACCGTGCAGCCCCATAAATACCTCCGCCGTGACGGGAATAATTTGCGCATGGATTTGCCCATCACTTTGCAAGAGGCTGTCCTTGGCGGAAAAATCAAAGTGCCAACGCCCAAAGGCAATGTCACCCTTAGTGTGGGGCCTGGCTCCAGTTCCGGTAAAATCTTACGCCTCAAAGGCAAGGGCGTCAAAGGTGGTGATCTTTTGGTGCGTTTGATGATTATATTGCCAGAAAAAATGGGCGAAGATTTAAAGAATTGCGTTAATTCCTGGGAAAATCAGCCAGATCCACGGATGAATATGAATATTTAACCAATCAATCTGAATATGGCATTCAGTTTGCATTCACAGATAAACGTCTATAGGGGCATCATGTTGAAACAGATACGACATATCTTATTGGGCATAATGCTCGCGTTTCTCGCATTTCCTACAGGCAATGCGCTGGCGGCGCCTGGGCAAGCCGAGCATGAAATTCATTCCAATTGGAATGGGCAAACCTATTATCCGGCAAGTCGTGGCGAAATAAATCGTGTGGATACACAATATGCCCAGCGCAAGCGTATATCAGCTAGCCAGGCCAAATCTGCGGCAATGCGTAAAGTGCGCGGTGCCAAGTTCGTTAATGTGCAATTACTTAACCAAAGTACATACCGGGTGCGGTTACAGCAAAAAAACGGTAGAATCGTTGATGTTTATGTTGACGCCTACTCCGGACGGGTGAAAGGTTAGCTCCAGCCTCTAAGAAAAAGGAGATTTCTAATGCGTGTACTTATAGTCGAAGATGATCCGGACTTGGCCCGCCAGCTTAAAGATGCGCTCGGGGATGCCGGGTATGCCGTTGACATGGCCCCGGACGGTGAGGAAGGGCACTTCCTGGGAGATACCGAGCCCTATGACGCCGTGGTGCTCGATCTTGGTTTGCCGGTTATTGATGGTATCAGCGTGTTGCAGAAATGGCGGGCTGACGGGAAGACATTCCCGGTGCTCATCCTGACGGCCCGCGACCAGTGGAGCGAGAAGGTGGCCGGATTTGATGCGGGGGCAGATGATTATCTGACCAAGCCCTTTCATACCGAAGAATTATTGGCAAGGTTGCGAGCTTTGGTGCGCCGGGCCGCCGGACATACCACTGATACAATTGATATTGGTGGGTTGAGCGTAGACAACCGCTCGGGACGGGCATTTGTTGATGGGGCTTCCATCAAACTGACCTCCCATGAATTTCGCTTGCTGTCCTATATGGCGATGCATGTGGGCAAGGTAATATCGCGTACCGAACTGGTTGAACACATTTATGATCAAGACTTTGACCGCGATTCTAATACGATTGAGGTTTTTATCGGACGTTTGCGTCGTAAAATCGGCGTCAAGCGTATTGAAACTGTGCGAGGTCTGGGCTATAGATTGGTGGACCCGGAAACAGACGTAGTAAAAAATTAGGCGTCGGTTTTGAATGTCGGTGCGAACATGAGAGAGGCCAATCCACCTGAGCAAGGGCGCTCGCTGGTCTGGCGTCTGGTGCGCAGTGCGGCCATGTGGGTGGTGCCAGCCTTATTATTCACCGCGCTATCGCTGATCCTGTTTTACCGGGCATCTATTTACAAAAATTTCAATGACCCGTTGGAAAGTACGATCCAGGCTTTGGTGGCCAAGATAGAAACTGGGCCGGGAGGGCAAGGGAGCGAGCAAGGCATAATGTTGGCAGATGAGCCCATTGACCCTCGTTACCAATTGGCACTTTCGGGGCGGTATTGGTTGATCGGGGAGTTGCAAGATGACGATACGTTGTCGCCAATTCTAAGCTCGCTCTCCCTGTACGGCGCGACATTGAGCCTGTCCCCCCGTGATGCCAAAAAAATCAGGCAGCATAGTGGTGATGTAACACGCACATTTTCCGTAGGCCCTGACCGCGAACCTTTGAGCCTTGTGGCCCAGGTGGCAATTTACAATGACCAGCATTTGGTGATCGTTGCGGCGGCTGATCGTCGTCCGGCGGCACAGGCCGTGCGCCAATTTTCATTGATTGCACTGGGCTTGCTAACAGTATTGGCTGTGGGGTTAACAATCGCTATTTATATGCAGGTAAGACTTGGCCTTAGCCCGTTATTTGCCCTTCGCGACCGCGTGGTTGATGTGCGGGAAGGCCGGGCCAGCGCGGTGGAAGGGCGTTACCCCAAGGAGATAAAACCGCTGGCGGACGAGCTTAACTCTCTGATCGGTCATAACCGCGATGTGGTGGAATATGCCCGTAATCATGTAAGTAATCTCGCTCATGCTCTCAAAACCCCGTTGGCGGTTTTGGTAAATGAAACGGACGGTAAAAAAACCAAACTGGCCGATTTAGTTGCCCGTCAAGCAGGTATCATGTCTAAGCAGGTAGATCATCATCTGCGCCGCGCCCGCGCCGCCGCACGTGGCCAAGTTATTGGTGCCAAAACTTCTGTGGACGACACTATAAAATCACTCGTGCGAACATTGGGGCGTATATACCGCGACAAGGATCTGGATTTTCAGTTGGATTTACAAGACGGCCTGATGTTTCGTGGGGAAAAACGCGACCTTGAGGAAATGGCCGGAAACCTTCTGGACAATGCTTGTAAATGGACGAAGGCTAGAATCAATGTCCGGGCCGAAATTACGGCAGACAATAAAATCCGTATAACCATAGACGATGACGGCCCCGGAATGGCCCCCGACCAATATGAAAACGTGCTAAAACGCGGTACCCGCCTTGACGAAACCACACCCGGCACGGGCTTTGGTTTATCAATTGCCAACGACCTAGCAAAAGCATACAAGGGAAGCTTGGTGCTGGATAAATCCCCAATGGGCGGGCTTAGAACGGTGTTGGTATTGCCGATGGTTAGAGGATAACAATCTTGGCAAAATATGACCGATCAATATCAAAAGCGTAGTGCGCCCTCGGCGGAACGTAATCAGGGGCCGATTGGGGTTCAGTTAGGCACTTTGTTGCCTGAGCATGCCCATGTATTGGAAATTGCTTCGGGGACAGGGCAGCATGGGGCTGGTTTTACGCAACTTCGCCCAGACATTATCTGGCAGTATTCCGACATTGACCCCGAAGCTATGGGGAGCCAGGCGGCTTACGCTACTGAAAACCCCGAGCAGCTTATGTCGCCAATACCGGTAGATGTTATGGTTGAGGATTGGTGGCAAGATATAGCGGATATTTCGGTGATTTACTGCGCCAATATGATCCATATCGCACCGTGGGCCGCTGCAAAGGGGTTGGCACAGGGGGCAGGGGCGTTGCTTTCGACAGGGGGGCAATTTATCCTCTACGGCCCGTTTTTACTTGGCCCGGACAGCGCACAGTCCAATCTGGATTTTGATCAAAATCTCAAACGTAGAAACCCGGCCTGGGGCGTGCGGGAGATACAGGGCGTGGAAAACTTGTTCAAACAGCACGGCCTGGTATTGGATAAGACAATACCCATGCCCAGAGATAATTTTTTACTGGTGTTTAGGACTCTCTAAGCGGGTGCGATTATTTCCATTTTGTTAAGCATATATTCGCAGATTCTTGTGAATATTTTAGCAACAACATCATTATGACAATTTTGTCATGTTTTGGACATGTTGTGGTTAAGTGCTGTAGGGCACTTAGGGTATTGAAAGGAAGTGGTCGTGTTGTCTTTAGCAAGCAAATCCAAAATTATAGTGTTGTCTTTATCTGGTGCTTTATTGTTGGCCAACGCAATGCCCGTGCAAGTTCATGCCAAACCGCTTGGTGTCTCGACCGAGCAAGGATTGCCGAACTCTTTGGCGGATTTAATAGACCATGTCAGCCCTGCCGTTGTCAACATTCGGGTGGTTACGGGCGGTTATGCGGCGGACAGGCCTCGCGAGGATGCGACCGAGGGGCAGGGTTCTGGGTTTATTGTTACATCTGACGGGAAATTGGTAACCAATTACCATGTGATCAAAGACGGTGATAAAATCACGGTTGATTTCGCAAATGGCACGGAGTTTCCTGCCAAAGTCATCGGCACTGACCGCGAAACCGATCTGGCGGTTTTGCAGATACAGTCCGACAGAGTTTTCGAATATGTGCGGTTTCATCCCGGCCCAGATAGCCGTATCGGCGATTGGGTGCTGGCTATTGGTAACCCATTTGGTATCGGCCAATCTTCAAGTGTTGGTATCATTTCCGCGATCAGTCGCGAACGGGTCGAGTCCGGGTCTTTTGTCGATTATCTGCAAACGGACGCGACCGTAAACCGGGGTAATTCCGGTGGCCCATTGTTTAATTTTCAAGGCCATGTTGTTGGCGTCAATTCCTCCATTTATTCTCCCACGGGTGCCAGTGTCGGTATTGCCTTCGCTATCCCTTATTATTTAGCACAAAATGTGACCGCAGACTTGATCAAATACGGGAAAGTCAAGCGCGGGTTTTTGGGTGTAAGTCTGCGCGAGGCCGAATATACGCAAAACGGCGTTGTGTACAAAGCGGGTGCGACTATTGGCACCATTGGTGTTGGCAGTCCGGCTGACCGCGCAGGTTTGCAAATTGAAGACATAATCTTGAAGGTCAATAATACCAAGGTTCAAAACGCGACAGAAGCAACCCGGGCGATAGCCCTGCTGCGCGCCGGAGAAACGGCTGTTTTTGAGATAGAACGTGAGAATGAAATCCTGGACGGCGGAGTGCGTATTACATTAGCAGAACGTCCAGAAGACCAAGACAAGTTAAAGGCGGCAACGGGTAATACTGCTGGCGCCGTAGCTTCGGCGGTGGCTGCCCCGCCTGCGCCCAAGGCTGACACCATGTATAACACCGGCCTGTCCCTGGTGGATCTAAGCGCGACATTCCGCGAGAGCATAGGCATGCGTATGGATCAGGTCGGGGTTTATGTCGACCAAGTGGCGCCTGGCAGTAATGCCGCACGAAAAGGTATCACGTCCGGCATGGTTATTTTGGAAGCCTATGCCAAGCCGGTGGTCAGTGTACGCGCATTTCGCGAAACCCTCCGTAAAGCCAAAGACAGCGGGCGGCGCTCCGTGGTCATATCGGTGCGTACCATCAATGGTAGCGAAACCTACACGTCCATATCACTCAATTAGAAAAACGAAAAAGGAAACATTATGCGTATATTGGTAGTGGAAGACGACGCAGTCGCAGCGGAATATGTTCGTAAAGGTTTGATGGAAGAGGGTCATGTGGTAGATTTGGCTGGTGACGGCGAACTTGGTCTGGAAATGGCCAAAGCAGCGGATTACGATGCCCTCGTGCTTGACCGGATGCTGCCCAAGCGCGATGGTTTGTCGCTCTTGAAAGAACTACGCAAGGACGGGGATACAACCCCTGTGCTTATTCTCTCCGCACTTGGTGAGGTTGACCAAAAAGTCGAAGGCTTGCGGGCGGGCGGTGATGATTATCTGGCCAAGCCTTATTCGTTTACCGAACTTTTGGCGCGGGTCGAAGCCATTGGTCGACGTTCGGATCCAACCGCAGCCGTGACTAAATTAAAAGCGGGTGAATTGGAAATGGATTTACTGGCGCGGACTGTTAAACGCGCTGGACAAAATATCTTGCTACAGCCACGAGAATTTCGTTTGCTTGAATGCCTGATGCGTCATGCTGGTAAGGTTGTGACTCGCACCATGCTTTTGGAAAAAGTTTGGGACTATCATTTCGACCCCCAGACCAATGTCATTGATGTGCATATTTCGCGCTTGCGGGCAAAAATCGACAAAGAATTTGACACCCCCTTATTGCACACTGTTCGCGGTGCAGGATATCGCTTGCAGGTTTAGGAAACTTGCGCGAAAACAGGCTTATGTTTGCACCTGTAAAACGTTTGTTCAAAAATACAGTCTTTCGTCTGTCTATGGTGGCTGCGGGTTTGTTCGCAGCCTCCTCGCTGGTTGTGCTTGGATATATTTATTATGCCACCGTGACGTCCGAGCTCGGGCGGATTGACCGGGATATGAAGGCTGAGTTGACGGAGTTGACGGAAGTTTACCGCCGAGCTGGCCCTGATGAGTTGAACAAGGTGGTGTTTGACCGTATGTCCCGCGAGGGTACGACAACTTTTTACATTTATGATAATAATGGCCAATTGAGCTTTAATCTAAACGCGCAGCCTTTGTTCGCCAGTGAGGCAACTAAGCCGTTTTGGCGGAAAATTCCTGGTCGTAACACTGTCGGTGTTAGAAAATTCGTTTATACGGTTGCTGATCCGCTCAAGCCGGATGCCTCACCATTGACGCTCAGAGCGCGGGGAATTTTCAAGCAACTCTCGCCTACAGTTAAATTGTTTATAGCCAGAGATGTTGAGCGCATTATGGCACCTGTTGAACGGGTAACCAAGGCATTGTTCATTTCGTTTTTTCTCGCTCTTAGCCTGGGATTGATTTCCGGAGTTTATGTATCCAGAAGTTTTACCCGGCGTATTGGCGCGTTCAATAAACTGGCAACGGATGTAAGGGCTGGCGATTTAAAACGCCGGGCACCGCGCAATGAAAGTGGTGACGAACTTGACGTGTTGGCGGAGCATCTCAACGCCATGCTTGACCATATTGATACGCTGATGGTGGCTATGCGCTATGCCGGTGACAGCATTGCCCATGATTTACGCTCACCACTCACACGCTTGCAAACCAGGCTTGATACGGTTGGCGCCGAGGTCAAGGATGCGGCTGCGCGTGATGCGATTTTGCAGGCCTCTGAAGACGCGGGCGAATTGTTGCGTACATTCGAGTCTGTACTTAGGATTGCCCGATTGGAAACGGGTGAGCGGCGCGAGCTATTGGTGCCCCTTGACCCGCAATTGGTACTCGAAGATATTGCCGAGTTATATGAACCGTCTTGCGAAGATGCGGGGCTGGAGTTTGCGCTGGAAGTAGAGGGCAGACACAAAATACGTGGTGACCGGGGGCTGTTGTCACAAGCCGTGTCCAATTTAGTGGAAAATGCCATAAAATATACCCCGAGGGGCGGTGCGATCTCGGTGCGCCTGCGCAGGGTGCGCAGTGGCCGCTCGGAGATCTCTATTACGGATACGGGCCCTGGTATTCCGCCGGGTGACCGGGGGCGGGTCAAGGAAAGATTCGTCCGCCTTGAAGCCAGCCGTACCGCGCCGGGTAGCGGCCTTGGTTTGGCTTTGGTTGATGCGGTTGCGGACTTGCATCAGGCCCAGTTTGAATTATCTGACGGGCCGGGTGGGGAGGGCGCTACTATGCCTGGCCTGCGGGCCGCGTTAACATTCCCGCGTTTCAAGCGCGTAAAATGAATGTGAAAAAAACACCCGGGTTTTTTAACTTTGGCTCGGCTGTTGAGTGTGCGCGCAAAAATTCACCCTATTTACACGGCTTGCTAGAGAAATGGCCTGACGTGGTTTCGGGCCTTTCTCGCCAAACGCCAGAAAACACCCTTGAAGATTTGCTTGCCAAAATTAGCCCATTGCCAATGGTGAAATTAAGTCTGCTCTTGCGTAACGCCAAACAAAAAATTCATTTGCTAACGGCACTTTGTGATCTGGCAGGCGTTTGGGATTGGCAGAAAGTCTGTCAGTGCTTGAGCGATTTTGCTGATGTGGCTATGGAGGCGCTCATCGCTTCGCTCGCGGCAGAGATGCAGT
Organism: Robiginitomaculum sp.; assembly: GCA_016765135.1. Lineage (GTDB taxonomy): Bacteria > Pseudomonadota > Alphaproteobacteria > Caulobacterales > Maricaulaceae > Robiginitomaculum_A. The sequence goes on from JAESQN010000044.1 coordinate 94,977, forward strand.
TTAAGGGAGATAAAGACAATCCGGTACCGGGCTTGTTTGTGCTGGCACTTGGTAAATATGGTGCCTGTGAGCTGAACTATTCCAGCGACATTGATCTGATTGTTTTTTATGATCCAGACAGGCTGAAGCTCCCTGACCCGGCGCGGGCGGAACGGACATTGATCCGCTTTGTGCGCAAGCTTATGCGCGGCTTTGACGAGGTCACGGCTGATGGATATGTGTTTCGCACGGATTTGCGTTTGCGTCCCGACCCCCGTGCCACAACGGTTGCAGTATCTACCCGTACCGCCGAGCGCTATTATGAAAGCCTGGGGCAGAACTGGGAACGGGCGGCCATGATTAAGGCACGGACAGTGGGCGGTGACCGGGCGGCGGCAAAAGATTTTTTCAGGGATGTTTTGACGCCGTTTATTTGGCGCAGAAGTCTGGACTTTCATGCCATTGACGATATTCATTCCATCAAACGGCAAATATCCGGTACAGGGACAGCAGAACAATTTAATGCGCCTGGGCATGATGTAAAGTTGGGATTTGGCGGCATTCGTGAAATAGAATTTTTTGTGCAAGTCCAACAATTGATTTTAGGTGGACGCAATGAAAAATTACGCGTGTCCAGAACCGTAGATGGATTGCAGGTCTTGGCCGACGGGGGGTATGTAAACCCTAAAACCGCCCGCAGTTTGCAAATGGATTACGGGGTTTTACGAGATGCAGAGCACCGCGTACAAATGTATAGGGATGAACAGTCCCATATTTGGCCGAAGGCACTGATCGACCGCAAACACCTCACGGCGCTTAGTGGTGATATGAGTGTCGATGATTTTGAGAATAACTTGAGCCAGACTTTCGAGCGGGTTCATGGTCTTTATCAAGACTTGTTTGCCAGCGAGGAAGATTTATCGACCGCAAAGGGTAGCCTGGTATTTACCGGCGTGGAACCGGAAGCCATCACACTTAAAACATTTGAGAATTACGGGTTTGAGCGCGGCCCTGAAATTTGGCAAATCATGGCTGACTGGCTTGGCGGGCGCATCAATGCCACGCGGAGCCAAAGGGCGCGTGAGCTTCTGACCCGTCTGGCCCCGCGCATCATTGAGGCCTGCGGGAAGGCTGGAGAAGGGGGGGCGGCGGACACGGCCTTTTTTAGTTTTGCGGAGTTTTTCACCAAATTAAATGCAGGAGTAACACTGCTTTCTTTGCTCTTGAAACAGCCCGCCGTCTTATCGGCTCTTATTGAAATGTTGGTGAGCGCACCTAGTTTAGCTGGCCGGTTATCCTCTCGCCCCGTTTTGATTGATGCGCTTACTGACCCCGGTTTTTTCCAAGCGGAAATGTCAGTTGAGATAAACAGCTATGCTGATTATCTCAACAGGGAAATGGATTTTGAAACCTCCATGAACACCGTGCGCCGGGCCGTTCATGAAGACCAGTTTATGTTTACGGCCAAAGTTTTGCGCGGGTATAATCCAAAGCAAGCCGGAGACATATTAACCGGTATTGCTGATGCAGCGATCACCGCCTTGTTGCCTAAAGCCTTGCAAGAAGTTGAGCGGCTTTATGGCTCGTTGAATGGGCAATTTTCCGTGCTTGGCCTGGGCAAGCTTGGCGGGCGGGAGATGTCTTTGAAATCTGATCTGGACATCATGTTGGTCTATGAAGATGAAAGTCAAGATGTCTATAACAAACTCACCCGCCGCCTGATCACGGCTTTGTCGAGTGTGACTGCGCAAGGCGGTTTATACGAGGTTGACATGGCGCTACGACCTTCGGGCCGGGCCGGGCCGTTGGCGGTGTCATTATCTGCATTTGAGAAATATTATGAGCGTGATGCCTGGACTTGGGAGTTTATGGCCTTGACCCGTGCCCGGATTGTTGTTGCTTCCAGCGGTGCATTTGGCAACAAGTTGGCGCAAACAATTGCATCAAGCTTGGTAAACAAAGATTACGGTGGCAAACTTAAAGCCGATGTGCTGGACATGCATAATCGTTTGAAAATTGAAAAACCTGGTTTTGGCTCGTGGGATATAAAAAACACGCCGGGCGGTCTACGCGACATAGAATTTGTCGCCCAATACCTTATGCTGAAACACATGGTGCCCGGAGGATGTAAGCCGGACAACATCCCGCAATCGACGGTAGACATGCTACAGATGGCAAAGACTGAAGGCTGGCTAGACGCCAATATTGCGGGTAACTTAATTGAAGCAACCCGGCTTTATCATACGCTCCAGCAAATATTGGCAATAACAGTAGACGGTAGTTTTGACTCGCAATCAGCACCTAAAAACGTAAAAACATTACTGGCAGCAACCACTGGATATGGCGAATTTTTCAGATTGGAAGAAGCATATCTTGCAATGAGAAAACAAGTTTCTGAAGATTTTAATAAAGTGTTTTAGGTGGTGCAGTTTCTGAATTTATGCGGCGGGACGTCCTTGTTTGTTCGGCGTTATGTATGCTTCGTATTCTTCGCCTTGGGGCTGAACTTGATGATTGCCAATGCCGGGATAGGGCGGCGGGGCGGTTGTTTTGGTGGCATGGCGCGGTAAACTTTCCGTTTGCCCTAAAATGCTGGCGATGTCTTCTTTAAGTTTGAAAATTTCCTGGCTCACGTCCTCTGCCTCGTTCTCTTTCGCAGGTGTGATCGGTTTGTTGGGCAGGGAGAATATGACCGTTGTGCCTTTGCCAATGACACTTTCGATTTTAAATTTGCCGCCGTGCAGTTCCACAAATGATTTTGATAATGCCAAACCCAGCCCTGTACCTTCATTTTGTCGGTTGGCTTGGTCGTCAACCTGTTCAAACGGTTTGGCCAGCTTGTCTATGTTTTCTTGGGATATGCCAATGCCTGTGTCGTATACTTTGACAATAATGCCGGATTGTTTTTGAATCAACTCGACCCCGACAGTCCCACCCTCGGGAGTAAATTTGATTGCATTGGTCAAAAGGTTGAGCAAAATTTGTTTGATAGAGCGAGGGTCTGCTTCAATTTCCCTAACTTCGATCACATCAACTTGAAGCTTGAGGCCGCCATCATCAGCTTTGCCTCTGACCATGCGCACGACTTGCGCCAGCATTTCATGTACAAACATGACCTCGGTGTTCAAGGTCATTTTCCCGGCTTCAATTTTTGACATATCAAGTATGTCATTGATCAGTGATAATAGGTGCTGACCGGAGAATAGAATATCGTTGACATAATCTTTGTATCTTGGATCGCCCAATGGCCCAAACATTTCTTTTTGCATAATGTCAGAAAACCCGTTAATGGCATTGAGCGGCGTGCGAAGCTCATGGCTCATACTGGCTAGAAAATTAGTTTTGGACTGGCTGGCTTCTTCAGCGCGTATTTTTTCGCTTTCATAACGTTCGGCTAATTCGACAATGCTGTCTTGTGATTTTCGTAAAACATCAACGGTGTTCTTCAACGCCTGCTCATTGTTCTTTAGGTCAGCTTCGTGCAAACGTATTTTCGTTATATCGGTGCCAATACTGACATGTCCGCCTTCTGCGGTTGGCGTTTCAGTATAGCGTATCCAGCGACCATCTTTAAGCTGATACTCAATCCACCTTTCATCAACACGCTCATATTCATACTTTTCATGGACAGCCGCTTGGGCAAGGTAATCAACGCTGATATGTTCCAACCCTTCATAGAGTGCCCCAGGTTTAAATCCAAAAAAGTCCATAAACTTGTTGTTCCAGACTACCAGACGTCCTGCGGAATCCCAAACAACGAAGGAATCTGTCATAGAGCTTAGTGCGTCATGTAACCTGGATTCAGTTATTTTGAGGCGCATTTGGGCTGCGCGTTGTTCGGTAATATCCAAGGCGACCCCTACAATTACGCGCTTCATTTCGTGTCCGGAACGCACGGAAGACCGGCCCCGACATTGTAGTGTCAATGGCAGGTGGGCGACGCGAATATCAAAATCAAACTCTCCTTGCAAATGTGCCCTTCGTGCAAATGCGAGAAATCTTTCACGGTCATCGGGATGAAACAGATTTAAAAACCTGGAAAGTGGCATGGTCTGTTCTTTGCGCAGCAAGCCCAAGAGACCAGCGAGCGAACCGCTTACAAAGGCTGAACTACCCGCGAGATCAACCTCCCAAACCCCGCCCCTGTCACCTTCAACCGCCGCTTGGTAGCGCTGTTGAGAAACTTCTGTGGTGTGTTGAACACCTTGCACGACGCGCAATTGTTTGGTTAGGGAGTGGAGCAATGTCCAAACCAAAGCGCAGGTGCCAACAAACAAGATAAAGAACAAGGTTAGGTTATTTTGTAATACCGAGGTATTTAATTGTGTTTTAGACCCGAAGAGAAACAAATCAGTGTTTGGAATTTGCACAGAAGATAATAGATGTTTGTTTCCCGACATCTTGATTTTGCGAACAGTGTTGGAGCCGGGCTGTGTAAGGGCGGAAAATTGTGCGTCTGTTAAATTGTAAGCATCGCGTGGCCCCGACCTACCCATGGCTTTGTCGCCACTAATCACACGGCCTGAAGGTGCGACGACAGTCAGTACCCCTATTGTGTTGTTCTCGCTGACCAAAACTGTGTCGGATAATGCTGCGACGACGAAATATTGGCCAGTTCGTTTAACAACTAACGGAATAACGCGCCCGTCGGGCTGAATGACAGAGTTTAGCTTGACCATACCCGCATTGACATTTTGAACGGGGATGTTGTCCAGTATTTGTGATTGGCGCGGATAGGTTGCAATGGTCTTGCCTTGTAAATTGACGATTGTAGCTACGGACACGACTGGTGATTTTGCAATTAAACGGGCTGCTGCTGCTGGTGTTTGCCCTTCGGATAGCCCGTTATTGATCCAAATAACCGTGTTTTCGATTTCTGTAGAAATGCGAGTAGCGACGGCATTTGAATAACTGAGATGTTCGTTTTTCGCCCTTTGTTGGGTGGAGTTATAATCCACAATCAATTTCGATGCGACAATCAACACGTAAAAGATTAAAAAAGCGACGGCTAGCATAAGCATGCGCCGTGCTGAACGTTTGTCTGTAGCAAAAGCATTTGCGGTAAATGGTGATTTCAATTTGCGCGGCTGCGACCCTGTTGTATTGGTTACAGGTCTACGCGCAGGATTGTTCACTGGCATCGCACTTCGTATAGCATGCCTAGGGGGCGCACCGGGGTGGGGTGGCGGTGTTTCTTGATATGGAACCGGGTCTTTATCCACAAAATTTCTCTTCGGGATTTAATTTACAACGAATCAGCATCAGAATAGGTCGGACTTGTTAATAGAGTCGACTAAAATACGCTTAAAAGAACGTGAAAACTCATAAACTATGTCAAATTTTCAGGCTCTGGGGGGGCAATGATGAAACCTTGCAGGGCATCAAAGCCCAATTCCAAGGCAAAGTCGCGTAAGGGTTCGGATTCTATTCCCTCAGCTATGAAACGAACATCAAGGGCATCCCGTAACCCAAGCACGGCTTTTAGGACGGCTTTTTCGCGTGCGCATGTAGTTGCACCCGCTACAAACCCCCCATCAATTTTCAACCAATCGGTTGGAAAGGCCCGCAAATACCGAAGGGAGGCAGCCCCCGCGCCCACGTCATCAAGGCACAGGCTGTGGCCCCGTTCACGCAAGATGTTGAGCAAACGCAGAGCGGGTTTGAGGTCTTTTAAGTCCCATGTTTCAGTAAGTTCAAAGATGAGCTTAGCGGGTGCAGTTTCCAGTTCTGCTAACAAAGTTAACAAGCTGCGTTCAAATATCGGTTCCGCGAAGGATGCACCAGATAGATTAACTGCGATTGCATGTCTGTCTGGCCTGTCGTTGAGCGCCGTAACTGCCTGAGCCAACATAGACAAATCTAGGTCGGATATAGCCCCGCTAATCTCCGCCGGGCGCAAGATCCGTTCCAGACCTGTGTTGCTATCAAACCGCACCAGCCATTCATGGTGCAGGACGGAAAAATCCTTGGCGCAGACAACCGGTTGGCGCATGATGGTATGGCGTTTCTCTGATATATGGGTGCGAAACCCTTTTTCTGTTTGCAAGTCAGGGGTTGTTTGTAAATCAGGCATGGGGCTTTATATCGCCCAGCCCTAAAGATTTCACTAAAATTTTCAAACCCGGAAGATGTCTGTAAAAATTCAGGACCTGTGGACAATTAGGACGGGACACTACCGTTATTTTGACACATTTATCGTTTAATATAATGACTAAACTAATTTAGTTATTATCTTGGCAATCCATAAGCCCACTCACAGGCTACAAAACACCTAAACTGGTAAGTGCCAAAACTTTCAAACCAATATTGTACCTGATAAGGATTGCAAGCAGGGCAAAGCGGCGTTAAATATGCTTTATGACAAAAACACTGAAAATCGCTTCCGCACAGCTAAACCCGACCGTTGGAGATTTGGCTGGAAATATGGCCAAGGCGCGGGACGTGTACGCACGGGCCAAGCTTGAAGGCGCAGATATTCTGGTTTTACCGGAGTTGTTTGTTATCGGTTATCCGCCGGAAGATTTGGTGCTCAAACCTGCCGCCGTCGCAGATTGCAAGGTTGAAGCATTAGAATTCGCCAAATTGACCAAAGACGGCCCGGCGGTGGTGTTCTCTCTGCCGTGGATGTATCGGGGTAAATTATATTCGGCAGTGTTGGTGATGCGAGACGGCAAGATTACTGATAAAAGGTTCAAACATTTTTTACCAAATTACGGTGTATTTGACGAGGCACGAGTATTTTCGCCTGGCCCTTTGCCAAAACCCGTGGAGATTTGCGGTGTTAAGATCGGTCTGCCTATATGTGAAGATATCTGGCACATGGGAGTGGCGAAAAACCTGGCCAAACATGGCGCTGAACTGCTTATATCACCCAATGGTTCCCCCTATCGGCGCACGGCCCGCAATGAGCGGCTACATGTGGTAAACGAGCGTATCGAACGGGCTGGCTTGCCTTTGGTTTATGTCAATCAGGTAGGTGGCCAAGACGAATTGGTATTTGACGGATCGTCCTTCAGTGTCACCGCCGACGAAAAAATTCGGCAATTTTTACCCTCCTTTGAAGAAGCTTTTGAAGTTGCGACATGGTCAAGAATTAAGGGTGAGTGGATGTGTGAAAGCGCGACCAATCTACCACAACTAAACCAAATGGAAGCCGACTGGCGGGCCATGTGTCTGGGGCTTGGCGATTATGTGAACAAGAACGGATTTAAGCAAATTGTGCTGGGTATGTCCGGCGGTGTGGACAGTGCTATGGCGGCGGCAATAGCCGTGGATGCCTTGGGGCCAGAGCGTGTCTGGTGCGTGATGATGCCGTCTAAATATACGTCTAATGACAGCCTGGAAGACGCGAAAGCTTGCGCCAAACGGCTTGGATGCAAATATGATATTATTCCTATCCCCGACGCCGTAGACGCGTTTACGGGTATGTTATCGGGACATTTTGCGGATACTGATCCGGACACGACCGAGGAAAACCTGCAATCACGTATCCGCGCCGTTACCTTGATGGCATTGTCCAATAAATTCGGGCCGATGCTGGTGACAACGGGTAATAAATCGGAAATGGCGGTCGGTTATGCGACCCTGTACGGCGATATGTGCGGCGGTTATAACCCGCTCAAAGATGTGTATAAAACCGAAGTTTATGAGCTGGTGAATTGGCGCAATAGGGTTCATCCCGAGGGTCTGTTGGGGCCAGCCTCACCTATCCCCAAGCGCATCATCACCAAAGCCCCATCGGCGGAATTGCGGCCCGATCAAACTGACCAAGACAGCCTCCCGCCTTATGACGTGCTGGACGATATACTTTACGGGCTGATCGAGCAGGAATTAGCGGTTGAAGAAATATTGGCCAGAGGGCCATATGAGGGCCATAAACCCGAAATCGTGCGTCGGATACAACACCTGTTGCACATTGCCGAATACAAACGTAGACAAGCCCCGCCGGGCGTCAAAATTGGCAATCGGAATTTTGGTCGTGATCGCCGTTATCCAATCACAAACAAATACCGGGATAAAGTTCCCGACCAGAAAGATGTTTAGGAATAAGATTATGAAACCTATCGTTAGATTTGCACCAAGTCCGACCGGGAAGTTGCATGTGGGTAATGTTCGCACGGCTTTGATGAACTGGCTCTTTGTTACCAAAGAGGGTGGGGAATTTATCCTGCGTATCGACGACACGGATACGGGGCGTTCGACCAAAGCCTATGAAGACGGGATCAAGCGTGATTTGTCTTGGCTTGGTATGGACTGGGGTTCGACGTTTAATCAGTCTGACCGCTTTGACATCTATGATGCCCACGCTCAAAAACTTATTGACAAAGGCTATCTTTACGCTTGTTACGAAACGGCGGAAGAACTTGACCGCCAGCGCAAAATCTTGCGCGCCCAAAGCAAACCGCCCATTTATGATCGCACGGGCTTGCATCTAACGGACGAGCAGCGGGCAAAATTTGAGGCTGAAGGCCGCAAACCCCATTGGCGGTTCAAGCTTTCTGGCAAAACCGCAAGCTGGGACGACGTGGTGCGCGGGCCGCAAAATATTGACACATCTTCCTTGTCTGACCCGGTTTTAATTCGGGGTGACGGGACTTATCTCTATACATTACCCAGTGTGGTTGACGATATAGACGCCAATATCACCCACATAATTCGCGGCGAAGATCATGTGACCAATTCCGGTGCCCAGATCGAGATATTCGAAGCTTTGTTCGAGTTGAACGGGGGCGGAAAAATACCAAAATTCGCCCATACGCCGCTCTTGGTGGGGCGCGACGGGAAAGGCCTGTCCAAGCGCCTGGGGTCCCTATCAATGGATCAACTCCGGGACCAAGGTATCGAGCCTTTGGCTATTTGTTCACTCTTGGCCAAAATCGGTACATCCGACCCTGTGGAAGCCCGGCGCAGTCTGGCGCAATTGGTGGACGAGTTTTCCTTTGGCAAAATCGGCCGGGCGCCGGCCCGCTTTGATGAGGCCGAACTGGACTTGGTCAATGCCAGATTGTTGCACGAAACGCCTTATTTGGATGTAAAAGACAGACTCGAAAATATGGGCGTTGTAGGTGGTGAGGGTTTTTGGCTGCTGATTCGCAATAATCTGGATAAGTTTGGTGATGTTGCCGGATGGTCAACGGTGATAAATGCGCCCATGCCGGGTCAAATTACCGATGAGGATGCCGGGTTTTGCAAACAGGCCGCCGAGATGTTACCAGATGATATTGATGCGGAAACCTGGGGGCTGTGGGTTGGGGACTTGAAAGAGCAAACGGGCCGTAAAGGTAAGAGCCTGTTTCTGCCCTTGCGTATGGCACTTACAGGGCGGGCACGCGGCCCGGAAATGGATAAATTACTCCCGTTATTGGGAGCGAGACGCGCCAAAGCGCGTCTCGCAGGTGGGATAGGTTAAGCTACAAGCTATTCCTTTTTCTTGGTACAACCACCAAAGCCTTCTTCGTTTTTCCACTCTGTTCCGGCTTCGCAAATCTGTGATTTGGTCAAGTCCGCACAAGCTTTTTCGCCTTCGCAGATACACTCATAAGCGCCGCTGTCTTGCTTAAAACAAGATTGCGCCTTATCCAGAGCAGACTTGGTGTCATCCATAGTAGGCTCTGGCATAACAGGCTCTGGGACATAATCGCCTGTGTTATCTGTTTCTGGTAACTTTACCGGCTTGTTTTCATCAGCAGTATCCTTGTTCTCATCAACCGCTTTATCGATTGATTCGATCGGGTCTTCCTGCTTTTCTTGTGGCCCTGCATATGCGGGGCTTGATAAAATCATCACTGCGGCAAGGACTAGGCCAAGCAGCGCAATATATGATTTAAGTGTCGTCTTGTTGTTCGGTGTTAAAAATTTTAACATCGTCTCCTCCTAAAAACGCCCTCCAGAACCCCATGCTTGTTGGAGAATGTGGCGGAAACCAGCCGAAATTATGACATTTTATGAGATTTTATCCATGTTGCGGAAAGGTTACTGCCCTGAAAGTTGGTGGCTGGTCATTAAGCTCATCGGGATGATGTTGAGACCAATGACCAGTCCACCTTTTTATCGGTAGCTTAGGGCGTGGGGTGCGCTACCGTTTGGCTGTGGGATCATTGGGGAACCTCACTGCCTGCGAATCATATACATCAGTAAACATGAACAATCAACTAATAAGTGTAAAATTAGTAATTAGCACCTTAAGGGCATGGGGTCGAATGCCAGAGCCTATTTACGCCCTGGTTTACGTATGGATTTAAGCATATTTTCCGCTAAAATCCGCCAAATCGGGTCTAGTATCAGAATTGCTACAATAACCGCCAAGCCGTAAACCCAGTGAGCTCCCCTTATATAGAGCCACATAAATAGCCCAACCATAGCCGGATAAAACAGATAGGCCCGCGCCATGTGGATAAAAACGGTTAAAAATCTCATATTTGAGAGTATTGCGGCAAAATTTCTTGCCCCGCAAGGCCTTGGCTGTTAACCCGCCTGTTAATCGTATGATTTGATTTAAGTGGAGCTTGCTCGTGAGTGAGAAGAATACAGGCGTAACCGCCAAAACGGTAGAGAAAATTGCGCGTTTGTCGCGCCTGCATGTGGAACCGGACAGGTTGGCTTATTTGGCAGATGAAATGAACGGGCTTCTGGCCTGGATTGAACAGCTTGGCGAGGTGGATGTGAAAGGCGTGGAGCCTATGACTTCAGCGGTCGAGATGCCCGCACCCCTGCGCAAGGACGAGATTACGGACGGTGGTGTCCGCGACAAAGTCTTGGCCAATGCCCCAAAAACCGAATCCGGGTATTTTGTCGTGCCAAGGTCGGTGGAGTAGGTTTATGAGCGATTTAACCAAACTCACTCTCGAAGCTGCACTCTCTGGCCTCAAAGCCAAAGATTTTTCGTCCGTCGAGATCACCAAAGCTCATATTGATGCTTGTATGGACGCGGCGGATTTGAACGCCTTTATTACCACTGATTTTACCAATGCTATGAAGGCGGCGGAAATTTCGGACGCAAAACTTGCCAAAGGTGAAGGTGGTGCGCTTGAGGGCGCGCCTTTGGGCATCAAGGATTTGTTCTGTACCGAGGGCGTCAAAACCACGGCGGGTAGTAAAATACTGGGTGATTTTAAACCGCAATATGAATGCACGGTCACGGAAAATATGAAGCGGGACGGCATGGTTATGCTCGGCAAGCTGAATATGGACGAATTTGCTATGGGGTCATCAAATGAAACTTCCGCATTCGGCCCGGTCGTAAACCCGTGGCGCAAAGGCGAGGATTTAGTGCCGGGCGGCTCAAGCGGTGGTTCGGCTTCTGCGGTGGCCGCCAATATGTGCCTGGGCGCTACGGCCACCGATACGGGCGGGTCTATCCGCCAGCCCGCCAGCTTTACCGGCACGGTCGGCATCAAACCGACCTATGGCCGCTGTTCGCGCTGGGGCATTGTCGCCTTTGCCTCATCGCTTGATCAGGCCGGACCGATTACCCGCACGGTTAAGGACAGCGCTATTATGTTGCAATCTATGGCGGGTTATGACGCCAAAGACAGCACGTCCATCAACAAAGCAATGCCCGATCTGTCCGCCGCTTGTGGCAAGTCCATCAAGGGTATGAAAATCGGTATTCCCAAAGAATATACAATGGACGGCATGCCGCGCGAAATCGAAGACCTCTGGCAGCAGGGCATTAAATGGCTGGAAAGCTGCGGCGCAGAAATTGTGCATGTGTCTTTGCCTCACACCAAATACGCATTGCCAGCATACTATATAGTTGCCCCCGCCGAAGCCTCTTCCAATCTGGCCCGTTATGACGGGATGCGTTACGGCGAGCGGGTCGAGGGCGATAACCTTTACGATACATATGAACGCACCCGCGCCGAAGGCTTTGGCAAAGAAGTCCGCCGCCGCATTATGATGGGGACATATGTATTGTCCGCCGGGTATTACGACGCCTATTATCTGCAAGCCCAAAAGGTACGCACAAAAATTGCGGATGATTTCAAAAGGGCATGGGAAAAATGCGATGCGCTGCTGACGCCAACATGCCCAAGTGCGGCATTCGCAGTAGGCCGCAAACTAAACGACCCGGTGACAATGTACCTCAACGACATATTCACAGTGACGGCAAACCTCGCAGGCCTGCCAGCAATGTCCGTCCCGGCGGCGCTCGATAATAACGGACTGCCACTGGGCCTACAAATTATAGGCCGGGCGCTGGACGAGGAAACGGTGTTCGCGGCTTCCTCGGCGCTGGAGAGCTGCGCTGGCTTTGAGGCTAAACCGGAAAAATGGTGGGTGTGATGAGCGGACGATCCACCGCACCCCGCTCATTCCCGCGAAAGCGGGAATCCAGTTTAAACAAAAATGTGTGCGCTTTGCGCACTCTTTATTCGCTGGATACCTAGTCGTGGCTGGGTATGAGCGGGTTTTATTGTAATAGGACGAGATAATGTTCACAGCTAAACGTGTCGCAGACAAAAAAGATTGGTTATCCGGGCGGGATCATGATTGGGAAATCATTATCGGGCTTGAGGTGCATGCCCAGGTGGCGTCCAAGTCGAAATTGTTTTCGGGGGCGGCGACTGAATATGGGGCGGAGCCTAATACGCAGGTGTCGCTTGTCGATGCGGCCATGCCGGGCATGTTGCCTGTGGTCAATGAATTTTGTATCGAGCAAGCCGTGCGCACCGGGCTTGGCCTGAACGCCCAGATCAATCTGTATTCGCGTTTTGACCGCAAGAATTATTTCTATCCGGACTTGCCGCAGGGTTATCAGATTTCCCAATTTGAATTTCCCATTGTCGGCGAGGGCGAAATAGAGATTGAACCTGAAGGCGGCGAAGCTGTTATTGTCGGGATTGAGCGGCTACATTTGGAGCAAGACGCGGGTAAATCCATACATGATTTATCGCCCGATGATACATTTGTTGACCTGAACCGCTCGGGCGTGTGCCTGATGGAAATCGTGTCCAAGCCTGATATGCGTAGCCCGGAAGAGGCTTCGGCTTATGTGGAGAAAGTGCGCGGCATTGTCCGGGCGCTCGGCACATGTGACGGGGATATGGAAAAGGGTAATTTGCGGGCTGATGTTAATGTGTCGGTGCGTAAACCCGGCGGTGATTTGGGCACACGGTGCGAGATTAAAAACGTCAACTCCATGCGCTTTATCCGCCAGGCTATCAATTATGAGGCGCGGCGGCAAATTGACATTTTGGAAGCCGGCGGCGAAATTGACCAGGAAACCAGATTATTCGATAACGCCAAGGGCGAGACCCGTACCATGCGCTCCAAAGAGGACGCCCATGATTACCGCTATTTCCCTGACCCGGATTTGCTGCCCATCAACATTACACAAGAATTTGTCGACGGGATAAAGGCGAACTTGCCGGAACTCCCCGATGCCCGCAAAGCCAGGTTCGTGGTGGATTACGGTATCCCCGAATATGATGCCCGGATTCTGACTGCTGATAAAGCCAAGGGTGATTTTTATGAGCGGCTTGCAAAAGGCCGCGACGCGAAAATCGCCGCCAATTGGATGATGGGCGATTTGTTTGGGGCGCTCAACAAGGCAAGCATTAATCTGGATGATAGCCCGGTCAATTCAGATGCGCTGGGCGAATTACTTGACCTGATCGGTGACAAAACCATTTCAGGAAAAATCGCAAAAGATGTGTTTGAGAAAATGTTTGCAGGTGAGGGCGGGGCCAATGAAATTGTTGAGCGCGAGGGCCTGAAACAGGTCACAGACACGGGCGCTATTGAAAAAATGGTACAAGACGTCATAGATGCCAATGCTGACCAGGCCGCCAAAGTCGCGGACAATCCCAGGCTAGTCGGTTTCTTCGTCGGTCAAGTGATGAAAGCCTCAGGTGGCAAAGCCAATCCGCAAGCGGTCAATGAGATCTTGCGCAAGAAATTGGGGCTGTGATTGTGTCTCCCAACACTCCGGTCATTCCCGCGAAAGCGGGAATCCAGTTGAACAAAAATGTGTGGGCATCGCCCACTCTTTATACGCTGGATACCCAATCAAGTTGGGCATGAGAGGGTTATTTGGGATGCGTGATCTATGAAAACCAAACTCAACACCAAATACACCCAAATCCTGTGGGCCAATATTGTTATCCTTGGGGGTGGTGTTGGCTATCTGGTTTTTAAAAAGTGGAGCAATATGAGTTATGCATTTGGTGCGGGGGTGGGGATTGGTATAATCGAATATGTGGTGATGCATTTTTCATTGCTACGCAAACAACGAAAAGAAAATGAGAGATAAAATGACTATCAGCACGACAAAAGCGGAAACTGTAACCGCCGCAATTATGAGCCGCATCACCACGCGAGGGTTTTTGGAAAAGTCTGTCCCGGATGATGTTCTTAAAAGCATTTTCGAGACGGCGCGCCGTACCCCGTCCGGCGGCAATCTCCAACCGTGGAATGTGCATGTGTTGACGGGCGAGCCGCTAGATGCGTTTCGAGGCGAAGTTATCGGCAAATTGATGCAAGGCAAAACCGAAGGTGACACTTATCAAGCTTATCCGTCGCCTTTGTGGGAGCCGATGCGCACATGGCGTTATAAATTGGGCGAGGATATGTACGGCCTTCTCGGCATAGCCAAGGACGATAAACCCGCTCGCATGATGCAGGTGGGGCAAAATTTCAATTTCTTCGGCGCACCTGTCGGGATTTTGGTGACTATAGACAAGCGTATGGACGCGCCGCAATTCATGGATATCGGCATATATCTACAAAGTTTGATGTTACTGGCCCGGGAACAGGGCTTACACACTGCGCCCCAGGGCGCATGGCGGGCCTTCCCCGATACGGTAAAGAAGCACACAGGCCACCCCGACGAGCAACAAATCTTGGTTGGCATGTCTATGGGCTATGCTGACCCGGACAAACCGGTCAATGATCTTATCGTCGATCGTGCAGAGCTCTCAGAGCTGGTAAAATTTCATACTTGATTAAGCATGAAGACAGGTTTTTTCGACAAAAACAGATTAAATCGCATTATTTTTAAGTTTTTTCGATTTTTTTCGACAGATTTATAGTTGATTTTGACCAAAAATATACTTCAGTATCCTTGTATTAGGTAAGTATGTAGTGGAAAGTAATTTGATTTTAATCTTGTTTAAATTCAATATAAATACATATTTACTTACTTTAACATCAGTAAAGCTTGGTTAACCTTTATTTTAATTAACCTTATGTCAACCTGGCCCCGTCAGATTGTGCCTATATCCGCTGGAGACATTGTAAAAATGCCAACGCGGGTATCACCCAAGGAATAATCCGAAGGTGTTAGGTGAAAAGTAACATGGGGGGCATTATGGCCTTTACAGATATTGAAGTAAAAGAGGCCCGTGCGGCCGTTATTGCAAAAGCTGAGGCAGCGGATTTGTTCCGTCTCGGCCTTATATATTCCACAGATCACGAGGATCGTGGGCCGGATATGATTGAAGCCCATAAATGGTTCAATTTGGCCGCGCTTCTTGGCTCCAGACCAGCTCAGGCTTACCGCAGTGAGCTGACTTTGGAAATGAGCAATGAAGATGTGACCTTGGCCCAACGTGCCGCACGTGGATGGTTGGCAGAAAACCGTACAAAAATGGCCGCTGTACAAGCCGTTTAAAAGGCCCGGATGGTTTACTTTTGTGAATACTTAGAGAATGCCCGGATATGAATGCCGCGTGTCACGACTTTGATCGGTGACCAGGTAAATTTGTTCAGCATTTCAATACTGCGCACTGTCCGTGTTTTTTGTACGGCACGGCGATCACGGAAAGTTTGCGGTAGACCCGCAATTCCGTCTTTAACACCGCGCAAGGTCGGCTTGAACCTACCTTTGCGAAACAATGCCCACCACAGATAAGCCAAATTAGCCCCAATATGCAACGGGGTGAGCAAGATTAAAAGCGGCCAGGGCATGTTTTTAAAAAATGTCCAAATCCGGTTACGAGTCCCGTGATAGACTGCAAATTCCGGCACTTTATCAGATATTCCAGAGCTAACATGGTCAACAATCGCCTCGGCGGATTGCACACAGTCCCCGCCCGCAAGCTGCATGCGAAAAGCCAAATCAACATCTTCGTGGTAACAAAAAAACCGCTCGTCAAACCCGCCCATGGAAACAAATTTTTCGCGGTTATATAGCCCGGCGGCGGCGCAAGGGCCGAACACAAGCCCGGTTTTTGGTCCGGTTTTAGGCGGCGATATTTGTTTGCCGTGCCCAGCCCGAAAAGCAATACCCGAGATATGATAGCAATCACCGGCCCCGTCCAATGTTGGGGTGTCCGCTAAAGCCAAATATTGCGTCGAACCTACCATTGTGATGTTAGGCGCAAGTTTGGTAGCCTTTAGTAATTGCTCCAGCCAGTCTTTGCGGGCAAAGGCGTCCGGGTTTAGCAAAGCAATCCAGGGTGCTTTGGCCAATTTGGCGGCCTTGTTATTGGCGGCGGCAAACCCGGTGTTCTTCCCAAGCTCCATAATTTTGAAACGATCATCCAATTTTGGCAATGTAGCTATTGATTCGTCGGTGGAGCCATTATCGACGATAAAGCACTCAAAATCCGGCTCATTTTGTCCCAGCACGGACGCGACCGAGCGGGCCAACCACTCGCCCCCGTTAAAATTAACAATGATGATTGAGGCTTTGGGGATTTTATGTTCCTTTTGCGTGAAAATTATCACACATGTTTGACATAACAAAGCATTGCACACAAAGGGAAATTTATTTATAGGCTGGCAGACTTGAATTTTTACTTTCCATATCAGGCCCATACTAGGATATAGACACATGCCAAAAACACAAAACGATTATAAAGTAGCCGATCTTACACTGGCCGATTGGGGCCGTAAGGAAATCAATATTGCTGAAACCGAAATGCCGGGCCTGATGGCGTTGCGCGCAGAATTTGGTGAGAAAAAACCACTTGCAGGTGCCCGTATTGCCGGCTGTTTGCACATGACCATTCAAACCGCAGTCTTGATTGAAACTTTGACAGCACTGGGCGCAGAAGTGCGCTGGTCGTCTTGTAATATTTTCTCCACACAAGATCAAGCCGCTGCTGCCATTGCTGTTACGGGTGTGCCTGTATTTGCCTGGAAAGGCTTGACCGAAGACGAGTTTTGGGAGTGTATTCACGCCACAATTAAAGGGCCAAATGGTTGGACACCCAACATGATTTTGGACGACGGCGGCGATTTGACCGTTCTCATGCACGATGAATATCCCGAGTTGATGAAAGAGGTCAAAGGTCTTTCCGAAGAAACGACTACCGGCGTGATGCGTCTGTACCAAATGGAAAAGGCTGGCACTTTGGTTGTCCCTGCTATTAACGTAAATGATAGCGTGACCAAATCGAAATTTGACAATCTGTACGGTTGTAAGGAAAGCTTGGTTGACAGCATCAAGCGGGCAACAGATGTTATGCTTTCAGGTAAAACTGCCGTAATTTGTGGATTTGGCGATGTGGGCAAGGGTTCCGCCGAAAGCTTGCGCAGCCAGGGTGCGCGGGTCAAGGTTACTGAAATCGATCCGATTTGCGCGCTACAAGCGGCTATGGAAGGCTATGAAGTCGTGACCATGGAAGAAGCCGCGCCAGTGTGCGATATTTTCGTCACTGCTACGGGCAATAAAGATGTGATCACAGTTGAGCATATGCGCCAAATGAAAGACCGGGCAATCGTTTGTAATATCGGTCATTTTGACAGCGAAATTCAAATTGATGCTCTGCGTAATTATGAGTGGGACAATGTTAAGCCACAGGTTGACGAGGTTGTGTTCCCGGACGGCAAGCGCTTGATCGTTCTGGCTGAAGGCCGTTTGGTCAATCTTGGTTGCGGTACGGGGCATCCCAGCTTTGTTATGTCCGCGAGCTTTACCAACCAAGTATTGGCGCAAATTGAGCTTTGGGAAAATCACAAAAATTATGACAATAAAGTCTATGTTCTGCCCAAGCATTTGGACGAAAAAGTCGCCGAATTGCATCTTGCTAAATTGGGTGCAAAGCTGACCAAACTGTCTGATGCGCAATCCGAATATTTGGGTCTTCCTGTTGAAGGGCCGTACAAGCCGGAGCATTATCGTTATTAACCACCAAAAACAATCAAGCCTCTAATAATAATAAAAAGCCTTAAGAGCCTTAAAACCCGAGGAGCGTACAATGCGCCAACATTATGAATTCACGTCCGAATCTGTTTCCGAAGGGCATCCGGACAAAGTGTCTGACCGGATTTCCGACGAAATCGTCGATCTGTTTTTCCGCGAGAGTGTCAAAGACGGCATGTCCCCTTGGGATGTGCGTGTTGCCGCAGAAACCCTGACCACTACGGATAAAGTTGTGATAGCGGGTGAGACCCGTGGTTCTGGAAAAATCACCAACGATATGATCGAAGACGTGACCCGCCAGGCCATTAAAGATATAGGTTATGAGCAAGATGGTTTTCATTGGAAAACCGTTGATATTGATATTCTCTTACACGCCCAAAGCGTTGATATTGCCCAGGGCGTAGATGACGGTAGTGGTTTGCACGCCGAAGAAGGTGCGGGCGATCAGGGTATTATGTTCGGTTATGCGTGTAACGAAACGCCTGATTTGATGCCGGCTCCGGTTTACTATAGCCACAAAATTCTAGAGCGCCTGGCCAAGGCCCGCAAGCTTGAAGATCAAACTTGGCTCGGCCCGGATTCCAAAAGCCAGGTTACCGTGCGCTATGAAAATGGCAAACCTGTAGGCGCTTCTGCCATAGTTCTTTCGACCCAGCATTTGGACGAGAATATGACCTCTGCGGATGTGGCGAAGCTGGTAAAACCTTATATTTATGAGCAATTACCGGAGGGCTGGATTACTGATGATACCATCTGGCACATCAACCCTACAGGTAAATTTGTCATTGGCGGGCCGGACGGGGACACCGGGCTTACTGGTCGCAAAATCATCGTCGATACTTACGGCGGCGCTGCCCCCCACGGCGGCGGCGCATTTTCGGGTAAAGACCCGACCAAGGTTGACCGCTCGGCTGCTTATGCTGCGCGTTATCTTGCCAAAAACATTGTTGCTGCAGGCATTGCAGATTGGGTCAATATCCAACTTTCTTACGCAATTGGTGTAGCGCGACCGACCTCTATTTATGTTGACATGGCCGGCAAAGGCCAGGTCAGCGAAGAAGCAGTGGAAAAAGCCATCGGCGAAGTTATGAGCTTGACACCACGCGGCATTCGCGAACATTTGGCACTCAATAAACCCATCTATGCCCGCACATCAGCCTATGGACATTTCGGGCGTACCCCGGATGAAGACGGCGGATTTTCATGGGAAAAAACCGATCTGGTAGATGCACTTAAAGCGGCGCTTTAAAAGCCCGATGTTCTAATTGGTTTGTAGTTCTGTAGGGTGGATTAGGCTTTTAGCCGTAATCCACCATTGGCATACCCCGCATGGTAGATTACGCTAAAGAAGCTAATCCACCTTACAAATTTTGGTTTTAATCGGGACACAAGATGCAAATCTCTAAATCAGGGATAGGCCCTAAATACTCTGCCCGGTCTTTTTCCAATCGGCCATAAATGCGGCTAAACCTTTGTCGGTTAAGGCGTGGTTGGCCATATCGCGGATGACATCTGGCGGTGCGGTGGCTACATCAGCCCCTATCAGGGCGCAGTTTTCCATATGCTCCAGGGAGCGGATGGAAGCTGCGAGAATTTCGGTCTCAAAACCATAATTGTCATAGATAACGCGGATTTCCGCGATCAAATCACAACCGTCCTCACCAATATCGTCAAGACGCCCGATAAACGGTGAGATAAATGTTGCGCCCGCTTTGGCCGCCAACAGCGCCTGATTGGCCGAAAAACATAGGGTAACATTGGTGGAAATACCTTGCGATGAAAGCGCGTTGGTCGCTTCAAGTCCGGCCCATGTTAAAGGGAGTTTGACGCAAACATTATCTGCCCAACCCGCGACGCGCTTGCCTTCTTCGATCATGCCTTTGGTGTCCAGTGCCGTCACTTCGGCGCTAACAGGGCCGTCAACAAAGGCGCAAATTTCCTGGACGACCTCTTTGAAGTCACGTCCTGATTTGGCAATCAATGAGGGGTTGGTGGTCACACCGTCAACAAAGCCGCTGGGGATCAAGGCTTTGATGGCATCGGTTTCGGCTGTATCAATAAAAAACTTCATAGCAATTTTTCTTTCTGGACTTTCTCTTCTAAACTCACCGAATCAGTGTAGGCAAATAAATCGTAACAAATGTGTAAACATGTGTAAAAAATGGTAAAAATTGCAAAAATTCTGTTTCCGGTCGCCGTACCGGAACCGTTTGACTACGCTATTCCTGCGAGCATGAAGCTTGCGGCGGGGGATTTCGTCTATGCCCCATTGGGCAAGCAGGCCAAGCTTGGTGTCGTGTGGGGGTTTGGAGAGCGAGAAGATATAGGCAAATTAAAGGAAATCTCCGAGAGTAAACCGTGCCGATCTTTGAATGCCGAAATACTGAAATTCATCAATTTTACCGCCAAATATAATTGCGCCTTGCAAGGGCTTGTGCTGCGCATGGTATTGCGTTCCCACAAGGCGCTGGAACCTAGCCCTGATGTCACGCTTTTCACACCGACAGGAGAGCAGCCAGCCGGGCTAAGTGCCACACGAAAACGGGTGTTAGGTTTATCGGATATTTGGCCAGCACGGGCAGGTGAAATCGCCAAAGCGGCAAAAGTATCCTCGTCGGTGTTGAACACAATGGCCAAGGCGGGGTTTTTGGAAAAATTCACCGCACCGCTTGATCCGCCTTTTGATATGCCAGACCCGGCCCATGACGGTCGGGCATTCGATTTGACCCCAAGACAAATATCGGCAGGCGAGGAATTACAGGCTTTGGTACGCCAGCAAATGTTTAACGTAGCCTTGTTGGACGGGGTGACGGGGTCGGGGAAAACCGAAGTTTATTTGGAGGCGGCGGCCGAGGCCTTGCGGGCAGGGGGACAGGTGCTGATATTGGTGCCGGAAATCGCGCTAACACAAGCGGGGTTAAAACGGTTTGAGGAACGCTTTGGTGTTGAACCAGCTCAGTGGCATTCGGCAATGGGGGATGCGGCCAGGCGGCGCGTGTGGCGCGAAGTCCACGGTGGCCGAGCAAGGCTGGTGGTCGGCGCACGCTCCGCCCTGTTTTTGCCCTATGCAGATTTGCAGCTGATTGTGGTCGATGAGGAGCATGACGGCTCCTACAAGCAAGACGAAGGTGTCATTTACAATGCTCGCGATATGGCGGTGGTACGCGGTAAATTGGCGGGTGCGGCGGTGGTACTGGCCTCGGCGACCCCGTCCCTCGAAAGCCTGACCAATGCCCGTTCGGGGCGCTATCACCATGTAATCCTGCCAGAGCGCCCCGGTGCGGCTATTATGCCAGAAGTGGCGCTGGTGGATTTGAAAGACCACAAACCCGCGCCGGGCAAGTTCTTGTCCCAGCCATTGATCGACGGGATTGGGCAAGCTTTGACACAGGGCGACCAAGCCATGCTGTATCTCAACCGGCGCGGCTATGCGCCCTTGATTATATGCCGGGCTTGCGGGGAGCGGCTGAAATCCCCTGATACAGATAGTTGGCTGGTGCAGCATAAACGCACCGGGCGGGCCATATGTCACCATACCGGATTTTCCATGCCCATGCCGAGCGCCTGCCCGGAATGTAAAGCTGAAGACGCGCTGACCCCGGTCGGGCCGGGTGTAGAGCGGGTGGCAGAGGAATCCGCCTTATTGTTCCCTGACGCCCGTATCGAAGTCCTATCGTCAGACACGGCGGGCAACCCTGAACGTATCCGCGAACGTATGGGGGCTATGGCAGCAGGCGAGATTGATATTCTGGTCGGCACACAAATGGTGGTCAAAGGGCATAACTTCCCGCATTTGACGTTTGTGGGCGTGGTGGATGGTGATCTCAGCTTGGGCGGTGGTGATCTGCGGGCAGGGGAGCGGACATACCAGACTTTGGTGCAGGTGGCTGGCCGGGCCGGACGGGCCGAAAAACCGGGCCGGGCCTTGATCCAGACCCACATGCCCGACCATGAGGCTCTGGTGGCATTGGCGGCGGGCGACCGTGAGGGGTTTATTGCTGCCGAGCTAGGTATGCGCGAAATTCTAGGACTGCCGCCATACGGTAAACTTGCGGCCATCATCATATCCGCCCCGGACGCGAAAAAAGCCGACGAATTTGCCAAAAAAACCCTAAATGCGGCCCCGCGTGCTGACGGTATAGAAATCCTGGGGCCATCCGAAGCTCCTATGGCCATATTACGGGGCCGTCACCGCAGACGTTTGCTGATAAAATCTGAGCCAAATGTAAATCTCTCCGCATATATGGCCATCTGGAAATCCCGCCTGCGCCCCCCCCACAAGACGAAACTGGCAATAGATATCGACCCGCAAGGCTTTATGTAAAGAAGGATTTATGTGAGCCTATTGTGTACTTCTCCTGACATGTTTAGGGTATGGGGTGTGCTATAAACAGAGCGATTTGAAAGGCAGAATAATGATACGAAACCTTATAATTGGCCTTGCTACACTTGTTGCAGTCGCTTGCACGCCTGTTACAGATAAAACTGTCGGAGACAAAAACATGACCGAAACCACAAAGATCAACTATATTGAACTTCCCGTCACCGACTTGGTGTCGAGCAAGGCGTTTTATGCTGCCGCATTTGGCTGGAGTTATGTGGATTACGGGCCGACATATGCATCCTTTACCGGTGCAGGTATAGACGGTGGTTTGGACGCTGATTCGGATAGGAAGCCATCGAAAAACGGCGCACTGGTTGTGCTTTACGCCAAAGACCTGGAAGGCGCACAGGTGTCCGTTGAGAAAGCAGGCGGCAAGATCACAATCCCCATATTTGCATTCCCCGGCGGTCGTCGCTTCCATTTCACTGACCCAAGTGGTAATGAATTGGCGGTGTGGACAACGACGGAATAATTTTGGAGGAAATATGCGCATAACGCTATTGATATTAGGGAGCTTGCTCATTTTACAAGTTATCGGAAGTTCAATATTGGGGATAATAGCGCTTGGCAATGAAAACTCATTATCCTTTCAAGCAGTAGGAGCGCTCGTCGATAAAAATTTGTTGAGACTTACTGCCGGATTGTCTGCTTATGTTCTGGCTAAACTTCTTGTCAAATCTCCAACCAAATAGAAACCGGTTTCAAAATCAGTTTAGAAAACTATAATCATGCAACCCGCCAAGGCGGGAAACGGCGATTTTCGCCCGCCTGATATAACCTGATTTTATTGCCCGCCGGGTCGAGGATATCGGCTTCGCGCCAGAGATAGGTTTGGGTTTTGGGTGGTGTGATGGGTTTGACTTTGATATCAGCCAGATAGGCATCCAGATCATCCATCTCGAAATAAATCAAAGGGCCATCTCCGGGTGCCCAACCCGGCGCAACTTCATGTAAAGACAAGGTCGCCCGTTCGCCGTGCTGACTTTCAGGAAACTCAAACCGCACATAGCGCGGCGCTGAATTGACAATCAGTGTTAACCCCAACATCTCATAAAACGCAACAGACGCCGCCATATCAGACGCGCCAAGCGTCACCTGATTGAGGCGGAGGTTATGAAGGCTATTCATTTTCAAAATATGCCTATGTTTCTGACTGCCGGGCTTCCCACCATTTATAAGCCCAAAATATGACCGCCAAAATCGGAATTTCGAAAACTGCCAATAAAAGTGCTGAAGCAATATTCTCTGCAATTGCGCCAGCCACAAGCTGTGGATCATAAGATGAAAAATTTACTGCTCCCAAAAATATTGCAATTGCCATAGCGAGAATAAAGTAGACAAGAAAGGCGAGCAGGAAAGCAAATATCTTTCCCCGTCTTAGCCGTATTATCATGACCAAAACGGCGGCTAGTAATGGTATAAATCCGATCAATAGCTTTGACATATTGACCTCAAACTATGCCATCGCCCGTTCAAAATTCTCTGCAATCGCCTCAAGATAACCCATCGTTGACAGCCAGCCTTGTTTGTCGCCGACGAGAAGTGCCAAATCTTTGGTCATTTGGCCGGCTTCTATTGTGGCGATTGTGGTGCGTTCCAGGCCTTCGGCGAAATCTACCAGGGCCTGGTTGTCGTCTAGGCGGCCTCTATGAGCCAGCCCGCGTGTCCATGCGAAGATGGAGGCGGTGGAATTGGTCGAGGTGGTTTGGCCGTTTTGGTGGTTGCGGTAATGGCGGGTGACGGTGCCGTGGGCGGCTTCGGATTCCATGGTTTTGCCGTCCGGCGTCATTAGGAAGCTGGTCATCAGGCCGAGGGAGCCGAAACCCTGCGCAACAGTATCAGACTGCACATCGCCGTCATAATTTTTACAGGCCCAGATATAACCGCCGTTCCATTTCATGGCACAGGCCACCATATCGTCGATCAAACGGTGTTGGTATTCGCCGCCAAATTCTGCGAATTGTTCGGCGAACTCCGCGTCGTAAATTTCCTGGAACGTGTCTTTGAAACGTCCGTCGTAAACTTTCATAATTGTGTTTTTGGTCGAGAGGTAAACTGGCCATTTACGGGTTATGCCGTAATTGAACACGGCGCGGGCGAAGTCGGCGATTTTATCGTCGAGATTATACATACCCATAGCAACACCGGAGGACGGGAAATCGAAAATATCTTTCTCGATCACGTCGCCGTTCTCGCCTTCCCATTTCATGGTCATTTTGCCTTTGCCCGGCACCAGAAAATCTGTGGCTTTGTACTGGTCGCCGTAAGCATGGCGCGCAATGACGATTGGCTGTGTCCAGCCGGGCACCAGACGCGGCACATTATTGCAAACAATCGGCTCGCGGAAAATCACACCGCCCAGAATGTTTCGGATCGTACCATTGGGAGATTTCCACATTTTTTTAAGGCCGAACTCCTCCACACGGTCTTCGTCCGGCGTGATGGTGGCGCATTTAATACCGACATTGTATTTCTTGATAGCATTGGCGGCGTCTATGGTAATCTGGTCGTCTGTAGCATCGCGGCTCTCGATACCCAAATCATAATAGCGTAAATCAATATCGAGATAGGGCAGGATCAAACGTTCTTTGATCATGTCCCAGATGATGCGGGTCATTTCGTCACCGTCAAGCTCGACGACCGGATTTGCTACTTTGATTTTTGCCATAATTGCCTCTGTTAGTTTTGTGAAAAACGGGTTAGATATTTTGGCGCTTCATAAGCTAAATTGAAAAGAATGTATATGGGAAAAACGACGAAAGACCAGCTTGGACGACTTGTAGAGCTTGATAAGGGCATGCGCCCGCCAACCGTGATATTGGTGCGTCCGCAACTGGGCGAAAATATCGGTGCAGCGGTGCGAAATATGCTGAACTTTGGCCTGAGCGAGCTGCGTCTTGTGGCGCCCCGTGATGGTTGGCCCAACCCGGATGCTGACGCCATGGCGGCGGGGGCGCTACCGGTATTGGAGCAAGCCAAAGTTTACGGCACCACCGAAGAGGCGGTCGCGGATTTGCACTATGTGCTGGCGACAACGGCGCGGCGCAGGGATTTGGAAATCCCGGTGCTGGGCACGAAAGATGTTGGTGCGAAACTGCGAGATATTGGGGCAGGCGGGCAAAATACGGGCGTGATGTTCGGCCCGGAGAAAGCCGGGCTGACCAATGATGATGTGGTGCTGGCCGATGCGATTTTGACCTATCCCATCAACCCGGCGTTTCAAAGCCTGAACCTGGCGCAAGCCGTTGGCATTTTCGCCTATATATGGGCGGCGGATGAGGGCGTGCCGCCCGTGTTTCAGGGCCCAGAATCTACACCAGCGGCCCGCGTAGACCTAGTATATATGATGGAACACTTGGAACAAGAACTGGAAAAAGCCGGATTTTTCTACCCCGCAGATAAAAGCCCGTTAATGAAACGCAATATCCGCGCTCCTTACATCCGCGCCAAAATGACAGACCAGGAAGTTCGAACAATGCGCGGCATAATCAAGGCTCTGGCCCAAGCTAGAGGTAAGGGTAGGGGGAAAGAAACAAGGTAGGGGGTATGGGGTAGTGGGAAGAGCAACCCTGTAAAGTTCTGGTTTCCGGGTGTCTTGGTTACTAAATAAACGCTTGTATAATTTTAGAATAGTTCTAATATTCATATTATGAATACACAAGATCATAATCTGAACATGTCCCGGATTTTAACCGAGTATAACATTCGACCTACCACTATCCGCAAAAATATCGCGGGTCTGTTGTTTGATGGGACAGATAGACATGTCAGTGTGGATGATGTTATTGAAATGGCACACGCGGCTAATGTCAAAACCTCTGTGGCCAGTGTCTATAATACCTTAAACCGGTTTGCATTGGCGGGGTTATTGCGCCGGGTGTCTGTTGATTTGGGGCGGATGTTTTTTGATACTAATTTATCGGAACATCATCATTTTTACTATGAGAATGAAGGCCGACTTGAGGATATACCCCATGGGCTGATTAAGGTTTCAGGCCTGCCCAAATTACCAAAAGGGCGAGCGGTAAAGTCTATAAATGTCATGGTTTGGCTTTAGATTAGAATCGCTCTCTTAAGTAACTTAGAATGGTTCTAAAATTAGCTTGACACCTCGAAATATCCTGTTAAATTAAATCTATAAAAAGTGTCCTCGGCACAGCATAAACCTACATCATGATCGGAGTTAACATGACCAATGGCAATCAAGGCAAATGCCCTGTTATG
Source organism: Robiginitomaculum sp. (assembly GCA_016765135.1). Taxonomy (GTDB): domain Bacteria; phylum Pseudomonadota; class Alphaproteobacteria; order Caulobacterales; family Maricaulaceae; genus Robiginitomaculum_A. The sequence goes on from JAESQN010000044.1 coordinate 121,655, forward strand.
GGCGGAACAAATACACACAAAGCAACCGGAAGCACGGCTAACCAGCATTGGTGGCCCAATCAGCTAAACCTAAAAATTCTTCATCAAAACTCTGCCATGTCCGATCCTATGGGTGAAGAGTTTGACTATGCCGCAGAATTCAAGAGCCTCGATCTTGCTGCCTTGAAAAAAGATATCGTCGCATTGATGACAGTATCGCAAGACTGGTGGCCAGCCGATTATGGGCATTATGGCCCGTTCTTTATTCGCATGACCTGGCACAGTGCGGGCACTTACCGGACCCTGGATGGTCGCGGCGGTGCCTCCTCTGGATCTCAGCGTTTTGCACCCCTCAACAGCTGGCCTGATAATGGCAATCTGGACAAGGCGCGGGCTTTGCTGTGGCCGATCAAACAAAAATACGGCAATAAAATTTCATGGGCCGACTTGATGGTTTTGACTGGTAATTGTGCGCTCGAATCAATGGGATTTGAGACATTCGGTTTTGGCGGTGGGCGTGTTGATGTCTGGGAGCCTGAAGAAGATATTAATTGGGGGCCTGAGACAGATTGGCTCGGTGATGAGCGCTATAGCGGCGAGCGGGAGCTTGATAACCCTCTTGGCGCTGTCCAGATGGGTTTGATTTATGTGAACCCGGAAGGCCCGAATGGTGTCCCTGATCCGTTGGCTTCAGCCATAGATATACGCGAGACATTCGCCCGTATGGCGATGAATGATGAGGAAACTGTTGCACTTGTTGCTGGTGGACATACTTTCGGTAAAGCCCATGGTGCGGGTGATCCGGGTAAATATGTCGGCCCTGAACCCGAAGGAGCCAGCATCGAAGAGCAAGGCTTTGGCTGGAAAAACACAATGGGCAGCGGTAAGGGCGACGACACGATCACCAGTGGTATTGAAGGTGCGTGGACGCCCAATCCTGTGAAGTGGGATACGGGTTATTTCGACGCTTTGTTCGACTATGAATGGGAGCTGACAAAAAGCCCCGCTGGCGCCAATCAATGGACACCCAACAAGGCTTCAAGTGCCGATACTGCGCCCGCCGCCCACGATCCATCCAAGACACAAGCCTTGATGATGACCACTGCGGATATGGCTTTGAAACTGGATCCGATCTATGAACCGATTTCGCGGCGCTTTCATGAAAACCCTGCCGAATTTGCCGATGTCTTTGCCAGAGCATGGTATAAATTGACCCACCGAGATATGGGGCCGGTGGCGCGCTATCTTGGCGCCGAGGTGCCAGCTGAGGAATTGGTGTGGCAAGACCCTGTTCCTGCACCAGGGCATGATGTGATCGGAGCCGGGGACATCGCCAAACTTAAGGCCGATATTTTGAACTCAGGGCTTTCCATTGCCCAACTGGTATCAACTGCCTGGGCCTCTGCGGCGACTTTCCGTGGCAGTGACAAGCGCGGTGGTGCCAATGGTGCGCGTATTCGCCTCGCCCCGCAAAAGGATTGGGAGGTTAACAATCCGGCGCAATTGGCAAATGTTCTCAAAACCCTGGAAGGCGTTCGCAAGGACTTCAATTCGGGTGGCAAGAAAGTTTCCCTGGCTGATTTGATTGTTTTAGGTGGCTGTGCCGCTGTTGAGAAAGCAGCGAAAAACGCTGGGCACGACGTCGAAGTTCCGTTTTCTCCAGGACGGACAGATGCCAGTCAAGAGCAAACAGATGTGGAATCCTTTGCTGTGCTTGAACCAGTTGCAGACGGATTTCGAAATTATCTTCAAGGCAAACAAGCCCGCCCGGCTGAGGAGCTTCTGATTGATCGCGCTCAATTGCTGACATTAACGGCTCCTGAAATGACTGTTCTTGTTGGCGGTATGCGGGCTTTGAATACGAATGCGGATGGATCCGGGCACGGTGTTTTCACCGACCGACCCGAGAGCTTGAGCAATGATTTCTTTGTGAACTTACTTACCAGGGATACGAAGTGGGAGCCTTCTTCGCAAGACGGACAAGTGTTTGAAGGTAGGGCTTTGGCAAATGGCAAAGTCAATTGGACTGCGAGCCGCGTTGATCTTGTTTTTGGTTCAAACTCACAGCTTCGGGCTATCGCGGAAGTTTATGCTTGTGACGATGCGCAGAAAATGTTTGTCAACGACTTTGTCTCCGCCTGGAGCAAGGTGATGAACCTTGATCGCTTCGATTTAGCCTAGTCTAAAACCCAGAGCCATTGTTCAAACCATTTGAATGATGGCTCTGGTTATGGTTATGGCTTACCGCAGACTCCAACCTCTAATGCTATATATTATACCTTATGCCTGTGTCTATGCACCGCGTCCCATGTGAAAATTGCTACGGCTACCCATATGAATGCGAAGCAGAGTAGGTAGGCTGGGGTTAGTTTTTCGCCGTAGAGTACGGCCATGAGGAATTGCAGGCTGGGGCCGATGAATTGTAGAAAGCCTATGGTTGACAGGCGCAAGCGGCGGGCGGCGTAGGCGAAGGCGACCAGAGGTAATACCGTTAGCGGGCCAGCCAGGATGAGCAATGTGCTTATCTTGGTGCCGTCTTTCAGGAATGTCATTTCGCCCTGGTTCGATAGATAGAACAGATAAATGGCTGCCGGGATGAACAGCACGGCGATTTCAATGAACAGACCGGGGACGGCTCCAATTTTCACCTGCTTTCGGATGACGCCGTATATGGTGAAACTGGCGGCCAGAGACAGCGCAATCCACGGGAACTGACCGCCGTAAAATGTTAGCAGTGCGACGCCAATGGCTGCAATCGCAACGGCGATAATTTGCAGGCGGCTTAATTTTTCGCCCAGAAACATCACGCCGACCAGAACAAATATCAACGGATTGATATAATAACCCAAAGACGCCTGGAAAATCTGGCTGTCCTGCACGGCCCAGATATAAAGCCCCCAGTTAAAAGCAATGAGTATGGCTGCGAGTGTGAGTGCGCCTAGGGTTTTTTTGTTGCGTATGGCCTGGTAAATTTCCACCCATTGTCCGCGAAAATAAATGATGACGGCCGCAAATGGCAAGCTCCAGACAATCCGGTGCGCCAGAATTTCCAGTGGAGGAACGTCCTGGGTTATCTTGAAATAAACCGGAAAAAACCCCCACATCACATAGGCGGCAATGCCCGCAAGCAGGCCGTATTGTGCGCTGGTATATGGATTGCCTTTATTCATAAACCCCGCTTGTCACAGTTAAGCTTTGGGTGCCAGCTTATCTTGTCCGTGCGCAAAAAATAAATGTTGCAGATTGTTGCAAGGATTTGCAAGTGTCTCTATACTGTTTTTATGATCAGCACAAAATCTATGCAAGAAAAACTAGACGCCGCACAGTTTCCGGATATTAACCCGGATTTTTTTAAGGCGCTTGGGGATCCTGTGAGATTGGCACTTGTGGCCTATATGGCGCATTTAGGCAAGCCGTCTACTGTAACGGAAGTATCAGGATGTTGCGGCATAGATTTTTCCGGCGTGTCTCGGCATCTGAAAATCTTGCGCCAAGCAGGGATTGTTACTGCGCAAAAGCAGGGCAGGGAGACCTATTACGCTCTTGATGCGGGCGCCACCAAAGCGACTTTGGACAGGCTTTCTAAGATTATAGGAAATATTTCTGAATAACCGCCCGTCATATTTGGTTGTTGCATATTTGCGCATGTATGCAAGTATCTTTATGGAATCAAACATGAGGATACGAAAATGCACGCTGATGAAATTTTATCGACTATAATTGTCGCAGGCTTGTTCGCTACAATTGCATTGCTGGAATTTTTATTCGGCATATATAAAAGTAAAACCCGATTTGGAAAGGACTGGATCATTGACCTGGTGAGCCTAGCACAACTCGCCCTCATTATGAAGCCAGCGGCCCTGTTTTTATCCTTGGCGGCAGCGTCCTTTCTGTGGCCAGCCGGGCGGGGTGTATTGGACGGACTACCGTTTTGGGTAGCGTTTTTAATCGTGTTTGTACCTGATGATTTTTTGCATTATTGGTATCACCGCATGGCTCACCAATGGAACTGGATGTGGCCAATGCATCGTACCCACCACACCCCACAACAATATCAGGTCACAATTGCCTTTCGGGAAAACTGGTCATGGCTGTTTTTTATGCCGGGCTTCTGGTGGATGGGATTGATGATCTATCTCGGCTTGGGCGATGTTGTAATTGTATCGACAATGGTCATAGGTGTGCATAATGTAATGCTCCATTACGGGTTTACCTGGGACAGGAAGCTTTATCAGGCGCCGATTATGCGTCGGGGCATGTGGGGAGTAGAGCGTATATTTAATACGCCGTCCCTACACAGAGGCCATCACGGTCTTGGCGAACACGGTGTTCCTTTTGGTAATTACGGGCAAACCTTGTTTGTCTGGGATCAAATTTTTGGCACGGCCACATTCATGGAGGATAGGATACCTGAGCAGTACGGTACAATTGCCGAAGATGAGAGCAAATGGTATCAACAACTTTGGTGGCCGTTTTTTCGTTTGCCTTCGGTAAAATACTCGGATAAAAATTTAGACTTTTTAGGCGAGCAGGGAAAAAAACCTAAATCCAAAAAACCGCTAATTGGCCCATTTTTTTGAGTATATAGACTGTAAAACACCGCTTGACATTACCACGTTCCCATATAATACACGCGCAACTCCGCTATGGCGGGGTTTACGGGTTGGTGTGGTGCCGCCGTTTTTTATCGCCCTCTGGATTGGCCGGGGAGCCGGGCCACGTCGCATAAAGGTGCTTACGCATGTCAAAACGTCATTCCGCTAAATATAAAATTGATCGCCGTGTTGGTGAAAATATTTGGGGTCGCCCTAAATCTCCAGTTAACAAACGCCCATTTCCGCCGGGACAACATGGCCAGAATCGCCGTGGCAAATTGTCAGATTACGGTACACAATTGCGCGCCAAGCAAAAACTCAAAGGTTATTACGGCAACATCACCGAGAAACAGTTCCGTAGTATTTACAAGACCGCCGATAAAATGCGCGGGGATACATCTGAAAATCTGATTGGTTTGCTGGAATCTCGTCTTGACGCCGTGGTTTACCGGACGAAATTTGTCCCGACCGTATTTGCAGCTCGTCAATTTGTTAATCACGGCCACGTCATGGTCAATGGCAAGCGGGTCAACATCCCGTCTTACCGTTGCAAAGCTGGTGATGTCATTGAAGTGCGCGAAAAATCCCGCACTATGGCCATCGTTTTAGAAGCTCTTGAGAGCGCAGAACGTGAAATCCCGGAATATTTGGATTTGGATCCGAAGGTTATGAAAGTGACTTATGTGCGCGTTCCGTCATTCGACGAAGTACCGTATCCGGTGGTTATGGAACCAAATCTAACGGTCGAATTTTACTCCCGCTAGGTTTTAACGCAGTTTTCGAAGTGGGCGCGCCAGTCGCGCCTACTTGCCGCCGCGTTGCCAGACAATCCGGTAATCAAAAAATGCTTTTAGGCTTGTGTCTGGAAGCTTTATGACTTGATCTTCAAAATAATAAAACCCGGATTCAGAGACAGTAAATTCAATAAACCCGGTTGTGCGTTTGTTGATATCTATACTTTGCTCGCCCAGTATTTCGCAGTTGAAAATTTCTAATATTGGTTTGGATTTGCACTGCTTTATTTTCAAAGTTAATTTGCTACGGCTGGGCAAAGAGTAAGTCGCCTGAATGGTTTGCCCTTTGCGCATATATATGCGGTTCGTGGAAAGAGCTTCTAAAAATGGTGAAAATATGGTGCGTTCTTTAGCCTGCACCATGCTTCTAACATTTCTTTGTGCATTGTCCGCCCGAACGGATTGGCTGATACCGACGATTTTACCGACATCAAGGAAGGCGCCAATATAAAAAAGACTACAATAAGTTGCAAAAAATGCGCCAAGGGTCACGAATACACTTAGATACATGCGGCGAAATGTGCGTTTTCGTTTGGTTTTACGGCGATGCAGGCTGTTTTCCGACTCTTCGAGTAGAATTGCTGTCCAGCTTCGTTCCCGGCTTTTATTACTAAAATTCAATAACATAGTTCCACATATCACTCCATTATACTAATAATGGCGTGATATTAACGTGGTTAGGTTTAGAATAGGTAAATATCCTCCCTAGGTTGTGAAACTCTTACGATATGGCTATTTTTTTATCCGTAAGCAGGGTTTTGAGCTCTCCAGTTTCGAACATTTCGCGCACAATATCACAACCGCCAACGAATTCACCTTTGACGAACACTTGCGGAACCGTGGGCCAATTGTTGAAATCTTTGATGCCTTGACGGATTTCCGGGTCGTCCAATACATTCACAGAAGTATATTCTGCGCCGAGATAGTCGAAAATTTGCACAACGGTTGATGAGAACCCGCATTGTGGGAATGTCGGTGTGCCTTTCATGTAAAGTACAATGTCATTACTGGTCACGGTGCTTTTAATCTGGTCTTTGGCCGTATCGGTGGATGTATCTGTCATGGTGTTTTCCTTGAATTATTGGTTATTTTGCTTTGGTTTCGAGGGCTAGGGCGTGAAGTTCACCCCCCATTTTTCCTTTGAGCGCCCCGTACACCAGTTGATGTTGGGCGATACGCGACAGGCCCGCGAAGGCCGGGCTGGTGATAACGGCTTTATAATGATCTCCATCACCTGCCAGGTCGACTAATTCCACATTCGCGTCCGGCAAGGCGCTTTTGATCATGGCAATAATGTCATCGGCTTGCATAGCCATAGAGGTCTCCAGCAGGTATTTTAGGCATCCATATATTCGGGTAGCCAGCTTTCATACTGCATATGGGTGTCTTGTAGGGATAAGTCAAATGCGCCGCTGGCAATTAACCTGTTCCCGCCAATTTCACCGACTTTTTGTACGGGAATTTTGAGCGCTCGAGCCGTACTTATAACCGGGTTTAAGCTGTTTTCTTCAACGGCCAAGAGGTAGCGTCCCTGGTCTTCACCAAACAGCCAGGCATAAAGCGGAACGTCACACGCGTGTTTTAAGGTGAAACCCAAGCCGCTCGCAAATGCCATTTCTATGGCGGATAATGCAAGTCCACCGTCAGATAAGTCGTGGACGGCTCGAACCCGGCGGTCGCGGATGAGGCGTCGTACATATTCCCCGTTAGCTTTTTCAGCCTGTAAATCTACGGGCGGGGGGGCATAAACCGGGGCGTCTGGCCTATCATGGCCTAGAACCAAATGGGCATAAAGGGACGAGCCGAGCCAGCCCTCGGTTTTGCCCAAAAGCACAAGATGATCACCAGCTTTGGCACCCTTCAAAGTGCTAAAGCGGCTCAAATCTTTAATCAGGCCAACACCACCAATACACGGGGTTGGCGGGATAGCTTGACCGTTAGTTTCATTATACAGGGACACATTTCCAGAAACCACGGGGTATTTTAGCGCCCGGCAGGCCGCATTGATGCCTTCAATAGAGCGGACAAACTGCCCCATAACCTCTTTGCGTTCCGGATTGCCAAAGTTCAGGCAATCGGTGATGGCTATGGGTTCAGCGCCCGTACAAGATAAATTGCGCCATGTTTCAGCCACCGCTTGTTTACCGCCTTCAAAGGCATCGGCGGCTACATATCTTGGGGTACAATCCGTGGTGATGGCAATGGCTTTGTTGGTGCCGTGAATACGGACAATAGCCGCATCTCCGCCTGAATTGGAGTTGTCGACAGTATCGCCCATGACGCTGCGGTCATATTGCTCCCAAATCCAGCGTTTGGAGGCAATATCAGGGCTAGTGATTAGGGTTTTGACGATAACTCCATAATCCGTTCCCCGTGTAACCGGGTCAAAAATTGGGTCATTTTCAAGAACATCCAAATTCTTGGGGGCAGAGTAGGGACGATTTAGGTTTGGCGCATCGTCGCCCAAAGGAGCAATGGGAATATCGCAGACGGTTTTGCCTTTATGGATAAGTACCAAATTCCCGGTGTCGGTGGTGATACCAACTTCTGCCACATCCAGATCCCATTTGTTGAAAATGTCAATTGCGATTTGCTCTTTTCCAGGTTTCAAAACCATGAGCATGCGCTCCTGGCTTTCTGACAGCATCATTTCGTAAGGTGTCATGTCGGTTTCGCGCTGGGGTATATTATCAAGATGCATTTTGACCCCGACACCGCCTTTGTCAGCCATTTCAATTGACGAGGAGGTCAGCCCGGCGGCCCCCATGTCCTGAATGGCGATAATGGCGTCGGTGGCCATCAATTCCATGCAGGCTTCAATCAGGAGCTTTTCGGTGAACGGGTCGCCGACCTGTACGGTTGGGCGCTTTTCTTCACTGTCATCATCAAATTCCGCCGAAGCCATTGTGGCCCCGTGGATGCCGTCGCGCCCGGTTTTGGAGCCGACATAAAAAATCGGATTGCCGACACCTTTGGCGGCGGAATAAAATACTTTGTCCGCTTTGGCGAGGCCGACACACATAGCGTTGACCAGGATATTGTCATTATAACCTCGGTGGAAATTGGTTTCGCCGCCAACCGTGGGTACGCCGACACAATTCCCGTAACCACCAATGCCGTGCACAACTCCCGCCAATAAAGTCTTGGTTTTAGGGTGTGACGGGTCACCAAAGCGCAAAGCATTAAGATTGGCAATAGGCCGTGCACCCATGGTAAATACGTCGCGCATAATACCGCCGACGCCCGTTGCTGCGCCTTGGTATGGTTCTATATAAGAGGGGTGGTTGTGGCTTTCCATTTTGAAAACAATCACGTCACCATCATCAATATCAATCACCCCGGCATTTTCGCCTGGGCCTTGAATGACCCGCTTGCCAGTAGTCAACATTTTCTTCAAATGCCGTCTTGAGGATTTATAGGAACAATGCTCCGACCACATCACCGAGAAAATGCCCAGCTCTGTGATATTAGGTTTGCGCCCTATTCTGTCGCAAATAATTTCGTATTCGCTCTCGGATAGTCCGTGCTCGGCCACGACTTCGGGGGTGATAACAACGTCTTTCATCGCCACTTTTTTCATCGTATGGCCTCCAACACACTTTTAAACAGCCCTACACCGTCGGTGCCGCCAGTTAAGGGATCAACGGCCCGCTCCGGATGCGGCATCATGCCAAGTACATTGCCAGCTTTGTTGCATATTCCGGCAATATCGTTCAGCGAACCATTTGGGTTATCTATATATTTAAACACGATTTGTCCGGATTGCTTGAGTGTATTTAATGTCTCGTTATCCGCATAATAATTGCCGTCAAAATGGGCTATCGGCACGGTGATTTCATCCTTTCCCCTATAGGCGCGGGTGAACATGGTGTCCCTGTTGACGATTTTGAGTTTTTGTGGGCGGCAGACAAAGCGCAAGCCTTTGTTGCGCATCAAGGCACCGGGCAAAAGCCCCGCTTCTGTCAGGATTTGAAACCCGTTGCAAAATCCCGCCACGGGCAGGCCGGTTTTGGCCTTTTGGATAATATCTTTAAGTATGGGCGAACGTGCTGCGATGGCACCAGAGCGTAAATAATCTCCGTATGAAAATCCGCCAGGAATGACGACAAAATCCACACGGGGTAAGCTGGTTTCCTGGTGCCAGACCATGAGCGGTTTTCGGCCAGTGACTTTCTCTAATGCAACCGCAGCATCACGGTCACAATTCGAGGCGGGGAAGACAATAACGGCGCTTTGCATAAAGCCTGTTCCTATTTGGTTTTCTTGTCTGTTTTTTGGTCGATAATTTCGATCTGGTAATCTTCAATGACGACATTGGCCAGAAGCTGCTTACACATTTTTTCAACATCTATTCTGGCTTGTTCTGCGTCTTTGGTATTAAGTTCCAGCTCTATAATCTTTCCCTGACGGGCGCTTGTGACACCTTCAAACCCCATATGGGCCAGTGAGCGGGCAATGGTGCGACCTTGTGGATCCAATACACCTGATTTAAGAGCGACCCTTATAATGGCTTTCATATACTCATCCTCATCTACTCATCCTCATTGGAAACGATTGATAATTTTGGCGGCGTGCCGGGGTTTTGCTTGAGTATACCAAGCCGGGTTGCCACTTCTGTATAAGCATCAACCACATCGCCAAGGTCGTGCCGAAACCGGTCTTTGTCCAGTTTCTTTTTGGTAACACTGTCCCAGAGACGGCAGGAGTCCGGGCTGATTTCGTCAGCCAGTAAGATCATTTGGTCACCATTTTCGTCAGTATAGCGACCAAATTCGATTTTGAAATCGACCAATTGAATGCCAATCCCCTCAAAAAGCCCGCATAGAAAGTCATTTATGCGTAACGTTAACGCCGTCATTTCGTCGATTTCGGCGGAACTGGCCCAACCAAAAGCTAAAATATGTTCTTCCGCCACCAATGGGTCGTTTAATTCGTCTTTTTTATAGCAAAACTCAATGATGGAACGGGGCAGGGCGCTCCCCTCCTCGAGGCCGAGCATTTTACAAATTGAACCTGCCGCCACATTGCGGCAAATCACTTCAAGGGGAATGATTTCCACTTCTTTGATTAATTGCTCGCGCATATTTAGGCGTTTGATAAAATGTGTCGGTATCCCGATATCGGCGAGCTTCACCATGATATGCTCTGAAATACGGTTGTTGAGCACGCCTTTGCCATTTAGTGTGGCTTTCTTTTGAGCATTAAAGGCCGTCGCATCATCTTTGAAATATTGCACGAGCGTACCTGGCTTGGGGCCTTTATACAGTATTTTTGCCTTGCCTTCGTAGATTTTTTCTCGTCGGGACATGTTTTTCTGCCATTCGCTTGTTCAGTATATAATGCCGATTCGCATTGTGAGCAGGGAATTTATCCGAGGCGTAGTCTCACCACAAGGGCGCGGGGGCGAAAAAGAATTTTTATGTGCATAATTTACGATTTATGTTGGCGTTTTCGCCGGGACTTGCTAAATTGCGATCTTGAAACAAGCTTGTGGAGATAATAATGGCATCTTTTGACGACCGTAAGAGGGCAGCGGAGCAGAAATACGTTTTGAATGCTGAACAGGAATTTAAACTGGACGCACGGCGCAATAAATTGCTCGGGCTATGGGTAGCAGAGCTTATTGGCAAAACTGGCAAGGATGCGGACGCCTATGCCGTTGAAGTCATTGTTTCCGATATGGAAGAGCCAGGCGACGAGGACGTGTTTCGTAAAGTTAAACAGGATTTAATCGCGGCAGGCATAGAATTGTCCGACATAGAAATCCGCCAGCGTATGGACGTGCTAATGACCGAAGCCAGAGCGCAAATCATAGACGAGGCTTAGAAAGATTATCCCCCAACCCGAGTTGGGCCGGGGCAGGTGATGTCGAAACCTGGCTGATTGGTGAGGGCGTGGGTTTTCAAATTCTTTATGTGGGCAACCATGGCGCCCACATCGTACATCAAGTTGACACACCCAAGCGTATTCTTTGTATCCGCATCAATCATGGCAGCAAAGCCAGTGGTGCCGTACCATTGATTATACTGTTTTACGATCGCCGCATCAAAAGCCAGATGAGCGCTACGTTCCGAACGGAATGGGTCTGTGATATCAATGTTGATAAATTGGATGCCTGGATCACCCAATGTTTTTAGAGCACGGTCTAAATTGGGTTCGACAATTTTACAAGGTGCGCACCAATCAGCCCTGAACATCACCACATACATATCTGGGCGTTGCTGGGCGTTTGCTGAAGTATTTGCCCCTAATAAGGCGAACACTAACACACATAGCAATTTTAAAAACTTCATCATAACCATAGACTTACGTAAAATATACACTCGGTGCACCTGCTTTATACAGCACGGCGTGTAAAAGTTTCATGATAACTTGAGGCGAGAAAAAAGGCCCGGACGAACCGGGCCTGAGTTGTCATTATCTTGGGAGTTATTATTTGACCAGATGTATTACTTACCTGGGTCAATATTGTGTGCTGCTGGGCACTTAAATTGTATCAAACGGTTGGATACGGCCCGGTCATGGGGCAGTCCAGCCGCTGATTTAATCAAATTGGCCATTTTATAGGCATCTTGCTTGTCGCTCACGCAACCGATCGTGCGGCGGCTTTGGCGGTCAATCACGGCTACAAAGCCGGTCAAGCCAACCCATTTGTTAAACTGGGGTGTGATATTGCGGTCAAAGGCCGTATGGGCAGACACTTCCCACTTCAGCGGGTTGCTCGTGTCGACAGTAACAAGCTCAACCTTGGAGCTGCGTACCATATTCATGGCGTTGTCCAATTGGCTTTCCATTACACCACATGTGGCGCAATCATCGGCTCGGAATTGGACCACATAAACGTCGGGGCGTTCAGAGGCTGTTGCTGTTGTGGCGACGATGCCGAGTAGAGCAGTACTTAGTATAGCGGTAAATTTTTTCATTGTCTCAATCCTAATCTCTTGAAGTTCAAACCATTTATTATTGTTATGCCGGATTGATACACTGCAATGGTTATTTATTGGCAAACGCGCCGCTAACGCTTCATTTACCATGAGGGTTTTTAGGGGTAAAAAGAGACTAAGTTGTGTAAATTATTTAGGAAAAATTCTTGAAAAAATTTCATCTACTTTTGCAAAATGATAGGCAAGGTCAAACATCTCGCCAATTTCGGCGGAATTTAGATGCTTGTTAACGACAGGGTCGGCGTTGAGGAGGGCTTGAAACTCGCCTTCCCCGCGCCAACTGGCCATTGCGCTGGTCTGTACGGCCCGATAGGCATCCTCGCGGCTCATACCTTTTTGGGTCAGGGCCAACATGATGCGCTGGGAATTGTGCAAACCACCAAGCTTGTTGAGATTGGCCAGCATGTTTTCAGGATAGACCACCAGCTTTTCCATAACACCAGCCAAGCGGTATAAGGCAAAGTGCAGATGAGCGGTCGCGTCCGGGGCAATGCCGCGCTCGACCGAGGAATGGGAAATGTCCCGTTCATGCCAGAGGGCGACATTTTCAAGGGCAGGGGTGACAGCGGAGCGCACCAATCGGGCTAGCCCGGTCAGGTTCTCGGTCAATATAGGATTGCGTTTGTGGGGCATGGCCGAGCTACCCTTTTGGCCTTTGGAGAAAAATTCCTCGACTTCCAACACCTCGGTGCGTTGCAAATGCCGGATTTCCGTGGCTAGGCGCTCGATAGAACTGGCGATAACCCCGAGCGTGGCAAAATAGGCGGCATGGCGATCACGCGGAATGACTTGTGTGGAGATGGGCTCGACTTCAAGACCGAGTTTATCCGCCACATAAGCCTCAACACGCGGGTCAATATTTGCAAACGTCCCAACCGCACCTGATATGGCGCACGTAGCGATTTCGGCTCTTGCTGTGACCAGACGTTCACGGCAGCGCTCAAATTCGGCGTAAGCTTGCGCCATTTTCAGGCCAAAGGTGGTCGGCTCGGCGTGGATAGCGTGGGAGCGGCCAATAGTAGGGGTGAATTTGTGCTCCAGGGCTTGGGCCTTCAGCGCTGCTAATACCTTGTCCATGCCTTCCAAGAGCAAGTCACTGGCACGAGCTAGTTGCACGGATAAAGTTGTATCCAACACATCCGATGAAGTCATGCCTTGATGCACAAACCGCGAGTCGTCTCCAATAAATGTAGCAAGGTGGGTCAAAAATGCGATAACGTCATGTTTGACCTCACGCTCGATCTCGTCAATCTTCTCGACGGAAAATTTTGCCGCATTGCCCTTGTCCCATATGTTTTTAGCAGACGCTTTGGGGATAACTCCCAAATCCGCCATAGCCGTACAGGCATGAGCTTCAATTTCAAACCATATACGAAACTTGGTCTCTTGGGACCAGATAGCGACCATATCAGGGCGGGCGTAACGAGGAATCATGGGTAACTTTCTATTTTATGTAGCTGTATTTTTTGCATTGATTTGGTTTTCATTACGGGCTTGTGCGTCTTTCCAGTCCTTGGGCAATGTACGCGAAACCACCAAAAAGCTGGCAATAGAGAGCAGGAAGAACAGACAAACAATTGTTAAAGATAGGCGCACACTATGAACCGATCCGTGGGTTTCCAAGAAAACATCAATAAGAATACCCGTCAAAGTGGGGCCGCCGCCAAGGGCAATCATATTGAGAACGAAAAAATACATGGCCGTTGACATGGCGCGCATATTGATCGGTGCCAAGGTTTGGGCAATGGCAAAACTTGGCCCCAGATAGACACCTAAGAATGTGGTCATGACCGTAACACAGGCCAGATGCAGCCAAATGGTTGGCACCCACAGAGAAGCAATGGCGGCGGGTAGGGCAATGCCGATTGAGATTGCCGGCACCCAGCCATAGGCGCGGACATTTTTCTTTCCCCACCAATCGGCGACTTTAGCACCAAAGAACGTTCCGCCTGCATAAGCAATACCGTTGATAATCCCCAGAACAATCAGCAAGGTTTTGAAGTTAAAGTCCGGATCAAGGCCGATCAAATACTTGGTTTGGAAGCCTGAAAAAGAATAGGCAACAAAAGAACCTGCCGCGATCCCTAAACACATGGCCCACCATGAAGGGATGCTCAATAAGGTTGCTAAAGCCTTGAAGAATGGCGGTTTAGCAATCTCTGAAGCGGGCTCACTATTGTCGGATTTTACTGCAACCTCTTCCATAGCCCCGCGTTTTGGGTCGCGCAGAACAATACGAACAAAGATAGCAAGTGCGATCCCGACAACACCGAGGATAATAAAAATCCGGCGCCAGTTTACGGCATCGCCGTCCGCGCCGAGCAGGCTGGCGGTGACAAAATAGGCAAACATAATGCCAAAGGGAATGCCAAGGGCATAGATGGCTAAAGCGCTGGCGCGTTCTTCTTTGGGATAAAGATCTGAGATCATGGAATGTGCAGGCGGGCTACCACCAGCTTCACCAATGCCAACGCCCATGCGGGCCAAGCCAATTTGGACAAAATTATTAGCCATGCCGCTTAAGGCTGTAAAGGCGCTCCACAAAGCCAGTGCCGTAGCCATAATGTTTACGCGGCTATAGCGGTCCGCCAGCCAAGCGATCGGAATACCAGCCACGGCGTAAACGGCGGCAAATACTGGTCCGATTAACAGCCCCATTTGAGTGTTGGTTAAACCCAAGTCAGCCTGAATAAAGGGTGCTAAAATCCCGACAATTTGGCGGTCAATAAAATTAAACCCATAGACAAGTGTCAGCAGGAGTAGAAAAAAAATGCGGTAATTTTTATTGTCTTTCACGGTAATCCCCTGATTGTGTTCTTTGTAATTATTGTTTTACATTAACCCATCTTACATTAGCCCAAGCGTTTTAAAGCTCACTATATTGTTACGCCCTATAATAAGATGATCGTGTACCGCTACGTTTAGAGCTTTGGCAGCGGTGATGATTTGATTGGTCAAGTCTATATCGCTCTGGCTTGGTGTGGGATCACCCGACGGGTGATTGTGGGCCAGTATGATCGCCGTGGAGGATAATTCAAGAGCGCGTTTGATGACTTCTCGCGGATAAACTGGTGCGCGGTCTACCGTGCCTTGGCCCAGGATTTCGTCCGCGATCAAACGGTTTTTCTTGTCCAGAAACAACACCCGAAATTGTTCCTTGCCTTCAAATTGCATGGCGGAACGGCAATAATCCAACAAGGCAGACCAGGAGGATAAAACCGGGCGCGACAGCACGGTTTCCTGAGCAAGTCTCAAAGCTCCCGCTTGCAATATTTTTAAATCCAGCGCGGTTTTTTCGCTAATGCCCTTAACCTCGACCAACAATAGCACGGGCGCAGAAATGGTTTCGGCAAAACTGCCAAACCTTGCGATTAAGTCTTTGGCAAGTGGCTTGACATCACGGCGCGGTATGGAGCGAAATAGATACAGTTCAAGCAGTTCATAATCCGCCAATGCCGACACCCCGCCTTCCATAAACCTTGCCCGCAAGCGGTCACGGTGTCCATGATAATGGGGCTTAGGTTTGGGTGCAGGTTTAGTCATAAGGTGGTCGGTCAAAGCCTGCGGGAGATTTGGTGAATATCTCAACCCCGGTGGCCGTCACGCCGAGAGAGTGTTCAAATTGGGCGGTGAGTTTTTTATCGCGGGTCACTGCCGTCCAACCATCCGCAAGAACCTTAGTGTGGGCGCGGCCGAGATTGATCATAGGCTCGACGGTGAAAAACATACCCTCGCGCAATTCCTCGCCTTCCCCGGGATTACCCAAATGCAGGATGTTGGGCGCATCGTGAAACAGACGCCCGATCCCGTGGCCGCAAAAATCCTCGACGACACTACACCGTTCCGCTTCGGCAAATTTCTGGATTGCTGCGCCAATATCACCAACTGTATTGCCGGGTTTGATCTGGGCAATGCCCAGCATCAGCGCGTCATAAGTAATATTGATCAATCGTTCGGCTTTGCGGTTAATTTGTCCGACCGGGTACATGCGCGATGTATCCCCGTGCCAACCATCTACAATTACGGTCACATCAATATTAACAATATCGCCGTTTTTGAGCGGTTTAGAACCAGGGATCCCGTGGCACACCACATGGTTTACGGACGTACAGATCGTGTGCTTATAGCCCCGGTAGCCAAGACAGGCCGGCACGGCACCATTGTCCAGGATATATTCCTGGGCCGCCGCGTCTAACGCTTCAGTCGTGACACCTGGCTTGACCAAAGGCACCAACATGTCCAGGCACGCCGCAGCCAGCTTACCGGCCTTGCGCATGCCTGCAAACGCCTCTGGCCCGTGCAGTTTTATGGCGCCGTCTCGGGTATCGCCCGCCGTGTCGGCTTGTATATAATTCATCATCATGGGCGCTCTATACTATAGATTCTTTTTTATGCCACCACCTTAATTATCAATAATTTGTATGGGGCGCGTGAGCGTTATTTCTTCAGGGTTGATTTTACAAGTATAGCACAAGCTTTGCACCCCTGCCGCTTTGGCCAACTTTAATGCTGCGTGGTATTTAGGGTCAACATCACTGGCAACGCTGAACCGGTCACAATCATCGCGCTGTACCACATAGAGCATAACGGCCCGTGCGCCTTCACCGATCATATTTGTCAGCTCGTTCACATGTTTGGCGGCGCGCACACTGGGGCTATCGGGAAATTCCGCCAAGCCGGGTTGGCGCGAAAGCGTGATGCTTTTCACCTCGACATAGCACGGCGGTTTGTCATCGTTTTCCAGCAAAAAATCAATACGCGAATTCTCTCCGTATTTCACCTCGCGGCGCAGTCTGTCATAACCCACCAATTCAGGGATATTCCCGCCCCGCAATGCTTCTTCCACGATCTTGTTTGGCCATGCCGTATGTACACCGACCAGCGCCCTTTTTGTATCTTGGCTAATTTCAACGATGCGCCAATCGTATTTCAATTTTCGTTTCGGATTATCCGCCTGCGATATCCACACCCGTGACCCGGCTTGTTTCAACCCGGACATAGAGCCAGTATTAGCGCAATGGGCCGTAACCAGAGTTCCGTCTATAAGCTCAATATCAGCAAAAAATCGCTTATAACGGCTGATCAAACGACCTTCGAGCAGAGGAGTTGAAAATTTCATAGGGGCTATATGCGTAAAAAATGCCCAAGGTGCAATTTTTAACTGGCATTAAAGAAATAATTAGCCATATTGCCGCCAAGCTGACCAAAGCCGACGCACAAATGCGGGCGTGGTGGAATTGGTAGACACGCAAGACTTAAAATCTTGTTTCCGTAAGGAAGTGCCGGTTCAAGTCCGGCCGCCCGCACCATCATACATTCTTCATTGATGCCGCGAATAAGAATGATCCATGTGTTCATTGTTTTACTTTGTCATATTCTTGCCATTTTGGCAAAATAATAGTGTGAAATAGGGCTGGACGATTCGGTCGCGCAGGGCCATATTGCAAGTGAATTTATGAACGGGTATTTTATGTTTAAATTTATCAAGCGTCTGTTTGCCTGGTGGGACGGGGCTACATTGGGGACTTTGTTTGCCATTAAGCGCAGGGCGAAATTTGTCTTCGAGGATGAATTTGGCAATAAATACTATGAAGAAAAAAAAGTGACCTATGACGGTCGCAAGCGCCGCTGGGTTACTTATAAGGGCTATGCGGATGCGTCAAAAATCCCGTCCGAGTGGCATGGCTGGTTGCATCATATGTATGACCAGCGCCCCAATGAGGAGCCGCTTGAGCGCCAAAGTTTCGAGAAACAACATCGTCCTAACATGACCGGCACCGTATTTGCCTGGCGGCCCAAGGGCAGTCTTTGGCGCGGTGGCAAGCGGGATAAAACCGCAAGTGATTATGAGGCCTGGTCTCCAGATGCCTAAAGGTCTCCAGATGCCTAAATTATTCGCATTTTCTATATTGGCAGCAATGTTGATGACGCCAATCGCCAGTGCCGCCAATATTATTGGTGACAAAGTGGTCTTGCGGGCTCTCGATAAAGTGACAGCAACCACCGAGGATTATACCGTGATTGTCGGTAATAGCTTGCGATATGGCTCCCTTGAAATCAAAGTTCAGCACTGTGAAAAACGCCCGCCGGAAGAAACCCCGGAAGTTTTTGTGTTCTTGCAAATCACCGATGCTCGTTTGGACGGTAAAGGTGGTGAGAGCGAAGCTGCGAAACTGTTTTCCGGCTGGATGTTTGCTTCCAGCCCGGCTTTGTCGGCGTTGGACCATCCGGTTTACGATATTTGGGTGCTGGATTGCATTTCGTCCAAACGGGATAATTTGACTGACGCGGAGAAAACCGGATCAGAAAACCCTTGAGACTCGAATTCTCCGACTAAACCCAAAGCAGTTTCCAGGCGTCCCAGATAATCATCCCGACTGATTTCCACTGCGCCTAATGAGCGTAAATGCGGGGTGATAAATTGTGTATCCAATAACGAAAACCCGCCCGCATTGAGCCGCCCGACCAAATGTACAAGGGCGACTTTGCTAGCATCACGCGCCCGCGAAAACATGCTTTCTCCGAAAAACGCCGCGCCGATATGTACACCGTACAGACCGCCAACCAGTTCATCATTTTGCCAGCACTCAACGCTATGCGCTCGGCCCATATCGTGTAAACGTGCATACAGATATTCAATCCCTGCATTGATCCAGGTGTCCTCATGCCCGATACGCGGCGCGGCGCAAGCCGCAACAACATCAATAAATGCCGTATTGATCCGCACTTCAAACCGCCCGGAGCGCACGGATTTAGCCAAAGATTTACTGATTTTAAGTCCGCCCAGTGGTATGACGCCCCGCTCCTCAGGGTCAACGATAAACACATCATCACTGTCGCGGGCTTCCGCCATAGGAAACACGCCGTTTGCGTAGAGATTGAGCAGATCAAGCGGGCCAAAATTAGACATTCGAGTACCAGATAACGGGCTGTCGGGGAAACCTAAACCTCATCCGGCTTTGCATCGAGCCAGCGTTCCAGCCAGTGAATATCGTAATCGCCATTGATGAAATCCGGCTCGTCCAGCAAGTCTTCAAACAGAGGCGTTGTAGTTTGCACCCCGGTGATAACGATTTCGCCCAAAGCCCGGCGCAGACGCATCAAAGCACCTTCGCGGGTTTTGCCGTGGACGAT
Source organism: Robiginitomaculum sp. (assembly GCA_016765135.1). Lineage (GTDB taxonomy): Bacteria > Pseudomonadota > Alphaproteobacteria > Caulobacterales > Maricaulaceae > Robiginitomaculum_A. Next base: position 141,101 of record JAESQN010000044.1, read on the forward strand.
CAACTTGCCAATCAGGCTGTCATAATAGGGCGGTATGGAGTATCCGGCGTAAAGGGCGCTATCGAGGCGGACGTTTAGCCCGCCGGGCGCGTGAAATTCCCGGACTTTACCCGGCGACGGCGCGAATGTACGCGGGTGTTCGGCATTGATCCGGCATTCAAACGAATGTCCGGAAAACTTAATATCGTCTTGCGTATAGCCTAGTTCTTCGCCGGCCGCGACGCGAATTTGCTCGCGCACCAGGTCAATACCGGTGATCATTTCTGTCACCGGGTGCTCGACTTGCAAGCGGGTGTTCATCTCGATAAAGAAAAACTCACCGTTCTCATATAAAAATTCAATGGTGCCGACACCCCGATAGCCAATTTTGGAGATAGCCTCGCTGACAACTCTACCGATTTCGGCCCGCTCGGATTCGTTGAGGGCAGGTGAGGGGGCTTCTTCCAGAATTTTCTGGTGGCGGCGCTGTAGTGAGCAATCCCGCTCGCCCAAATGCACGACATTACCGTGGGTATCGGCCAGAATTTGCACTTCGATATGGCGCGGTTTTTCGAGGTAGCGTTCCAGATAGACGGAACCATCTCCGAACGCGGCCAAGGCTTCCTGACGTGCGCCGTTAAATGCTTCTTCCAAATCATTAGCCGTTTTGGCCAAACGCATACCGCGCCCACCACCACCTGCGGCGGCTTTGACTAGCAAAGGAAAACCAACTGACTTCGCGACTTCTTTGGCTTCGGCGTAATCCTCGACGCCGCCGTCTGAACCCGGCACTATCGGAATACCAGCTTTGGCAACTGCGCCTTTGGCGGCAATTTTATCGCCCATAAGTTTGATATGGGCAGCGGTCGGCCCGATAAATATCATATCATGGGCTTCGACAATATCGGCAAAACGGGCGTTTTCCGATAAAAACCCATAGCCCGGATGTACGGCGTCCGCTCCGGTAATTTCGCACGCGGCAATGATGGCGGGAATATTGAGATAGCTGTCCGCCGAGGCGTTTGGCCCGATACACACGCTTTCATCGGCCAGACGTACATGCATGGCACTCCGGTCAGCTTCGGAATGCACGGCGACCGTAGCAATACCCATTTCTTTGCAAGCCCGGTGGATGCGCAGGGCTATTTCGCCTCGGTTGGCAATGAGAACCTTTGTGATCATGAGATAACCAGCAAAGCTTCGCCGAACTCAACCGGTTGCCCGTCTTCGACCAGGACTTTTTTCAAAGTGCCGGAGTTTGGCGCTTTAATCGGGTTAAACGTCTTCATGGCTTCGACCAGCAAGACGGTGTCCCCGGCTTTGATCTTGTCGCCAACATTAAAGAATGCATCCGAATCAGGACTTGAGCGCACATAGACCGTGCCAACCATTGGTGAGGTCACGGCTCCGGCTTCATCAGCGGGGTTAGCGTCCGCCGTTTCAACTGCCGCTACAGGCGCCGCTGCTGGTTGGGCCATAGGTGCGGCAACTGCTGCCATCGGTACTCCGCCCGCCAATTGTCGTGTCACCCGCAGGCGCAAATCGCCTTTTTCCATCTCGATTTCAGAGAGGTTCTCAGCATCGAGAATTTTGGCTAGCTCGCGAATAAGCTTGGTTTCCGGTGAAAGGCTCTTCGGTGTTTTTTGCGGCATGAAAGTGTCCTTTTGTGATTATAAGAGTGTATCTATAGCGGCGTCGATTGCCAGTAAATAGCTATTCGTGCCAAATCCGCTGATACTACCCGTGGCTACGGGTGCGATAAATGATGTTTGACGAAAGGCTTCGCGGGCGGCGGGTTGGGAAATATGCACTTCAATGACGGGAATGGTCAGGGTTTTGAGCGCATCATAAATGGCAACCGAAGTGTGGGTATAGGCGGCGGCATTGATCAAAAGGGCCACGCCTTTGCGTCCGGCCTCCTGAATTTGCCCAACGATCTCGCCCTCAATATTGCTTTGGTGAAAAGACATGCCGTAGCCCCGGCTCTCACATCTCGCCGCACAAGCCAGTTTTATGTCGTCCAGAGTGGCCGCGCCGTAAATTTCCGGCTCGCGCTCCCCTAAAAGATTTAGATTTGGCCCATTTAAAATATATATGGTATTAGCCATATTAAATATTGTGTCCTTTTCAAGCCCCACTTAATAGAGATACTTAATAGCAAAACATACCCGAAGCGCAAAGAGTTATTTATATGCAAATGACGATTACCATTAACGGCGAAACCTACGCGGATTTGCAAGCAGGCATGAGCGTGTCGGTGTTACTGGCACATTTGGGTTTTCCCGAAAGGAAAATCGCGGTCGAGTGCAACCGCGAGATTGTGCCTAAATCAAGCTATGGCAAAACGGCGTTGCAAGACGGCGATGTGCTGGAAATTATTACATTTATTGGAGGCGGTTAATGGCAGCAAGTAAAGACAAATTGATCATAGCCGGGCGGGAGTTTTCTTCGCGGCTCATTATTGGCACGGGTAAATACGAAACCTATGCCCAAAACGCCGATGCTTTGGCGGCGTCCGGTGCGGAAATTGTCACGGTAGCGGTTCGCCGTGTCAACCTCACCAACCCAGACGAGCCTTTACTGGTCGATTATATCGACCCCAAAAAGACCGTATATCTACCCAATACCGCCGGATGTTTTACTGGCGAGGACGCAGTGCGGACATTACGCCTGGCCCGCGAGGCTGGTGGGTGGGATTTGGTCAAGTTGGAAGTGTTGTCCGACCCCAAACATCTATACCCGGACATGGAGGAGACCATGCGCTCGGCAAAGTTGCTGATAGACGAGGGGTTTGAGGTCATGGTCTATTGCTCGGATGACCCGGTTTTTGCCCGCAAACTCGAAGATTTGGGCTGCGCCGCAATAATGCCGCTAGGTGCACCCATAGGCTCGGGCCTCGGCATTCAAAATCGCGTAAATATCCGGCTCATCGTCGAGCAATCCAGCGTCCCGGTCATCGTGGATGCGGGCGTTGGCACCGCATCAGACGCCACAATCGCTATGGAGCTAGGCTGCGACGGTGTCCTGATGAACACCGCAATAGCCGAAGCCAAACACCCTATCCAGATGGCGACCGCCATGAAACACGCGGTCATCGCAGGCCGGGAGGCTTATTTGGCGGGAAGAATGCCTCGCAAAAAATACGCAGACCCAAGTTCGCCCCTTGCTGGTTTAATATAAAGGCGGGACTGATTTAAAGGCCAGTTTGATGAATGTTCAAACGAGATACTCTTCATTGCTCTGTTGATATTATATATGTTAACAGTGGTCTTCATATTTTGTAAAAAGGGTTAGCCAATGCCGCAAACATTAAAAATAGCTCTCGCGCAGATCGCACCTGTGTGGATGAACAAGCAAGCCAGTCTCGAAAAAGTGGCAACGAAAATAGATGAAGCTTCAAGCCAGGGCGCAGAGTTAATTGTTTTTGGTGAGGGGGGTGTTCCAGGGTATCCATTTTGGGTGGATGCCACTGGCGGTGCCAAATTTAACGATCCCCAGCAAAAAGAAATATATGCCTATTATCAAAGTCAGGCCATTTGCCTGGAGGACGGGGATTTGGACGCTATATGTGCGCGCCTTAAAGCCCACCAAATGGCTGCCTATATTGGCATCATCGAGCGGGCGGCAGATCGCGGAGGTCACAGTTTATACTGTTCTTTCGTTTACATTGATCCGCAAGGCAATATTGGCTCTGTTCACAGAAAGCTCATGCCGACTTATGAAGAACGCTTAGTGTGGGCAATTGGTGATGGGAACGGCTTGCGAACCCACAAGCTTGGCCCGTTTACAGTTGGCGGATTGAATTGTTGGGAAAACTGGATGCCACTTACCCGCGCTAGCTTGTATGGGCAGGGGGAAAACTTGCATATTGCCTGCTGGCCAGGCAGCCTTAGAAACACTGAAGACATCACGCCTTTTTTGGCAAAAGAAGGCCGTTCCTTTGTGGTCAGTGTATCGAGCTTGATGCACCGAAATGATGTACCGCTTGATATGCCTTATGGTCAGGAAATCAGGGACGCGCTCCCCGAATTGGTCGCAAATGGCGGCTCGTGTATTGCCGCACCTGATGGCTCTTGGGTCTTGCCGCCTGAAATTGAAAAAGAAAGCCTGCGTTACGCTGTGATCGATTATGATTTTGTGTGCCGTGAACGTCAAACATTTGACCCGGTCGGGCATTATTCAAGGCCAGATGTGCTATCTTTGAACTTGGATCAAACCCGGCAGTCGTGCTTGAATATACAAAAATAATACCGGGGTTTACACCATATTTTTTATAAACACGCCGCCTACACCCCGCCCGTAACTCACAGACATCTGATAAACCTTGAGCGACAATTCCGTTAATGGACTACCCAGTACCGTTTCCAGTTCCGTTATCGGAATTTGCAGGGATTGCGTCACACTTTCCCTTGTCAAAACCACCGCCCCGCCGCTATCCAGAAAATCTATTTCATAGCGTTCATTGTCTTCACCTAGCGGCACATCGAGTGGTGCCCAATCGTCGCCGCCAATTCTTGTGCGGCGGGTCCAGCTTATGTTTATATTGGTGCCGACCCGTGCGGCTTTTATATGGACAGGAGAGAGGGGGCGGAGGTGGTTTGCCTTATAGTTTAGCGTGAAGTTTTCCAATCCCTCGCGGCCATTTGTTTCCAGTGTAAACGCCAGTTCACTACCGCGTAAATCTGGGCTGGTGGTATGGTCTTGCCAGCCTTGGCTCAGATAGACCACGCGGGCGCCCGCCGGGACGGTTACGCCAAGCACATGATCAGTGCCGTATTGGCCGCGCAATAATTTGCTGATGCGGTATGTGTTCGGGGCTACCAGATCGGCATTTGCGGCTTGCAGGATTTCCCAACCTTGGTTGGTTTCTACTGCCAACATATTACCGCCTGACAACACATCTTGGTCGGATAGGGACGCAAGCAACACGCCCGGTAATAAAACATCGACCTGCGTAGCCATATCAAACCGCCCGACCGGGCCGGACGGGAGGTCGTTCAAGAGTGCGCCTATTACAATATATGTGTCGGTGAGTGTTTCCTGCCCGCTCTCTCCCGCAATCACAGTTTGCGCGAATGGATTGACAACAACCCCAACCAGCGGGCCAGTGCGCGTACCCTCACCAGTAAAATCCGCTATATCCAGGCCATAACCTTCGGGGGTTGATACCCATGACGGCGTGCCGACTACGCCCGGCTCACCGCCGCTGGAGATATCTACGGCCCCGGTTTCAATGCGCCTTGCCTGGGCTGTGCGTCCGCCGAGGCCGTCCAGTGCGGTGATTTGCCAGTCCCCGTCCGTTTGGTCGAGCCGAATAATATCGCCAGTTTCAAGCCCGAGCAAAGACGGCGGTATTGCAAAATCGAGAGTTTCGTTTTCCTCCAACACTTGTTCAAGCAAGCTGGCCGCAATGGTCTTCGCCTGCCCGGTGTCTAGCACCAATGGTGCGGAAATATCTATGATACGTTCGGTTTGTGTGAATAAATCCCGGGCCATGGCCGAGCCGCTTTGGTAATCTTGTGCCTGGTCTATAAAGCCAATACGCACATCTTTGATGCGGCTCTCGGCGTCGGTGCGTTTGAGGCTCAGACTAAGCTGACCATCTGAAAACACCAAATTGTCCGGCACAAGATCAAACAATCCCTGCGTACCACGAGAGGCAAAACTCAAGCCGTCTGCACGCTCAATCAAATCAAATCCGTAGAGCCGCGATAACGGTGTCAAAGCGGCCCGCGCACTCATGGGCCTGTCCAGAACATAGCCGCTGACCATGCCAAGTACTTTGTTAACATCGGGTGCGTCCGCGCCGCTTGAAATACTTATATCGCTGACAATATCGGCAAGACTGACCAGTCCGGTACGCCCGCTTATCCAGTGGCCAGTACGCCAGTTACCACCATCCGACCATACGTCCAGTCGTGCCGGAAAATCCGGGAAAGGCCGTGCGTCCCAACACCAAATATGGGCGCGGGACAAATCAACCATGGGGCCGCCGTACACGCTCGATACCGGGTTTTTGTTATTATCCTCCTGCCAGTATCCGAGAAAAATCTCGATATATCTGCGCTGGATTAGATCGTCTCGCGCCGCGCTGGAATAATAGGGCGCAAAGCTTTCGGACGATTTTGGATCCCAAAATACATTTGGCTGGTTGGCACCTTTGTCAATGGCCGGGCAGCCGATTTCGGTAAACCAGATGGGTTTGGATTGCGGCACCCACGGGCTGGCACTTGCTTGCTCAACTCCGTCAATTCTATCGTAATGTGGATTGGCCCACCAGGATTTTACGTCCTTATTGCAGTACACCCACGGCTTGTTATAAGCCCCATCGGTGATAGGAGTACGGGTCTGGCTATCGCGGTCAGCACTACTGGCATAATACCAGTCATAGCCCTCGCCGCCTTCCATATTAGACGTCAAATAATCTTCATCATAAATGCGGGCGTAATTTTGCGCGTCCAAATGATCCGCACTGTCGCGCCAATCGGACAGAGGGAAATATGCATCTATGCCGACCGCATCGATATTGCTGTCGGCCCATAACGGATCGAGATGAAACCGCACATCACCGGAGCCGTCGCCCGGCTGATGCCCGAAATATTCCGACCAATCGGCGGCGTAGCTTATTTTGGTGCCAGCCCCCATAACCGAGCGCACATCTGCGGCTAATGTTTGCAATGCGCTCACGGCCGGATAATCATTTCCTGCCCCGCGCACCGTGGTCATGCCGCGCATTTCCGAGCCAATAATAAATGCATCCACCCCACCTGCGACCTGCATGAGATGGGCGTAGTGTAATATCATGCGGCGATATTTATATTCCGCCGGGCCATTGTAAGACACCACTCCGCCCGACACCGAGAAATCACTGGCGCTGGTTGCACCAAAAAAACTTTGCACCTGCGTGGTCGCGGCGGTGGTTTTATCTACACTGCCTGGTTGGCCTGCGGCGGGGGTGCAGGTGATGCGCCCGCGCCACGGAAATACCGGTTGGCTATTGCCGCCGTATGGATTGGGCAATGTGTTGCCGCCCACCACATCCATCAAGATAAACGGATACAGTGTGACTGAAAGCCCGCGTGCATTCAAAGCCTGTACGGCTTCAATGACCGTATCGTCGCTGGGCGTACCGCCGTAAACGGGCCGCTCGTCAATCTGTGATATCAAATAAGCATTGGCGCGGGTATCGCTACCGACCTGCCAATTGCCCGGCTTGTCGATGCGGTTACGGCTCTCGGCACCGGGGCGCAATTGGCATTCCGCCAGCCGCAAATCATCTCCGAACCAGCTGATTATCAAGGTGACATGGGTGCAATTGGGCAGGCCGGATTGTAACTGGTCAAGGGCTGCATCCATATCGGAGCGGCCAGACAGATTATTCATATTAACCGGGCGGCTGGTGCCGGGGCCGAGACGTTCTTCGGTGATGGTGGTGCCGTAAGCAAATTCACCAGAGCCGGGGATGAGGTCAACGCCCGTGACCAAATCTTCCATGCGCGGGGTGTTGTCGGTACGTTTTGGCGCACGGACAATTTCAAAATTAAGCTGGGGCAGGCGGGTGCCAAAATCTTCCAGCGGCATGTCTTCAAACACCATATAAGCGGTGCCGCGAAAGGCGGGTACGGCGGTGCCTTCAATCTCGGCTATCAACGGGTCGGGTGCTTGATCTTCACCGCCTTTGTAGAGCCGCGTGTTTAAATCTTTAATCTGCAATGCCTGACCATTGGCCCATATTTGCCCGACTTCGAGAATTTCGCCTTCGCACAAGCCGACGGCAAAACTAAGCGTATAGCTATAATTCCTTGTGCGCGGGCCACCACCTTTGCCGCCGCGCTTTTCTTCCGTCCTATGTTCCCTGACTCGCGTCGCCCAGATCACCTGGCCAGCCATCCGCGCCCGACCATAAATGCGGGCCATGGGCGCGCCGTCCTGGGAGCTTTGGATATGCAGGGTTTGCAGGCGCGGGCCTTCAAACACCCGGTTGTCCAGCGCACGGGTAAGGGCTTGCCCGGCATAGGCAACACCGACGCGTCCGGCAGTTTGTAACAGTGTTTGGCCAAAAGCTTTGGCCCCGGTCAAAACGAGATTGGTCATATTATGAACTCAAATTTGGAAATGAATAGGCGTAGGCGCAGCGGCTTTGCCAGAACGGGGCGAGGAACGAGCGTGTCACCGACCGACCCCAATAGGCATGGACGATCAAATCGGGCTCGACTAAAACGGCCATATGCTTGGCCTGCACACCCGCTTGCATCCGAAACAATAATATGTCGGCCGGGCGGGCATCTTGAAGGCTAATCGGGTCAAGGTGATGATCGCAAGCGGATTTCAGAATTTCACCTTCGCCAATTTCGGCCCAGTCGGGTGTATAAGGCGGCATTTTGGCTGGCTCGCTGCCGTACAGTTTGCGCCAAATACCGCGTACCAATCCGAGGCAATCGCAGCCCGCATGCTTTGTAGAGCATTGGTGCTGATAGGGTGTGCCAACCCAGCTTAGGGTTTCGTCGATGATGGCCCTTCTGGATACATCATGGCGGGATATAGTTTTTAGCATCAAGAATAACGGGACGAGCCGTCCTTTTGGTCGGTTTCTCGCGGTGCACTAAAGGCCGCATCTTCTCCGATCAAATACGGGAAACCGCGAAAATTTACGGTGTTTTGAAACTGGTTTTGGCACGCATTATAGGTGCGCGGGCATGTAGTGCCGGGCGGGAAATTGTTCACATCAAGGCCGCAACGTGCATCCGCAAAACTGGCGTCACAACTTTTGGCGAATACCCGTCCGGTCGAACGTTCCAACACTGCGGCGCGGCCAACCAGCTCGGCTTCAAACTGGCCGTCTCGGATTTGAATGTCTCCGAGCCGTCCGCTCCAGATAAGCCCGTATTCGCTCGTATCTATCCAGTTAACGCGACTGATTTCAACCCGCGCACTATCATAAAGTCCGGCGCGAATATGGGTCTCCGTAATCACATCAGAACTAAGAAGCCCTTGCACGGAACTATTGTCCAAAGCAAAGCCGAGCCGCGCATCTATATCGGACGGGCTAAAGCCGGACGCAGCCTGATAGGTAGTGCCGTCCACATTCACATCCCGGTCATGATCGGTAAAACCGAGCACATTTCCGTCTTGTCTTGTCAGCTTCCATACCCAACATAATGTTGTGGCCTCGCGTTCAATATGGGCCTTAAAACCTTGAGAAAATTCACGCATGGGTTTTGATCTCGATCAACGGCACATTCACGGCTCCGCCCGCTCCGAAAGCTTCCAGAGATGTGCTTAATTGCGCGATATCAAAACGCACCGGCACATCAAATTCGAAGCTGGCGGATATTTGTACGCCGTTGGCCGGGGCTGTGTTAAACACCACCATCCCAGTTTCAAAATCAACGCTGTAATTAGTCGTTGATTGGGCGTTTAACTGAATGTTTAAAGTGCTAGCCACAGGTTTGGTAATGATGCGTTGCCACGAACCTGCCATATCAAAATATGTTTTACTCAATTGGAACTGCGTGGTTTGACCGTCACCAATACTGATATTGCCACTAGCATCATGATCCACAGGGTCGCGAAACCGAAAGCCGTATAACTGCCCGCGCCGCGCTTCAAAAAATGCGATCAAAGTACGCATGTCCTCCAGGCTTTTAATCCCAACCCCGGCGTCATATTTACGCCGCGAGTCCGCTTGCGCAGCATTGCGTTGTTCGTGACCACTGGCCAGGGTAATGATTTCGGTCTGGCGCACCGGCCCACCACTGGCCCCAAAGGCGAGCGGCAGCGGAAAGCTGACATCGTGAAATGAAGACATGTTTGTTGGTTCCTGTAATGTTTTCTTCCCCCATTTTTCATGGGGGAAGCACCCCAAAGGGGGGATGGGGGCGCGCACCTCTTGTGCGCACCAAACTCTCGTCCCTCACTATTGTTTCCTACTGCCGCAAGAGCGGCAGGCCCCCATCGCCTACGCAAGAGCTTCGGCACCATTCGCGTCACGGGGCATTTGCTCCGCTTTGGCTCAAACCCCATGAAAAATGGGGGAAGGAAAAATCAAATAAATTTTTGCCCTTGCGCCACTGCCCTTGCCAAAGACGCAGAGATTTGCCCTTGGGATTTTTGGAAACTGCTGGCGTCATTTACGCCTGTAATATTCATGACGATGTTGAGCGGGTTTGCAGTTTGCGCCGCGCCGCCAGATTGGCCACCGCCAAGTGCCGCGCCTAACGGTTCCAGCAATAACTCACGAATGGCCAGGCTGGCCAGATCACGGGTAATGGCCGCCGCCATATCGCGAAACGAAAACTCGCCGCTTCTGGCGGCTTGCTCCAAGGATCTGGCTATGCGTTCTCCGGCTTGTTCAAAGCTTTGCGCCGCCAAATCCGCTGCGTCCCTGGCCGGGCCCTCAGCAAAATCCGCCAACGCCTGTCCTGCTCTTTGGCTTGCTCTTTCTGTCTCATCCATAATTATTCTCATTATTTTTTGCGTCTGGGTAAGTGTTCATCAATTCATCAAATTTTTCGCGGGTAATGCCTTCGCTGCCTGCCCCGGCAATCAGAACCAGCCAATCGCACACTGACATTTGCCAAAATTCATGCGGGGACAAGCCAAAGCCGCGCACGGCGGTTTTCAGCCACATATCAAATGGCCATTCTGTCATGCACCCATTCCCGCAAATGTCTCTTCAAACAGACGCGCCAATGCGGGCATATATTCGCAAGGTTTGGCTCGCTTTATCATGGCTGGAACGTGGGTGTCGTTATGGCCCTGGGCGCACAAAACACAGTCCAGCAAAGCAAGAGCATCTGCAGAATTATAGTTGTTTTTGGAAAAATCTCTAATTTTTTCAGCTAATTTCACTGGCCCTTTAACCTTGAGACGGCTCTCGATATGGGCCAAAGTACCCAGCGTTAAGCGCAAACGATAAGTGCGTCCTTCGATTTTGACGGCCACATCGCCCTTTTGAAATCCGTTTGTTTCCCTTGACATTAGAGTGCCGCAAATACTGGTTTACCAGCAGATACCAATACCAGTTCATAACTGGCTTCACCTCTGTAACTACCAGCATAATTCAACGCCGAGATTAGAAAGGTTCCGGTAATCGTGCCAAAGTCCGGGATAATAATCTCATAGGTTTTGGCGCTTTGGTTAAAGAAACTAGCTCTTACCAAGGCATCGGACGCGCTATCCCTGAAGATACCTTCGCCGCTAATCTCCACCATTTTTATCCCGGCACCTGGCAAAAGTTCGCGCCAGGCGTCTTCGCTCCCTGAGTCGGTAATGTCGATGGTTTTGGCCCCGAATTTAAACCTTTTGGTGCGAAGCCCGGCGACCGTAACAAATACATTCTGGTCATTTTCTATTTTGATGAGCATGTCTCGCCCGCGTTGTGCAGCCATGATGGCGTCTCCTTCATGTTGGTTGAGTTGTGGCGTTAAAGCGGATAACGCCGTGCAGGGTGCGCCCGTCCGGAGCGCGGAAATTGTCGGTAAAAATTACATTGGCACTGACCAAAACTCCCTCGGTTAATTGCCAGCCACCACTCTCAAGTACGCCGGACACGGCATTGGTCAAGGCCATGATTTCGGCTCGTCCACCGTAACGTGACCATAAATGCAAGGTCATATTATGAGCGGTCATCGGGCTAACGTCGCCGCCAATGTCTTCGCTGCGCAAGGGGCCGTAGGTGAGATAAGGATAGATCGGGTCTTCCGGCGCATGGTCGTATAATCGAGGTGTATTGCCCAACACGCTTTGCACCGCCACATCTGCACCAAGTGCGGCATGGACGGCTTTGGCGAGGGATTGTGCCTGATTGGTATCGGTCATTGTTCTTCTTCCTCACAAATTAAATGAAGCCGTTCACTGCGGTTATCTGGATCGGACGCGGTCAAGACCCGTAGCGTGCGCTCATCCCACAACAAGCGGGTGCGTTCGGGAAAATCCCGTTGCCAGCGAATGGTGACGCGGTAGGTTTTGGTGATGGCAGCGCGGCCATTTTCAGCCCGCTCGCTCGCCGTGTTGGGTTTGATATGGGCCCAGGCCTGGGCGTATAAAACCCAAACCGTTTGTACACCGCCGAACTCGTCCGGCGTGGTTTGGGGTACATAAATTCCGAGCCTGGTACGTAAATTCCCGATCATAACCGCACCGTTTTATAGGGTGCCAAGAGGGCTTCGACGATAACGGGAATGGCAGGCGCTTCGGAGGTTTCACGAAACTCGAAAGCATGGGTCAATAACAGGACAATGGCTTGTCTTAGCGGCAAGGGAATGTCGTCCGGCGTATCGCCATAGCCAGCTTCGAACTCGATTTCAAGCGTAGTGAACTCGGCCAGATAATCCGTCCAGTTTTTATCAGATTTAAGCCGGATCTCACCAGGCTCTTTTTTCGCACTCACGGTAAAATCGCTAGGCGGAATATCAACGGCCTGATCGTTTTCCGCAATCAGCGTCATCCGGATTACCGAAACCAAAGGCGGTCGCGGCAAACAGATACCCCGTCCATGCGGCACAGGTATTCGGTAAATAAAGCTACGACGGATCAAAGTGCGGCCAATGGTGTTTTCCACTTGGTGGCGAGTGGTTTTGATCAGGGTTTCGATCAACGCATCTTCAGCATTGCCGTCAATACGCATAAAAAGTTTCGCATAAGCAAGATCAATCGGCTCCACCAAAGGAGGCGCTAGGTCAATAAGGGACATAATTTTTCTCAAAATAACGGATGTTTGTAACGGGTATTTATATGCTGCTTCCCCCGCAATCCCTCAACGGAATTTCCATAAACATTTAAATAGAAAACTAGTTTTGTTTTCACATAATCTTATGAAAATTGGAAAGGTGAATACTATAAGTGGCTGTCCCCGCAAGGGGGAGGACGGGGACAGCCTTCGCGTTTACGAGTAGGGTTAGCTCGCCGCGAATTTCAGAGTTTTGATGGCATTGAAATCTTGAATGCCGCCGCCGACCCGCTTGGTTGTGTAGAACAACACATAAGGTTTGGCAGAATACGGATCGCGCAATACCCGCACGCCTTGACGGTCAACGATTAGATAGCCGCGCCTGAAATCGCCAAAAGCTATTGAGTAGCTGTCAGAAGCAATATCGGGCATGTCCTCGACTTCGACCAGCGGATAACCAAGCAATGATGAAGGTTGTCCGGCGGTGCTGGCGGGTTGCCAGATATAATTGCCGTCCGCGTCCTTGAACTTTCGAAGTGCGCCAACAGTGCGGCGGTTCATCATAAAGCTGGCATTCGCCCGGTAGCGGACTTTGGGTGCATAGATCAAATCAATCAACGCATCAATCGGCTCGGCAGTGTCAAATGCACCGTCGCTGCCGGTGGCAACATAACCGACATTGCCCCATGTATGGGACGCTTCGGCAACGGCAGTGTAATTCAAGATGCCGCTTGGTTTGTTAACGCCATCGCCAGCGGTAAATGCCGCAGTTTCCTGGGCCGCAAACACATCGCGAACCTCGTCGGCCAGCCATTGGTCAACATCGGCAACACCGTCGTCGAGCAAGATTTGCGTGGCGGCTGGCATGGCGTAAAGTTCGCCGGTCGGAAAGTCCAGAAGCTCCATTTGCGGGGCCGTGGTTTCGGGTCTGGCATCGGTTTCACCGGCCCAGCCTGATGCGGCACCACCAGCACTAACCGGTTTTTTGAAGTTTATAGCTCCAATAGAACGGATCGTGGAAATTGTCCGAAACGGTGAGGCTTCGGCCAACGCCCGGTCAATGCGGCTTTCGGTTTCAGCCGGAGCAACATAGCCGCCCTCTGCGCCGACGCCTGCTGTTAGTGCTTTGCCTTCTAGGGCACCGAGAGCATTTGCGTCTCCGGTACGGATATAGCTTGACCATGCGGATTTGGCTTCGCTTTTTTGCGAACCAACACCAATATGGGGCTGGGCATTTTTAATGGCCAGGCGTTCGATTTTGCCAGTTTGTTGATCCAGCGCCGCGTTTAAACGCTCGACCTTTTCGTTAAGCAAAATGTCAGCCGATTGCTTGGCTTCAATTTCGGCCAGACGTTGATCATTGGCGTCTTTGAAAGCCGCGAATGTGGCGGAAAAATCGGCTTGTGCAGTGCGCATTTCGGCCGATTTAACCATTTTGGTTTCTTTCTTAGGGGTGGTTTTGGAATTTCTCACATTATTCTCCTTTGTGAGGTTGGGTGTTCATAAGCGAACGTTTTATCGATTTGGGCGTCGATTTGGGTGATGCGTGCAGCACGCAGCATTGGGAAGGCGACGATGGATACTTCCCAAAGCTCTAATTCGTTCAGTTCTCGTCCGGGGTTTAGAGCCTTGCTCCGCAAAGTTCGGTAACCGATGGACAGGCCTTTGAGCGCACCGGAACGCACCAGTCTGGCCGTGCGGTCGGCTCGCTCCTCGCCGAGGAAAATATCGCCGGACACAAACAGTCCCGTAGCGTCTTCAAACATACGGTGCCAAACCCCGATGGGTTCTTTGGTTTCATGGGCGAACAGCATGGGTAGCTTGCCGTCTTTCAGGGACAAAAGACTGGCGGCAAATGCGCCCTTGCGGACAATGTCTCCGCCCAGGTCTTTCTTGCCAAACAGGCTGGCATAGCCGGAAATACGCATACGCCCGGTATGCGGTGAGTGGTTTGTGTTCATGTGTCGGGTTCTTTTCTTTGTGGTGTTTTGCGACAAATTTAGAGTATGTTTTTCTTTCCTTCCTCCGTTCTTTACGGGGGAAGTGGGCGCCTCTTGGCGCTCGATGGGGGGTAATCTCACGTCTTTCGTCAGAGTGTAGTTGTTCCCCCCATCGCCTCCGCAAGAGCTCCGGCACTTCCCCCGTGAAAAACGGAGGAAGGAAAGAAGGCGGTATACTCCAGGTTTCTAATTCTTCTCTTGATCCAGACGGCGTTCTATTCTTGCCAGGGACTGTCTTGCCATGATCATTTGTTCTTCGAGACGGGCCATGCGTTCGACGACCAGCGGGCTGGCGGATGTGGTTCTTTCCAAAGTTTTCAACCTTGCTTCGGCGGCACCGCCCCACATGAGCGCCCCGGCACTTTGGATGGCTAATGTGACGATAATGCCGACACTTACGGTGCGCTCCAGCTTTAGTCCGTTCATGCTGTTGGCTCCGACATTGGTGCGAGACTGGCCCGCTCGCGTTTTTCATCAACGCTCATGAAATCGATGTTGTTTAAGGCGGCCAATCTCGCGCTACGCTCTGCGGCCAGGGCCGGGATGTCATCTATATCCGGGACAATGCGCAAATCATCGCCGTACCAATCAGCCAGCCAGCCGCCTAGACTATCGGCGGTTTTGCTTACCAGTGGTAAAATAGTTTGACGCCAAAAGGCCAGATTGGCTTCTTTGTAATTGGCATAGGTATTGTCACCGGGAATGCCCAGCAACATTGGCGGCACCCCGAACGCCAGAGCGATTTCACGGGCTGCCTCGCGTTTGGCATTGATGAAATCCATATCGGTTGGGCTCATGCTCATGGACTTCCAGTCCAGACCGCCCTCCAGTAATAAAGGCCGCCCGGCAGCGCTGGCACCCGAATGCTTGTTCTCAAGCTCGGATTTTAGTCGCTCAAACTGCTCATCGCTTAAATTCTCTGCGCCGCTTGCGCCTTTGTAAACCAGCGCCCCGCTTGGTCGCGCGGAATTATCCAGCAGCGCCTTCGTCCAGACACTGCCGGAATTATGGACATCAACGGCTTTGGCGGCGGCTTCCAGGGGAGAGAAGCCGTAAATATCATCGGTCGGATGGAACAGGCGCATATGATGCACGGCCAGCAAGCCGGTGTTTAGCGCAGGCGCGAAGCGACGCCTTTTGCCCGCGACTTCATAATCCCATGCTATTGGCCAGCCGGTATTATCGGTCACGGCCCGCATACGGTCGGGGCGTAATGTGAATAATGCGGCGGGCATATCGTCTACCAACACGGCTTCCAAGAAGCTGTCACCGCCCAATTGTAAATAACCATAAACGCTTTCGAAAAATTCAGCGCGGGATATTTTTGGATTGGGTGAGCGCAACAGGCGTTCTATCGGGTCAGTCCCGCTACATTCATTATCGCGGCGCACGCAAAATGGCACTGACGCCGCCGCTTCAGCGATTAAGCGAATACAGCGGTAAGCCACCGCATTGCCCTGATAGCCTTCACGGGCCAAGGCGCCATAATTATGGGGTGTCCAGTGGGTGGCATTCGCTAATTGCAAAGCCACCAAAGGTGCGCCAGCACCGGAATGAGATTTAGTTTGAGGGGTACGGGCAAATGCCGTCCGCAGCCAGGTTTTCATAAGATATCCGTAAGTTTGATTTCTCTGGCTCTGAACTGCGCTTATATAAGAGACGCAATTTCTGACCATGGATGAAATCTACCCCAACTTGCGGGGTCATGGAAATATCTCTGCCTTGTATTGGTATTTATTTGATTTAATAGAGTTTTATGCCGCGCCCATCAAGGAAACACTTTGGTGACGTTGGCCTTTTCCGGCGTAGTTCATGGCTAAGGCATAGCTTTTGCGGGTTTGTGCGCGTAGTGTGTGAGCCCCAAGCATGGACGCTATGGTTATAGCACCCCGGTAGGCTGAAATGGCAGCTTCGATTGCGGACATGTCCCCTTCATTTTTACCAATGTTCAATAACACATCACCAAGTTTCTTTTGGACGCGGGCATCTTCGATCTGGGCTGTGTCCGGAGAATAAAGCCCTTCAGCCGTTCGCATGGCTTGCACCGCTTCGATTAGGGGCGTTACTTCACCAGTTTCGTTGGCTAATGCAATCATGCGCAATGCCATCTCCCGGTTAAGACTTGCTAATTCTACGGTCGCGGTTTTGTGCTCGCGCCGTAACCTAAATTTGTTCGCTATCGCCATTATTCTCTCCACATTTGCAATATTTGTGGCCCTTTTGAGCGATTATGGTTAAAAACCCCTTAATTATCAAGGTTAAACATTGATTCAGCTTCCGTATTTTTCCAAAGGGTTTGCGCGAAACGGTTGAAATCTGTTCCGGTTTTTGTGCGCAACAAATTTATACCGGCATGTTGAAATATCGCATCTTTAAAGCCGTCAACCATCTTGGCTTCGTCGTCCAAATGAGAACGTCCGTCCAACTCAATTGCATAAATAACACGCCCGCGTCCGTCGCATATAATAAAGTCTACGTGGCGGGATTTTATTCTGCCTCGGTATTGCCAGCGTAGGCGGGTGTCTTTGATGGCTCGCTTGACCCGCAAAATATCTTCGAGGCGGACTTTAGCCATGACGTGAAACCCGGGCTGTTTATGTCGGAGCAGGGCCGTAAACAATGCCTGTTCAGGGGCGTTGACAAATAAACTCTCGCAAGCTTCATAGGCCATTAAGGTTTGTCTATCCGCTTGTGTGCTTTTTGGAACTGGCCATTTGGCCCGGCGCAAAACCAACCAAAATACGGCACCAATTCCGGCGGTAATCAATAATTCAAGCATAGAACATATAATGAACAAGTAGAAAGGTGTTTGCAAGCTATAATGTTCTGACCTTGGGGAGCGGCGGTCTTGCCTTGAGTAGCAAGTCCGTCACCGCCCAGACCAGTGCATCGGCACGGTCTGGGCTTTTTCTCGGCCCGTCAATAGCGCCCAGTGAACATAGCTCATCTTCCAATGCTGCCAAACCGCGCACATGTTTGACTTTGCCGCGTTCATAGAGTGTTGCCACAGGTTCGGCGCGGGCAGTCTTGGATTTGGACGCATAAACAGTGCGCAGTGGCGTTTCACCTTCAATGGCATCCAGCACCGCATTGACCATTTCACCGCCCTGATTGATCTCGGCCAGCAGATAGTCTGCGTCCCAGTCGCGCCATAATTCCACCGCAAGCGCCGCCCATTCAACGGGCTTTAATCCTTGTGTGGTGGCATCGTGCAACACATAGACCACCGCTTGCGCTCCGAAGCCTGAACGCCCGGCTACAATCAGGCCGCACGCATCTGCTTTGGCACCGGAACTGGCAGGCGGGTCAATGGCAACGACGATTTTTTCTAAACCTTTCGGTGCTTTGTCCACCAAAACCTGGTCGATCAGGGCGCGTGTCCACAGTGCACCTTCGCGGTCTTCCAGTATTTCGCCGTTCAACTCCTGACGGCCCAATCTTGTACCGCCGTAAATTTCATATATGTTGCGTATGAAAGCAGGAGACAGGTTTTTTTCATTGTCTTTGGTGGCCGTCCGGCTCACGACTACGCTTGGTTCGGCCATGAGTTTTTTTAAAGAGATTATAGGTTTTGGGGTCGTTGTTATGACGAGTTGAGGCGTTTCTCCCAGCCGTAATCCCATGCGCAAATTTGACAATGTATCTTCGGGGTAGGCCCAGGCGCAAAATTCATCTGCCCAGGCACAATCGAATTGTGGCCCGCGTAACCCGTCCGGGTCTTCGGCGGAAAACACCTGTCCCACGGCTCCGTTCTCCCATTCCAGCCGCCGCCGTGATGAAATGTAATAGGGTCGGTTATCGTGTGTTTCTATATTAAGTAGCCCACTTTTCCCCTCGATCATAACCTCGCGAGCTTCATTGTATGTCGGTGCCACCAGAGCAATACGCTTGGCTCCGTCCGCGACTTGTTCACGAACCCATTCGGCTCCCGTCCGGGTTTTGCCTGCTCCTCGACCGCCGAGAAGTAGCCAAATGCGCCAATCCCCTGGTGGCGGGGTTTGGTCAGGGCGACGGATTACGGGCCACGCAGAGTTCGTGCCTATGTAGTATTTCAGTTTGTCCCCGTCCAAACCACTCAAGGCGCGGACCATTTCTTCCTGGGTCAAACAAGGCCCCCGTTTTTGCTAATAAGTTCTGCCAATTCTGTGGCCAAAGCCTCTTTTTCTTCAAGAGTATAGGTCTGCTTCGCAGATATTTCGGCGTCTACAATTGCTTTATTATGGGTGAGTATCTCTTTGACGGTTTTCATGAGGATAGATATTTCACGGGCATGTTTATCTGCGACCATCTCGCTTTCCAAGTCGCTTGAATATTTGATTAAAGCGTTTATGCGTTTAACCAAAAGCTCCCCATCAATGTAAAACCCCGAATAAGGATCAGCGTAAAGTTCAGGGCCGGGATCGGTCTTTATTGGTATTAAGTCTATCGAATTGATTGTCAGGGTTTGTTTGGTCATATCCGAACAATGGGGGGGGATAGTCAATCATGGATAAGATTTATCAAAGAACGTTCAGCCTGCGACAAGTCCGCACACTTTAGCTGTTGGGCGCTGTTATTGCAGGGATATTAGGAAGTTTATGTGAGTGTTTCAATATTGGAACCAAAGCACGAGTGGAGATGAAAATGCAACTTATTCAAAATTGGACACAGGAAAACCGCGATAATTACGGCAAGCAGGTTATGGTGGTTAAACATGCTATGAACGAAACGGGCTTGTTCACGGACGAAGCGCTAGCGGAAATGCTGGATGCGCATCCAAGCCATTTAATAGATTTCCAACATCTTCCAGACAATCCTGAATACCCGGACCAGCAAGTGACTGTGGATTTTAGTGGTGCGGACGGCGCTACCATGCTCAGGGCGGCCAAATCATCCGGCAAGGTCTGGATCAATGTACGCGAGGTTATGAACCGTCAGCCAAAATACAAAAAAGTCCTGGAACAATTACACGGGGAACTGGAAGAACATACCGGCAAGAACGCAGACCGTCGCAATTGCCGTGGCGGGATTTTAATCTCGTCTGCGAGCGCGGCAACACCTTATCATTCCGATCCGACTTTAACACATTTGTGTCATATACGCGGCCATAAAAAAGCCTGGGTTTATCCAAAAACGCAAGATTTTTTACCTGACGCTGCCTATGAAAGCATTGTATTGGGCGAAGTCGACGAAGATATGCCGTTTAGTTATGATATGGATGCGTTTGCCGTCATTGCAGGTGCGGATTTGCACGGCGGCGAGATGGTAAGCTGGCCGCACCGCTCGCCGCACAGGGTCGAAAACGTGACTTTTTGTGTATCCATGGTTATGGAGTTTTCCACCAGACGTAGTGCGTTCACCAATGCAGGCATGTTCGCCAATGGCGTGCTGCGCCGTAAATATGGCCGCAATCCAAGCTGGGCACATGCATCAGCCCCCGAAAAGGTCGCGAAAGCCGCCTTGGGCCGACTGATGATGAAGCTCGGCACCCGCAAAACATTTCGCCGCAAAGACTTGGTGCGCTTTAAACTGGACGAGACGGTTGAAGGCTTCGTCCGCGCAGTCGCAAAGCCATATGAGCGGGTGCATTAGGGCAGATATCTGAGCGGCTGGTATCAATTGTAAATGAGCCACATTTGTTGGATGGTTAGGTTGTTAAAATGGTAGTTTTAAATCAGGACATTTGCGGGCTAGTACTTGCGCAAATGCACCGTGACCATTGTAGAGATAGCTCCAATAAATCCTGCGACCTTCATTAGTTTGGACGTACCAATACTGGGTAACGGTTGTTCCCGTACTCGTAATGTCTGACCATTGTATCTGGGTTCGGGATTTTCCGAGGATGGGGCCAAACATTTTTGAGGCCCCCTCTACATATTGCGTGTTCCAGTTTACGTCATGTATTGATGACAGTGATGGAGCCATAAAACCAGACATTGCCGCACCCATAAGCGTGAGAAACAGGCCGAGTACTATCTCAGACATACCGTAAACTACCACAGCAAATAGACCGGAAAGTATCATAATAATTCCAAAAACAATGGTAAGCCATGCGGTGCCTTTGCCCGGTGAAATGATGCCTTCGTACTCAGTCAACACAATTGCTTGGGCGTTACGGGCGTGGGTTTGGATTTTGTAGATGCAAAACACGGTTAAAGAGACAATTGCGGCGGAGGTAACTACTTGTGCAAGAATATCAAACATAGGCTCCTCCTTTCATTCATCCGCCAGATATATATATTCCTCATTCAGCTATCAAGATGAAAGCCCGCTACTTATAATCTTTCGGTGTAGTGATATTCAGGCATCATCCCTCTTAGGGAAAATGGGGAAAGGGGAAAGGGGAAAGGGGAAAGATAATGAGCGCCGCTAAGCTTGCAAGCGATCAATGGAATGGTTGGAATTTGTTAAGACGTTGGGTTTAGATTGGGCGTTAACAAATGTTCGATTTATGTTCTGGCTGCGCCTGCGAATTTTGTCTCAAAACCCGCATTTATACTTAATAATGTACTAATTTGCATTGTATCCCATTAAATCCCATGCTATCCCCATAGTAAGCGGCGATGATTCTGCCGTGGGGGATCGTATGTTTTTGTCATGTGTCACAAATGCGCTAGATGCCAAGGGGCGGGTCTCCGTGCCTGCGGATTTCCGTGCGGTTATTGCCAGTGACATTGCGTCTGGGCATTTTGACGGCATTATTGTTTGGCCCAGTGTTGACGGGTCTTGTCTTGAGGGTGGCGGCATTGCCCTGATGCGTATTTTTCAGGCTTCGCTCGATAATATGGATCCTTGTGATGATGACCGCATGGTTTTTGAACATGCTATATTCGCTAAAAGTCGGCGTCTGGCCTTTGATGGTAACGGGCGGGTGTCTCTGCCCAAAGACCTGGCTATGAATGTTGGCCTTGATAAGCAGGTGACATTTGTTGGCTTGGGTCGCAGGTTTGAAATATGGAATCCGCAGGACTATAATGCTAAGTCCGAGGAGACCAGTGCTGCGGCGCGAGAAAGTGGCCGCAGTTTACGGCTGCTTGGTCGGCCCGGTGTCACAGGTCGCGGGGCGCAATCATGAGCCACACGCCCGTTTTGCTGGATGAGGTTTTGGCGGCGTTGTCACCTGGAGACAGCGAAACTATTATCGACGGCACATTTGGGGCAGGGGGCTATAGCGCGGCTATATTGCGGGCTGCTAATTGCAAGCTGGTCGGCCTTGATCGTGACCCACGGGTTGGGCCACATGTGGAGCGTCTGGCGGCAAAGTTTGGCGAGCGGTTTAGCTTTGTACAGGCCGAGTTTTCCGGGCTGGATCAGGTCACAAGTGGGGCGCAGGTCGACGGTGTCGTGCTGGACATTGGTGTGTCGTCCATGCAGTTGGACGAGGACTTGCGGGGGTTTTCTTTTATGCGCGACGGGCCTTTGGATATGCGCATGTCAAGCTCGGGGCCAAGTGCGGCGGACGCGGTAAAGTATATGTCTCGCAATGACTTAGAGAGAATATTTAAAGTTTACGGCGAAGAGCGCCGGGCGCGAAGGTGTGCCGATTTTATTGTGCGGGCGCGGGACGAAAATCCGGTTGAGACAACGGGCGCGCTTGCTGATATACTTACAAGGGCGCTGGGTCAGTCTGGAAAGCGCCATCCGGCGACACGGGTGTTTCAGGCGCTTAGAATTTTTATCAATGACGAGCTTGGTGAGTTGGTGCGTGGTTTGTTGGCGGCGGAGCGGATTTTAAAGCCGGGTGGTCGTTTGGTTGTGGTCAGTTTTCATTCGTTGGAAGACCGGATCGTTAAGTCGTTTTTGCGCCGCAGGAGCGGTGAGGTCAGAGGTGGGTCGCGGCATTTGCCGCCGCAAAGCGTTAATGAAACCGCCCCGTCATTTGTCCTCAAAAAGCGCTCTGGAGTCAGTGCCGGGAAAGACGAGTTGCGCGCTAATCCCCGCGCACGTTCTGCCCGCTTGCGTGCTGGTGTGCGTACGGATGCAGAGCCGTGGTCAGAGGAAAATAATTTGCTCCCGGTCGTTCCTGGTCTGGATGTTCTTGAAGGGTTGGTCGCATGAGATACCGTAGCTCCATAGCGCCGCGCACCAGCAAGTTAAGCTGGATATTTTTGATGTTGATGGGGGTTGTTATGATTGTAATTTTGTATTCGATCAAAGCCAAAACATTGGCGGTGAAGATGAGGGTTAGTGCGTTGGAGCGAGAATTAACCCATGAGCAACAAGCCGTGCATGTTTTGGCAGCAGAAATTGCGCACCTGCAACGTCCAGAGCGGTTGCGTGTTTTGGCGGAGGCGCAGCTTGGTTTGCAGCCTACACCAGTAGAGCGAACATTGACGTTGGAGCAGGCGGCGCAGCAATTGCGAGAAGATAACTCCAGGGCGAAAGGTGGTTCGCAATGAAAGACTTGTCGCCAATAGCATTGCCGGAATTACCCCGCGAAAACACATTTTTGGCGTCTGCGCCGACATTAAGTGTGCTGGACGGGGAATTGAAATTCATTCGTCAGGCTCGGGTGCGGATTATAGTGGGCGTGTTGATTTTCGGTTTGTTCCTGTTGTTACTGGTTTTGCGTTTGGCAGAAGTGTCCTTGATGCGTGCGCCAAAAATTTTACCGGGAATGGCGGTTAATGTTGTCAAGACCCGTGCGGATATTGTTGACCGAAATGGAGAATTGCTGGCGACAAGTTTGAATACATATTCACTCTATGCCGAGCCGCATAAAATTTGGGATCCCGTGGCTTCTACGGAGGCTATTATCTCGGCGCTTCCGGGTCTTGACCCGGCAGTAATTGAAGAGCGGTTGTCGTCGGGTAAATCATTTGTTTGGCTCAGTCGCAACCTTACCCCAAAAGAACGCCAGTCGGTTTTCTCGGTCGGGTTGCCGGGGTTGGGGTTTCGAATTGAGCCCAAGCGCGTTTATCCCAGAGGGAAATTGGCTTCCCATGTGCTCGGGTTTACGGATATTGATCTGAACGGTACTGCAGGTGTAGAGCGAGCATTTAATAAACATTTGGCTGAAGAGGCGGCCCTCCCAAAGCAATTGTCCCTTGATATGCGTGTGCAGTTTGCCGTTGAAGACGAATTAAGTGCAGGTATGAAAAAATTTCAGGCTGATACAGCGTCTGGGATTGTAATGAATATCAAGACCGGAGAAATTCTTGCAATGGCGTCAATGCCGGATTTTAACCCAAACCGTTCCGGGGCAGCATTGCCCAGTAATCGCCTTAACCGTGCCTCAATGGCACTATATGAACTTGGCTCAACCTTCAAGCCGATCACTATGGCTCTGGCCCACGAGACAGGTGTCATCAAAGACGGAGAGAAGTTGCTTGTGCAAGACAAATTAGTCATACAAAAAAAATCGATCACTGATGATCATCCTAGTCGTGTGGCCTTGGGTAAATATGATATATTGGCACAATCATCCAACCGTGGTGCGGCCCTAATTGCCCTTAGGGCTGGCGCGGAAGCGCAACAGGATTTGCTCAGGAGACTTGGTATGTTTTCGCGTGTGCCGATCGAACTACAAGAAAGTGCTGCCCCATTAGTAGCAACAGAATGGCAGGATATCACTACGGCGACAGTGTCTTACGGGCACGGTATTTCCGTAACGCCTTTGGCTTTGGCTACGGCTTTGGCGACACTGCTCAACGGCGGCATGTATGTTAGTCCGACCATAGAAAAGCACCGTATGGGGCAAGCTATTAAATCTCACCGGGCCGTATCAAGCCAGACATCCAAGGAAGTTGTCGATATGATGCGTTATGTTGTGACAAACGGTACGGGTAGAAATGCCGCCGTTAAGGGATACGAAGTCATGGGCAAGACGGGTACGGCGGAAAAGCTTATAAACGGCGAATATGCCAAGAAACGACTGGTGACATCTTTCGTGTCTGCGTTTCCCCATTCCGATCCGCACTATCTGGTATTTATTGTTTATGATGAACCCAAAGCTTATGAGGGTAGCTGGGGGTATGCCACGGCTGGCTGGAATGCGGCGCTCACGGCGGGCGCCGTGGTCGAGCGAACCGCGCCCTTGCTTGGGGTTAAGAAAGTGGTGGAAGCCAATGGGTTAAACCAGGCTGTTGCTGGAGGCGCGCAATGATGCTGTCTGCGTTAATCAAGCCAATAAAGTTGAACGGGCTTGATGTAGCTATCACTGGAATAACTTCGGATAGTCGCGCCGTAAGAGCAGGGGATTTGTTCGCGGCCTTGCCGGGGACGCTGGCCGATGGCCGCGATTATATTGAAAGTGCGCTGGAGAACGGGGCTGCGGCCGTGTTGAGTTTGCCGGGGCTTTCGGACATGCCTGTGCCGTATGTTGCGGCTGAAAATCCCCGCAAACTTTATGGGCATATTGCCGCCAGGCTTTATCCTGAGCAACCAAAGACTATTGTGGCCCTGACGGGGACGAACGGAAAAAGCTCGACCATAGAGTTTTTGCGGCAAATTTGGGAGTATGCCGGGTTTAATGCCGCGTGCTTTGGGACGCTCGGTGTGACCCGGAAGGAAGGTGTGGAGCCATTAAAACACACCACGCCTGACGCGGTGGCCTTGCACCAAACTCTGGCTGGATTGGCAAAAAATGGTGTTACCCATACAGGCATGGAAGCGTCGTCCCACGGGCTACAGCAATACCGCCTTGATGGGGTGAAATTGGCGGCGGTCGGGTTTACCAATTTGACCCAAGACCATTTTGATTATCACGATAATATGGAAGATTATTTTCTCGCCAAGTCCCGCTTGTTTAGTGAGCTTGCAGACAAGGGGTTACCCGCAGTCATAAATGTTGACGGGGAATACGGACGGCGCATGGCAGGGGTGGCCAAAGATGCGGGGCTTGAGGTTATGAGCGTCGGCTGGGCGGGTGAGCATATCCGCATTGCCGAATTGACCCCGCGTGCGTCGAGCCAAAGCTTGCAATTGATGTGGGACGGTAAGCGTACCAAAATAGAATTACCTTTGGCGGGAGAATTTCAAGTGCTGAACGCCGTTAGTGCTTTGGGGTTAGCGGTTAAAACGGGTGTTGCCAAAGATGTTGCGCTTGAGGCATTAGAGCATTTGCGCGGCGTGGCCGGGCGGATGGAGTTGACAGGCCGCACGGATGCGGGTGCGCCAGTATTTGTCGATTTTGCCCATACGCCGGACGGTCTGGAAAAGCTGTTGCGCGGCGTGCGTCCGCATACAATGGGGCGGATCATCGTCGTATTTGGTTGTGGGGGTGACCGCGACCCGGACAAACGCCCCAAAATGGGAGTTGTTGCCGACAAGTTGGCGGACATGGTGATTGTCACCGATGATAATCCCCGCTCGGAAGTGCCAGCGGATATTCGCAAGGCTGTGTTGGCGGGATGTCCTGATGCGCAAGAAATAGCAGGTCGGGCTGAAGCTATAGCGCATGGAATTTCCCTGTTACAAAAAAACGATTGTTTGGTCATTGCCGGGAAAGGCCATGAAACTGGTCAGATTATTGGCGGTGAAACTATCCCGTTCAGCGATGTAGCCGTGGCGCGTGAGGTTTTAACATGAGGGCGCTTTGGACACATAGAGAAGCCGAGTTGGCAACAGGCGGGCAGGCGGTTGGAGAATGGGATGTGAACGGTTTGTCCATAGACACACGCTCATTGGAAACAGGCCAGCTGTTTGTGCCGCTCAAAGATATTCGGGACGGCCACGATTTTATTCCAATGGCCTACGAGAAAGGTGCGGGTGCTGTTATTTCCGAACACCCGGTTTCTGACACCCCGGCCCTAATTGTTCCTGACGGTTTAAAGGCTCTTGAAGATTTGGCCATTGCAGCGCGTAAACGCTCGTCCGCCGTCCGCATCGCCGTGACGGGCAGTGTTGGCAAAACCAGCGTCAAGGAATTGATCGCCACCATGTGCCGCGCCGCTGGGAATACCCATGCATCGATTAAATCCTATAACAATCATTGGGGCGTGCCGCTGACTTTGGCGGGCATGGCACAAGATACGAAATACGGCGTATTTGAAATGGGCATGAACCATGCCGGAGAGTTGGCGGCTCTGTCAAAAATTGTGCGGCCAAATATTGCGCTGATCACAAAAATTGCACCCGCCCATATGGCGCATTTTGAAAATATTGAAGGAATTGCCAAGGCCAAGGCAGAAATATTTGCATCCTTGGAAAAGGGCGGTACGGCGATCATTCCAGCGGACAGTCCGCATGCGTCCTTGCTGGCACAGCAGGCTGGAAACGTAAATGTGTTGCGCTTCGGCTTTGACGAACATGCGGATGCCCGCATCTTGTCGAGTAGCAACACACCCAGTGGCAGCCGTGCCCGTATGGATATTTTGGGCGAGACTGTTGATGTTGAAATACCGCTTGTAGGTGCGCACTGGATTGAAAATGTTGCGGTGGCTTTACTGGTGGTGAAAGTTGCAGGTGTTGATTTAGAATTAGCTAGTAATGCATTGAAAACACAAGGTAATATATCCGGACGCGGGCAGGTGTTCAATCTTTGCGTTGATCAAAAGCAAATTCGTTTAATCGACGAAAGCTATAACGCTAACCCGGAAAGCATGCGGGCGGCCATTGCTGTTTTAGGCTTAAACAGGGGGCGTAAAATTGCTGTTCTTGGAGATATGTTGGAGCTTGGAGACGACGAAGCGGCCATGCATGTCGACTTGTTTGGCCCCTTGCAAGATGCGAAAATTGATCTGGTGGTCACTTGTGGTGAGTGTATGAAGAACTTGAATGACGTTTTACCCAAAGCCGTAAACGGTGGTTGGTACAAAGATCACAACGCGTGCCTTGACGGCCTCATATCAAGCGTTAAAGACGGTGATATTGTGATGGTTAAGGGGTCTAATGCTTCTGGTATGGGTAAATTGGTCGCAAGTTTAAAGCAATATTCGCACGCAAATAATAACAGTAACAAAAAGGACAAGACCCATGTTTTATGAATGGCTGGCACCTTACGCCGAACAATTTCAGGCGTTTAATTTGTTCAATTATATCACGTTTCGGGTTGGCGGGGCGGTGATGACCTCCATGCTGATCGCTTTTATATTCGGGCCAAAACTGATCCGGACGCTCAGGCTGAAGCAGGGCAAAGGGCAACCAATTCGCGAGGATGGCCCTGAGGGGCATATTGTGGCAAAAGCCGGTACGCCCACCATGGGCGGTTTGCTGATTTTGATCTCTATGGTGGTTTCCACGTTGCTGTGGGGCAATCTCGGTAATCCGTATTTATGGGTGGTTTTATTGGTCACAATCGGGTTTGGCGCGGTTGGTTTTGTGGATGATTATTTGAAGGTTTCCAGACAAAATCCGAAAGGTCTGAACGGCAAGATTAAGTTGGTCGTAGAATTTGCCATTGCCGCAATCGCTGTTTATGTCCTATCCAGAATTTCACCTAGTGAGCCGTCGCATTTTAGCACCGGGCTTGCGGTACCGTTCCTCAAGGATACATTGTTTAATCTGGGAATTTTCTTCATTCCGTTCGGCTGTATCGTTATCGTTGGTGCGTCCAATGCGGTTAACATGACGGACGGGCTTGACGGGCTGGCTATTGTGCCAGTGATGATCGCGGCGGCCAGTTTTTCAGCTATTGCCTATTTGGTAGGTAATGCGGTTTATGCGCCTTATCTGGGTGTGCCTTATGTGCCTGGTAGCGCCGAGATTACCATTGTTCTTGGATCATTACTGGGCGCAGGGCTTGGCTTTCTCTGGTATAATGCACCGCCTGCCATGATTTTTATGGGTGATACAGGTTCTTTGGCTTTGGGCGGGGCCTTGGGCGCTGCTGCCGTAGCGACAAAACACGAAATCGTTTTGGCGATTATTGGCGGGTTGTTTGTTTTGGAGATGGTGTCTGTCATCGTACAGGTGGCTTCGTTTAAACTCACGGGTAAACGCGTGTTTCGTATGGCTCCCATTCATCATCATTATGAGAAAAAGGGCTGGGCAGAACCCACTATTGTTATTCGTTTTTGGATCATCGCCGTTATTTTGGCCATGATCGGTCTTTCAACACTGAAACTTAGATAGGTAATACGCAACCACCATGATTGAGGCTGGAACATTTAAGGGAAAAACCATTGCCGTTTTCGGGCTGGGGCGGAGTGGTATCACTGCGGCGCTATCCTTGCAAAAAGGTGGGGCCGATGTTCTGGCGTGGGACGACAATGAAGCCAGCCAAAAATCCGCCAAAGACCAAGGTGTGCGTGTCAAAGATTTGACAAAGGCTGATTGGGACAAGATAGATGAATTGATGTTATCACCCGGCGTCCCCCATGAACTACCAAAAGCTCATTGGAGCGCAGAGAAGGCCAAGAATGCAGGCGTGCCTATCATTTGCGATATAGAGATTTTCGCTCGCGAGGTCATGGCCCGCGCTCCAGAGCGCCGCCCCAATATCATCGCAATTACGGGCACTAATGGCAAATCTACCACGACGGCTCTCATTGGTCATATATTGGCAGAAGCCGGGCGCGATTCGCAAGTTGGCGGTAATATCGGGCGCGGGGTGCTTGATCTGGAAGATATTTACGGTGGGGCCAACTACGTATTGGAACTGTCATCATATCAGCTTGAGCGCACATATAGTCTTAAAGCCAATGCAGCGATTTTCCTAAACCTGACACCAGACCACCTGGACCGGCACGGTGATATGAAGGCTTATGAGCAGGCCAAATTGCGTATATTCGCAAACCAGACGAAAGATGATACGGCGATTATCGGTGTTGACGGACCGCAAGGAAAGCGGATTTGCTCCCGGCTTAAAGCGCAAAATGGTCGCCGTGTGCTACCCATTTCAGGCAAGCGCTCACTCGGGCGCGGGGTGTGCGTTATCAAAGGTAAGCTGTACTCCATGATGGACGGGCGTTGTGAATTGGTTGTGGATTTACGGGATGCTGCGGGCCTTGACGGAGAACATAACTGGCAAAATGCCGCTGCCGCTTACGGAGCTGTACGGGCCTTGGGGCTAAAACCCAAAACTATCGGCAAAGCCATACTCAGCTTTCCTGGGCTGGCTCACCGCCTTGAAAACATAGGCCATGCCGGGCCCGTGAAATATGTAAATGACAGCAAGGCTACAAATGTAGATGCTGTGGCGCAGGCACTTAAGACCTATGACAATATTTACTGGATTGCTGGTGGTCAAGCTAAACAAAATATGGCTAAACAAAATATGGCTAAACAAGATATGGCTAAAGAGGGTGCTCTTGACGCGTTAGCCCCTCATTTTGGCAATATTACCCGTGCCTATTTAATCGGCGAAGCGGCGGACGATTTTGAACGTAGTTTAAAAGCCAAAAAAGTTACCGCAAAAGTATCCACAGAATTGCGGTTGGCCATAATGTGTGCCACCAAGGATGCGTTGGCATCGCGGGCACCCAATCCAGTTGTTTTGTTGTCTCCGGCCTGCGCGAGCTTTGACCAATTTAAAGATTTCGAAGCAAGGGGCGACGAGTTTCGCAAGCTTAGTCTTGAAATCATTGGCGTGTTCGAACGTGAAAAAGCCAATATTGACCCCAGTACTAGCCCGAGTACTAGCCCGAGTGCAACCGGCAAAGAAAACGTCGCATGATTGGTCGTTCGCGAACCAATCGTTTTGTCGTACTGGAGTGGTGGCGCAGTATTGACCGGGTCACATTGGGCCTGTTTGTGGCGCTGTTAATTTTTGGGCTTGTTTTGTCCATGGCGGCTAGTCCGGCTGCTGCTAACCGGCTTGGCTATGATAACCCGTTCTTCTTTCTGATGCGCCAAAGCCTGTTTGTCACAATGGGTTTTTTTGGCGCGATTATCGTCTCTATGATGCCGATCAATAATGCGAGACGTATCGCAGTGTTAGCGTTAATCGGTGCGGTTATCGTTATGGTGTTATTGCCAGAATTTGGCAATAAGGTCAAAGGTTCGACGCGGTGGATCAGGATAGGGCCTCTGTCTTTGCAGCCTTCTGAATTCGCCAAACCGGGTTTCGTCGTTTTTGCGGCCTGGATGTTTTCCGTGCGCAAAAAAAGCCCTGAGTTTCCCGGTGTAGCGATTTTGTTTATAGTCTATGTATTGTTGATTTTTTTGCTGATCAACCAGCCTGATTTTGGCCAGTCCTTTTTGCTGACCATGATTTTTGGGGCCGTGTTTTTCTATGCGGGATTGTCGTTGAGGTGGATGGTAATTTTGGCGGGGTTGTCATTGGTCGGCTCTTTGGCCGCTTTCAATTTTTTACCGCACGTAAATGACCGTATAAGCCGTTTCTTAAATCCTGAAGGCTCCGATACTTACCAGACCGACAAAGCTTTGGAAGCCATTGCTAATGGCGGGCTGTTCGGTCGTGGCCCTGGTGAAGGGAGTATTAAAAACCAGCTCCCCGATGCCCATACGGATTTTATTTTTGCCGTGGCGGTTGAGGAATTTGGGTTCTTGCTATCGGTCGGCCTTGTTTTTTTGCTCGCGGCTTTTGTCGCCCGAAGTTTTAGGAATGCATTACATCTAACCGATTATTTTTCGCAATTGGCTGTTGCAGGACTGGCGACAATGATTGGTTTGCAAACCATGATTAACTTGGCCGTTAATCTCAATATCGCGCCGCCAAAGGGCATGACTTTACCATTTATTTCTTACGGCGGTTCGTCCATGCTAGCCATGAGTTTCTCCGCCGGGTTGATTCTCGCATTTTCAAGAAAGCGACCCGGTGCTTATGGGTTTGGAGTTGTGTAAGGGTGTATGAATAAACGGATACTACTGGCGGCAGGAGGGACTGGGGGGCATATGTTCCCGGCCCAGGCGTTGGCGGAATACTTGAAGAATGACGGTTGGGATATTGCTCTGATGACCGATGCGAGGGGCCTCAAACATGCCGGCAATATTCCGGCTGACCCCATGATAGAAGTCCAGGCGGCCAGTATCACGCCAAGGCATCCCGTGCGCGCCATTGGCGGTATGTGGAAATTGATGCAAGGGGTGAAAACCGCCAAAGCTTTCATCAAAGACTGGAAGCCGGATGTGGTGGCCGGGTTCGGCGGCTATCCTGCGTTTCCTGCACTGAAAGCCGCGCAAAGTCTGGGTGTACCAACGGTTTTGCATGAGCAAAATGCTGTGCTTGGCCGGGTCAACCGGGTGTTTGCCGCCAAGGCAAATTTGGTGGTATCGGGGTTTGAAGTGCTAGAGAAATTACCTAAAAAAGCCAATTGGCAAGTATTGGGTAATCCGCTGCGGGCGCATATTATAGACGCGAGCCAGAGGGTCTATCAGCTGCCAACTGGTAAAATAAATTTACTGATCGTTGGGGGCAGCCTGGGTGCGCGGCTTCTAAGCGAGACAGTGCCGCAAGCGGTGGCTTTGCTGCCTGAAGATATGCGCTCGCGTTTGTCAGTTATACAGCAGACCCGAGCGGAAAGCCTGGACTTTGCCAGGGACATATATGCGCAGGCAGGCGTTCAGGCCATATGCGAGCCGTTCTTTACGGACATAGAAACTCATCTTGCCAATGCCCATTACATTATTGCCCGGGCAGGGGCGTCTAGCGTGTCGGAAATTATGGCAATGGGGCTACCATCATTATTGGTGCCTTTGAAAATTGCCATGGATGATCATCAGAGCGTGAATGCAATGCCCTTAAAAGACCTCGGGGCTGCCGATATTTTGCCTGAATTCGAGTTTACGCCGGACATAGTTAAATCTATTCTCTTGGAGAGGTTGAATGATTCGTTCTGGCTTGAAACCGCATCCCGTGCAACCCGCAACGCGGCCAAACCGGGTGCCACAACTGATTTGGCGAAGTGCGTCACTAATATCGCCATCCGCTAACGGAAATATAAATATGCAAACCCAAATGCCATTTGAACATATGCCATTCGATATTGGGCCGATACATTTTGTCGGGATTGGCGGTATCGGTATGAGCGGCATTGCCGAAGTTATGCTTAATCTAGGCTATCAGGTGCAAGGCTCGGATATCCGCGAAAATGATATTGTCAAGCGGCTCAAACGCTTAGGGGCCACAATATATATTGGGCAAAAAACCGAACAGGTCCACGGAAGTGCAGCCATTGTCGTATCGTCGGCGATCTTGCAAGATAATGTGGAACTGGTCGAAGCCCGTGCCCGCGCTATCCCGGTGGTGCGGCGTGCTGAAATGCTGGCCGAATTGATGCGGCTTAAATGGGCGGTTGCGGTCGGTGGCACTCACGGCAAAACTACGACTACATCCATGGTCGCAGCGCTTCTGGACGGCGGCGGGCTTGATCCTACGGTCATCAATGGCGGTATCATCAATGCTTATGGGGCCAATGCCAAATTGGGCGCAGGCAAGTGGATGGTGGTTGAGGCTGATGAGAGCGATGGTTCTTTCTTGAAGCTGTTTCCAACCGTCGCAATCGTTACCAATATTGATCCCGAGCACATGGAGCATTACGGGGAATTTGATAATCTGCGCGCCGCTTTTGACACATTCGTGGAGAATTTACCTTTCTACGGGTTTGCGGTGTTGTGCATTGATCACCCCGAGGTACAGGCTTTGGTTAGCCGGGTGACAGACCGCAAAGTTGTCACCTACGGGTTTAATGCCCAAGCTGATGTGCGTATTGAAAATTTAAGATACGAAAACGGCAGGGCCGTATTTGACGCAGTGTTCCGTTCGCGTGGCGAAGCGGCCGAAATTAGGTGGGCCGATTTGATCTTGCCTATGGCCGGGGATCATAATACCCAAAACGCATTGGCCGCTATTGCCGTAGCCTATGAGCTTGGATTGGACGAGGAGCAAGTCCGTGCAGGTCTCAAAGGTTTTAGCGGGGTGAAACGCCGCTTTACCCATGTGGGCACATGGAATGGTGTGACAATAATAGATGATTACGGTCATCACCCGGTCGAAATAGCCGCCGTGCTTAAAGCTGCGCGACAGGTGTGCCCAGTCAGCAGCATAAGCAGCAAGGGAAAAATCCATGCCGTTGTTCAGCCCCACAGATATTCCCGCTTGCAGGATTTGTTTGATGAGTTTTGCACCTGTTTTAATGATGCGGATGCAGTATATGTCACCGATGTTTATGAGGCTGGAGAAGAACCAATAGACGGTATCGACGGCCCGGCACTGGTAGAAGGTTTGGCACGACACGGTCATAGAAATGCGCAGTCTGTTGAGCGCAAGACATTGGCTAAGACCTTAAAGTCTGTTATAGAGCCGGGCGATTATATAGTCTATCTTGGTGCCGGGGATATTACGTTTTGGGCCGCAGAGCTTCCCGAAAAACTAGCGGAGCTGTAAATATGACATTTCCTTCCATTTTGCACCAATTGCCTGAAGTACGAGGGAAGCTGAAGGAAAATGTGCTTTTGGCACCCTTTACCTGGTTTCGGGTTGGTGGCGTTGCCCAGGTCTTGTTTATCCCTGAAGACGAAGCGGATTTAGCTTTGTTTCTGGCGCAAGTGCCTATGGATATTCCGGTGCAAGTCTTGGGCGTTGCCTCCAACACCTTGGTGCGCGACGGAGGTGTGCCGGGTGTTGTCATCCGACTTGGCCCTAATTTTGGTAAAGTAGATTTGTTGGGCGAATACAGAATACGCGCCGGAGCGGCATGCCTTGATTCCGTATTGGCAAAACATGCCGGCGCTTCGGGCATTGGCGGCCTGGAGTTTTTTGTTGGCATCCCGGGAACTGTCGGTGGGGCGTTGCGGATGAATGCCGGTTGTTACGGAGGGGATACTAAAAGTGTATTACTTGATGTTGTGGCTTTGGATCGGCGCGGGCGGCGGCAAATATTATCGGTACGCGAAATGGGATATACCTATCGGCACACAGATGTGCCTGAGGATTTAATCTTTATACAAGCGGTGTTTCAAGGCTTTGAGAAGCATCCGAGCCATATTTTTACCCAAATGAAGAAGATTAAAGAAGACCGGGAGTTGTCACAACCGCTTCGGGAGAAAACCGGCGGTTCGACATTTAAAAACCCTAACCCAAAACTATCTGGGGGACGTGGTGCCTGGCAAGTCATTGATGCGGCTGGCGGACGCGGGTTTGAAATCAGGGGGGCGCAAATGTCGGAAAAGCACTGTAATTTTATGATCAATAAAAACAATGCCAGCGCGGCCGATTTGGAAGAGCTTGGGGAAACTATTCGCGCCAAAGTTTTGGTGTCTGAAAAAATCCGTCTGGAGTGGGAAATCCGGCGCATTGGTGTAAGGCGCGTAAATCATGGTTGAGAAAATTGCAATTCTGATGGGCGGTATGTCGGCAGAACGTGAGGTGTCTTTGGTCTCTGGTGATGCCGTCAATGAAGCTTTGGAGGCGGAGGGTTTTAAAACAATAAAGATTGATGTGGGGCAGGATTTGTGGGCGCAATTATCGCGTGCCGACCCGGATGTGGTGTTCAATTGCCTGCACGGCGAATGGGGAGAGGACGGCAGGGTGCAGGGTGTGCTGGATTTATTTGGCAAACCTTATACCCATAGCGGCGTGCTGGCGTCTGCCCTGGCCATGGATAAACACCGGGCAAAAATCGTTTTAAAGGCGTCCGGCATCCGTGTGCCCTTGGGCAAGTTGGTTGAGCGTAAGCTTGCGGCGCAAAAACATGTGATGCGACCGCCCTATGTGGTCAAACCCAATGCCCAAGGCTCTAGTGTTGGCGTATATATTGTGCCCAAAGGCGCCAAACACCCGCCCCTGGACATCGCCATGAACGAAAAAATGGGGGCGTTGGTGCTAGCGGAACGATTTGCGCCTGGCCGGGAGTTGACCGTTAGTGTGATGAACGGGAAAGCCTTGTGTGTTACTGAAATTATAGCCCATACGACATTTTACGATTATGAAGCCAAATACGCTGATGGTGGCTCCAGCCATATTGTTCCAGCTAAAATCCCCGCCGAAGTCGCAAAAATTTGTATGAAATGGGCTGAAATTGCCCACCAAGCTCTAGGGTGCCGGGGGCTTACCCGGTCTGATTTTCGCTATGATGATGAGAAAATCAACAAAAAGTCGACAAAAAAGGATATAGTAAACAAAATCGTAATGCTTGAACTTAATACTCAACCGGGAATGACCCCAAAATCGCTTTCGCCAGAACAGGCCGAGGCGACGGGCATGAATTTTCGCCAGCTTTGCCGCTGGATAGTTGAGGACGCTACATGGCCAAGGTAGGAAATATGGGTAGGGCTGGCAAGCCAAGGAAAGCTGCGAAGTTTGGAGGTGCGCGGCGGGTAAGCCCGCTTAAGCCGGGATTGCGCGGAGCGCGCAACTGGGCAACAGCGCAAATCCGCAGTGCCAGTTATTCACGCCGCAAGTTTAACCGTCTTTTGATCACGGCCTTGGCCTTGATCTTTGGAGTTGTTTGGGGCGGGTTGTGGCTCGGTGGTTTTTTACCGCAAATTTCGTCAAACATTGACCAATTTAAAAAGCAACGATTGGTCGGTATGGGCTTTGTTGTGAAATACGTGGATGTTGTCGGTGAAGGCCGTGTCCAGGAAGACAAAATCCGGCAAATGCTGGGTGTCAGGCCGGGTGATTATTTGTTTGATATGGATATTGAGAATGCGCAAGAGCGGATTCAATCTCTGAGCTGGGTGGAAACGGCAGTTGTACGCCGTTTGTGGCCTGACCGTATTGTGGTACATATAAATGAGCGCAGACCCTATGCTCTGTGGCAGACCAATCAAACCATACATGTGGTTGATAATACAGGTGCAGTTATCTCTCCAGCGGATGCAAGAGAGTTCGCACATTTACCATTTGTCGTTGGCCCCGGTGCTGCGTCCCGTGCGCAAACCGTATGGACGATGCTGAAATCTCATCCGGATGTGTTTGAAAGAGCGGAGGCAATGGTTTTTGTGGGCGGCAGGCGATGGGATATTGTATTAAACGGCGGGTTGCGAATATTGTTGCCAGAACAAAACCCTGGTGCGGCGTTGCATAGGTTTGATACATATAATCAACAATACGGGCTTCTCGATTTGAATTTGCAACGTGTTGATATGCGGGTGAAGGGTCGATTGACGTTAAAGCCAAGAGACGCGGAAAAACGCGCCCGAAAACCTAAGAGAGTTTAGGGAGTGGCGTTGTTTTCTGGTCGTTCAGGCACCGCACAGCCTGAAATATTTGCTATTCTTGATGTGGGCTCCAGCAAAGTTGTATGTTTTATCGGCCAGCAGGAAGAAAATACAGGCGTGCGCATACTTGGTGCAGGTTATCAAGCCAGTGCTGGCTTAAAGGCGGGTGCCGTGGTTGATATGGAGGCGGCAGAACATACAATCCGGCATGCGGTTGAAAAGGCGGAGCGTGCTGCTGGTTTTGCCATTCAGTCAGTGATCGTCAATGTGTCTACCCGTTCCTTGAAGTCGCGCCATATCAATGTGGAAACTAAATTTTCCAGCGCAGAGGTGGCTGACAAAGATTTACGGCGCGTGATTGATACGGCTATGGTTGAATTTGCGGAACCGGATCAGGCAATATTACATGCCTTGCCACTAAATTGGACGTTGGACGGCGAGCGCGGTATCCGTGACCCACGTGGTATGTTCGGGAGCCATTTGGGTGTGGACATGCATTTCGTTACGGCAAATGTCGGGGTTTTACGCAACCTTTCTCACTGTATAGAGCGTTGCCATTTGCGCATTGAGGGTATGATCGCATCGCCTTATGCAGCAGGGGAGGCGGTTTTGGTCGAAGATGAATTTGATCTTGGCGTTACCGTGATTGATATGGGGGCGGGGATTACAACGGCTGCTGTATTCCGTGACCGAACTTTGGCTTTTGTTGACGCTATTAGTGTTGGTGGTAAAAACGTGACAAGCGACATAGCACGCGGCTTGACCACGCCGTGGGAAGCTGCGGAGCGTATTAAAACCATCTATGGGTCAGCTTTGGAAAGCCCAGGCGATGATGGGCAGACGGTGCCCTGTCCGCCTATGGGCGCTGAAGACGAACTACACCAGGAACCGTTATCTGCCCTGACCAGTATTGTACGCTCCCGGGCTGAAGAGACATTTGAAATTTTGCGCGACCGGTTTAAGGCGGCGGGTATAGGTGATTTTGCCGGGCGCCGTATTGTGCTTACCGGGGGTGCGGCGCAATTGTCGGGTGCCGTGCAGTTGGCAGAATATATATTTGGCAAGCGTGTACGGGTCGGTCGACCTCACGGATTGTTCGGCTTGCCGGACACGATGACAGGGCCGGACTTTGCCGTGGCCGCAGGATTGATCAAGCACGTTTTTCAAGAAAAAAGAGAAGCCATATCCGGGCCGCCTGATTTGTCTGGGCGACGAATTCGCCAGCGCCGCTACGCGGGCGGAAATGTTGTGCGGTCTTTCAAGTGGTTTAAGGATAATTTCTAAAGAGCAGCTCATTTTCTTTGTAGCATTAACGTATGTTAAAGGTTTTACGTGGACTTTAGCGTTAATGATTTGCAAACCATAATGCCGAGGTCCCACACATGAGCATCAAAATATCCCTACCAAAAGCCCCCGAGTTGAAACCCCGCATTGCCGTTATCGGCGTAGGCGGTGCCGGTGGAAATGCTGTTAATAATATGATCAATTCCGGCCTGGACGGGATCGAGTTCTTGGTTGCCAATACGGACGCCCAGTCGCTCGCTTTGTCCAAAACCGAGCGACGTATTCAAATGGGAGGGGCTATCACGCAGGGGCTTGGTGCTGGTATGCGCCCGGAAGTTGGCGAGGAGGCCGCGGAGAGTTCACTGCAAGAAATTATGGAGCACCTGGACGATACAAACATGTTGTTTGTCGCAGCTGGTATGGGGGGCGGAACCGGAACCGGAGCTGCGCCTGTTATCGCAAAGGCTGCGCGGGAACGCGGGATATTAACTGTTGCGATTGTCACCAAGCCTTTCCAGTTCGAGGGCTCAAAGCGTATGGCATTGGCGGAAGCCGGTATTGAAACTCTCTATAATTGTGTTGATACTTTAATTGTTATCCCAAATCAAAATTTGTTCCGCATTGCGACTGAAAGCACAACCATGGCTGATGCATTTGCCATGGCTGATGAAGTACTGAACTCCGGCGTACGGGGGATTACTGATTTGATGGTTGTGCCAGGGCTGATTAACCTGGATTTTGCTGATGTGCGCACTGTGATGGGCGAAATGGGCAAGGCTATGATGGGTACAGGCGAAGCAACAGGTGAGCGCCGCGCTATTGAGGCCGCAGAAAGTGCAATTGCCAATCCGCTTTTGGATGATGTATCCCTCAAGGGTGCCAAAGGTGTGTTGATCAATATTACGGGCGGTTCTGACTTGACGCTTTACGAGGTTGACGAAGCGGCCAGCTTAATCCGTGGTCAGGTTGACCCAGATGCCAATATCATTGTCGGGTCAGCGCTTGATAAGGATCTGGACGGTATTGTACGTATTTCTGTCGTCGCCACGGGTGTGGATAGTAATGAAATTTATGCGCCGCTGGTTGCCGATATTGAAACACGTGCGGAGCCCGAGGAACAGGTGGAAGTAGCTCAAACATCAAAGAGATATTCGAATACCACAGGTGCTGAAAATGATTTTGAGCCCA
Organism: Robiginitomaculum sp.; assembly: GCA_016765135.1. Taxonomy (GTDB): domain Bacteria; phylum Pseudomonadota; class Alphaproteobacteria; order Caulobacterales; family Maricaulaceae; genus Robiginitomaculum_A. Next base: position 180,206 of record JAESQN010000044.1, read on the forward strand.
CATATAATGAGACGACTGATTTGCCGGACGATATAGCTATAGAGGAAGTGCAATCAGAAATACCTGAAGACAGGTTTGTTTCACGGCCCAAAGAGCCTGCGCCATTTACATATACGCGACCTAATATTGAAACACCCGATGCGCCAACAGTTTCGCCAACTGCAAGCCTGGAAAGAGAAACCATTGCGTCCGTAGAAACGCAAACGGTCGTTAAGCGTCCGTTCGGGTTTTTTGGCCGCAAAAAGACCAGGCCTGTTGCGCCAATCACTAGGCCTGATTTGACGTCAAATAAAACAGGTGATTTGTTCGGAGTCGACGAAGATGACGAACTGGAAATTCCGTCTTTCTTACGCCGGCAAAACAAGTAACATTTAGGAGTGCCGCCTAAAAAGGCTCTGATCCTTGTAAGCTGACCACTCAAAATGCCGAGTAAATAAACGCTGAAACCTGTAAGGTGGATGCCGCGCAAGAGGCGTAAATCCTCCTGCGGGGCTCAAGCCGTTTGACATATCAACATGTTTGCCAAAGGGAAACGCGGTGGTTTCGGGGCTGTTTTTGAACTGAATTTATGGTCAGTAATATACGCGTAAATCATTGAAAACATTAGGTTAAAACTTGTTCATAAACTGTAACATACTGTAACATAGCTTTTGTTTTCTTGTAGGTATTCCTCCACTAGAGTTTATAAATTAAGCCACACTAATATGATGATGTTTCTGTATGACAATTGATATGCCGATTATCCCCGTACAAAGGCAAGCGACATTACGTAATGTTGCTCGGTGCGAAGGTGTAGCTTTGCATGGTGGGCAGCATGTCCACCTCGTGCTCAAGCCTGCGCCGGTCAATACCGGTATTGTATTTGTGCGAACGGATGTGGGTGATATTGAAAATGAAATAGCCGTGCGCGCTGACGCTGTGACTGATGTGAAGCGGTGCACGACAATTAGTAATGTGGCGGGTGTACAGGTTTCTACAATAGAGCACCTCATGGCGGCACTTTCAGCTAGCGGTGTTGATAATATCGTGGTTGAAATAAATGGCCCCGAGCTTCCTGCATTGGACGGCAGTTCTGAACCGTTCTTAAAATTGATAGAGCAGGTCGGGATGGTATCCCAAGAAGCGCCGAGGCGGTATATCAAGGTCTTGAAATCTGTTGAGGTTCAGGCTGGCAATGCCTATGCACGCATTGATCCATCTCCATACCTGTATCTGGATGTTACCATCGATTTTGAAGATGCTGTCATCGGTCGTCAACGCATTGAAATCGAACCGGATGTGAAGGCTTTTCGGGAGCGTATGGCCTCTGCCCGGACATTTGCTCGCGCTCATGAAGTTGTGGCGTTGCGCGAAGCAGGCCTTAGCCTTGGTGGTTCTTATGACAACGCCATTGTCGTTGACGGCGGCACAGTCTTAAATCCAGGTGGATTGCGCTTCGCAGACGAATTTGTTCGCCACAAAGCACTGGATTTGTTGGGAGACATGTATGTGGGTGGGCCACTTTTAGGGCGGGTAACCACGGTGTGCGCAGGTCATGCGATTAACCATCAATTGCTGCTTGCTTTGTTCGCTGATCCGGATGCATGGAAATTCACTTACCAGACAGCACCGTCAGCACTGTCTAAGAATGCGTTCCAAGGCGTTTCTAGGCTTGAAGAGACCGTATCAGCCTTGTAAGAGCTGTCTTTCCTAATCTTAATGCTATTTTGTTTGACCAAATGCGTGTAATCTGCGAGTCGGAGTGCATAAAAGAGCAGGCAAATGAACGAGAGCCATATTATGAAGTTTTTTTCTAACACTGGACGCATACTGCGCCCCGCAATTGCGGTGTTTGTCATTGGGCTTGTTCTCAGTGGATGTTCGACCTTCGGGCGCAAGCAAAAAGCCAAATTGGCCTATGTGGAACGCCCGGCAGAAACCTTGTACACAAATGCTTTAGAAAAAATGGATGCCACACGTTGGGCCGAGGCTATTTTGTTTTTTGATGAAGTGGAGCGTCAGCATCCGTTCTCCCGCTGGGCACGCCGTGCCATGTTGATGTCATCATTCGCCCATTATCAGTCAGGGGATTATGATGATGCTGTTGCAGGCGCACAAAGGTTCATCAGCCTACACCCTGGTAGCGATTCGACACCCTATGCCTATTATCTCATCGCTATAAGCCATTACGAACAAATCTTTGATGTTGGACGCGACCAAGGTACGACAGTGCTAGCAGAGTCGGCACTACAGCAAGTCGTGCGCCGCTACCCAGATTCGGATTATGCCCGCGATGCCCGGCTAAAACTGGAGCTGACCCACGACCATTTGGCTGGTAAGGAAATGGATGTTGGGCGTTATTATTTACGCCAAGACCAGCATTTAGCGGCGATTGGTCGGTTCAAAAATGTTGTGAAAAAATACGATACCACGTCCCAGGTCGAAGAAGCCTTGCACCGCTTGGTGGAGGTCTATGTATCTTTGGGTTTGATCAATGAAGCCAAAAATGTGGGCTCGGTTTTGGGTTATAATTACCCAGGCGGTGAGTGGTATCATGATAGCTATACCTTGCTTTCAAAATACGGTGTTGATCTTCACACAGAAATCAAGGTCGAACGCGAACGTGGTTATTGGCGACGGCTGAAAGAACGCTTGTTCTAGGGCCTGTGGACAATTAGGACAGGGCACTGGTTTTCGCCCATTTGTTCCAGGTTCGTACTGTTTGGCGCAGGACATGCCATAGTATATTCAAGCCAGATCAGTGCGAACCTGGAGCACATGGGCGAAAATCCCTCTTTTTAGTTGAAATGTTGTGGGACACCTGCCATTTTCCCGCTGATAGCCTACGAAAATGCTTGAATTAGCGAGCTAGTCCATCGCATTTCGTGAACTATCAGCAGCAAAATGGCAGGTGCCAGTGCCCTGTCTTAATTGTCCACAGGCCCTAGGAGCTTGCGGAAGGGGACGCTAAATGCTCAGCGAAATATCCATTCGCAATGTTGTTCTTATTGAAGCTCTTGACCTTGAACTAGGCTCAGGTCTTTCGGCAATGACCGGAGAGACCGGGGCAGGTAAATCCATTATTCTTGATGCGCTCGGCATGGCCACTGGGGCGCGTTCCGATAAGGGTCTGGTGCGTTCGGGCGCAGACAAAGCCAGATGTGTCGCCAGCTTCTCAATAGAGCCTGGTCATAAAATTTGGGATGCGCTTGAGACTGCTGACATAGACTTTGACCAAAGCGAAGACATCGTATTGCGCCGCACCATCACGGCGGAGGGTCGCTCGCGAGCTTACATCAATGATGCGGCCGTTAGTGTTAAATTGTTAGCGAAAATTGGTGGGGGGTTGCTTGAAGTTCACGGTCAACACGATGGTCGCGGCCTGCTTGATCCCTCTACACACCGGGGACAGTTGGACAGGTTTGGTGGCCATGATGACCTGCTCGTAAAGTGTGCCGGAGCTTACGAAACACTGAAAACGGTCGCAGATGCACTCGCCGCCCTGAAATCTCGTCAGGCTAAATCTGATGAAGACCGGGAATTTTTTGAACATGCCATTGGTGAGCTTGACCGCTTGGCTCCAAGGGCAGGCGAGGACGCGGTACTGGCGGCTGAACGCAAATTGTTACAACATGCTGAAGGTGCGCTCGGCGAGCTTCGGGCTGCCGGAGAGGCGCTGGGAGAGGACGGGGTTTACGAATCCCGTATTGCCCAGGCTTTGGCCGGGTTGGAACGGGTGCGGGCTAAAATCGGTGATGCCGATGATAATTCCGCCGTGGCCGCATTGACAACCGCAAGTTCGGCGCTCGAAAAAGCGTTGCTGGAACTAGACGAAGCCCGCACCGCCGTTGGTGATGCGGCACAGGTATTTAATTTTGAACCGGACAGGCTAGACAAATTGGAAGAGCGCCTATTTGCCCTCAGGGCTGCGGCGCGTAAGTATAATGTGGGTGTAGACGGATTGGCGGATTTACGGCAAAAATTCGGGGATGAACTGTTGGCCCTAGAGGGGTATGCCGAAAATTTGTTGAGGGCGCAGACGAGGATGGCGCAAGCCCAATCCAGCTACGACCGGATCGCCGAAAAACTAACCAAAGCTCGCAAGTTTGCTGCTCGCAAATTAGATAAAAATGTTATTACCGAATTGCCGCCTCTGAAGATGGACAAGGCGCAATTTGTTTCCGAGATTACCGAAATACAAGACGGCCCCTATGGTCGTGATCAAATACGTTTTCTTGTATCCACCAACCCTGGTACACCCATCGGCCCACTGGAGAAAATAGCTTCAGGTGGTGAATTGGCCCGCTTTGCTCTGGCCATCAAAGTGGCTTTGGCCGGGGCTATGAGCGGCGATGGCCAAAAAGTGATGATATTTGATGAGGTTGATCAGGGCGTTGGCGGCGCGGTCGCCGATGCGGTCGGGCGGCGCTTGTCCCGCCTGTCGGAAACCGCGCAAGTGTTGGTCGTTACCCATTCCCCGCAAGTAGCCGCCAGTGCCGATCACCAAATCTTGATCAGCAAATCCAGCAAAGGCGGAAGCACATTGACCAATGTCGTATCTTTGGCGGACAATGACCGCGAGGAAGAAATCGCCCGTATGTTGGCCGGGAAGCATGTCACAGACGAAGCCCGCGCCGCCGCCCGCAAGTTGATGCGGATATCATGAGCGGAGATATTGCCAAGGCCAAACGGGAACATCATGCTTTGGCCGTAGAAATTCGTATCCATGACGATGCGTATTATAAGCAAGACGCCCCGACGGTGAGCGATGCCAAATACGATGCCTTGCGCAAACGTTTGCTAGCGATTGAAGCGAAATTCCCCGAATTGGCGACCAAAGACAGCCCCTCGCAACATGTCGGTGCCAAACCCTCCGGCAGGTTCGGAAAGATTACCCATTCGGTGCCTATGTTGTCTCTGGACAATGCTTTTGACGAGGGTGATGTAAAAGATTTTGCCGCACGGGTCAGGCGGTTTTTGAACATGGCGGAAGATGCCCCATTGGCGTTTACCGCCGAACCTAAAATAGACGGCTTATCTGCATCCATCCGTTATGAACATGGTAAATTGGTCAAGGCCGCAACACGCGGCGATGGGCGCATTGGCGAGGATATCACCGCCAATATCCGCACCCTCAAGGACGTTCCCGAAACCCTCACAGGTTCAGGTTGGCCAGACGTGCTGGAAGTGCGCGGCGAGGTTTATATTGACCACGAAGATTTCGCCGCCATGAACGCTGCCCAGGAACATGCAGGCAAAGAGCCGTACAAAAACCCGCGTAATGCGGCGGCAGGCTCGCTCCGGCAAATTGACCCACGCATCACCGCCAACCGACCGCTAAAGTTTTACGCCTATGCCTGGGGAGAGATGAGCGCACCCATAGCGGATACGCAAATGGACGCCGTGCTGGCGTTCAAGAGATGGGGTTTTAACGTCAATGATTTGATGCGGGTTTTCAACAATGCTGACGACATGATTGCCCATTATAAGCAGATCGAAACCGACAGAAGTTCGCTCGGTTATGACATTGACGGGGTGGTGTACAAGGTCAATGATCTGGCTTTGCAAGAGCGGCTCGGTTTCGTATCCCGCGCCCCGCGCTGGGCCGTCGCCCATAAGTTTCCTGCGGAGAAAGCCACCACCATTATTGAAGCCATTGACGTACAGGTCGGGCGTACGGGCGCGCTCACTCCGGTAGCCAGATTAAAGCCCGTGACCGTTGGCGGTGTTGTCGTCTCCAACGCCACGCTTCATAATGAAGACGAGATAAAACGCCTGGATGTGCGGGTCGGTGACAGCGTAGAAATCCAGCGGGCCGGGGATGTCATCCCCCAGGTTTTACGGGTTTTGGACGGGGATAGGGCAAGGCGTCCAGACCCATTCACACTGCCAAAATCTTGCCCGGTTTGCGGTGCAAATGCGGTGCGTGAAGTGGACGAAAAAGGCAATAGAGATGTGATACGGCGCTGCACAAATGGCTTGCAATGTCCGGCGCAAGCTATTGAAAGTTTGAAGCATTTCGTCTCAAGGCGAGCCTATGATATAGACGGCATGGGGATCAAACAAATCGAGGCGTTTTACGAAAAAGGCCTGGTGCTGGAACCCGCCCATATCTTCACGCTCGAAGCCCGCAACGGCGAAATAAAGCTAGAAACCTGGGAGGGGTGGGGCGAGCAAAGCGCAGCCAATTTATTCGCTGCAATCAATGCGCGGCGGCAGATAGAATTTGTTCGCTTCTTGTACGGTTTTGGTATCCGCCATGTCGGCCACGGCAATTCCACACTCGTAGCCAGACACTATTTATCCTTCGATATATTTTTATCCGCTGTGCAAAAAATGGTGCAAGGGGACGATGATGCTTTAGCAGAACTGCTATCCATAGACGGTGTCGGCGAAGCCTGCGCCAGCGCACTGGTCGGATTTTTTAAATCCCCGCAAAACATGCAAGTGGTCAATGAGCTACTGGCTCAAGTCACGGTCATAGACGCCGAGGCTCCAAGCACCGACAGCCCGGTCGCCGGGAAAACGGTCGTGTTCACCGGAAAGCTGGAACTGATGAGCCGCGACGAAGCCAAAGCCAAAGCGCAAAGCCTCGGCGCAAAGGTTTCCGGTAGTGTTTCAGGCAAAACTGATTATCTGGTCGCTGGGCCGGGTGCAGGCTCCAAGTTGAAAAAAGCTGAAAGCTTGGGGGTGAAGGTGTTGAGCGAAGCTGAGTGGTTGGAATTTATTCAATAGTTAACTTGTCAACAACTCTTAGGTATGTACAATAATCTTGAAACTCGGAGGAAGAATCATGGCAGAGCGCAAACCGTTTTTAAAACCAAGTAAGGTGAACAAAAATTTGCAAGATTTGTTAGAAAAGGCAAAGGACGTAGTAATAACGGACGCACAATTACGCGAACAACGTGTTAGTTTTGCTTTTGGGAATGCTCTTGGGTCGAGTTCGATTACCAAAGAGAGCGTGAAAAGGGCTTCAAGTACAATTCGGATTTGTAGATAAAAGAGGAATTGCGAATGATTGTTCGCGAGAAAGATAATCCGGAGTTATTTACACGGGTACAAGAACAAAACCTTCTGCGGCAGTATGATTTACTGACAAATTGTATTGAGCTTGCTTTGCTTAGAGGGCCAGAAGCTTTTGATAAATACACGCTTTGGGCGTTGAACCTTACGGCAGTTGCAAATATTACACAGTTTGGAGGACGCTATAGAAAAGAGCCTATTTATGTGGGCTCCCATCTTCCACCACATTTCAATGAAGTTGATAATTGGATGGACCGGTTTATTTCTTTCGTCCATGAAAACTGGGATACAGGCGACCATCCGACGCTCATACCCGCCTATGCATTATGGCGTTTGAACTGGATACATCCATTCGTTGAGGGAAATGGAAGAACTGCTCGTGCTGCGTGTTATTACTTGTTGTGTTTGCGTCACGGTGGGCTGTTACCAGGAAGTAAAATTGTCCCGGAGCGTATTAGAGAAAACCGCGAACCATATTATGCCGCCTTGAAAGCTGCTGATAAGGCATGGAGTGAAGGCCATTTTGATGTAACCGAACTTGCAGATTATTTGCAGGGTTTGTTAGAAAAACAGCTAATTGACAAAGATTAAACCTCCGCACACGCCTTAATCAACCAAGTGGTGACCTTATAGTCTACTAGCGGGCCGATTTCTTCCAGTACGCGCTTGTGATAGCTGTTGAGCCAGTCAATTTCGTTCTGGCTTAACCTGTCTTTGTCTATCAAAGCACGGTCTATGGGGGCCAGTGTCAGGGTGTGGAAGCCCATCATGTCGCGCTCGCCGCCTTTTATGTGGGCTGGCTCGGTGACATATTGCAGGTTTTCTATGCGGATGCCGAATGCGTCCGTTTTATAATAGCCTGGCTCGTTGGAGACGATCATGCCGGGTTCAAGTGCAACGGAACTGGGCGTTTTGGCGATACGCTGCGGGCCTTCGTGGACACCGAGATATGCCCCGACGCCGTGGCCTGTGCCGTGGTCATAATCGAGGCCGTGCGCCCAGAGGGACATGCGGGCTAGGGCATCCAGGGCATGTCCGGTAGTGCCCTTTGGGAAGCGTACTTGGGACAGGGCGATATGGCCTTTCAGGACGAGGGTGAAAGTCTTTATCATCTCGCGTGTAGGTTTGCCGATGGGTACGGTGCGGGTAATGTCGGTGGTGCCGTCCACATACTGTCCGCCGCTGTCGATCAGATATAATGAACCTGGCTCCAGCTTTTTGGCCGTGGCGGTGCTGACCCGGTAGTGGACGATAGCCCCGTTGGAACCTACGCCGGATATGCTCTCAAAACTCAAGTCTTTGAGAACGCCCGTATCGGTGCGAAAAGCTTCCAATTTCTGCGCCGCACTAATCTCGTCCGCTTTGCCGTCCTGGGCTTCAGTAGCCAGCCAGTGCAGGAAGCGGGTGACGGCGACCCCGTCGCGGACATGAGCGGCGGCGGCCCCGGCTATTTCTGCGGCGTTTTTACGGGCTTTGGGGAGGGCTATTGGATCCATTGCCTTGATGATAGTGGCGCCGGCGTTTTTGAGGGTCTCGAACATAAAGCTGGAACTGCCCGCCGGATCGAGCATGACGGTTTTTCCCGCCAAATTGCCCAAATAACCCGCCAACTCATCTTCGCCCGATATGGAGACCTGATTGCCAAAATGCTCGCGGATTTCGTCGGTGATCTTGTCTGGGTCTATGAATAATTCCGCACTGGCATCAGCATTGATGATCAAGCTAGCTAACGGTAAAGGCGAACACATAACATCACCACCGCGCACATTCAAAAGCCATGCGATAGAGGCGGGGGCGGTGACCAAGGCCGCGTCCGCGCCTTTGTCTTTGACGGCTTTGGCAATTTTCTCGCGTTTGTCGGCGTGGGATTGTCCCGCCAATTCCAAAAGCTGTATCGTCAGTTCTGCCTTGGGGGCAGGGGGGCGGTTCGTCCATGCTTGGTCTATGGGATTGGTTTCCACGGCTTGTAATTTTCCGCCTGCGGTTTTTACGGCTTTGACAAGATGCGCCAGCGCATCCGGGCTGTGCAATTTTGGATCATACCCAATGGTCAACCCCGCCGCGTTGTCCTTTAACCAGGCGGCCATGCCGCCGCCTTCGAGACGCGCAAAAGCAAACAGATTTCCGTCTACTTGCGTCCGCACTTGCAAGGTATAGCGACCATCTACAAACATGGCGGCTTTGTCCGTAAGCACTATGGATGCCCCCGCAGAACCAGTAAAGCCCGTGGCCCACATCAAACGCTCATTACAGTCGGGCAAATATTCATTATTATATTCGTCCTCATGTGGGATGATAAATCCGTCCAAGCCAAGCCCGGTGAGGGTCTTTCGCAGTTTTGGTAAGTTCCTGCGGCCATAGTCCGGCCCGCCCTGTACGTCAAAATTCTGGATCATAATATTTCCCTATTTGGCATAATTGTTTGGCCTAATCTATACGCGGCGCTCGCAAACTGCAAATCATTACAGTGTTGCAATAATCGTGGTTAACGATAGCTTAACTATGCATTTGTGCATAGGAGTATTGCTGTTCTAGCCGTTCATTTTTTGCACTTTTAGCGCTATATGATGGGCATGATAGTAACCGCTTCAATGGTGAGGTGGTTCAAATGAAGGAGACCGTCATGGCTAAGGTATTCCACCCTGGTGATGTCATAAGTGTAAAGACAAAAATCAATCCGGCAAAGGTGAGTAAACCAGCCGCGACTATAGGCTTTCTTGCACGCCGCGTCGCTCGTGAACAACGCCGCGCCCGCCGCGCATTGTAAAGACGAGCACTTTAATATAACAGCAGTGGGAAGTCCTGTGACTTCCCACTTGCGCTATTTCCAATCTAGTGTCATACTCTATTAGCTAATGCTAATATAAGGGGACATTGTGAATTGGCCAAATAATTGGATCGAAGGTCTTTCGCGGATCGAAGCTCTGGAGGATGCGCAGTTTGATGCGGATCTGGTCGCGGAGATGCATGCACGCGCCCCCGATATTCTGGGCCGCGATATTCGTTTTTCGACCCCGACCTTTAAAGAGTTTGAAAGTTCCGAAATGTCCGGGTGCGGGAAAAACTCGTTCCCTGCATTTTCCATCACCGCTGGCGGTTGTGCGCTCAATTGCGATCATTGCCAGAAAAAAATCCTGGAGCCGATGATCCCGGCGACCAAGCCGGAAATGCTTGACCGCAAGGTACGCGATTTAATCCTGTTGCAAGACTTGCAAGGGTTTTTGCTGTCGGGTGGCTCCAACAAGCGCAACGAGATCAATTATGACCGCTATCTGCCCGTGGTCGAAAAACTCAAGCATGATTTCCCCCATTTAAAAATTGCCATCCACACGGCCTTGACCGACGAGGTCGCAGCCAAGCGTATGGAAGCGGCCGGGGTTGATACGGCCATGATGGATGTGATCGGCGCGGACGAAACCATCAAACAGGTGTACAAGCTTGATCGCCCGGTGGCAGATTTTGAGGCAACTCTTGCCGCCCTGTGCGCGACCAAGATGGAAATCAGCCCGCATATTGTCATCGGACTTCATTACGGGAAATTATTGGGCGAAGCCAATGCGCTGGACATTGTCAGCCGCTACGATATTCAGGCTTTGGTGCTTGTTGTTATCATGCCGTTTTATGCCAAGCCGGGGACTTTCACTGTTCCCAGCACCAGCGATGTCGGCCGGATATTCCTCGAAGCGCGCAAGCGCATGGGCGATAAAAGCGTGTTGCTTGGCTGTGCGCGTCCCGCTGGTATGCACAAACGTGTTACCGATGCTTACGCGGTCATGGCAGGTCTGGACGGGATTGCCTTTCCGGCGGACGGGGCGCTGGCCGCCTGCCAAATGATTGGCCGTAAACACACCCAGGAACATGCCTGTTGCTCCATTAAACTCGGTGCCGATAAAGCCGCAACAGCGAGTGCGACTTGTGCGGCTTGATGTCGCTGTCATAGGTCTTGGCCCTGCCGGGGCCAGCGCGGCGATTATTGCTGCCCAGTACGCAAAAAAGGCCGGACTGCGCGTGGCTTGTTTTGAGAAAAAAGCGGTGGCCGGGCATCCGGTGCAATGTGCGGAGTTCGTTCCGGCCATGCTTGACGCCGGGGATTTGGTTATCACCGAAACCAGCGTCCAGCGCATTCACGAGATGATCACCTATGTTGAAAGCGGTACACCTGACCTGACCAAAAATTTCTCCGGCCATATGATTGACCGCCGGGCATTTGATGCGTCTTTGGTAGCCAAAGCCGAGGCGGCAGGGGCGGCATGTACATTTGGGGTCAAGCTGAAATCCGTAAGCGCGGACGGGGTTTTGACATTTTCAGATGGGCAGGTGGTGCGTGCCAAAGCCATAATTGGAGCGGACGGGCCGCATTCTCTCATTGGTAAAGCAATTGGCAGTACCAATACGGATATTGTCGAAACTCGCCAGTTAAGCACGACGCTGCTCAAGCCCCACGAGGCGACCGATATTTACTTGTCCAACGATTTCCCCGGCGGGTATGGTTGGATGTTCCCCAAGGGCGACATTGCCAATATCGGGCTTGGCGTTTATCCGGCGCAAAAACATTTACTCAAGCCCGCTCTTGAAAACCTGCATGCTCGCATTGCCGCTACCGGGCAGGTGGGTGCGGATGTAATCGGTTATACGGGTGGTGCTATTCCGGTTGGCGGCATGTTGAAACCTGATGGAAAATTGGGCGAAACCACGGTATTGTTGGCGGGTGATGCCGCCGGATTGACCAATCCGATTACGGGCGCAGGAATTGCCGCCGCCGTGATGTCCGGGCGCTTGGCCGGGGAGGCGCTTGTGGCGCATCTGGGCGGAGAGCGTGACGCCATTGAAATTTACGCCGAAGACTTGGAAGACTTGTTCGGCGCATCTTTGGCGCGGGCCGTGTTGCGGCGGCAACAATTGTTCGACCAAGGGGCGGCTGACGGCACGTTGAGAAAATCAGATTTACGGGGCGGCTGGATCGCCTATGAAAATTATTGGCGCCCAAGAGTATCAAAAATGGACGCCGCCTGAGAAGGGCAAGATGAGGAGAGAAAATAATGAGTTGTGTAAAAACGGATGGTGTGCAGACGGATAAAAACCCTCTCGGTATGGATTTTAATTCGCCTGATATTATGCAGCCGCGTAAGCCGGTAATGCCGCCAAAGGAGCTGCGTAATGGGGGCCGGGTAAAATCGAATGCGGTGGCACCGACGGGCGTATATTTGCCTAACAATAATATCCAAACGCCAAATATGACCTCGCCGGAATATGTGCAGTTGTCTACGGCGGCGGCGCTGACACTCGGTCTAATGCCGGGCAATATGTATAATTGTGCCTGCACAAGATGTCTGAATTTGCTTCTGACTTATCCCGAAGGATGCCGCGCTAATTGTGCCTATTGCGGTTTGGCGCGCCACCGCGAGGGTGAGCGAGATTATGCTGACCGCAATTTCATCCGGGTCGATTGGCCCGCAGTACCTATGGCTCAGGTCGCGGAAATTGTTGCCAAGCAAATCAAAGAAGACGGCGACACGCCGTTCCACCGCATGTGCATTTCCATGATCACCCATCCGCGTTCTGACGCGGATACTTTCACCGTGCTTAAAACCTGGACTGATCATGTTAGCCCGGATGATGTGATGATTTCCATTCTCTCCAACCCGACCACAATGACCCGCGCTGATGTGACGCAATTACGAGATATGGGGTCGGATATTTTCACGGTCTCCCTCGATGCGGCGACCCCGGAATTGTTTGATCGCACACGGGGCAAGGGTGTGCAATCGCCCCACACCTGGAAGAAATACTGGGAAATTCTCGAAGATGCCCGCGAGATTTTCGGGCCGAAGAAATTTGGCGCACATATTATTATCGGCATGGGCGAGACCGAGTATGAAGCTCTACATCTGGTGCAACAAATCGTTGATATGGGCGGTCATAGCCATATGTTTTGTTTCTTCCCGGAAAAAGGTTCCCTCATGGATCATTTGCCCGCCACGCCCCGCGACCAATGGCGGCGCGTGCAATTGGCCCGCTATATGATAGATTATTGCGGGGTAAGGGTTGATCAGATGAAATTTGACAGCGAAGGCCGGGTTACGGATTTCGGCCTGCCAAAGGCCGAGGTCGAAATGACGGTTGAGAGCGGTATAGCCTTTAGAACTTCTGGCTGTCCCGGCAAATTCGCCGAAGACATCTCCGCTTGTGACCGCCCCTACGGCGATAGCCCGGTTTCGGATATAGCTTCATATCCCTTCCAGCCAGAAGGCGCCCACATGCGCAAAATTCGCAAGCAACTCGATATGGAAAAACCCGGCGAAAGCTACGCGCCCGGTGACGAGTTTGAGGATTTGTGATGAACGGGCCCAGTGTTAAAAGTTTAATATACGTATTTTTTATCGTTTTTAGTGGAGCCGTGACGGCTTGTTCGAATGCTGATAGGGTTGAGGCTGTACCTGGAACCATGGTCAGCAAAAGAATTGCATTATCATTCGATGATGCCCCTCGAGGAGATGGCCCGAAATTTACAGGCGACGAGCGTGGCAAGGTGCTTATAGATACCCTCGCCAAATCCAATAGCGGGCCAGTCGTATTTTTTGTCACGACAAAAGGATTTGCCAAACCGGGCGGAAAGCGGCGTGTTGAACGCTATGCCAAAGCCGGACATTTAATCGCCAATCATTCCCACGCCCATCAATGGTTGATGCGAACGGATACGCAGGAATATATTACGGATATAGATATTGCTGAACAAAACCTGGCCGGAATTGAAAACCGCAGACCGTGGTTTCGCTTCCCGTTTCTCGACGAGGGCGTGCCGCTTGAAAAACGCGATGCGGTGCGCAGGGCGCTCAAACAGCGCGGCATTCTCAACGGCTACGTGACAGTAGATAATTACGACTGGCATATAGATAGACAGTGGAAAAAGGCTGTGAAAGCCGGGCGGAACGTGGATATGGATGCGCTCGAAAAAGCCTATGTGGATATGCTCATGGGGGCCGTGCATTTTTACGATCAAGCGGCGGTAGAAACTTTCGGGCGTTCTCCTGTGCATATGTTGTTGTTGCATGAAAATGATGTGGCGGCGCTTTTTATTGATGATTTAATTGCGGCACTGCGGGCTGACGGATGGGAAATCGTTAGCCCGGACGCGGCCTATGCTGACCCGATTGCCGCCATTGAACCGCAAACCCTCAACACCCGTCAAGGGCATGTGGCCGCTTTGGCGATTGAGGCTGGGCGCGACCCGAAAACATTTTCACATTTGGCGATCAATGAAAAACTGATTGATGCGTTTTTATTGGAGCGCAAGGTTTTCGGGGTATCTGAAAATGACTAAAGCCATCCGCGTTATAGACACTGGTCTGCGGACGGGGCGGGAAAATATTGCTCATGATCAGGCGATGATTGATGCTCATGTGGACGGGGTGATTGGTGACAGTTTTAAATTTATTCACTTCAAACCATGCGCGTTAGTAGGGCGGCATCAGGATTTGTCCGCCGAATTAAAACTGGACGAATGTGCGCGGCGTGGTGTGCAAACCGTGCGGCGGGTGACGGGCGGTGGGGCGATCTATTTTGATGAGGGGCAGCTTGGCTGGGCCTTGATTTGTGACCGCAGAACCGTCGGGGGTGATCTTGCGAAAATTACCGAGAAAATCTGCACGGCGGCGGCGCTGGGGCTTTCGACGCTTGAAAATTTAACGGGGGGGGGTATTGATGCCCGGTTCAGGCCGCGTAATGACATAGAGGTGGGCGGGCAAAAAATATCCGGCACAGGTGGGTTTTTTGACGGTAATACTTTGATGTTTCAAGGCACGGTGCTGATTGACCTTGACCCCTTGAGCATGATGGCCGTGCTGAATGTACCGGCCCACAAGCTCAAGAAGCGTGAATTGGCGAGTGCGACCCAGAGAGTGACATGCCTGCGGACGCTATTGGGGCGGGTGCCGCCCAAGGATGAGGTTTGCAATGCTTTGCTCATTGGTTTTGCCGAGCATTTGGGTTTCGGTTTTGAATTTGGCAAGCCGGATTTGCAGGTCGAGAAATTGGCTCAGGAACTCCACGACGAGGAAATTGGCACGGACGATTTTGTTTGCGAAATAGATGAGGTTGGGCGAAGGCGAGACGTGTTAACCGGAACCAATGGCGCAGGTAATCTCACCGCCTATGTGCGGCTTGAGGGCGCGCAAAATGATCGTATTCGTGAGGTGGTATTTACAGGTGATGTGTTTATAACGCCGCCGCGTACCCTCATGGATTTGGAAGCGCATTTGCGCGGAAAAAAGCTGACGGATGTAGCAGATGAGGTGCAGTCGTTTTTTGAGAAAGCCAATATTGGCATGGTCAGCTTGCAGCCATCAGAGTTTGTAGATGCGGTATTGGCGGCAGTATTATGAAATTCCTCACCGTACTCCAACACACATCCGCTGATTATCTTGGCCATATGGAAGATCATTTTGAGGGGCGGAAAATCGGGTTTACTTATCATCGTCCGTTTACGGAAAGCGGTCGTGTGCCGCAATTTTCGGAAATTGGTGATGGGCTCATTTTGCTTGGCGGTGGGCCTTGGGGCAGCGCAGGGGGGCGTGATGTGCCGACTTTGGCGGAAGAAGTTAAGCTTACCCGTGCCTGTTTTATGCAGGGCATTCCTATTATTGGCATCGGGCTTGGGGCGCAGATTTTGTGTCTGGCCACGGAGGGTAGTGTTGAACCTGCGCCGCTTGTGTTTACATGTGGCACAGCAAAGGGGGTTGATGACAATGCCCTGAACGGGTTTATGCCAGAGGAATATCCCAACCCAGTTTATATGCGCGATTATCCAGTGCCGCCGGATTATGCGAAAATCCTTTCCGAAGATGCTCAAGGCCGTCCCGCCGCATTTCAGATCGGCGACAATGTTCTCGGTTTTACCGGGCATCCAGGTTTTAAGCGCGGCATGGCCGAAGACCTGATCATGGAGTTTGAGGAGGGGCCGGACAATACGGGCGAAATGCTCACCAAGTTGGGCGCATTGACCACCCAAATAGAAGATGCGCTGGTGCCGATAATGACGGGTGTTATCCAGATCACTAAATTGATGCGTTAGCATTTTTACCAGCTCAAAATTCGCAACCCCCTTGCGGACCGACACTGATTGCGGTTTTGAAAACTTACATAATTTCATATCTGGCTATCTAGTTTTCCATCTCAAATTAAAAATACAAAACTAGTTTTATATTTTTATATTATTGCCGCTGGATTGGTAAATTTGTACGGGTAAAGCTGCATGGGATATGGTCGGTTTTATCCAGCACTAAATTTGCCGCACCCTTGCGGAGCGGTGGTTTATTTTTCGTTTCGGTCATTCCCCAAAACGGGACGCCCGTGTGGTCTTGCCCCTCACTGGAATACCAGATTAGAGCGCTTAGTTTTGTTTCGTGAAGTTTAAAACCACACGGCGGCGTCTTTTCACATAGGGGGCCCGTAGGTTAGTCAAGAACCAAGGACCTCTCCCGGAGCCGGCCGACCACTCCACGCATTGGAGCATCCACACCGACAAACACCGTCTCCCATCCAGCCAGCCAACGATCGCTTGCCTGTCCCTGACGGAAGAATATTTGTAATATAGCCTGGCGCAGTCAGTCATGGAAATATCTTCCAAATAAATTTATATCCTGTTGAAAACACTTTGGTTTTCACTCTAACAATCATGGAAATACCCCGTATTTTATCCCGCATTTTATAAAGAGGAGAAAATAAGAAAATTTGTTGCGTTTATTAGCATTATCTAATATAATGATGAAAACGTATAAAAAGGGACACACTTATGGCTGAGAAATTGATCATTGTTATGGCGAACACCGATCCGAAAAATCCCGAAGAACTGGGTGCGCCGTTCTTTCAAGCCACTGTGGCGGCGGCTATGGATTATGAGGTTGAAGTGATCTGTACGGCCACGTCCGGGATTTTGATGAAAAAAGGCTTTGCCGAAAAACTGTTTGTCAAAGAAGGCTCCCACAAAAACGTCTATGAGTTTATCAAAGACGCCCATGAGGCCGGGGTGAAGTTTTTGTGTTGTTCGCCCAATCTTGATCTGTTTGATATGACCAAGGATGACCTTATCCCGGAATGCTCCGGCATTGTCGGCGGGGCTTATCTGATCGAGGAATTGATGGAAGAAGACGACACCAGGGTCATGACTTACTAGGGGGATTTTATGGGACATCATTCCAATACGACCCGTGTTCAAGAACATATCGGCGACCCTTATGAGGGTAGTGAGGAAGTACCCCGCGCCCTTTTGGAAGAGATATTTCAAGATATTCAAAGCGACTTGCGTTATGATTACGAGTTAAACGGTTGTTTAAATTGCGGTATTTGTACGGCCACTTGTCCGGCGGCCCATTATTACGACTTTTCCCCCCGCGAGATTGTACAGCTTCTCTGGACCGAAAATCTTGAGGGCATTTATGATGCCATGCAGGAAAAAATCTGGTCGTGCGCTCAATGTTATACCTGTGCTGCCCGCTGCCCGTTTGGAAATTCTCCAGGCGGGCTTGTCATGTTGATGCGCGAAGCGGCGATCAAGCACGGTATGGAAACGGCGAAATCCGTGCTGCGGCCATTTTCGCGGGTGATGCTGAAACTAATTTCTACGGGTAATCAGCTGTCACCAGACATGATCAACCCGGATCATTTTCCCGATTGGGGGCCGAATATCTGTAAGGTGGATGCACCGCTAAAGCTGTTGCGCCAGGCCATTCCGGTGCCGACCTTGAACACCATAAAAACCGCATGGGAAACCAATCTGAAAACCTCCATCGAGCTTTATACCATCTGGGAAGAAACAGGAGTTTTGGATCAGTTGGAGACCATCGACGAAAACCTGTTTGATGTGATTATCGACATAATGGACGAAAAACGTGACGACTGGGATGATTACCTGGATGAAATAGATGAGGAATAAGCATGGCGAATGATGAGAAATTTACCGGGCACGGGGCGGAATGGCGCGATAGTAATCTAAGCGAAGCTGATGCGTTGACCGCGACTTCATGGGTCGAGGCCAAGATCGACAAACGCTCCATGCTGACCAATAAAGACCGTGTCCATGATATACGCGATGTTATGTGGCAGTTGGAAAAAGAGGGCGAGATTAAAGTCCACCGGGTCACGGACGAACACGAACCGCGTATTGCAAAAACCCTGTACGGCTGGGATAAAAAAATCCCGACCCGGCAACTTTGGCACCATAAATCCTGCGGTCAGTGCGGCAATATTCCGGGCTATCCCACGTCCCTTTTGTGGATGATGAACGAGATGGATATCCCATACCTTGACGAGACCGACCAGACATCTTGCACGGCGTGGAATTATCATGGTTCCGGTATTGGTAATATCGAGAGCCTGGCTGCCGTGTTTTTGCGCAATTTCCATCAGGCTTATGTGTCGGCCAAGGCTGAAGGTTTGCCGGAGGGCTATTATTACCCGCTAGTCCATTGCGGCACGTCGTTCGGCAATTACAAGGAAGTGCGCGAATATTTGCTGCTGTCCGCCGAATTGCGTGAGCGGGTGGCGAAAATTTTGGGCAAATTAGACCGTCTTGTTGATGGCAAACTCCTCATCCCCGAAGAAGTCGTGCATTATTCCGAGTGGGTGCATGTGATGCGCCAGGATATTGCCGAGCGCCAGACCGTTGATGTGTCGAGCATCCGCGCTACCATTCACCCGGCTTGTCATGTTTACAAAATGGTGCCCCAAGATGTGATCTATGATGATGATGTGCTGGACGGGAACCGGGTGGCTGTTTCCACCGGAATTATGCAATCGCTCGGTGCGCAAATTATTGATTATTCGACCTGGTATGATTGTTGTGGTTTCGGGTTCAGGCATATCATTTCAGAGCGGGAATTTACCCGCTCTTTCGCCATTGATCGCAAGATTAAAGTCGCCATCAATGAAGCCAATTCCGATGTGATGATCGGCCACGATACGGGCTGTATCACCACGCTGGACAAGAACCAGTGGATTGCCAAGGCAGACCCGGACAATGCCGGTAAAAACTACGAATTGCCTGTAATTTCCGATATTCAGTTTGCGGCTTTGGCTTGCGGGGCTGACCCGTTCAAGATTGTGCAAAGTCATTGGCACGCATCACCGTTCGAAAATCTGTTTAAGAAAATGGGTATTGATTGGGAAGCCAGAAAGGCGGATTTTGAAGCATACCTCAAACAAGTCGAGGCCGGAAACCCTGAAAATCTCTATGATCCGCGCCGCCGGATTACCGGTGGGCCGGGCTATATCAATGTTGAAGAACGTAAAAAACTGGGAATGATCGCATCATGAGTAAACCTATATTAGTCGTCGGCGGCGGCCCGGCGGGCCTTTCCGCCGCTCATTCTTTGGCTTCATTGGGCCAAAAAGTGGTACTGGTTGAAAAAGAAGATATTCTGGGTGGTGCGCCTATACTCTCGGGCTATTCCAAACTGGTTCCCAGCGGTGAATGGGCCAAGGATGCCATTGGCTCCATGGTCGACCGGGTTGAAAAAAACAAACTCATCACCGTGCATACGGGGGCGTCCGTGAAGGAATTTTCCGGCAAACCGGGCAATTTCAAAGTGACTTTCTCCACCGAAAAAGCCGCCAACGTATCTGCGACAATCCTGTGTACTGGCTTTACCCATTTCGATAGCGTCAACAAGCCGGAATGGGGCTTTGGCACATATCCGGACGTTGTGACGACGACACAAGTCGAGCAGATGATTTCGAGTGGGCAGGGTGTACGCCGCCCTTCAAACGGGGAGAAGCCCAAGCGTGTGGCCATATTGCTCTGCGTAGGTTCCCGTGACCGGCAAATTGGCCGCGAATGGTGCTCGAAAATTTGTTGTTCTGTATCTGCTAAAATGGGCATGGAAATCCGCGAGGAATTACCAGACTGCCATGTCTATATCTATTATATGGATATTCGCACATTCGGTCTTTACGAGGAAGTTTACTGGAAATCTCAGGAAGAGTATAAAGTCAAATATATCAAGGCAAGGATTGCCGAGGTCACGTCTGACGGTGATAAAATCATCGTCAAGGGCGAGGACACGCTGGTCAAACGCCCGATCACCATTCCGTTTGATTTGGTCGTCCACGCTATCGGCATGGACCCCAATGTGGACAATATGTTGATCTCCAGCATTTTCGGCGTTGATCTGCACCATTGGGGCTTTCTGGATCAGGAAAACATGTACGGCACGGCTGGCGCCACCAGCCGGGCAGGGGTGTTCGTCGCCGGCGCGGCCACTGGCCCGGAAACCATTGATGACAGCATCGCCCAAGGCGCGGCGGCGGCCATGTCGGCGCTGGCTAGTAATGTCAGCTTGGATTGATTGGTTGTAAAATGATTGAGCATAAACCGATACCTTTCCTCCACTCCGCTCATACCCAGCTTGACTGGGTATCCAGTCTCTTAACAAACATGTGCGAGCAAAAAGCTCGCCCTTTATGCGCTGGATACCCGGCCATCGTTTATGAAAATTGGGCCGGGTATGAACGGGGTGTGGGGTAAAATTTATGGCGTCATTCTTCAACAGGTTTAAAGCTAAGGGGGAGGCAGTTGCCGCTCCGGCACCGCCTGTGGTGGCGCTTGAACTCAGCGGGCCTGTATTGGCGGAGACTTTAGCCGCGCTGTTGTCGTCTTGTGATGCGGACGGCGGCATTGAGCGTTATGTGGAGGCGGTCAAGTTTAAAACCGCCCTGTTTCAAGATGCGTTCAAGGACGGCGGCGACGGTTTGACGGCGGAGAACTTCCTTAAACTTTGCATGTTCATGCCAACCGTGCGGCGCAGAATTGGTGATTATGTGGAGCCGGATAAATACCCGGATTTGCTCGCCGCTATGAAAACCTTGTTTGGCTCCGGCGACATCAATGCCCGCATAACCGCGTTTCAAAACCGCTTTCCCAAAGATAAAAAACACCGCTGGGTCAAGGATTTGGCTACGGAGATTTTGCACAATACCGACCCGGAATTGTATCCTTTAATGCACCGCTGGGTCTGGGACCGCAAAGCCAATTCCGGGGTTATCCGCGAGGTTTGGCACGGCAATGTTGATGACGTGACTTTGGATGTGCCGGACGAATACGAGACTTTCCTGAAACTGCGCGAGGAGCTTTCGGGCTATCTGACCGAGAACGGGATTTACGCGGATGTGCTGGTCTATGTGGATTTATTGTGTGCGCAAATTTACGCTGGATATATTGCCGCCCAAGGTGGGCTGTATCTCAAGGCTGATTTTTCGTCCACACAAGAACCCATCGTGTTCACCCGCCGCTTGCTCGGCTTGGACGGTGTGGCGGCGAAATCCAGCCTGGATATTCCGCCGTCAGTGATTGAAGGTGAGGCGAAGGCTGTGCAATCCATTCTACGCTTAAACGGGAGTTTATAATATGGCTATCCATGAAAAAAGCCTGATCAGACCGGAAAATATCACTACCCATGATAATTTGATCATCGACGGTATTGATGTGTCCGGCGACTGGTCAACTTTTATCCGTACCCGTGTGGTCTCGGATTATAATGAGGATTTGGAAGAAGAGATTGCGGCCATGCCGGGCGGGGAATATATTCACCGCTGTTGGCAATGTGGGTCGTGCACCAATTCGTGTACGGTCAATGCCGAAAACCCGGATTTCAACCCGCGCTACTGGATTTATCTCATCCGTATGGGTATGGAAGACGAGCTTTTGCGCGACAAAGATATCATCTGGCAATGTGTGTCGTGCAATAAATGCACCTCCGCTTGCCCGCGTGATGTGGAGCCGGAAGGGGTGATGAAAGCCACCGCCCACTGGATGGAGCTTAAAGGTCACACCCCGCCGTCAAATTCAACGATTTTCGACGATATATTCACCGAACAAGTGATAAAATATGGCCGTATTGAAGACGGGGAAGTGCTGAAAGATTTCATGAAAAAATCCGGGCAACCCCTGATGCAAGACTGGATTGTGCAAATGGTCAAACAGATGATCAAAGGTTTGCCGGTCATGTCATTGATGAAAATGGGCTGGGCGACCATATTCCATCCCAAGACTAAAAACTGGGCCAAAGCTAGAGACGCCATCAACGAACATATTGCCGAAGAGCATGCCGCCCAGAAAAAGGCGCTCGGTTTAGAGAGTGTGGAGTAGACAATGACAACACTTATCGACAAAATTGATCGTAAAAAGAAGTACAAAAAGGTCGCCTATTATCCGGGGTGCGCCTTGGAGGGTTCGGCCCAGCCTTATGATAAATCCACCCGCGCAGTAGGGAAAGAGCTTGGGCTTGAACTGGTCGAGATCAAGGACTGGAATTGCTGCGGGGCTATGGAAGTTAAAAATATCGACCCGGAAATTCAAACTTATTTATCGTCCCGGGTACTGTCCGATGCCCAGCATAAATCCAAGCAAGATGTGGTCATGGCACCGTGTAATGGCTGTTATCATAACTTGAAAAAAGCCGAGTATGACCTTGAAAACAAAGATAAATCTCGTGCCGTCACCGAGAAAATATCCAAAAAAGCTGGCCATGAAACCTATAAATCAGGCGATGTAGAAACCATCCATGCGCTCGACTGGATTAAATTTGGCTACGGTGAGGAGGAGTTGAAAGCAAAAATAAAAGGTGGCCTCAAGGGTTTGAAAGTTGCTAGTTATTACGGCTGTATGTACACGCGCCCCCGCCACATTTTCCCCGAAAAAGACCAGGGCGGCGATAGTGAAAGTACGTCAAAGCCCCATTATATGGACGACCTGCTGGCCATAGCCGGTGCGGAAAATGTCGAATTTCCGCTTAAAACCGCCTGTTGCGGCGGTGCTCATACGCTATCTGATTCGGATATGTCCACCAAGTTGGTGCTGAACATATTAGAAGCCGCCGAAGCCGCCGGGGCCGAGGTTATCGCCACGGAATGCCCGACTTGTCATTCAGGTTTGGAAATGCACCAAATCCGCGCCCTCAAGCGCCTGTCCAAAAACACCAATGTCAAAGTGGTGTATTTCACCCAACTCCTGGGCATGGCTATGGGCCTAAGTCCGCGCAAAGTCGGGCTGCACGCCAATATCTCCGACAGCGTAGGATTTATGAAACAAAAGGGCATTACGTGAGAACGGTTGCTGAACTGGAAGCTTGTGTTGAGGCATCCGCGCTAACAGCGGAAGAATGCCTGCGGGCGGGGGAAGATATCCTCATTCACTGGCTGCTCGCTCATGACCGCGAACCGACCCAGGACACCAAAGAGGGATTCCGCTTGCTGGCTTTGCAAAGACAAGGTTCCAAGGGTGACCCCAGCTTCAATGCGTGCCGGGAAACCTGCCGGGAACTGGCCTATCATTATAATCTCGTGACCCTGGAACCCGACCACAAAGATACCGGGAGCCGTCTGTCCATGGCATGGATGTTGGCAAAACATCTTGTATTGTTCGTGGGTGGTAAGCTACAAGTGGCAGAACTGGGCGAGTTTTGTTGCTCTTCCAAAGGTTTGCGGCTAAAGTCGGAAGCAGAATCAGAACTAGGAATTTAATATGGCCAATGTACGCGGATGTGAATTACCGGACGAATTGCTCTACGACGTAGAAAACCACACCTGGTTTTCCGAAGTAGGTGACGGCAATGTCAAAATGGGCATGACCACCATTGCCACGGCTTTGGCGGGCGAATTGGTGGCGTTTACACCTAAGAAAGTAGGCCGCAAAGTCCGCCCCGGCAAATCCTGCGCTACGGTGGAAAGCGGCAAATGGGTTGGCCCGGCCAAATCCATGGCTGGCGGCGAGGTCATTGATAATAACCAAGCATTGGTGGAAAATCCCAACCTGGCCAATGAAGACCCGTATATAAACTGGATGGTGGTGCTGTCGCCGGACGATTGGGACGATGTTAAAGGTAATTTAACCCCCGGTAGCGAGGTTGAAGCGCCTTACGAAGCTAAAATGGATGCTGACGGTTTTGAAGGTTGTGGGTAATTCACAAAAGGTTCGTTTATGAAAATGCAGATGGAAGAAATGGGTGAAAACGCAAGCGAAGCCTGCACGCTCCTTAAGTCCATGGCAAACCAGTCCCGTTTGATGATACTTTGTCAGTTGGCGGAGAAAGAAATGTCGGTTGGCGAACTTTTGGAAAGCATCCCCTTGTCACAATCCGCATTGTCCCAGCATCTCTCCATGCTCAGGCGCGAAAAAATCGTTAAAACCCGGCGTGTTGCCCAATCTATTATGTATTCTCTGGACAGTGAAGATGCCCGTGTTTTGATCAATGCGCTCTACGAATTATATTGCAATAGGGACGACGACAAACCCTACGGCATGGTCGACTCCATAGCGGCGTATATTTAAGCCACTTCTCTGGGTGTGGTCGGATTGAAACCAAAGCTGTCTGTGGGTAAATCTATACCCAAATTAGTCACAATATAGCCGAGGCTGGCGAAATGGTGCATGGCATGGCTGTGGGCTTGTATGAGCGCAGCAGCTAATGTGTATTTTGCTGTCACCATGCCAAGGCCAAGATCATCGGACACATCAATCAACTGCTCCATATCCGCACCTTCCAGCCCGCGTAACTTCTCAAGCGTAGTCTCGAAATAGGCAATACCCATAGCCGGACTGCGTTCAACCAATTGATTTCGGGTTCGAGCGGTCAAGTCCACATGGCCACGATCCAAGCCACAGAAAACGCAATCGAATATATCCAGGATGTGGCGCATATGGCCACCGATGCTGGAATGATAGGGCTTTACGCTGGTATCGCGGTATTGCTGTTCGCTGATAGACCCCAAAAGCTCTATTCCGCTTTTTAAATTATGTTCAATTGCATCAATCATACCGTATCAATCATTGTGTCTGTACAATACTGTCAGTTTCTTTAATGACAGATTCTAAGTACTATTACTAGGCGTGTCCGCATAGCATATTAGCAGGAGAATGAAAATGAATTGTGAACACATAAATGTGTTGATTACGGGAGGTTCCCGTGGGGCCGGGGCGGCCATTGCCAAAGTTTGCGCCCAATATGGTGCCAATGTGGTTATTCATTACAATTCCAACCGCACTGAAGCCGAAGCGGTAGCAGGGCAGATTGGCGATAAATGTGTGGCAGTGATTGCCGAAGATTTATCAAAGCCGGGGGCAGGCGCGCAGCTCTGGGCAAAAGCCAAGGCGGCGGCAGGTACTATCAACGCACTTGTCAACAATGCCGGAATTGATCTGGTCACGGATCCATATGGCGGTGATGCCCAATGGGCTGATGGTTGGGCTAAAGTCATGGCGGTTAATCTCCAGGCTCCGGCAGATTTATGCCGCGCCGCTTTGGTGGATTTCAGGGCTACAGGCGGTGGCCGTATTGTCAATATGTGTTCGCGGGCGTCTATTCGCGGCGATTCTATCGACCATCCGGCCTATGCGGCTTCCAAAGGCGGTTTGCTGGCTCTCACCAAAACCATAGCACGCGGTGCGGCAGCTGACGGGGTTGTGGCCTACGGATTAGCGCCAGGCTGGATTAACACCGAAATGGCACCAACCGACCCGGATGTTTTGCGTGCCGCCAAGGCAGAAATCCCTCTGGGAGACTTCGCACAAGTCGAGGAAATCGGCGCAATGGTGGCCTTCCTGCTCTCGGATTTATGCAAGTCTGCAACCGGCGCGACATTTGATATTAACGGCGCTTCGCATGTAAGGTAAGAAAGTTCCCTGATTATATGTTCAACCACGCCCCGGTATTTTGCGTCCTGGAATACCTCTCCCAGCTAATTGGTCGGCGCGTTCATTGCCTTCGTCTCCGGCGTGGCCTTTGACCCAGCGCCAATCGATGGTTTTATCTTCGACCACGGCATCAAGCCGTTTCCAGAGATCCGTATTCAGCACGGGTTTCTTGTCGGCCTTTTTCCAGCCGCGTTTCTTCCAACCATGTATCCATTTGGTGATTCCGTCCTTGAGATATTTGCTGTCCGTCCAAAGCACAATCTTGCCAGAATAATCGGGCTTGAGACTTTCCAATGCCTTGATCGCCGCCAGCATTTCCATGCGGTTATTGGTGGTGTCATCTTCGCCGCCGTAAAGCTCTTTTTCTCGCCCCGCGTAAAGCATAAGCGCGCCCCAACCTCCAGGGCCGGGATTGCCCGAACAAGCTCCGTCCGTATATATGACCAGCTTTTTTGCGGGGTGCGCCATCAACCAACCTCCCTTAGACTACGCGGCAGGCGAAACACCACATCTTCCTTGGTGACTTCGACCTGCTTTATCGTCACGTCATAGCGGGCTTTGAGCGCCGCGATAACACCGTCGGTCAGGTTTTCCGGTGCACTGGCACCCGCAGACAATCCTAGTGTGGCTACACCGTCCAACTTGTCCCAGTTGATATGCTCGGCGCTGGCAATCAACAGCGATTCGTGTGCGCCTGCCTGTTTGCCCACTTCCACGAGCCGCAAGGAATTGGACGAATTGTGACTACCGATGACCAACAAAAGATCGCATTTTTTGGCAATAGCTTTGATGGCGGCCTGGCGGTTGGTGGTGGCATAACAAATGTCTTCTTTGTGAGGCATGGCCATGGAGGGAAACCGCCTTCGCAGCACGGCAATTATGCCCGCAGTATCGTCTACGGAAAGTGTGGTTTGGGTGACAATTGCGATATTATCCGGGTTTTTAGCCGTGTAAGCGTGGGCGTCTTCTTCAGTTTCGATCAGGGTAATAGCCCCGTCTGCAAGTTGGCCCATTGTACCAATAACTTCCGGGTGACCCTTATGACCGATGAGCAGGATTTCCCGACCTCTGGCAAAATGTCGTTCCGCTTCGATATGGACTTTTGACACAAGAGGGCAGGTGGCATCCAGATAGATCATATTACGGGCTTTGGCGGCTTCGGGTACACGCTTGGGTACGCCGTGGGCTGAAAACACCACGGGGCGATCGTCCGGACACGCATCCAGTTCGTCTACAAACACCGCGCCCATGCGCTCAAGCCGTTCGACCACATGACGGTTATGGACGATTTCGTGGCGCACATAAACCGGCGCACCATGCTTGGCAATGGCTTGCTCGACGATTTGTATGGCTCGGTCAACACC
Organism: Robiginitomaculum sp.; assembly: GCA_016765135.1. Taxonomy (GTDB): domain Bacteria; phylum Pseudomonadota; class Alphaproteobacteria; order Caulobacterales; family Maricaulaceae; genus Robiginitomaculum_A. The sequence continues at coordinate 207,254 of JAESQN010000044.1, forward strand.
GGCGCAAAATCCGCGTGGGCTGGCAAGTAATAAGGTGAGTGGTTTCAACATTAAATTCTCATTAGACAGTCTTCAAACCATTGCAGGTGAATGATATATTGGTTAAAGCAATTAGCAGACTTGCGCCGCGCCCGCTATAGCTTATACGGGACAAAATGAAATTTGACGAATACAGGATATGCAATGCAGTTTTTGAAAAATGCTTCCAAACTAGCTTTCGCCGGATTGGTCGTCACAACGATAGGGCTGTCGGCATGTTCGACGGTTGACAAAATACTGGAAGTGGGCGAAGACCCACAAAAAAACGTTGGCCCGTGCCCTGAAGCCTTTGCGCTTTATGAGGCTTCCCGCTTGGTGGAGTTTAAGGGTTCTGAAGCCTATGCCAATGTTGGGTTTACAGCAGAGATTGAAAAAGTCCGGAGCCTTTGTCGGTATTTTAGCACCAGACCTATTGAGGCGGATTTGTCGTTGGATATAGCTTTTGGTCGTGGCCCGGCGGCCAGTGGACGTACGGTCACCTATGAATACTTTGTTGCCGTGACCCGCAAAGATATTGAAGTGATCGAGAAGAAAATTTTTCCGATTACTGTCACTTTTCCCGAGGGCGTAGATGTTGTCGAAATGACAGAAGACATTGGCGAAATCATCATTCCTCGCGCTGATGAAAATACATCGGGGGCCAATTTTGAAATTATAGTTGGCTTTGAACTTACCCCCGAGCAAATCGCTTTTAATGCGGACGGCAAAAGATTCCGTGTTTCGGCGGGCAAGAATTAAATAACGGTTATGTCCCAATCAGTATTGCAGATTTTAACCGCACATCTCGGCGCAGCTTTTGCGGAATTGGATTTGCCCAAGGATTATGGCCGTGTCAGTGTTTCGGATAAAACCTCGCCTTTCCAATGCAACGGCGCACTGGCGGCTGCTAAGCTTGCCAAGAAAGCTCCGCGTGATATTGCGGCGCAGGTCGTCGAGCAATTAGAGAGTAATAAAGATATTATCTCGGCGGACATTGCCGGGCCGGGCTTTATCAATCTGGTGCCTAGTGAAGAGTTGTTGACGAAGCGGGCAGGGGAATTACTGGCGGACGAGCGGGTCGGGGCGTGTGTGGCTGAAATAACCGAGAAAATAGTCATAGATTTCGGTGGCCCCAATGTGGCCAAGCCCATGCATGTGGGACATTTACGTTCATCCGTAATCGGTGATTGTTTGCAGCGCTTACTCAGGTTTCGCGGCCATGATGTGATCAGCGATATCCATTTGGGCGACTGGGGTTTACAGATGGGCCACCTCATCACCGAACTTGAGGACGAACAGCCGGATTTGCCGTATTTTGATGGGGATGTTACGGACAGTTATCCTGAGAAAAGCCCGGTGAGTATTGATGATTTGGCCCGATTATACCCGCAAGCTAGCGGTAAAGCCAAGGACGACCCGGATCGCATGGCTCGTTCCCGCAAAGCGACTTCGGAATTACAGGCCGGACGCGAGGGCTACAAAGCTTTGCTGGAGCATTTTATTCAGGTTTCCATTGCTGCGTTGAAAAAAGATTTCAGCGCACTTGGTGTGCATTTCGATTTGTGGAAAGGCGAGGCGGCGGTTGACCCGCTCATCCCGGACATGATCGAGCAGTTTAAAAAAGACGGGCATACGGAGTTGAGCGACGGTGCATTGATCATCCGGGTTGCCGAGGACAGCGACAAGAAAGACCTGCCGCCGTTGATTTTAATCTCCGGTGCTGGTGCGGCCCTATATGCAACGACCGATTTGGCGACCATAAAAGACCGGCGCGAAAATTTGAATCCTGATACGATACTTTACGTGGTGGATTTCGGCCAAAGCTCGCATTTTGAGCAAGTTTACCGGGCCGCGGACAAGACCGGATTGTTTCCCCGCGAAAAACTGGAACATATTAAATTTGGCACGGTCAACGGTAAGGACGGCAAACGCTTTCGTACCCGTGCGGGCGGGGTTATGCGCTTGTCCGATTTACTTTCCCAAGCCAGAGACGCGGCGACAAAACGCCTTGATGAAGCCGGGTTAGCGCAAGATATGGGCGCGGAAGAACGAACAGAAATTGCCCGCAAAGTCGGGCTTGCCGCCATTAAATTTTCTGATTTACAAAATGTCCGCACGACAAATTACATCTTTGATTTGGAGCGTTTTACCGCCTTTGAAGGCAAAACCGGCCCGTATTTGCTCTATGCGGCGGTGCGGATAAAATCTCTATTACGTAAAGCGCAAGCGGCAGGTGTCAATCCAGGTGCAATCACCCCCACCCACAAGGCAGAGCAAAGATTGGTGCTGGCCCTTGATAGCTTTAACCGCGCCCTCGCTACCGCCGAAGCCAAACGTATGCCGCATATATTATGTGAGCATGTCTATACACTGGCGCAGGCGTTTTCGAAATTTTATGCCGATTGCCCAGTGTTACAAGACGGTGTGCCGGACGAAACAAAATCCTCAAGATTGGCCCTGGCCGCTCTCACGCTAAAGCAACTGGAAATCGGTTTGGAATTGCTCGGTATAGAAACGCCGGAACGGATGTAGATTACACTGGATTTGTAGGGTGGATTAGGCTTCTTAGCCGTAATCCACCAATGGCAACCACCAAAAGGTGGATTACGCCAAGAGACTAATCCACCCTACAAATCCAGTGTAACCTCGACATTTTTATTTGACTCACAGCAATTTCCTATTACAGATTACCCCAACATATTTCCCTGTGGGAGAGAGCGTGTTTAGCGCGCCGCCGAAGGAGCAACCACCCCGGAAACTCTCAGGCACCAAGGACCGTCGGGAAACCTAAACGCTGGAAAGTGGGCCCCATGCTCACACCGAAGGAGTAAGCTACCATAAGAAGTTATGGTTCGTGAATCTCTCAGGTTCGACAGACAGCGGGGGCAGGTGAGGCTTTGGTCTCTATAACTGCTTGGAGTAAACATGTCGGACGAAGAAACCAAACACACACAGCTCTATGATTTTCATGTTGAGCGCGGCGGTAAAATGGTGCCGTTCGCCGGCTATGCCATGCCCGTGCAATATCCTATGGGTGTGATGAAAGAGCATCTCCATTGTCGGGCCGCAGCCGGGCTGTTTGATGTCTCTCATATGGGACAAGCTTTCATAATTGCAGACGACGGAACGTTTGAGACGGCGGCAGCGTTTTTGGAAAAACTGGTGCCCTGTGATGTCAAATCATTAGAGCCTGGACAGCAACGCTATACGCAATTTTTGAACGAAGACGGCGGTATTTTGGACGATCTCATGGTGTCGCGGCTCGGCTTGGACGGGCATGAGCACTGGATTTATATTGTTGTCAATGCCGGGTGCAAAGATGCGGATTTTGCCCATATTAACAAGAACTTACCTAATGGTCTTAAGCTAAAAATATTGGACGATATGTCGCTGATCGCCTTGCAGGGGCCAAAGGCTGTGGACGTGATTTCCCAATATATCCCGGACGCCCGCACCATGCCGTTTATGTCGTCTTTGGATGTGCCCCTCAACGGTATGTGGTGCCATATTTCCCGTTCCGGTTATACGGGTGAGGACGGTTACGAAATCGCAGTCAAGCACACGGATGTTGTCGCTATGTGCGAATTATTCTTGAGCCACGATGAAGTCGAATTGATAGGTTTGGGTGCCCGTGATAGCCTGCGGCTTGAGGCGGGACTGTGTTTATACGGCCACGATATTGACACGACCACTTCGCCTGTTGAAGCGGGGCTAATCTGGTCAATCCAGAAACACCGCCGCGAGCAAGGCGGGTTTATCGGCGCGGCGCGTGTGCAAAAAGACATAGCCGAACGCCCAGTGCGCCGCCGGGTTGGTATCCAGCCAGAAGGCCGCGCCCCGGCCCGTGAAGGCACTATCATTCAAAACACGGACGGCAAAGAAATTGGCGTCATAACCTCCGGCGGGTTTGGGCCAAGTCACGGCGGGCCTGTGGCTATGGGTTATGTGAAACGCAGATATTCGCGTGTTGGCACAGATGTAAATCTGTTGATACGCGGCAAGGCCAAACCTGCGAAAGTGGTGAAACTGCCATTTGTTCCTAATAATTTTTATAGAGGGTGAGGGTGTGAATATCGGTTATAACATTGCCACACTCTCCTTCCCCCATTTTTCATGGGGGAAGTACCTCTCGTTTTTCAGAGGGGGGATGGGGGCGCGTGCTCTTGCGCGCAACAAACTTTCATCTATCACACTTGGCCTCACGACGCCGCAAGAGCGTCGGCCCCCATCGCCTCCACAAGAGTTCCGGCACTTCCCCCATGAAAAATGGAGGAAGGAAGGAAGAAGCAAACCAACCAAAAAAGGAGAAAACCAATGAAATATACTGAAGACCATGAATGGATACAATTAGACGGCGATATCGCCACCATCGGGGTTTCGGCCCATGCGGCTGAACAACTGGGTGATGTTGTTTATGTTGAACTGCCGGAGGTCGGCGCGGAATTTGACAAGGGCGACGATGCTGCCGTGGTCGAAAGCGTCAAAGCGGCCAGCGAGATTTATGCGCCGCTTGGTGGTGTGATTACCGCCGTTAACGAAGCCCTGGAAGAAACACCCGAAACTGTCAATGCGGCCCCTGAAACAGACGGCTGGTTTTTCAAAATGAAAATTTCAGATGCCAGTGAACTGGACGGCATGATGGACGCTGAGGCTTATAAGAAATTTTTGGCAAGCGAAGACTAAAACCTCGTAACCTTGTAGGGTGGATTAGCGTTCTTGCGCGTAATCCACCGCACGGCACTCACCAAAGGTGGATTACGGCTAAGAAGCTTAATCCACCTTAGAAAATATCAGGATGAATGGATTCAAAATGCGCTATCTACCGCTAAACGAAAATGACCGGGCCGCCATGTTGGACGTGGTTGGTGTGAAATCTGTTGATGACTTGTTTGTTGATGTGCCCGAAGCGGCGCGGCTGGACGGACTGATTGATCTGCCGACCCATATGACCGAGGCCGAGGTGGACGCACGTTTGACCGCCATGGCAGGCAAAAACCGCGCCGCCGGGGCAGGGCCGTTTTTCATGGGCGGGGGGGCCTATCGTCACCATATTCCGGCCAGTGTTGATCATCTGATCCAGCGTTCGGAATTCCTGACCGCCTACACCCCGTACCAGCCGGAAATATCCCAAGGCACATTACAGGTCTTGTTCGAGTTTCAAACCCAGGTCGCCATGCTCACGGGCATGGATGTGGCCAATGCGTCCATGTATGACGGCTCCACCGCGTGCGGCGAAGCCGTGCTGATGGCGTGCCGGGTAAAGCGGCGTAAAAAATGCGTGTTGGCTCCCGGACTACACCCCCATTATGCGGCGGTGACGGAAAATCTGTGCCAATACCTGGACATTAGTTTGGATATTCATGCGCCCGCGCCGGGCAAGGACGTAGATGTATTAAACGGGTTGGACAAAGACATCGCGGCTATTGTCGTGCAATCTCCCAATGTGTTTGGTGAAATAATTGATCTGGAACCCTACGCGGTCGCCGCCCATGCGGTCGGGGCTTTGTTGATTGCGGTGTTCACCGAACCCGTAGCCTTGGGGGCCATAAAAAGCCCCGGTGAAATGGGCGCGGATATCGTGGTCGGCGAGGGGCAATCCATCGGGGTTGGTCTGAATTTCGGCGGGCCGTATGTGGGGCTGTTTGCGTGCCGCCAAAAACTGGTGCGGCAAATGCCGGGCCGGGTGTGCGGCGAAACCGTGGACGCGCAAGGAAAGCGCGGCTATGTGCTGACCCTTTCGACCCGCGAACAACATATCCGCCGCGAAAAAGCCACCTCCAACATCTGCACCAATTCGGGGCTGTGTACGGTGGCATTCTCCATTCATATGACATTGCTAGGCGAAGCGGGTTTGCGCACATTGGCGGCGATCAATCACGAAAAAGCCTGTATGCTGGCCGACAAACTCACCGCCATAGACGGGGTGGAGCTGGTCACAGATACATTTTTTAACGAATTCACCCTGCGTCTGCCCAAAAAAGCCAGTGATGTGGTTGGTGATATGGTAGCGCAAAATGTAATCGGCGGCTTACACGCCTCGCGTCTGATGGACGGTCAAGATGACCTCCTCATAGTCTGCGCCACAGAAACCAATTCAGAGGCGGATATGGATGCATTTGTGTCGGCTTTAAAAGGAGCTTTGTCATGAGTATGAATACACAAGGTCGCCAAACTACACCGGATGCTGTTAGCGCCCGCGAACACCAAACCGTATCGGGCAATCGCGGGCTTGCCCAAACGGAAAAATTGATTTTTGAAATTGGGACGCCGCGCCGTTCTGGGGTTGATTTTCCCAAGCTTAAAGGCGTGAAATCCCGGCTTGGTAGTATGGCGCGGACGGACGAAATTGGTTTACCGGGCTTGTCTGAACCCGAAGCCATGCGCCATTATGTGCGCCTTAGCCAAAAGAATTACGCCATTGATATGGGCGTGTATCCACTGGGGTCGTGTACTATGAAACACAATCCGCGCCTCAACGAGAAAATGGCGAGACTGCCCGGATTTGCTGACCTGCATCCCTTGCAGCCACGCGGCACGGTGCAGGGGGCTTTGGAATTGATGGACGAATTATCCCACTGGATTTGTACACTGACGGGAATGCCCGTAGTGGCCATGTCGCCCAAGGCTGGTGCCCACGGCGAGCTGTGCGGTATGATGGCCATACGCGCTGCGCTGGACGCAAAAGGTGCAGGCCATAAACGCCGCGTACTTGTTCCTGAAAGCGCCCACGGCACCAATCCGGCTACGGCGGTGTTGTGCGGGTTTAGCATTGATACGATCCCCGCCAATGATGCTGGCCGGGTGGATATGGAGGCACTGCGGGCCAAAATTGGCGACGATGTGGCCGGTATTATGCTGACCAATCCCAATACGTGCGGTTTGTTCGAAAATGATATTATCGAAATCGCCGAGCTGATCCACGGGGTCGGCGGATATTTCTATTGCGACGGGGCTAATTTCAATGCGCTGGTCGGGCGGGTGCGTCCGGGCGATCTGGGTATTGACGCCATGCATTTGAATTTGCACAAGACATTTTCCACCCCCCACGGCGGCGGCGGCCCCGGTTCCGGCCCGACGGTTCTCTCGGAAGCTTTGGCCCCATTCGCGCCTGTACCCTATGTGGAGAAACAGGGGGACGGTTGGCACTTGGTGGAAAATGCGGACGATAAAAGCTTTGGCCGCATGACCGCATTTCACGGCCAGATGGGCATGTTTACCCGTGCGCTGAGTTATATGTTGAGCCACGGCTCGGACGGGCTGAAACAGGCCACGGAAGACGCGGTGCTAAATGCCAATTATGTTCAGGCCAGTTTGAGTGGCGAAATGTCCCCGGCGTTTGGCGGTATTTGTATGCACGAAGCCTTGTTCAGCGATGAATTTCTGGAAGGCACGGGCGTGGAAACCCTCGATTTTGCCAAAGCCATGATCGACGAAGGCTATCACCCCATGACCATGTATTTCCCATTGGTGGTCAAAGGTGCCATGCTAATTGAACCAACAGAAAGCGAGAGCAAGGCAGAGCTGGACAGGTTCATAGACGTGATGAACGCTTTGGCCAAAAAGGCAAAATCAGGTGATGTAGCGTTCTTCAAAGCCGCACCCATATATGCGCCGTTGCGGCGTTTGGACGAAACGCGGGCGGCGAGGAAACCGGTACTGCGTTGGCGGGAAGAGACGACGGCGTAAATTTCCCGCAAATACCTGTAGGGTGGATTAGCGCTTCTTGCGCGTAATCCACCGTGCGGTGCGTACCAATGGTGGATTACGGCGAAGAGCCTAATCCACCCTACAGGGCTTTGAAGTTTTTCCGTTAGATTGGCGGGAAGATGCGTCTGCGTAAGTGTTTAGCGACCACCAACATAGGTTTTTCTGCCAGCTTATAAGTCAGCCCGGCGAGGGCGATGCTGGCCAGGGTCATGAGGATTAGGGCAGGGAGGTTATCCCATTTACCCTCGCTTGCGAATTTTCCCCAGATACGGCCTAGCAAGCTTAGGCTTAAGATATGGGTCAGGTAGAGCGCGTAAGACCAATCGCCCAGGGTTTGTGACCATTTGGGCATATCGGTTTTCAGCCCCGCCAGGCCGTAAACAACGAGCGTTGCGGGCAGGGCGAAATGTATAGCCCGGCCCATTGGGCTTTCGATCATGCCGTGACCAGCCGAGGTGAGAACATATAAAGTCACGGCCCATAATATCAGTCCGAGTATCAAAGCGGCGGCGGCGAATTTAGCCTTTGATTTATGGAATATCCACCCGGCCAATGCGCCCGCTAAAAATTCGTAACTGAGCGGGCTGAACAAGATGGCTCGCACGGGGCCAGCCGTGTCCAGACCGTAAAATTGTCCACCCATAAGCACCAAAGCCCACAGGCCCAGAAACGGCAATAGCCATTTCGGTTTGAGCAACAGCGCCAAAGCAAAGACCAGATAAAACCCCATTTCGTGGACAAGTGTCCAGCCAATCACCAGCAAAGGCGGGCGGGTGTCGGGATATAGGGCGAATGATTTCAGCATGTCCGGGGCTTGGTTGACACTGGAAAACACCAATTCGGGACGCCATATCCAAACGACAACCAAAGCCGCGCTGACCAGCCAGTATAGCGGATAAACTCGCGTGATACGGGCGAATAAAAAATCCATTACTGAGCGGAGGCCGCGTTCAGACCGTGCCGCCACATGCACCATAATAAACCCGGATATGACGAAAAACAAATCGACCCCGACCATACCAAAATTCATATAATCGCCAAGGATTTGATCAGGCGAATATTTGCGCTCGATAATCAAGAGATGCGCGAACACCACCAACAGCGCAGCAATACCGCGCAAACTTTGGATATTGCCAAGGCGTCCGCCGGGTTCTGGGGTTTCAATACTCATATAGGCTCACAACAGAATTGCTTATATATGTAGCCAGAAAACCTGAATGTCCACTACGGCCTAGACAAACCAAGCATTTTTTTGAAAGCCCGGTGTTCACAGGACAGAAATTTGTTTTGGCCGGATATTGACCAGAAAACCATCAATATACTTGGCATGAAGACCAGAAAATTCACTAGTTTCGGATGCCAATCGAACCCTCGTAATACACTCGGGCCGCCGATCATCCACGCGGCGGCCAGTAGTGCGGCACCTAATATCAGGAAGGTTCTGGTTCTAAAGGGTTTGTTGTTAGGCATTTTCTTCTCCTGTTTGTTGTTCAAAAATATCTTCAATTGTGCGCTCAAATAGCCGGGCGATTTTAAAGGCCAGGGGTAGGGATGGGTCGTAACGGCCCGTTTCTATAGCATTGATAGTTTGACGTGATACGTCGAGTTTATCACCGAGGGTGGCTTGGCTCCAATCACGCTCGGCCCGCAAAACTTTCAGGCGGTTTTTCACAGATATGCTCCCCAGCCTTTGACGCCGGCGCGTTTGGCGATAATGATATATGCTAGCCCGTAGATGAAATAAAATCCTGGCACCACATAAAAAACCGGCAGGGCAGGTGCGCTGGCCAGTACTTCCATTAGCCCCCAAATTGTGGCGATAATCATAATGCCTGCAAGACCGAGCAAGATGGCTTTGACTTGTAGTTTTTGCATAAACTCGTCCAGTTCATAGATATAGCGCATATGACCGAGTATCCATATGATCATAAAAATTGCCGGAATTGTTGATACTGCATAGAGTACGGGTTCAGGTAAAATGTTAAAAGCGCGGGCCAAAGCTACCCCAGTTATGCTGACTACATATAATACCATGGCCGGAATAAATAACTTCATATAGCGGCGGTGTGCGTGTTTGCTTGTCATTATTATCTCCTAAATAATTTGTGTTATTTCGCGTATTTTTGTGCCAACATACGAGCGTAACCATAGGTCATGAATAGAAAAAATACCGGAGCGATAAGATTCCACGAGGCTAGATTGTCCATACCGCGAATGCTCTGAAATACGGTCAGCATCGCGACAAGCAAGATGGTGTATAGCCCGCCGTAAGCTATTGCGGCTGTAATGATTTTATTGACAAACTCATCGCCTTTTGTGATTTGTTTGCGTAAATGACCAAATACACCAAACAATATTCCCAGATATGCGCCAGCTATTCCTATGCGTGTGAAGATAGAAAGTTTCTGTTTGGTGATGATAATGAAAGCCAAACTTGCAGCGACCACAGCCGTTATAAATAGCACCATTATCATAACGTCATGTTTTGATCCCCACGGTTTCTCCAGCACGTCTGCATTTATATAAAACGGTGTCTTCATTTTTGTCTCCAATTTGTCAAGCTCCCTTTACATAGCGTTTAAGTTTAATATGTCAAGCACCCTTTCCATAAAATCAATTATACTTGTCATTGAGTTCACAAAAAATTGTGTGGCAGTTTATCTCAAAATCATTAGATAGGCGGGATGAATATTATTTCCGACCCGAAAACTGGGGAATGCCAGCTGGTGCTTGGCCCCAAGAAATTCAAAGACCCGGACGTAACGGCCCAAGGTGATAAGCGCGCAATCGTTCCGTTTAAAACGCTGAAAACGCTGTGGTTCTTTACTGGTTCTCTGTGCAATATCGAATGCCTGAATTGCTATATTGACAGTTCGCCAACGGCGGACCATTTCGTTTATTTAACACCGGATGATATGGAACCTTATCTCGACGAAATTGAGACATTGGGGTACGGTCAGATCGAAATCGCTTTTACGGGTGGTGAGCCTTATATGAACCCTCATATTATCCGTCTCAGCGAAATGGCGCTTGAGCGGGGTCATAGCCTGCTCGTCCTGACCAATGCCATGCGCCCGATGATGCGGCCTCGTGTGCAGGCCGGACTGTTGGATTTAAAAAACCGTTTTGGGGACAATATGACTTTGCGCATCAGCTTGGATCATCACGCCGAGACCGGGCATGACCATGAGCGCGGCCCTGGTAGTTTTGCCGCTGCGCTTAAAGGTATAGACTGGCTTTCGGAGAACGGTTTTAGTGTAAATATTGCCGGGCGTACTATCTGGAATGAGAGCGAGGCGCACTCCCGGCGTGGCTATGCTGATTTGATTAAACGAGGTGGCTGGGCGCTTGACACCAACGATACAAAGCAATTGGTCTTGTTTCCCGAAATGGATGAAATGGTGGATGTGCCTGAAATCACGACGGCATGCTGGGGGATTTTAGGCGTCTCGCCGGAAGATATTATGTGTTCCAACGCCCGTATGGTGGTGCGCCGCAAAGGCGCAGGTCGGGCTACCGTCCTAGCCTGTACGCTTCTTTGGGACGACGACCAGTTCGAGCTTGGCGCGACGCTTACAGGCGCCCGCGCTCCCATAAAACTCAACCACCCCCACTGCGCAAAATTCTGCGTTCTGGGCGGTGCCAGTTGTTCTGCTTAGGCTGAACGATTTAGGGCGCAGCCGCGCTTTCGCCCAAATTATCCGCCAGGAATTTGTCTAGGCCTTTGAGTAATTTTGTCCGGTTTTCATAGTCTACGAAATAATGATCTTCATCTTGGAACTCTAGGAAAGTTGTTTTTGCCTTGCTTTTCTTTAGGGCTTTTTTCATACGGGTAAATTGGTCGAAATGTACATTCACATCATCAGTGCCGTGGGCTAAAAACAAAGGTGTGGTGATTTCTTTGGCTCGTTTTACCGGAGAGTTTTCCTTGATGTCCTTTTTTCCGTCAAACCCTTTGAGAATGAAATGCTTGGCCGTGTGTTTGCCAAACCGATATTTTTTTAAGTCTCGGATCATATCTTGCAAATCCGTCACTCCGGCAATACTGGCGGCGCAAGTATAGAGACCAGGGTCTTTAATTGCCCCCATGAGCGCCGCATAGCCGCCGTAAGACCAGCCAACAATACAGACCCGGTCTTTGTCCGCATATCCCTTTTTGATCAGCCATCTGGCCCCGTCCTCGACGTCTTCTTGCATAATTTCCCAATTTTTGCGTCCCGCGTTCTCATGGGCATGTCCAAAACCTTCGGAGCCGCGAAAATTCATTTGCAAAACTGAATACCCACGCGACGCCATGAATTGCGCCAGATAGTCAAAGGATTTGGTGTCGCGGGCATAGGGGCCACCGTGTGGCATGATGATAAAGGGTTGTTCCTTGAGCGCAATTTCTCCAGCTCCAATTTTGGCAGGTGTAGTCACATAGCCTGGAATTTTAAACCCGTCGCGGGCCGTATAGCGCACCTTGGTGACATCACCTTGATCAGTATTGCCGATTTCGGGATAATCCCGTGCCAAAAAAGTGGATTGATTTTTTGAAAAATCATATACATATAGGTTAGGTGGTACGCTGGGTGTATTTGCCTTGAACAAGACTTGGTTACCATTGCGGGTTTGTTCAATGATATTGATCTGGTAACCCTCGAATTCCCTCTGAATTTTTGCCATGCGGGATTTTGAAGCCGTATCGAAAAACGCCCGTTTAGTGGTATCGTCAGTATAACGGGCGCCGACAACCTGTTTGCCGTCCGCACTGATGATAATACCGTCGACATCATATTTATCGTGTTGAAACAATTTTCGGGTGCGTTTCTTTTGGGCCAGGTCATAGATAAACAGGCCCAGGGTATCCTTGCCCGCACGTGCGCCAATAATCATCTCGTTTGGATTGCTGGTAAATCCGTAGACACTTGTTCCGACTTCCAGGCCAGGATAGTCCTTGTCGGTTCGCCATGTATTGCCGTTCGCATCCCGGATTTTCATGCGCCAGTCGCCCGTCCGTTCCTTGCGCCCCGTTCCGACCCTAACCTCGCCGCGAAGGTCTGTGATCCAGTACTGGATTTCGGCCGAGCCCCGCTCAATGCGATTTGCGCGGCGGGTTTTGATGTTGACTTTGTGTACGCCTGGCGTAAACGCATTGTCCTTGCCAAAAGACATTAAAATATGATCAGTGTCATTTGGTAGAAAATCCACAACCGTATTATTGAACTGGCGATACCCGCCGGAATTATCGGCTTGGCTTCCCAATTTGCCGCTTTTCAATTGCGGCTTTAAAACAATCTTGGCGTCGGATGCATCCTTACCCAGGACATACAAGAACCCAGTATAGACAATGGTGCCGTCTATTTTTTGGGTTTGGCGGGTCGAGAGCAGAATCTGATCATTATTGGCCCAATGCACCCAATTGACTTTAACCTCTTTAGGGTAAGAACTGGCCCTGACTTTCTTATCGCTGGGATCGGCAATGTAGAACACCCGTAAAATATATTTACCATTATTATCGACCACAGTCGCCAAAAATCGCCCGTCTGGCGACAAGGCTGCATCATAAACCGCTGGTGTTCTGGAATAATGTTCCGTCGGCACAGGTTTGGCCCAGGCTATAAACGCCGCACTAAAACCGAATAAAACCGCGGCGAGAATTGAAAAAAGTCGCATATAATCCCCCAAGTATTTTTTCCAGATTACGTATCTTTGCTGAACTTACAAGGGATAAGTCTAGTGATTAGGTGCTTGAGGTTGGAGGGTGAATTTACACTTTCAGCCTTAAAAGCGGTTTAATCGGCAGGATTTTTACCAGATCACCTGTGTCTGCGGCATGGGTTTCGGGGCCGCGCACCAAGAAGCAATTCGCGGTCAGGAAGGGCGTTAGCAGGGAACTGTCCTGTCTGGGAATTGGGGTGACGTTCACAATACCTCTGTCGTCTACATGGGCGGTAGCGCGGATATATTCGGCCCGCCAGGTCGCGGCTTTTATGGGTTCGGTGGTGCGGGCAAAGATGGTTTTATTGCTAGCGTTCGAATTGGTGAGGGCTTCTATAAGCGGTTTTAAAAACACATGGGCGGTGACCAGGGCCGAGGCTGGATTTCCGGGCAGGCCCATTACATATTGTTTGTTCAACTTGCCAAACCATACTGGTTTTCCGGGCTTGACTGCGACTTTTTCAAATATTTTAGTATAGCCAAGCTCGGTGAAAACCGGGCGCATATAATCATGGTCGCCGACGGATGCGCCGCCTACGGGCACCAATATGTCAGCGTCCGCACAGGATGCAATCTGGTCTTTTATGGCCTTTGGGTCATCACGGGATATGCCCGCCAGAATGACATCGCCGCCCCATGCTTTGATCAGTGGTGCAAGCCCGTATGGATTCGAGCTCACCACCGCGCCACTTGGCATGTTTTGCCCCGGCTCCACCAGCTCGTCGCCATTGGCAATCAAGGCTATTTTGGGCCGCCGGTAAACTTCGGCTTCGCTGTGATTAGCCGCTGCCAGCAGGGCAATTGCATAAGCGTCCAAATGGGTTTTGGCTTTTACAATCACTTGGCCTTTTTTGAAATCTATACCAGATCTGCGAATGTGACTGACTTTGGATATTGGTTCCGTAAGTGTTATGGTCGTTCCGTTCGCCTCAACATTCTCTTGCATTATAACATGATTGGCCCCGTCCGGGACTGCGCCGCCGGTAAATATCCGGACGGTTTGGTCTGGACCGACCTTGCCCTGATAGGGTGCGCCTGCTGGAGCTTCGCCTATCAAAGTGAATTTGGAGCCTAACCCGTGATGGGTTTCCAATTTGACCGCATAGCCGTCCATGGCCGAGGCATCCAGCGGTGGCAGGGTGGTTTTAGCTAGGGCATCTTTGACCAAGACATGCCCGTCTATTTGTGTGAGCGGCAAGGTGGTTGTCGCCATTGGCTTGCAGGCTTGCTGAATGGCCTTGAGGGCCGTCTCGACGGAGATGAGTTTAGCCATCTGATTTCCTGTAAACACCCGACTTACCGCCGTGTTTTTCCAACAGCTCAATGCCCGTTATTTGCATGGATTTATCCACCGCTTTCAGCATGTCATAAATGGTTAGGCAGGCGACGGATACGGCGGTCAGGGCTTCCATTTCAATCCCGGTCTGGCCCGTGGTTTTAACCCGCGCAGTGACGGTCAGACCTGGCAGTTTATCGTCCGGTACAATCTCGATTTTTGCGCCTGTGACGGGCAGGGGATGACAAAGCGGGATCAGGTTGGCGGTATATTTGGTGGCCATGACGCCAGCAAGTTCCGCCACCGTTATGACATCACCTTTTTTGGCCGTACCGGATTTCACCAATGCCAGGGTTTCGGGTTGCATACGCACCGACCCGCCCGCAATAGCCAGACGTTGGGTGATTTTCTTGTCCGATATATCGACCATATTAACACGGCCCTGGTCGTCGAAATGTGTAAGTTTATCGGTCATGTCTCGGTTAACCTCGGCATCAATTCGACCAAATTACAAGGCCCGTGGCGGCTGTCGAGTTGCGGGCAAATTACCTTGTCCCAACCGTCTTTAACCGCGCCGTTGGAGCCGGGCAAGGCGAAGATAAATGTGCCGTTCGCCGTACCCGCCACGGCCCGAGATGCCAATGTCGAAAGGCCGACGCTTTGAAAGCTAACCATGTGAAATACATGGGAAAAACCCTCTATGGTTTTCTCGAACAAGGGGGTTATGGCCTCAGGCGTAATGTCGCGCCCGGTTAGACCTGTGCCGCCAGAGCTTATGACCACATCCACATCTGGCGCATCAATCCAGGCTTTAACCTGGGCGCGGATAGCCGGGATCTCGTCACGCACGATTTTGCGGTCAGCCAATTCATGGCCAGCGTCCGTAACCCGCGCCGCCAATAATGCACCGGACGTATCATCGTCAAATGTGCGGGTGTCGCTAACCACCAATACGGCGATGCGTACTGGTTTAAATTCTTTGCTTTCGTCTATTCCTTTTTTGGAACCTTTCATATCAACTCCATCTGTTTTTATCTTGATAATCTTGCTCTCGCGGTTCAATCCATTTTGCGCCATCAGGGCCAATTTGGTGTTTCCAGAATACCGCATCCGTCTTGAGATAGTCCATTAAAAAATCACAGGATTCGAATGCCGCCCGGCGGTGTTTTGACGCAGTTGCCACCAGCACAATCGGTTCGCCTACACCCATGCTACCAATTCGGTGAATGACCAAAGCGGTGGTCAGGGGCCAACGCTTTTTCGCCTGCTCTATGGCTTGCTCAATACCCTGTTCGGTGACGCCAGGATAGGATTCGAGGCGTAACTCGCTGACTTCGCCCTTTTGCCCCCGCACAAGGCCAATGA
Organism: Robiginitomaculum sp.; assembly: GCA_016765135.1. Taxonomy (GTDB): domain Bacteria; phylum Pseudomonadota; class Alphaproteobacteria; order Caulobacterales; family Maricaulaceae; genus Robiginitomaculum_A. The sequence continues at coordinate 223,320 of JAESQN010000044.1, forward strand.
AACTGGCGATGGCTCCGGCGTCTTTGCACTTTTCGCTAAACGCGTTCAGGCGTTCACCGGGGTTGAACGGTGTATCCATTATCTCCAGCATTACCCACCCCCGACCGGGGGTAAAAACCCGATTTCTTCATCACCTTGCAAGACGATATCCTTGTGTATCAAAGACTGGTTGATCATGGTTTTGACGGATTTGTCTTGTAAAGCACCGCCCAGACCATGCTTGGTATCAAGCCAGTTTTTCAGCGTGGAAACACTGTTCACACCCACGGGTAAAGCAAGGCTTTCCTCACGCCGTCCGGCCCGGTCACTTAATCGTCCAAAATAATATATCTTCAACATAATATCTCTATGATAGGGTGAGTGTCAGAAATTTCCACACTAATCGTACTGCGACAAAAAGTACCAGCACGGCGGTAAGTTTACGCACTGTGTCCCCGGAGAAAAATTTGAGGCTCATGCGGTTGCCGATAAAGCCGCCGAGCAAAACGGCGGGTGCAAGCAGCCAATAGGGTCGGGTGAGTTCAAGTTGCTCTAAACCGCCGAGCTTGATCAACTGCCCGCTTAGGCCTGATATTGAATTGACCAGTATAAATAGCGAGCAAACCGCCGCGATTTCTTTGGCTTGGCCCCAACCAATCCGGTGTAATATTGGCGCCAGAAATATACCGCCACCAATGCCCACGATACCGGACAGCAGACCCAGCCCGCCGCCAATAATAGCGTTGAGCGGTAATGAACCTGCGAGTTCGGGATTTGGTTTGGGTGTGGGCCTAAACAGTAGCGAAAACCCGGCGAACAATAACGCCAGCGCCAGCAAGCCAATGAACAGGGTTTGCGAGACGGGGATAATCCCGCCGAGCCAGGCCATGGGTATGGACAGAATTAGAAATGGCCAAATTCGCGACCACGAAATCAGGCCCGCCCGCAAATAGCTCAGGGAATTGCCGCTCACCACAATGATATTGCACACCAAAGATATAACCGGAATGATCAGGTAATTGGCCCCGGTCAAAACCAAGAGTGCCGTGTAGGTAGAGCCACCGCCAAACCCGACACTGGCATAGAGCAGTGCGGTCAGAAAAAACAGGCTGGCAAGAAGTGCGACTTTCATTTCTCAGCATTTATGGCTAAAGCAGTGCCATGACCAGAGAAAAACATCCATGCTTGATATTATGTGCCGGAACCTCAAAACGTTTCGGGGGCAATAAAATGTTGGCGACATTGGCAGGCAAGCCGTTGTTAGGGCATGTTATTGAACGGGCCGGGCCGCAAGCGTCCAGTCTTGCCATAAATGGCTCGCCGCAAACATATGGTGATTTTGGATTGCCGGTTTTCCCGGATGCCGTACCCGGTAAACTAGGCCCGCTGGCTGGTATATTGACGGCAATGGAATGGGCGGTACGGCAGGGGCGAAGTCGGGTTTTGACGGTCTCTGGTGATACGCCGTTTGTGCCATATGATTGGGCACAACAATTGGGTGCTACGCCCGGTAATGTTATTGCTTTGCCGCAAGTGGGCGGAAATACGCATCAGGTGTGTGGTTTGTGGCCAAGCGCACTAGCCCTGGACTTGCGCAAGTTTTTGTTGGCTGGAGAAAGTTATAAGGTGCGGGATTTTTTGGCTTCGCATGAAATAGAGATGGTGGAATTTTCAAAGGCGGACGGTGTTGATCCGTTTTTTAATGTAAACACGCCTAAAGACATGGAGAGGGCTAAAGCAATTTTGCGGGGAAAAACGTAGTCTCCTTCCCCCGTTTACGGGGGAAGTGCCGTAGCTCTTGCGCAGGCGATGGGGGCCGACGCTCTTGCGTCGGTACGATGTTCAGTACTTACCGGAAGTCTGTTGCGCACAAGAGGTGCGCCCCCCATCGAGCGCCAAGAGGCGCCCACTTCCCCCGTGAAAAACGGAGGAAGGAAGAATGTCTTTCCCTTTAATTTTAGCCTACCCCCCCGTAACCGACATATGGCGGGCCACAGCAGGTGTGCTTTTGCGGTTTATTTCAAAATTGTGGCGTTCGGGTTTGTTGATCATGGCTTTGTCCAAAGCCGCGTCTAGCATACCGGGGCCGCCCTCGCGCAAAGCCCTCCGTAGATCCACATGGTCATTTTGCCCCAGACACATATAGAGTTTGCCGGTACAGGTGACGCGCACCCGGTTACATCCGGCGCAGAAATTTTGCGACAAAGGACTGATAAAGCCGAGACGCCCACCAGTCTCATTTATATGTACATAGCGCGACGGGCCGCCCGTGGTCTCGGTGGTGTTATGTAACGCCCATTTTTGCTCCAGAGTTTCGCGGATTTCCGTGAGCGGGATATATTGATCGGTGCGGTTAGCGCTAATATCCCCCATAGGCATGACCTCGATCAACGTCATATCCATACCGCGCTCGTGGGCCCATTCTATCATGGCAGGGATTTCGTCTGCATTGTCGTTTTTTAGGGCAACCGTGTTGATTTTCAGCTTAAGCCCGGCCTCCAAACCTGCGTCTATGCCTTCCAGCACACGGGTGATGTTTCCGCCTCTGGTGATGCGGTTAAAAGCCAGCGGGTCGAGACTATCCAGGGAAATATTGATACGTTTAACGCCGAGGGATTTGAGTGGCTTTGCAAACCGGTGCAGTTGTGTGGCATTGGTCGTGAGCGCAATTTCATCAATGCGTCCGGCGGATAAATGAGTGGACAAATGCTCTACCAGTGTCAAAAAATCTTTGCGAACCAGAGGTTCACCGCCAGTTAGCCGAATTTTCCGGACACCGCGCCCAATAAATGCGTCAGCTACCTGGCCAAGTTCTTCAAGGCTCAGCAAATCTTTACGCGGTAAAAACACCATGTGTTCAGCCATGCAGTAAAAACAGCGCAAATCACACCTATCCGTTAAAGACAGGCGCAAATAATTCACATTGCGGCCAAAACTGTCAGTCAATGGTGCGTTCATACCCTGCCTATAGCGCGATTCCACCCACTATAACTGACTTAGGTCAAGTGGTGTAGAAAAAAAGCGTATATTAGTATATTATAATATGCTAACATAAAGAGCAATCCAATTTCCGTGAATACGGAACAACAATAAAAGGGGACATTATGTCAATTTTGAAAAAATCTATTTTAGGTGTCATGGCAATTACAGTGGCTGGTTTTGGCGTTTCAACTACCGCTTATGCGGATAAAGCTGATGAGGCGCTTGGTATATGGCTACGACCTAAATTTGACTGGCATGTGGAATTTGCCATGTGCAAGGATAATCCAGCCAAGCTTTGCGGTGAGGTAATTTCTGGTGAAGGTGTTGATAAAACGACAGGCGGATCAGTTGTTGGCGTTAAAATGCTGTTCGATATGGACAAAAATGACAAGAGCACCAAATGGATTGGTAAAATGTATGATCCAAAAGGCGGCGGTACTTATTACGGCAAGGTGAAGATATTAAAAGACGGACGGGTGAAAATGTCAGGCTGTATAATGAAAGTTATGTGTAAATCCGAAAAATGGACACGCGTAGTTGGCAAATAATCAGCCAAAGCATTAAGATACAGACAAACCGGGGCCAAACTGGTGTATGGCCCCGGCTTTTATGCAGTAAAATAGCAGTTGAAGCCTTTCCCTATAGTTAATGATGTGTATTACGGCGATGTAATGTTGTGGGGCAGTCTACAATTTGGGAAATAAATTTAGTTGTGAGGTCTTCATGATTGGGGATGAAAGTGGGGTACAGTTTAGGAGGAAACGCAAAATTTGCGTTTTAGCCTATGATAAATTACGTACATTTGAATACGCAATGGTGGTTGAGGTGTTTGTAACCGGCAAGCCAGAGAGCACACCGTGGTATACATTTAGTATTGTAAACGCCAGTAATCATGAAGTCACAGGGCTGGGAAATGTAACCCTGCGGCCGGAACATGGTTTGTCAGAATTTGCCGATGCTGATTTAATCATTATCCCTGGCTGGACGAGCAGGAACACACCTGTTTCCGGTGCGTTGAAAGCTGGAATCAAGAGCGCACATGCAAATGGTTGCCGCATAGCAGCTAGCTGTTCGGGGATATTTGTATTGGCCCAATGCGGCTTGCTCGACGGGCGCAAAGCCACGACCCACTGGCGGTATGTAAAAACGTTATCGGAGCAATTCCCAACAATAAATGTTGATCCTGATGTATTATTTGTAGACGAGGGGGATGTTTTGACATCTGCCGGGTCAATTTCAGGGATTGACTTGTTTTTGCATATTGTGCGTCAGGATTATGGCAAAGAGCGTGCTGATGAAGTGGCTAAGCGTTTGGTCGTATCTGCACCTGACGGCGGCATGAGGGACAGTAGCCAGGCGCAATATTTTTCCCGTCAAATCAGTAATGAATATAAGGGTAATATTGCGATATTACTGGACGTTATCCGCGAAAACCTGGATCAGGGCTGGAATATAGGCCGAATGGCGGAGCAATCCAAGACCTCACCCCGCACACTGCAACGCCGTATAAGGAATATGACGGGACTAAGCCCCCATTCTTGGCTGACAATGGAGCGCATTGAAGTGGTGAAAGATTTGTTGGAGACAACAAATCTGAATATTCAAAAAATCGCTGAATTAACCGGGCTTAAGACACCCGAGACACTGCGACACCATTTCAAGCGTATAACAGGCACCAGCCCCACCAAATTCCGCGCCAGTTTTAATCCAGGCGATAGACATTAGCCCGTAGCGATATAATCGCGCAACACTGCGGCTTCATTTTCTGCATCAGATATTTTGCGTTTGACTACGTCTCCAATTGAAATCAGACCTTTGATCTCTTTGCCGTCCATCACTGGGATGTGACGGATACGCGAATTGGTCATGATCTCCATAACATCATCTATACTGGCGCTTTCATCGACAGTGAAAACTTTTTTTGTCATGGTTTTGGTCACGGGTTCGTCGCGAAACCCGGTTTCCTGAGCCAAAGCCCGCCGGATGATGTCCCGTTCCGACAAAATCCCTTTCATGTGGCCGTTTTTGTCCGTGACCAGAACGACGCCAATGTTTTTCGCGTTTAGCATTTCAATTGCTTCGCGCAATTTTGCGGTCTCTACGACCGAATATACGGCATTGTCTTTATTACCTATAAGTTCGCTTACACTCATATCTACCTCCTAGCAGGGTCGTATAGCTTAAAATTGTGCTTTTGTCCAATCCGGTGTTTAAGTTTCTGATTCCACCGTATGAAAATTACCTTTTTCTTAAATATTTTAAGGCAAATTACTCTTAATAAGGAAATATCGGGGTGTAGGATGACTAGATTTGTTTTAGTTTTACCGGGCGTGACAGCAATTGCATTGTTGGTGGGGGTTGCCTGTGGCGGTGTCCGTGATGCACAAGCGGCAGATAAAGTGTCGGATCAAGTACGGCTTGTAGCTCAAAGTCCTGAAGAAATAGAACCTTCCCCATTTGACTTTGTTCGACAGGCAGCAGAAACTTCAAATAAGAGTTCTTTCAGCCAGAAGCAAGTAGGTCAAATCGGAGAGCCTGCAGTATTTGCTAGCCAAAAGCTGTTAAATAGTGGCGAACCAACACTACAATACAATAAAAAATTTATAGCAAAGCCGGGCGAAGCTCAAAAACTGTATAAAACCCTCGTGCAAAAATACGGCCCGCCTAAATCTGTGCGCGGTACATCCCATGTTTGGGATATTGAAAATCCGAGCACCAGTCATAAGCAGTCTGATACAGTTGCGGTAATTCTCAGCATTGAGGAAAGTGGAGCTTTTGAGCTGATTATGGACCGTGACCGGGGTGAAGATGGCCGCGCGACCTGGGCTTTACCAAGGCGCCAAATGGATAGCCGTGTACCTTCAAAAACCTCCAGAAATTCACCAAAGCCAGCAAATGTTCGCCCGCTTTTGGTAAACCCTGGTTAAGCCGTGGGTTTACGGGTAACATTTTTGCGAATTTTAGCCGTTGTAACGGGCTTCATAAGTGCATTAGCTAGTCTTCCCGTATTTGCGCAGGTCGTTGGCCCTTATGAAAATACGACAGTGGCAACGATTAACGGGTCTACTAATTGCGGCGGTGGAGAATTTACCCGGATTATCAATGTGCCCGCAGCGGATGTATTCTTTATTGGAGATTTGGACGTGGGGTTTCTGGCCAGCCATTCCTGGCGCGGCGACATTCGGCTTGATTTACAATCCCCAGTCGGAACGACCGTGCGCCTGATCAATGATGATACGAGTACCGCTGGTAACCCGAACAATGTCAATGTGCGTATGGACGACGGGGCGGCTACAGTTATTTACACGGCCCCACATAACACCAATGACGGTCTTACCGCGCCGCCCTATGAAAATCTGGTTAGTCCGCACAACCCATTGTCGGCCTTTAACGGGGAAAACGGAGCTGGAAACTGGACATTGACCATATGTGATAATTTTCCAGGCGATGATGATGGGCAGTTCAGGCGGGCGAATTTATTTTTCACGGCTGCAATAGGTACGGATTTGTCATTGGCACTAGGAACAAGCGATACCACGCCCAATATAGGCACCAATCTCGTGCTTACTGTTGATGTTTCACATGCAGGCCCGGTGGCAGCTTCAGGGATTACGGCGGATATCACCTTGCCGACGGGGTTGAGTTATGTGTCAGACAACGGCGGTGGGAGTTTTAACTCTGGTACGGGTGTGTGGACACTTCCCGGCTCGCTTTTAAATGCCTCTACAAATTTGCAGATCACAACCTTTGTAAATGCGAGCGGGGCTTATAATGTTGTAACAGAAATAGCCACGGCCAGTGGTGCCGATCCGGATTCTACACCAGGCAACGGCGTGACCAGCGAAGATGATTATGACGCCTTGCTTTTGGTGCCTGTGACGCCCGCAGTGCCAGTATTGTCTTGTCCGGGCGCACCAGAAGTTCTGAATTGGGCTAGTGTAGTGTGGGGTGAAGGTGATTTGGCCAATAGCTATGCGGTGGGCGGGGAAACCATAGCTATTACCATTGCTGACCCGGATAATAGCTTGCAAGTTAATGGCGCATTTGGTGGACAGACACCTATCGTGAGCACAGCCAATACGGGCGGGTTGTTGCCAGCAGAATCCAGCTTGCATTTTTTAGCCAATCAGCCCACCCAGGCAAGTATAGTTGGAATGGAATTTGCTTTGGGAGATGCTGGTATAGGCGTCGCAAGTTTCCAGGCTAGCATTTGGGATGTGGACTTTGGCGCGGCGCAGTTTGAAGATCAAATCACGGTACTGGGTTCTTTAAGCGGCACGCCGGTTCCCGTTACCCTGTTTACCAGCTCTGCCAACGGTGCATCAGGAGGTGTGGTCACCGGTGTCTCCGGGGCAGATTCAACTTCCGGCGTCGGCAATATGACTATTGAGTTTAACGCACCCATTGATACGTTGGTGATCGAGTACGGAAACGGTACAAATGCACCAGCAAATCCAGGCAATCAGGGCATTGCGCTACATGATCTTAGTTTTTGCCCGGTGCTAACTGCTGTGCTGAGCGCAGAAAAAACGACCGCCCTCTATGACCCATTGTCTGAGGGTTTATATATGATACCGGGAAATGATGTGATTTATACAATCACATTTACCAATACTGGTGATGGGGCAACCGACAATGACAGCGTGGTCATAATCGATGCGATGCCGTCCGAAATAGAGTTTTATAATGGCGATATTGATGACGGTGGCCCGGAAACCACACCAGTAACAGGCACAGACAATGGTAGCGGCCTGACCTTTAACTATGCGGCAGATGTTCGCTATGCCAACACAGGCTCACCGCCTGCCAATTTTGCGGCCTGTAGTTACACACCCACAGCAGGATATGACCCTAATGTTACCTATATTTGTATCAATCCATCAGGTGTCATGGCCGCAGGAGACCCGGATCCAAGTTTTGATGTGAGATTCCGCGCCAGAATAAAATAGCCCAAAAAGCATAAAAAAAGTATTTTCCTGTTTATTCCAAACACTTTTACGTGTAATTTTATCGAAACATTGACTGTTGTTGGTTCACATCTTTTTGGATTGAGTTATGGCTGGATTAAAATTCACAAAAACCGCATTCATCAAAGCCGCCATGGGCGATAGCTCATGGTATAATGCAGACGGGTTTGAGCCAGGGGCAGAGCAGTTTTTAAAAACCTATTATGATGATACAGAGCAAAATGATGGCCTTGCGCTTCCAATGGAGGATATATTAGCGCTAGCGCGGGGGTTTTGGATGTCCGGGGATTGCCGCAAGATAGGTTCGTCGATTATTCGTGTTGAGCCTATATCCCATATAAGCGCGTTGGCAGACCGTTATGATGTCGTGGAAATTGTCGCAGATGACCGAACCTTTTTGGTTGATTCTGTCATTGGTGAAATTTCCAGCCACGGTATTGACATTATGGCGCTTTACCACCCTATCGTTGAGGGCTTTCGCAATGCTGAGGGGCTTTGGCGCAAAAAGGGCGAAAAAGTCCGCGAATCCATGATGCAAGTGCTGATTTCCCGTCAGAGTCAGCAAGGGCGTATAGCGATTAAGAAGGGGATAAAAAAAACCCTGAACGATCTGGACGCAATCAACTCAGATTTCAAGCCGATGCTTGCCTTGTTGGAAGCCCGTATCGCGAAACTGTCACAACAGCATGGCGATGTACCAAAAGATGTGCTGGACGAGGCGTGTGAGTTTCTGGAATGGATAGTGGAAGGCAATTTTGTTCTGCTTGGATCTCGTACATTTATCTATGAAAGCGGCAAAGCTAAGAGCAAAGGCGGGAAGGGACGAAGTTATGATTACGCTCGGCCTGAATTGATCACGGAAAATAGTTTGGGTGTTCTGCGTGATGACAGTCAGATGATATTGCGCCAAAGCAGTGAGCCGGCCAGAATTTCGTCCAATGTAGAGGCTTCACTTTTGGAAAAAGACCCGGTGACCGTAGCAAAATCAAATTTGTTTTCACGGGTACATCGGCGTGTACGCATGGATTATATTTCTATCAAACACTATAATGAGCAAGGCAAGGTCAATGGAGAGACCCGTATCGTCGGCTTGTTCACGGTTGATGCCTATTCCCGTTCACCAAAATATGTCCCGTTAATCCGCCGTAAAGTGGAGCAAATACTGCACCGGTATGGGGCGTCCCCAAACTCGCACAATGCCAAGCGTTTGGAATTTGTGCTATCCTCTTACCCTCGCGACGAGCTTTTTCAAAGTTCTGAAGATGATTTGTACCGCATAGCGACGGGCATCGCCAAGGCATTTGACCGTCCCCGTACTCGTTTGTTTGTACGTTATGACACGTTCAAGCGCTTTGTTTCTGCGTTGGTTTTTGTACCGCGTGAAAATTACAACTCTACGGTTCGTCAGCGTATTGGTAATTGTTTGAAGACGGCTTGGAATGGCCGGGTATCAGCATTTTATCCCCAATATAGCGATTCGCCCCTGGCTCGCGTGCATTTCATTATTGGGCTTGATCCGGATAGTCACGAAACACCAAATATCAAAGACCTTGAAGCCGAAATTGCTCTTCTGAGCCAACCTTGGTCGGCCGGGCTGCAAACCCATGCGGAAAACCATCAGGATGTATCCCTGGTCAATAGACTACCTGCTTATAAAAGTGCTTTTTCAGCAGCTTATCAAGCCAACTTTAGCGCTGAGGAAGCCGTAAAAGACATTGCCGTCATAGAGAGCGTAACCAAAGACAACCCGACCGCCGTGCGTGTAAGTACCCGTGACGGCGATGGGCCTAAAGTTTTCAGAGCCAAATTTTACAGTTGGAAGAACCGTCTGGAACTTTCGGACGTGATGCCGATATTTAACAATATGGGGTTATTTGTAGCCCAGGAAACCGGGTTTAAAATTACGCCCAACTCCTCCGATAAATCCGAGAAGATATGGATACATGATTATGAGATGCGTCTGGATAATGCTCAGGATGACCGTTTAGGACTTGAAAGTGTTTTTCAAAGTGCGTTTTTGTCTATTTGGAACGGCCAGAATGAAGATGACGGGTTTAACGCCCTCATCTTGCCCCAAGCAGTCGAATGGCGGCGGGTTGCGGTTTTGCGGCTCTTGGCGCGTTACCGCAAACAGTCGGGACTTGATCCGTCCGAGCAGGTGCAAATCGAGGCCTTGGCGACATATCCCAAAATTACGAGCTTGATGCTGGAATTATTTGCGGTGAAATTCGATCCCTCGCTCAAATTATCTATGGAAAAGCGGCGAGAAAAAGCCAAAGCTATTGAAACCACGGTGTTTGCTGAAATGGAGAAAGTCTCCACCCTTGATCATGACCGTGCTTTACGCCGCATGGCGTTGGTTTTGTCGGCGGCCTTGCGCACCAATTATTATGTCAAAGACGAAGAGGGTAAGTCCCGGCCATACATATCTCTGAAAATCGATTCGCAAGCTCTGGACGCTTTGCCAGCCCCCAAGCCATACCGCGAAATATTTGTTTGGTCGCCTCGGGTTGAGGGTGTACATATCCGCTTTGGCCCGGTTGCGCGGGGCGGGTTGCGATGGTCTGACAGGCGCGATGATTTTCGCACCGAAGTACTTGGCCTTGTCAAAGCCCAGCAAGTCAAAAATGCGGTCATTGTTCCCGTCGGCTCCAAAGGCGGCTTTTTCCCTAAACAATTACCAACGGGTGGAAGCCGGGATGATGTGTTTGCCGAGGGCATTGCAGCCTATACCCAATTTATCAGCGGCCTCTTGGATATAACCGACACCTATAAGGGCAAAAACACGGTCACCCCGGACAATGTCGTGTGCTGGGACGACCCAGACCCCTATCTTGTTGTAGCGGCGGATAAAGGCACTGCTACATTTTCTGATATTGCTAACGGCATTGCGGCGAAATACGGATTCTGGCTTGACGATGCATTTGCTTCGGGCGGCTCGGTTGGTTATGACCACAAGGCGATGGGTATTACCGCCAAGGGGGGCTGGGAAGCCGTGAAGCGACATTTCCGCGAAATGGGCAAGGATATTCAAACAGAAGAATTCGGGGTTATCGGCATTGGCGATATGTCCGGTGATGTATTTGGCAATGGCATGTTATTGTCTAAAAAAATCCGCCTGCTGGCGGCTTTCGACCACCGCGATATTTTTATCGACCCAGACCCGGATACGGCTAAAACCTTCAAAGAGCGCAAGAGATTGTTTGAAAAGCCCCGTTCCAGTTGGCAGGACTATAACACAAAGCTGATTTCCAAGGGTGGCGGCGTGTTTTCCCGCAGCAACAAATCCATCAGTTTAACGCCGGAAATTCAAAAGCTGACAGGGCTTGCAGCAGAGAAGGTCACGCCCAACGAGTTGATGCAGGCTTTGTTGAAATCACCGTGCGAACTGCTATGGTTTGGCGGTATTGGAACCTATATCAAGGCTGCGTCCGAGACTCATGATGATGCTTATGATAAGACAAATAATGCTATTAGAATAAATGGTTTAGAGTTAAAAGCTAAAGTAATTGGCGAGGGCGCAAATCTGGGCGTCACCCAAGCTGGTCGCATTGAATTTGCCCAAAATGGCGGACGGGTCAACACGGATGCTATTGATAATTCAGCCGGTGTGGATTGCTCTGACAATGAGGTTAACATTAAGATTTTACTTGCAGGTGCCATTGAATGCGGTGAGCTTGAAAAGAGCAAACGTGTTAAATTGCTGGAGGTCATGACGGATGATGTGTCTGCACTGGTTTTAAAGCATAATTACGACCAAACAGGCGCACTTTCTTTGGCGCACATGTATGCCAAAGAAGACCACTATGCCTATGAAAGGTTTATGGAGACACTGGAAGCACAAGGCCAGTTAGACCGAAGTGTAGAGGGTTTGCCATCGGCTTCAGAAATGCAGATAATTGGCGACAATAACGAACGGTTGACGCGTCCAGAAATAGCCGTGCTGAATGCCTATGCCAAGATTGTTCTATTTGATGATTTAATCACCACAGATGTTGCGGATGATCCGTTCTTTGGCGCAATGCTGCGTGATTATTTCCCGAAAGCCGCCCAGGGGTTTGGCACAGCTCTCAAACGGCACCGTTTGCGCCGCGAAATCATTATTTCGCGTCTTTGCAATAGAATTGTTGATGTTGGCGGCCCGGTATTTATGTCTGGTCTGGGTGAGCAAACAAATGGCAGTCCCGGTGAAATCGCCAAGGCTTTCACAATCGCTTATGAGGTTTTACAAATCGACAAAATCCGTACCGCAATAAACGGTCTTGATAATAAAATCAGTGCCGAAGCACAATTGAGCCTGCAAGCCGAAATCTCAACCGTGTTGCAGCGAGTTATTGGCTGGTTAGTGCGGCGCGGTGAAAGCGGCAACATCAACATGCGCATAGCCAGGCGTACCGACGGCTTGTCTCATGTGGACGAGGGCTGGGTTGATGTATTGTCCAGCTATGACAACAGACGGGTTGCGGCGCGGATCGGGCGGTTTATTCGCTCCGGGATACCTGAAGCTTTGGCGGCGGATGTATCTTTGCTGCGTGCGCGGGCTTCCGGGTTTGATGTGGTCGAGTTAACTGAAAAAACAGGTTGGCCCATTCGCAAGGCCGCCGAGTTGTTTTATGATATGGGCGGGCGCTTTAAAATCGACCGCTTGCGCTCTATGTCCATGAAAACCCAGCCCAAAACCCATTGGGAAGGACTTGCGCAACAACGTATAGAAGAAGACTATTACGCCGCCCAGGCGGCTCTGGCCTTAGAGGCTGCTCGCGCACATATTGATCAAGGCGGAACAGCCAAGGCCGCAACAAAAACCATGATTGGGACATATATCGCAGCAAAACCCCATGCGGTACAGGCATATGATGCAGCATATACCAAAATCAATGCATCCGGGGGTTGGACTTTGGCCAAATTCGCTATCGTCAATGCGCAGTTACGGGAGTTATTAGCCACATAGACGCACTTTACATTCTAATTTTTTTGGGTATTAAGGCAAAACCGTGACATATACTGTGTTACCAAGGGGATATATATGATTTCACCGACGAGTTCAGATCGTGGCCAGCCATTGGTTCGTGGACATTTCGAGACGTTAATAGACGCTCTGGAATATGCGGCAACCTGCAATACCGGGTTTAATTTTTATTCCGGTCGCGGCGAATTAAACACACGTCTTTCTTTTAAGGAATTGCGCGATAAAGCCGTAGAGGCTGCAAAACGCCTTGTCGGCATTACGGACCCTGGCGACCGCATTGGGATTTGTGCTGTCACCAGCCCTGAATTTGCTGTCCTTTTTTATGCTTGCCAATATGCTGGACTGGTTCCGGCGCCGCTACCTCTGCCTGTGACTTTGGGGGGGCGCGGCAGTTATGAACGGCAATTGCAACGCATGACCGACACTGGTGATTTTGCTGCACTTTTAACCCCTACAAGCATGGAAAATATCGTCAGCTCTGCACTGAATGATCATGATGTACCCGTCATCAGTTTTTCAGATTTGGATAATTTGCCTATGGTTGACGAGCTTCGTCCCCATGATGCCAACGGGCCTTGTTATATTCAATATTCTTCTGGCAGCTCCAGTTCACCCAAGGGCATTATCGGCACGCAAAAAACCGTTACGGCCAATTGCATGGCGATGGTCGGGTCGGGGGGGATAGACTTGCGCGAAGGTGATCGCAGTACATCCTGGTTGCCTATGTATCATGATATGGGCCTGGTTGGGTTTATGATCGCGCCCATGATGAGCCAGATGACTGTGGATTATCTGGATCCACAAGATTTCACCCGCCGCCCCATAACCTGGCTGCAACTGATCAGCGATAATAAAAGCACATTTTCCTTTAGTCCGACATTTGGCTATGAACTCTGTGTGCGACGTTGGCGCGAAGATCGCGAGTTGGATTTGTCCTCATGGCGTGCGGCTGGTATTGGCGGCGATATGGTGCAGCCAGAGCCGCTCAAAGAATTTGCCAAAACATTTGCGAGGTCCAATTTCAAAGCCAATGCCTTTACGCCGAGCTACGGCTTGGCCGAGATTACTTTGGGCGCTACATTTTCACCGTCGGGGCAGGGCTTACTTGAAGACACCATTGACATTGACCGGCTTGAACGCACGGGCGAAGCCCTGCCTGTGACGGATATTACGCCTGCCGAACACCGACGTACATTTGTCGCGTGTGGCATGGTGATACCGGGACACAAACTTGAAATCCGCAGTTTGGACGGGCAGGTTGAAGGCCAGCGTAAGGTCGGACGCATATGTTTATACGGCCCCAGCATTACACCCGGCTATTATCACAATGCTTTAGCGACCCAGGCTGCCTTTACTGAGGATGGTTGGCTGGACACAGGCGATCTTGGCTATTGGCTGGATGATCAGGTGGTTGTTACGGGGCGTTTTAAAGATTTGATCTTATGGCATGGTCGCAATATTTGGCCCCAGGACATTGAGTGGGCGGCGCAAGCTTCCGCCCCGAGCCGTTGTGGACGGGCTTGTGCTTTTGCTGTTGGCGGTAGCGGCGACGCGAAAGAAATTATTTTGCTATTGGAATGCCGCACCCGTGATGAGGATTTGTTGTCAGAAATATATACGACGGTAAGCGGCGCTATACGCCTGGAAATCGGTGCGCCGGTTACGCTTATTTTGGTGCCGCGTGGTTCTATGATTGTCACATCGTCAGGAAAATTAAGCCGGGCGCGGGTTCGGGAAAAATTCCTCAAAAACGCCATCATCGATCTACAAGCTGATGTGACCTTGAGGGTTCTCGACAAACATCGCGGTGCCTAAAATTGTTGCTCTAACGGGGGCGACCGGATTTGTTGGCCGTATTGTACTTCTTGATTTGCTTGAACAAGGATACCGTATCAAGGCTTTGGTGCGTCCGGGGTCTTTGGATAAGACGCTTCAACATGAAAATATAAACTGGATAGAGGGCAGACTTGGTGATCTCGCTAGCGAGACGGCCCTGTGCGCGGACGCAGATATTGTCGTCCATATGGCAGGCTTGGTAACCGCCCGCGCCAAAAGCGATTATTATGAAATCAATGCCGATGCCGTTGGCTCTTTGGCACAGGCCGCGAGCGCGGCCAAGGTAGAACGGTTTATTTATTTATCATCGCTCGCGGCTAAGAAACCGGAATTATCGGATTATGCCGGCTCAAAACGGGCGGGTGAGGGGGCTTTGGCGCGAAATCTTGGCGACATGAAAGCCGTGGTCGTGCGCGCACCAGCTGTATTTGGAGCTGGGGACAAAGCCACGGCCCCATTTTATGCACTCATAAAAAAAGGCTGGCTCCCGGCGCCGGGCGGGCGGGGCTGGCGGATGCGTAAGCTCGGCCTGGTACATGTAGATGATTTCGCGGCGTTTATTACCGGGGCGTGTTTGGGCGGATTATGTGATGGTCGCACCGTATCTCCTGCAACAAAAGCCAACATCACATGGCCGGGCTTTGGTCTTGAATGCGCCGGGGCGATGGGTAAACGCGTGAGAGTTTTCCCATTACCCTTGTCGCTACTTTACCCAATTGCGGCAATAAACAGCGTAACTAAACGTTTGTTTGGCAAAGGGCATTTGACCCTGGGTAAGCTTAGAGAGTTTTTACATGAAGACTGGAGCACTCCGGATGAATTCGTGTCAGAAACACCGTTGCAATTGGCTTTAAAAAAGACAATACTGGTCGGCGAATAACCGTATTAAGCCAAAAAGAGCCCTACATGCCTGAGCCGACCCCTGTACCAAGTCCTGAACAAATTTTCGATAAAATTTGCGAACTCCTTGTACCCTATAATCCCAAAAACCATGCTATTAGCCGCCAAAGCGGCATTGTCACGGATTTGGAGGTGGATTCCACCGCTGTATTTGATTTAATAATGGGGCTGGAAGATTTTTATGATATTTCGATTCCTATGGAGATGGTCAGCGATATAAAAACCGTGGGTGAACTGGTGGGTGCCGTACGCCAATTAACGGCGGAGTAACGGGTATGGATATTTTTGATAAATTTGCGTCTCTTAAAACCCGTTCTGATATGGCGAAAAAACTTGGCCCAGACCCATTTGGTGTCAAATTTGATGAAATTGAACATGCCACAAGTGGCCGTATTGGCAATCGTTCTATCGTTTTGGCGGGCACTAATAATTATCTCGGCTTGACCTTCGATCCCGATTGCATGGATGCGTCCATCGACGCCATCAAAAAACACGGCACGGGGACGACAGGCTCGCGTATTGCCAATGGCTCCTACGCCGAACATCTGGATTTGGAAGACGCGCTTGCCAAACATGCGGGCATGGCCAGTGCCATTGTGTTTTCCACCGGATACCAGACAAATCTAGCTGCAATTGCGACATTGGCCGGGCCAAAAGACGTGTTGTTCATCGACGCCGACAGCCATGCTTGTATCATCGACGGTTGCCGTCTCAGCTCTGCCCCGACCATACGTTTTCGCCACAATTCCCCGGCTGATTTAGACAAGCGTTTGACCAGACAAGGGAAAATTGAAGACGGTATCGCATTGGTGGTCATTGAAGGCCTATATTCCATGTTTGGCGACCGTGCCCCCATCGCTGAATTCGTTGATGTGTGCCAGAAACACGGGGCTTATCTCTATATTGACGAAGCCCATTCGTTTGGCGTGTTTGGCCCGACCGGGTGCGGCCTGGCCGAAGAAGAAGGCGTGCTGGACAAGGTCGACTTCATCTCTGGCACATTTTCCAAGAGCCTTGCGTCCATTGGCGGGTTTTGCCTGTCCAAACACAAAGGCTTCGAAATCACGCGCAAGGCCATGCGCGCTTATATGTTCACCGCCTCTCCGACCCCGTCCAATATAGCTTCGGCGCGGGCGGCCTTGGACAAAATAGCCGAAAAACCTGAGCTGCGCGATAATTTGCACGCCCGCGCCGCGCAACTCCATAGCGGCCTGGCCGAAATGGGCTATGATTTATGCGCTTCGGCCAGCCCGATCATCGCCATACGCCGCCCCAATGAGCTTGTGGCGGCAACCGAATGGAACTGGTTGTTCGAAGAAGGCGTCTACGTCAACCTCGCCGTGCCGCCCGGTACACCCCAATCCAGCTCGCTTCTACGCATAAGCCTCTCCGCCGCTCACACAAAAGACGAGATTAACGTCATCCTCAAGGCGTTTAAAGACATGCAAGGCGCAGGCGACGTATTGATGGAGCGGGTGCAAGAGATTATGTCGGCTGTTGCGCAGTAGTCAGTCAATTTACCGAAATGCGCCGCGTTTGTAGAGTTTCCAGGCTAGGACTGGTGACCATAGAACCGGGTGTTTGCGCTGACTTTTTGTGACTTCTATGGTGACGCCGGAATGAGATTTTAGTTTGTGCAGGGCGTAGTCTAGGCCGCCGTCGAATGTAGCGGCGGAGTTTAGGATGCGGATGGCCGCAACAATCTTGCCAAAGAAACGCCGCCAGAACCATCTCCATTTACAGACAAGTCTAGAGAATCCTGATGTGGTGGGTAATATGTATGTGTCACTTTTTCCCGCTTTAGTGAAAAGAATGTCCATCAGAGCATCATAACGGTCTTGGTAACGGGTGACGATTTCCTCGGAGCGGGTATCCGAACTTTCAGGGCGTAGTTCGGTCTTATAGCTTTCTAAAAACCCGCGCCCCCAGAACTTTGTTGCGCTTATTGCTCTTATTGGGCTTTGGAGCAGGGGGATGATTTGGCGCGACAAATGTTTAATGGCACTTGCGCGGGCGGTTTGAATGCGCATATGGATGCCTTCGTTTTGCGCAAATAATAAGACACAAGGCTGAGAGAACCGGCCCCAAACTTGGGATAAAAAAGCTTGCCTCGCACATTTCTTTTCAAACGACTTTAAAGAAATAATTGAATATTTACAGGTGGATAAGCTTCCATCCTCATTTGTATTTTCAAGATAATAGACGGCCGGCGGGATCAGCCAGTTGAGAAATGCCCGCACCGGATTTTTATGGGTTTTCCGGTAACTGTCTACCAACACATAAAAATCCAGCATCTTACTCGGATCGTTCATAGCCCGCAAAGACGAGCCGTAATACAGAAATGCTTGGACGCGGTTCTTATGGCGGGCTTTGATTTTATCGCACATGGCGGTGACATTTGCGGTGGGGGTCAGTTGCTCCGCGCCCAGTATTTTTATGATGGCTTTTGTGTCGCTCATTTGGGTGTTATTCATGTTCATTTGATAAACCGTAATGGCTTGGTAGCATAGAGGGAAATCGGGGCATGTGTGCGCGGCAAAAACTCGCCGTCCAACACGGTTTCGCCTTTGAGGCATATTTCGGCCTGATCGACATCCCAGCTTTGAAACCCGTCGCGCTTTAACGCAGCTCTGGCGCGGGCCGATTGTCCGGGCAGGAGCATACGGGCGAGATTACGCTTTATATGACGGGCATCTTTACCGGCATGTGTGATCATGAGAGGTTTATCGCCTTTGCCCCAAAACGGTTTTAAGCCAATCATTAAACTGGGCAGGGTCGTGGCAATCATGACAATATGATCACCGTCAGTTTTCATATTCCCAATATCAAGGCTTAATGGTGTTGGCGCAAGAATGGCCTCTCGTTCAGGGCCGCGTCCAAGCAAGACTTTGAGCAAAGTTGAGCGCACTGCGGCCGAGCCGTCAACGCCCTTGGTGTGGACATGATCCAGGCAATAGCGGGTGGCAATGGGCAGGGCGCCTGTGGAGAATAAAAAACCGTAATGGACACGTTCATTGCCAGATGATTTGCCAGATGATTTGCCAGATGACTTGACGGCCAACATAGGCAGCTCGACGATTTTCGGTGTGTAAGTTCCGTTAATGAGTTTTGTCAGTTTCTTTATAGATGGCTGTTTTAACCCCACATGGCCTGCGACTAAATTGGTCATACCGCCGGGCAGGAGTGTGAAATCAGGTAGTTTGCTCACATCGGGTTGCTGGTTTAAAAACGCAGATAAAACCCCATGAATTGTGCCGTCACCACCTTCAATAAACACATGTTTCTTGCCAGAATTGAGGACGGTGTCCACAACGGCAGGAAGGGTTTCAAACCCGTGTAAGAACGTACAATTATTGGAGGTTGTGAACCCGGTTTTTTGCAAAATTGAACCGTTTTTGGCAACGCTGTGACTGAGAGGGTTGATGATAAAAGCGGGGTTGTGCATGAGAGTTATAGGGTTAGATCTTCGGTTTTTAAAGTCAGATAGCTACCAACCAAGGCGAAAACCGCTAAAGGTAAGGCCACGGCCCAGAGGATAGGCACACCACCGGAAACGGCAAATGTGGACAAGGCGCCATCGATAATGAGATAAACAAACCCAATGCCTATGCCAGCGATCAGGGCTTTGTCCCCTGTATCTTCGCGCCCGGTTTTTTGCATGATCGGTACGGCGCATATAAGCAATATAAGCGCGGCCAGTGGTCGGGTGATCCTGTGTAAATACCAAAACCCGTATGCGAAGCTAGGCTTGGAGCCTGAATTGCCTTCGGCTCGGAAATGGCGCATGTCAACGAGGGACAAGTCCCGGGGATCAGCTGCCAGTTTGGCAATACTGGTCGGGGTTTGTTCACTTGCCCAAATTTGGAACGGTGCCGGGGCGAAGCTTTCGCGTGGAGAGATACGTTCAACGCCTTCCAATACCCAGTATTTTTTATGAGGGTCATAGTTCGCTTTTTCGGCCCAGCTGATAATGGATATTTCACCGTTCTGTTCTTGATCAAAAAACTGCAAACTGGTCAAAGTCTCCATATCAGGCCGCCCCGCAGCACGGACAATACGTGCGCCGTCCTGTAGCCATAAGGGCTTGTCTTCGCTAATCGATGTGCGTTTGTATTCACCTACCCCCCAGGCCTGTAATGCCCGCACGGACGGGGGCATGGCGGTATTGATGAAAAGCACGGAGAGCATTGTTACCCCGAGAACAGCCGGGGCGAGCATGGCGACTTGCTTTGGCACGGAAAACCCGAGGCCAAGCAAAGCCACCAATTCATGCTGGCGGATCAATTTGACATAAGTCAGAAGCATGGCCACAACCACGGTGAACAATAACACCCGATCAAAAATCACCGGAGCGCGGTAGATTATGTATTCGAATGTGGCTGTAAACCCGCGCCCTCCCGCCAGGATTTCGCTGCTATTGGCGAGCGAGTCTAAAAGCCCGATTAAAATAAGAAAGCCGAAAGTAACAATAAGCCAGCTAAACACGAAGGTTTTGGAGATATATATTGCCAAACGGATCATGGTTCATTCACCCTGGTTTTGACAAAGGGGAGTATAGCCCGACTGCCTTTGCGGATGTCTTTCAGGACATCACTCATGAAAATGGACAATGTCGCCAATGGTGGCTGCCCCATTTTAACGGCGCTATTACGGAAAATAAAAAATGCTGACACTGTCACCACCCCCATGAGCGGCCAAATGCCGACCCAAGGAGGGATGACCCCCTTTGCGCCCAAGCTTTGGCCAAATTCCAGAGCTTTTTGCAGGGTCACAAGGGAGACGATCCCGACCACTATGCCTGCTGAAGACGGGTTTCGTCCGTAATTTATCCCGAACGGCACGGCAATAAATGGCAAGAGCAACAAGAGATAAGCCCTGGCTAGGCGCAGATGCAATGCGGCATTATTGGCGTTCACCGACAAGTTAGGAAACACGGTACCTTTGCGGTTTTCGTATAGCTCGATGGATGTCAATTCTCGTTCATCGTCACCGCGCACGCGAAAATTTTGCTCTGTGACTGTACCAACGATGGAACTTACGGTGAAGCTAAGGCGGCCACTGACGGTCTTGTCCTGGGTGATGCGGAAGCTGTCGCCACTTTCCAGTTGCAACACGGGTTGCCCGGTTTCGTCGCGTATGATCAAATCACCCTGTGCCGCCGTTGTTATACGTATGCCACCACCGGCCATTTTTTCATGAATGAAAATAGGCCCCCCGCCCGGGCCAACATAAAAGGTGGTATTGCCAACCTGGGTAAACTTCCCTTCCCGCAATACGGCGGCAAAAGATTTCTGTGTCACCGAATGCACGACTTCCCTATACCCGTACCGCCCGACGGGTTGCATATAACCCTCAAGCACCAAAGTGAAGCCCATCAATACGATGGAAATCAAGATGAATGGTTTGGTCATGTGGAATAGTGAAATACCAGATCCAAACGCGGAGGTCAGCTCGGAGGAGCGTGAAAGACGGTCTATGGTGATCAGTGTTCCTAGCATCAATGCCATGGGGATCGCGATACCCAAATAATGGGGCAAGAGGTTGACGACCATCTGGCTCGCATCGCCTGCTGGCCGGGTTGATGACGATACGACTTCAAAGATCCGCAAGAGGCGTTCCAGCAATAATACTGCGAGTGCGAACAAAATAAGCCCGCTAATCACCCGCAGGGCATTACGCATAATATATCTGTTCAATTGTCCCAAAACTGTATAATCACCTTTACAATGGGGCGTTACATATTCATATGGCGTTTGTGCCATATAATTTGTGGCCATGATTTGTTTAGATTTAACTGATAATGTTTCTATATTATGAACACAAGATTTCGCAACACATTCCTTACAGCAATACTGTTATTTAATGGGGTGCTTTCACATGTCTTTGCTGTGGCAGCCTATGCTGGCTCCGATGACAATGAAAACAGGGTGCGAAGCCACCCCGTGCTGGAATTGTATGAGTTTGAAGCTGCAGACATTTGTGACCCGCAGCTAAACCAGGTTCGGATGACGGTTACGGGGCTTACGGGCGGCGGAATTTTGACGTTAGAGCTTTATAATGACCCGGATCATTTTTTATCCAAAAAAGGCCGTGTCAAGCGCGTAAGAGTGCCCGCCGGGACAGGTTCGCAGAACGTTTGTATGACTTATGACGAGTTAGGCACATATGCTGTTGCCGGGTATCATGATATTGATGGCAATCGTAAACTGAAGAAAAATATAATCAAAGTGCCGCGTGAACCATTCGCGCTGTCTAACAATCCGAAGATCAAAGCTTTGAGATTCCCTAAATTCTCTGAAAGTGCTTTTGAATTAGTTGAGGGTGGAGCCAATATTACCCTTGAACTTGTTGATTTAAAAAAGCAAAAGAAAGCTGAAAAAGCGGCCAGAAAACGGGAGCGAGCCGCGAACTAAAGAGGCGGCCTTGATTTCACAAGAAAAGCAATCACACGAAATTTCTATTGTTCCGGTTACGGATAAGGGCGGGCTAAAGCAGTTTTTAAACCTGCCTTACGACTTATACCGCACTGAACCGCATTGGCGTGCCCCATTACGGTTCGAACGGGCCGTACAGATCAACCCCCAAAAAAACCCGGCCCTGGATGGTCTCGAGACACAGTTGTTTTTGGCCAAAAGTGGCGGGGATGTGGTTGGCCGAATAGCGGCTATCATAAATTCCCGTCATTTAGCTATCCACAACGATGCTACGGGGCATTTTGGTTTTCTGGATACGCAAAATGATCCTGAAATCATCAAGGCTCTGATAGATGTGGCCGAAACCTGGCTAAAAGACCGAGGTATGAGCCGCATTGTCGGGCCTTTAAGTTTTAGCATCAATGAGGATGTGGGGCTGCTCGTCAACGGGTTCGATACGCCGCCCGTTTTGATGATGCCTTACGGACGCCCTGATTATCAAGCCAGTATTGAAGCTTTGGGCTTTGTCAAAGCCGTGGATATGCACGCCTATTGGACAGATATGCACGCAGGCTACCCGCGCCCGAAAATTGTCACGACTATGACGAACTATATCGAAAAAGACCCGGATATCACCGTGCGCCCTATGGATAAATCCAAGTTTATGGAAGAAGTGCAATTGGCCATGAATATTTTCAATGATGCATGGTCGGATAATTGGGGGTTTGTGCCGTTTTCAGATGTACAGATTAAACACATGGCCAATGAGCTAAAACCGATCATTATTCCTGATTTTTTCTGGGTGTGTGAATATAAGGGCGAACCTGCGGCATTTATTCTCATGGTGCCAAATATTAACGAGGCTATAGAAGGACTGGACGGTAAATTATTGCCATTTGGTTGGGCCAAATTGCTTTACCGTTTGAAGATTAAAGGTCTGAAAACCGCTCGTATCCCGCTGATGGGTGTGCGCCGGGAGTTTCAGCGTAAAAGAGCAGGTTTGGCGATGGCAGCCTTCCTGAGCGAGAAAGTATTCGAAATGGCGCGCAACCGTGGCTTTACCCATGTAGAGATGGGCTGGATATTGGAGGACAATAAAAGCATGATCCGCATTATCGAGCAGGCCAAGGGTGTGCCTTATAAGACCTACCGCATGTACGAAAAACCGATATTGTGAGTAGGGGCAAACCTGTAGGGTGGATTAGGCCTCTTAGCCGTAATCCACCATTGGTGTACTCCAAAGGTGGATTACGCCAAAAGGCTAATCCACCTTACAAGCGGGTAACAAGATGAGCGAGCAAGTTAACGTCTTGATTCTGGCAGGACAACGAGAGGGTATTTCAGATCCTTTGCTTGCGGGGACAGGCGTTGAGTGGAAGGCGTTGTTGCCTATACACGGTAAGCCTATGGTTGATTATGTGTTGGCGGCATTGGACGGGAGCAATGGTGTCGCCAGGCCCTATTGGGTGAGTGGTTTGGATAAGGGGTTAATCAATGAAAACTTAAACCAGTCACCATCCGCCGGCGGCCCGGCCAGTAGTGTGGTTGTGGCGGCACAGGCTGGTCTACCTTATCCGTTCATGGTCACGACCTGTGATCATCCGTTGTTGACACCGGATATGGTCGATTTGTTTTTGGCTGAAAGTCAGGCATCAGGTGCGGATTTCACCCTTGGTCTGGCGACAAAAAATATCATTCAACCCGCATACCCTCATGTCAAACGTACTTATCTAAAGTTCAAAGACCAGCATGTTTCCGGGTGTAATTTGTTCTATGTCCGCAACGAAAAGGGGCTGGAAGCCATCAAGTTTTGGCGCGCAGCCCAGCATGACCGGAAACGCCCAATCAAGTTAGCTCGCAGGCTTGGTATGGGCATGCTGTTTAAATATATAAGCGGTGGGCTGACATTAAAATCTGCATTCGAACATGCATCTAAATCATTGAAAGTAAATGCTAAACCAATAATTTTACCGTTCGCAGAAGCGGCCATAGATGTAGATAAACCGTCTGATCTTGCATTGGTAAACGAAATTTTGGACGCTCGGCAATGAACGAGGAACTTAATCATGATCTGGGCATTGCCGAGAAAGGCACGGTCGGGCGGCGTGTGGCCGCTAATACTGGCTTGATGGTCGGAGCAAAAGCTTTGGCCGCAATGATAGGCTTGATAACTTTAGTTATTACAACACAAACCCTGCCCATAGCCGCCGTTGGCATCATCATGTTTTTGCACGCCTATATGTTGTTTTTTGCCGAGGTGGCAACGTTTCAATCTTGGCAAGCGGTGATCCGGTTCGGCACCCATGATGTGGAGGCGGGCAATACGAATGCGCTCGGGCGGCTACTACGGTTTTGCATAGCACTGGACTTTGTCGGGGCTATGGTTGCTTTTGTTTTAGCAATAGGCGGGCTGTACTTTCTTGACGTCATCCTCCCCTTGCTCCCGTCTTTTCAGCAACAAGATGGCTTATTTGATACACACAGGTTAACTGAATACGGTATATTGTATTGTCTGCTGGTCCTCGTGCATCAGGGAGGGGCTTCTACCGGATTATTTCGCTTGTTCGACAAATTCAAACCCCTTGCGGTGCAGGTTCTGGTCATGCCTATCGTTCGTCTGGGCGGTGTAATACTTGCTGCGCTATATGGGGCCAGTCTGGAAGGTTTTTTGTTCGCATGGTTTGTCGGGTCTTTGTTAGGCTATTTATCACTACCGCTCTTGGCCATATTAGAGCTTAAATCCCGTAATCTCCTAAAAACAGTATTTAGCGCATGGCCAAGACTTAAAACCCGACACGAAGGCATGTGGCCATTTGTTTGGAAGGCCAACATTGACGCGTCCCTGGCTACAGGCACCACCCATTTACCGCTATTGCTGGTCATGCCGATATTCGGGCCGGCATTCGTTGGTGCCTATAAAGTGGCCGAGGAAATCGCTCGCCTGCTCTCCGAAGCCGTGCTTTTGCTGGACAGGGTGATTTACCCCGAATATGCGCGCATGATGGCGCGGGGGCAAAGCGCGCATATTTGGCGTATTGTTATCAAAGCGGGTGCGGTTATGCTGGGCGGTGGCTTGGCATTGTCGGCTATTGTTGCGCTTATCGGCCCCTATCTCATTCCAGCAGTTTTTGGCCTGGATTATATAGACGCTGTTCCCTTGTCGATTTTACTGGTACTGGCGGCGGCTTTGATGGGGGTAGCGGCGCCGTTATACCCGGTGTTTTTCGCAGCCGGAAACCCGGGACGGGCGATATTTGCAAGGCTGGCCGGACTGGTCTTGTATGTGGTGCTGGTTTTTGCTTTAAGCGCGTGGCTGGGAACAACGGGGATTGGCAAAACCGGGCCAGGCTGGGCGGCTATTGGCGGCAATTTATTGGCGGTTATATTGGCGGCCTGGTTGGCAAAACGGACATTGAAGGCAAAACATGACTAAACAGCGCATTGCCATTTTTGATCTCGACGAGACCTTGACCAAGAAAGGAACGTGGGGGCGGTTTGTTACTGGAGCAATTAAGGGTAAACCACTCAAATGGATACCGTTTTTGGCGTCTAGCTTGTTTTCACAAGCGATTTATATGCTACGCTTTGGCCCCCGTGAGCATGTGAAAGAAAACATGATGCGCTGGACATTGTCCGGCAAACCCAAGGCGGAATTAGAAACAATGGCTGCGGATTTTGCCGATATTGAGGCCAATGAAGGCTTGCGGCACCGCGCAAAAACTATGATTGAGAAGCACCGCGCCAAAGGCGACCGCATCATCATTGCCAGCGCCGCCGTTGATCTTATTGTTGCACCTATTGCTGAGCGGCTCGGTATATCAGAGATCGTGTGCACGAAAATGGCCTATCTTGAAGACGGCACATTAGCGCGTAAGTTAGGCGGCATGAATTGCTATGGTAGCAATAAACTTTTGATGGTGATAGAACATCTGGCGCAAGACCCGACATTTGATCGGGCACAAGCTCATATCACAATGTATTCAGACAGTCGTTCTGACCTTGATATACTAGGCTGGGCTGATGTAGGTATAGCGGTGAACCCAAGTCCGCGTCTTGCGGCGCTTACGGAAGAATATGGTTTTGATGTTCAGGACTGGGATTTAGAGAATGATTGGGATTTTGAAAATGATCCAAAAAGAGATAAGGAATAATCTATGCGTATGCTAAGCTCAATGATGCGGCGTTTTGTCAAGGTCGGACAATTGACCATAATCGATGTGGGCGGTGAAGCCCATGAATTTGGCCCCGGCGGTATCCCGTCGGTCAAAATTAAACTGCACGATAAAAAGCTATATACGGATTTGTTCCTCAACCCGGAGCTTAGGGCCGGGGAAGCCTATATGGACGGTACGCTCACGGTCGAGGACGGCACAATCCGTGATTTTCTCACGCTTTTTGCTATCAACTCGGATAATTTGCGTGGGCATCCTTTGCAAAAATCTATCCGTAAGTATTACAAACGCATCAAACGGTTTCATCAGCGAAACTTTAAAAAAGCCGCCAAGACCAATGTGCAACACCATTATGATCTGTCCAACGATTTTTATAAATTGTTTCTGGATGAGGATATGCAATATTCCTGCGCCTATTTTGAGCGTGACGATATGACACTTGCAGAGGCGCAACTGGCTAAAAAACGTCATATTGCGGCGAAGCTGGATTTGCAGCCAGGGCAAAAAGTGCTTGATATTGGCTGCGGTTGGGGCGGCATGGCTATATATTTGGCGCAAAATTTTGATGTGCATGTCACGGGCGTCACCCTGTCAACCCAACAACACAAATTGGCTATCGAGCGGGTGGTCAAAGCGGGCTTGACCGACAAGGTTGATATTTTGTTGCAAGATTACCGAGATTTGCCCGGCCCGTTTGACCGGATTGTGTCTGTTGGCATGTTTGAACATGTGGGCACGCCGCAATTTGGCGAGTTTTTTGGCAAAGTGCATGATCTGCTCACGGATGATGGGGCGATGTTGCTGCATTCTATTGGTCGTAGGGGTGGGCCTGGTTCTACGGCGCGTTGGATCCGTAAGTATATATTCCCCGGCGGGTATTCTCCGGCATTGTCCGAAACCATAGCCGTGGTCGAGCAGTCCGGGCTTTGGATTACGGATATGGAAATTTTGCGCCTGCATTATGCCAAAACTTTGCGCAAATGGGATGAGCGTTTCCAGGCTAACCGCGACAAAGTGTCCTCTATGATGGACGAGAAGTTTTGTCGTATGTGGGAGTTCTATTTAATTATCAGCGAGCTTTCCTTTGTTTATGGGAAAAATATGAATTTCCAAATGCAATTGACCAAAGACCGCCACGCCTTGCCAATAACCAGAGATTATATGGGCAAGGTGGAAGCGAAGCTAAGGCGCAGGAAAAAATGAGGTAAATATGGCTAATGCTAAAGACGTGCAGGTGAACGAAACCCCTGCGCCAGAACGCCCAAAATCTATTTCCAGTCCGCGCCGCCGTTTCGTCAAAAAAATTGGCAAGAAACTGCTGCAAACAATTTCGCGCATCCAAACCAAACAATCATTGGTGCCGACAACACCGTTTATAGATATTGAACATTTTGAATTTCTACCACAGTTTACAGAGAATTGGGAAACTATTCGCGACGAAGCCCTCGAAGTTTTGAAATACCGGGACGATATTCCCGGCTTTGAAGACGTTTCACCAGATCAATACCGCATCGCCAAAAAGAACCAGTGGAAAACATTTGTGCTACATGGTTTTGGTACGCGGCTTGAGAAAAATGCCAAACTCGCACCCTTTACAACTAAAATGCTGGAAACCATTCCGAATTTGCAAACATCCTGGTTCTCTATTTTAGCCCCCGGCTATCATATTCCGGCCCATAAGGGTGTCACCAAAGGTATAGTGCGGGGCCATTTAGGGCTGATCATTCCGAAAGACTTCGAAAAATGCCGTATCCGCGTCCATGACCAGATCAAACCCTGGCAAGGGGGCAGTTTGTTTGTTCTAGACGATACCTACGAACATGAAGTCTGGAACGATACGGACGAAGAACGGGTCATTCTGTTGTTTGACTGGGATCGCCCCATGAAATTTTGGGGACGTTTCTGTAACGGCCTAATGATGCGTCTGATGAAAATGACCGCCTATTATCAAGACCCCAAGAAAAACCTGGCCGACGCCGAAACCCGCATGGAAGCCGCAATAAAACGCGCCGATGCTAATTTGGAGAAGATGTCGGATTAAGGCTAATGCCGCCTTACTGACA
Source organism: Robiginitomaculum sp. (assembly GCA_016765135.1). Lineage (GTDB taxonomy): Bacteria > Pseudomonadota > Alphaproteobacteria > Caulobacterales > Maricaulaceae > Robiginitomaculum_A. Next base: position 251,601 of record JAESQN010000044.1, read on the forward strand.
TAACCGCTTTTGCTAGCGGTGTTGGTGTTTCGGTTACGAAATCGGCATCTACCGCCGATTGGTTGGGGAGAGCTTCCAGGCGGTTAGGTTCCGATTGCCAACGGCGTAAGACAATTTTGCCCTCCAGTTCAAACAAATAGCACTTTCCGCTCTCCAACTCCTGGGTGCTGTCATCAAATATAATAGCAACACCTATAGGAAAGTGGGCCCCCATATTGGGGTCATTGGCGATGAGGGCAAATGGTTTAGGAATATTGAGGGATAATGCCACATAATCCCGAGCGCTGGAAAGTGAAAGCATGCCATCTTTCACCTTTTGATCGCTAGGCCATGATGAAATAGGCACATGGTGTATCTGTCTTGCCAAATAAGTTCTTGACGTATGTGCGCCGTTTACCCGGCTGTCGTCGCCAACCCTGATCCAGTTTGAGGAAGTACTGAGAATATCTGCGAGACGATCCAGAGCATTTTGGCGTGGGACATGGGAATCGTTTTCCCAATTGGCCACAGTTGGTTGGCTTACATGGGCTGCTTCGGCCAGTTCGACCTGGGAAAATCCTTGTCCGAGCCTGGCTTGTTTGATGCGGTTGCCGATAGAATTCATATGCCACTCCTGCTTTCGAACATGAATATAAGATAAACAAATAATAAGTCCAGAGTTAATTGAGGGGAAGCAAATAATAACTTTTCCGAAAATGCGCAGTAAAACGCAGTTTTTTCTAACAAAAACGTAATAATACTGTGGAAAAATCATTTCTGAACCTAATCTGAACAAAACATTGTGTTAGAACCTTACTAAAAAGATATAATTAAATCTAATATTATTCTTGCATAACTAATAATTGTTAACTATGTAATGGGTGTCGAGGGACAACTAACCTACATGCTTCAGGGACGGAGCATTAAGACTACGAGGAATTTATGACTGGTGATTATTGTACACGCGAAGGTGCCGAGCGCATCAAACAGCAAATTGAAGACTATTGGGCTGATCGTGGCCGTAAGGTTTCGATCAACCTGATCAAAGGTGGATTTTTAGCATCCATGCGTTCAGCGCGCACAGATGTGCGCTCCAATATGGTCAACGGTATCCCTACCAATAACCATGAGAACTTCGCTTAAAGTTCTAGTATTTCTTTGAGGGTGCCAAAATGCCCTTCAGGGCGGACGGCAGATCGCGAAAACTTCGCAGGATTGCATCCGCCCCAAATGTGTGTACGGATATGGGCGAATAGCCATAACTCATTAAAACAACCGGGACTTTCGCAGCACGCGCAGCATAGACATCCGGCGCACCATCACCGATCATAATGATTTGCCCTGAACCCCGGTGCCCGACCGCCGTAAATATATGTTCTGGGGATGGTTTATGGGCCGCTGTATCTTCGGAACCAATTATTCTATCAAAAAAATGTGACAGTCCAAGCTGTTCAAGCAGTGGTCGTGCCATAGCTCCGGGTTTGTTGGTGCAAACGGATAGGCGGGCACCCGCTCGTTTAAGTTGGGCCAGGACTTCTGGGACACCGGGATAGGCCGTTGATACTTGTGTCAGGTCTTGAGCATATAGATTCAGAAATTTTTGCTGTACGCTTTTGGCGTGGTCTTCTGCCAAATCTCTACCCGCATTATCATAGGCTTGACGAATCATAGCCATAGAGCCAAAGCCGATCAATGAGCGCGCATCGTCAACGGCCACGGGTTTAAGTCCGTCTGGCGCAATCACTTCGTTTAATACCCGCACCAAATCAGGCGCCGTATCCACCAAAGTCCCGTCCAAATCAAAAGTAATTGATATATTTTTCAAAATCGAATCGTGCATATGTTTTCATCATGCTATAATAACGAATACATTAGCTAGTATTAAGGGACATGAAATGTCAAAAACCACGTCAAAGGCTTTAGGGCGAGCAGCAATTATTCTGGCGGCGGGTAAAAGTACGCGGATGAAGTCCGCCAAATCCAAAGTGCTACACGAAGTTGGCGGCTTGCCAATGTTGGCATGGGTGACGACATTGGCCCGCTCGGCGGGCGTGGAGAAAATTATCTGCGTTGTTGGTGAGGCCAATAAAGATGTGCGCACGGCGGCGGAAGCCTTGGGGCTTGAAATCGCTGTACAGGAACCGCAATTAGGAACTGGTCATGCGGTAGGGTGTGCGCAAAAACATTTGAGCGGTTTTACAGGTGATGTCGCCGTGCTTTATGCGGATACACCGCTTATTCGTTCTGAAACTTTGGCCCGTGTGTTTACCGCGTTGGAGCAGGATTGCCAGGTGGCCGTTATGGGTTTTGAAACTGATAGGCCTGCTGCCTATGGTCGCTTGATTGAGCAAGATGGCAAGCTTGTCAAAATCGTCGAGGCAAAAGACGCAAGCCCCGAAGAACTGCAAGTGAAATTGTGTAATAGCGGCGTGATGGCGGCCTCTGCGGCAGATATGTTTGCGGCTGTGTCCAAGCTTGGCAATGAGAACGCTAATGGTGAATATTATCTAACCGATATCGTGGAAATATTGCGCAAGACCGGCAAGACCGCAATAGCAGTGCATGCAGATGAAGCTGAAATTTTAGGCGTAAACTCCCGCCGTGATCTGGCCGAGGCCGAACAAGGTTTTCAAGCGTATATGCGGGTCGGGTTTATGGACGCAGGCGTGACTTTGCGCGACCCTGACAGTATATATTTTTCCTGGGATACCCAGATTGAACCAGAGGCTGAAATTGGTGCCAATGTTGTGTTTGGCCCAGGATGTTTTGTCGCGGGCGGGGCTGTCATTCACCCGTTCTGCCACCTTGAAGGCGCGACTATAGGTAAAAATACGCAAATCGGCCCCTTTGCCCGCCTGCGCCCCGGTGCTCATATGGGAGAGAATTCCAAGGCTGGGAATTTTGTTGAAATTAAAAAATCCGTTATTGGCAAGGGCAGTAAAATCAACCATCTAAGCTATATTGGTGATGCGGATATTGGCGCGGGGGTCAATGTCGGTGCTGGCACAATCACTTGCAATTATGATGGGTATAACAAGCACAAGACAGTTATTGGCGACGGTGCATTTATCGGCACCAATTCATCATTAGTCGCACCGCTGACCATTGGGGCAGGGGCCTATCTTGGTAGCGGTGGTGTTATCACAGAAGATGTAGCGGATGATGCTTTGGCATTGGGGCGGGCTAAACAAGCAAATAAAGAGGGCTGGGCCAAACGCTACCGTGTTGCCCAAGAAAAGCGTCAGGAAAAGCGCCAGGAAAAGCGCCAAGAAAAGCTTCTGGAAAAGCATCAGGAAAAGCAAGAATTGACAAAGGAAAAATCGTGAGTATTGCCAAGAAAAACGCCGCTATCGCGGCCCTTGAAATGGTCGAGGACGGTATGGTTTTGGGGCTTGGATCCGGCTCCACGGCAGAGATTTTCGTTGAGTTACTGGGCGAGCAAGTACGACAGGGCATGAAAGTCACCGGCGTCCCCACATCGGCCCAGACGGCGAAATGTGCTAAGGAGCATAATGTTCCCCTGGTGGACCCGGACAAAGTTGACCGCATACACTTGACCATTGATGGTGCTGACGAAATTGATGAAAATTTTCAGATGATCAAGGGCGGTGGCGCTTGTTTGTTACGCGAAAAAATCATTGCCGATATCTCAGAACATGTGGTCATCATTGTTGATGCTTCCAAAATGGTGGAGGCGCTCGGCGGATTTCCGCTCCCGGTTGAGGTTGAGCCTTTTGCAATGGGTTTGACGGTTGAGCGTATTTACGACGCGTTGGCCCAGGCCGGCATCAAAAATGTCGAAACGGTTTTGCGCCCGATTAAGCGCGGTAAAAAGCCATTGGTGACTGATGGTGGAAATTACATCATTGATTGCGCTTGCAAGAAAATATCAGACCCAATGTTACTGTCCGGCCTGCTAAACTCCATCCCTGGTGTCATGGAACATGGTCTGTTCATAAATTTGGCCGACACCATCATCATAGGTGAAAAAGACCACGCCAAAGTTATGGAGATTGTCCGTGAGTAAATATGATTATGATTTGTTTGTTATTGGGGCTGGGTCTGGTGGTGTACGCGCTGCACGCTTGGCGGCTGCGCTTGGTAAAAAAGTGGGTGTGGCCGAAGAACACAGGGCAGGCGGAACATGTGTCATTCGCGGTTGCGTGCCCAAAAAATATTTGGTCTACGGGGCGGAGTTTGGTAAAGCCATCAAGGAGTCTGCTGGTTATGGCTGGACGATCAAAAGTGCCAGCTTTAACTGGGCCACCTTGCGCGACGAAATCCAAACCGAGGTCTCGCGCCTGTCTAATATCTATGAAAATGTCCTGGATAAAAACGGCGCAGAATTGTTCAAAGAACGTGCGGAATTTACCGGGCCGCACACTCTGCGCCTGACATCATCCGGGCGAGAGATAACAGCAAAGCATATTTTAATCGCCACGGGCGGACAGCCTTGGTCGCCGGATATCCCAGGCATCAACCATGCTATTACGTCCAACGAAGCTTTCACTATGGACGATCTTCCCCAAAGGATTATGGTCATAGGTGGCGGGTATATTGCTTGTGAATTTGCAGGGATTTTCGCCGGGCTTGGCGCTAAAACAACGCAAGTCTACCGGGGCGACAGCTTGCTGCGCGGCTTTGATGAAGATGTGCGCTCAGCTGTGGACAAGGGGCAAGCCATTAACGGTATTGATGTTAAATTTGGACAAAGTCCCTCATCTATCAAGAAAATAGGTGGCGGTCTTAAAGTAAGTTTTGCAGACGGTACGCAGATTGCTACGGATATGATCATGATGGCAACAGGGCGCGTCCCCAATACTTTCGGTCTTGGCTTGGAAAAGGCCGGGGTTAAGATGGCAGGCAATGGCGCGATCATCGTTGACGAATTTTCAAAGACCAATAAAGCCCATATTTACGCCGTTGGTGATGTTACCGACCGGGTTAATTTAACCCCGGTGGCAATCCGCGAAGGCATGGCCTTTATCGAGACTGTGTTCAAAGACAACAAACAAGCCTATGACCGCACGGATATCGCCAGTGCCGTTTTCACCCAACCACCCGTTGGTTCTGTTGGGGTAAGTGAGGAAGAAGCGCGGGCCAAACACAGGGATGTCCAAGTGTTCACCACAGATTTCCGCCCTATGAAAAACATCCTGTCTGGCTCCGAGCACAGATGTTTTATGAAGATGATCACGGCAGGTAAAAAGCAACGGGTGGTCGGATTACACATTGTCGGTGATTATGCAGGCGAGATCATCCAGGCGGCGGCTATAGCGGTCAAAGCCGGACTAACAAAAGCGGACTTCGACGCCACATGTGCGGTGCATCCGACCTTGGCAGAAGAATTGGTGACGCTTTAAATTTCGTAACCGAATATTCCTGTAGGGTGGATTAGCGCTTCTTTGCGCGTAATCCACCGTGCGGCATACACAAAAGGTGGATTACGCCAAGGGGCTAATCCCTACAAGGTTACCGTCACCGCGACCGCCAACAAAACCGCCATAGCGGCTTTTACAAAGGGGCGGGCACGAAAAAATGACATCCAGCGCAGGACAAAAAACAGGGTGGCAAAAATTACTGCCAATAAATGTTCAAATGACTACGCCAAATCAAGCCTTGTTTTTCCAGTTTTCCATCTTGATGATTTTATAGCCGACATAGATCAAGGCTAGCCCGATCAATTCGGTGACATAAAGCACATTCACATGGCCCATGCGGGTGTATGTACCGCCAATGCCGGGCAGCAATCCGCCGATAGCAATGAAGATATTACCCTTGAATCTGGCCTGATGATCCGACTTGGCATAATAGCGCACGGCTGAGTATATAGCGCCGCCAACCAGGAAGATCATCGCATAAATATTGATGGGGATAGAGAACAGGCGCACCCATTGCCATTCAAATACTTTGCCAGTGAGTTTCCCCTCAAACCCGTCCGGCAGGGCCATGGGCGACAACATAACGCACACCGCAGCTACCATAATAACCGACACAATCAATATGGTTGTTGCATGGGCGAATTTGCGGTTCATCAACAAATAAACCGAGCCTTGCGCCAGTGGAAATCCGCCGAGCAGCGCCCCGACAATATACCAAAATTTGGTGTTAAGTTCGCTCCAACCAAATAAGACATTGATGCTTTCGCTCAATGTCCCCAAGCCAAATGCCACAACCCCAATCGTCCACCACATGAGATATGTGGTGCGGGTGCGGCGGTAATGAGCAAAAATTTCTCGGAAAAAATATATCGAGAAAATCGTCGTAATGATGGGGATGTATTCAATATAGTGGGTCATAATTATCTCTCAAACTTCATAAATCTCAATTTGCGCGGAATATCTGCATCATCGCCTAGGCGGCGTTTTTTGTCTTCTATATAATCTGAAAACCCGCCTTCGAACCATTCTACATGGCTATTACCTTCAAAGGCTAGGATATGGGTACAGATACGGTCGAGGAAAAACCTGTCATGGGAGATGATTACGGCGCACCCGGCGAAATGCTCCAGAGCATCTTCGAGGGCCGACAAGGTTTCCATGTCCAGATCATTTGTTGGCTCATCGAGCAGCAGCAGGTTTGACGGCTTGGTCAGCATTTTGGCCAAATGCACGCGGTTGCGTTCTCCGCCCGACAGCTTGCCAACATTTTTTTGTTGGTCGGTGCCTTTGAAATTAAACGCACCCACATAGGCACGGCTGTTCATTTCGCGTTGGCCCAAGTCGAGCACATCAACCCCGCCGGTAATTTCCTCCCAGACATTCTTGGACGCGTCCAGCGCGTCGCGGCTTTGGTCTACATAACCAAGCACGACGGTTTCGCCGACTTAGAATGTGCCTTCGTCGGGTTGCTGGTCGCCAGTTATCATTTTGAACAATGTGGTTTTACCGGCACCGTTGGGGCCAATAACCCCGACAATACCGCCCGGCGGTAAGCGGAAAGACAGGTCTTTGATCAGGAGTTTATCGTCAAAGCCTTTAGCGATTTTATCGGCCTCAACCACCACATTACCGAGCCTTGGGCCGAGCGGAATACGGATTTCCGCCGTCGTCACTTTTTCGTTCTCCGCCGCGTCGCGCAGTTTTTCATAGGCCGATATACGGGCTTTCGATTTTGCCTGACGGGCTTTCGGGTTGGAGCGGATCCAGTCCAGTTCGCGTTTCAAGGCGCGTTCCTTGGCATCGCCCTCGCGGCCTTCTTGCTTCATACGTTTATGCTTGGCGGCGGCCCATGAGGAGTAATTACCTTCATGGGGCAGACCGCGTCCACGGTCGAGTTCCAAAGTCCATGAGGTAATATTGTCCAGGAAATACCTGTCATGGGTAATCAGAATAATCGCGCCTTTATAATTCTTGAGATAATTCTCAAGCCAGGCCACGGTTTCGGCGTCCAGATGGTTGGTCGGCTCGTCCATGAGCAGCATATCCGGCTTGGACAGCAAAAGCTGACAAATGGCGACGCGCCGGGCTTCACCGCCCGAAAGATTATCCACCGGCCAGTCTTTCGGTGGGCAGCCAAGAGCTTGCATGGCCATGTCGATTTTGCTGTCAATATCCCAGGCATCGCGGTTGTCCACTTTTTCCTGAAGCTCGGTCATTTCTTCCATCAGCTCGTCGGTATAATCCTCGGCCATTTTCATGGCGACGGCATTATAGGCGTCGAAAATCTGCTTGTCTTCACAGCCTAAAATCACATTACCCCAAACGTCTTTGCTTTCGTCGAGGCGTGGTTCCTGGGCCAGATAGCCAATTTTGGCACCCTCTGCGGCCCAATGCTCGCCCGAGACCTCGTCGTCCACCCCGGCCATGATTTTCAGCAAGGTTGATTTACCAGAGCCGTTAATCCCCACAACACCGATTTTGGCGTCTGGATAGAACGACAAATGAATATTGTCGAGAATGGTTTTATTGCCAAATTTCTTGGTCAAACCCTGCATATGATAAATAAACTGACGCGCCACGAACGGCTCCTGTTGAGGTGATGAAAATTTGCGTCTATATGGCGCGGGACGCACGGCTTTGCAAGTGTGAAAACGGGGCATGTTTTACGTAGAAAGTATTTTCCTTAGACTTTTTATTTTTCGGGCAGTTTAACCGGGCTATCTTCAATCTCAATAGTGTCCAGTTTAAGTAACGGTGCCCGTTTGGGCAAAATGTCTTTATCAAGTAAGTTTTGTACGCGCCGCTTCGCGTCTACACGTAAATCCTCATAAAACAAATTGAACGGTAGAGTTCTGTATTTGCCGCCAAACCGGCTGGGGCGGCGCAGGTTTTTCTGTTTTGGTTTGTCCAGTAACAATATACCGCCCTGGCACTGTGCGCCTGTTTGTTGGGGCATGGGTGCGGGCGCAACGTCCTCGCCCAAGCCTTCCGCTGCAACACCTCCCAGATGTAGCCGTGCCGGCGCATAGTCCAGCTCGTCCGTCCACAAGAGCGGATTTATACACAGGAGCGGGCGACCACGAACGGAGTCCAGCCTGCCCATATCGTCCCAGACCATGGTTTTTTGCACAAACATGCGTGCGCGCTTTTTCTCCTTGGGTTCAAAAGCGCCAAAGGCGACGACGCAATTTATGTCTTGTTTGCGTGTGCATGGTTTAAGTCCTGAAAGCCTGCGCTCAAAACTGTCCAAAGTCAGGGGGTGGTCTATAATATAGGCGACAGCTAATTTTTGCTGGCGTTCATTTGTGAAAAATTCCTGCAACAATTTTTGTACATGCAACCCACCTTGACCGTAACCGACCAGCACGATTGGCCGTTCGGGCGGGTTTTCCGTTAAAAAAGCTTTGAAAGCACGGCGTACATCCCGGTAAGCAAAAATTTGTGCGTCTACCGCATCATCACGGTTGGTGAGAAATGTATAGAGCGCCGCCTGACGGTAGACGGGCGCATAAACGCGACCAGCACTTTTGTAAGGGAAAATATAATTGGGTAGGGCGATGCGCGTAATTGTATTTTGAAATTTTTCAGAATTGATCGGCGCATTCCAGTGGTCGCCGCCGAGGTAAAGCGTTGGTGTTACGACAAAAACATCGCCGCCGGGGATGGTGATAGGATCAATATTGGGGTCAGGGCGGTGTAACCAAGCGGTGTCCACACTATAGTCTGGCGCGGGGGACGGTGTGTAAGTTTGAAACGGCTGACCTGGATCGTTTAAGGACTGAAATACATCGTCCCGGTAAACCCAAAACGCCAAGACAATAATAACTGCAAGTAACCCAATACAAGCGCCTATAAATATGCGTATGTGGTCAAGCTTCAGTTTTGGCAAAATATATCTCCAGAACACAAAAATTCTATTTACTGTAACAGATTGATAAGCGTACAACACCTAACAACAATATGAAAGCCAGCAAAATGACAAATAAGCCATCTGCGAACCAGCCAGTTGAGAGTGCGCCAAAAAAACACAAATTTCTCACATCCCTGCGCAATAGTTTTTTCACGGGTGTTGTGGTGGCACTGCCTATCGGTTTGACCGTTTGGTTGATCACCTGGTTTGTCAATATCGTCGACACTAAAGTCAAACCGCTAATACCGGCTGATTTTGTACCTGGATGGGTGTTTGCGATACCGGGGCTTGGTATCATTATTTCCATTGTCGCTCTGTGGCTCTTGGGTGCTCTTGCCACAAATTTTTTGGGCAGTCGTCTGTTGCGTTTTGGAGAAAACCTGGTGTCGCGGGTTCCTTTGGTGCGCAATATTTACAAGACGCTCAAGCAAATTGTTGTGACTATGGCCCGTCAAAAAGATCAAGCCTTTAAAGAGGTTTGCTTGCTGGAATATCCACGCAAAGGCCTGTGGGCTATCGGGTTTATCACATCCGACCTGAAAGGCGCACCTGCGGAGCATCTTCAGGATGATTATGCGTGCGTCTTTGTCCCAACCACACCCAATCCGACCTCCGGGTTCCTGCTGTTTGTGAAACGCACGGATCTAAAAGTCCTTGATATGACACCTGAGGAGGGGGCCAAGATGATCATCTCTGGCGGCATGGTTACTTCCGACAAAGATTTGGAAAAACTGGAAAAACCAACACCCTCGCTTTAACATTTTAGCCTGATTGCATCAGTTTTATCCCAATATCCTGCTCAAACAGATATAACAAAATCCGGGCTGCTTGGCCGCGTTCGCTTTGTAAATCACGGTCGGTGGATGCGAGCAGCCTTGCATCCGTCACGGCGGTTTCCAGCAGGTTTTTGTGCTTGTCAAGGTTTGCGAGTTTATAGGCTGGTAGCCCGCTTTGGCGTGCGCCTAAAAGATCACCGCTACCGCGCAATGTCCAGTCTTCTTCGGCGATTAAAAACCCGTCCTCGGTTTCGCGCATAATGTTGAGCCTTGCTTTGCTGCTCACCCCAAGGGGGCCTTTATAGAGCAAGATGCAGGATGATTGTTTGTCATTACGCCCAACCCGGCCCCGTAATTGGTGCAGTTGCGCCAGCCCGAAACGTTCGGCATGTTCAATGACCATAACCGTGGCGCCGGGCGCATCGACCCCAACTTCGATCACCGTGGTTGCCACCAAAATATCATATTGCCCGCGTTTGAACCCTTCTGATATTGTTTCTTTTTCTTTGGCTTTCAGACGCCCGTGTAGCAAGCCAACCCGGTCACCGAACCGGGCCGAGAGGTGGGAGAAACGCTCTTCCACTGACGCCAGGTCAATCAAATCGGAATCTTCAACCAATGGACAAACCCAGTAAACCTGTTCGCCCTTGGCCAAAACCCGTTCCAGCCCGTCAATGACGGCTTGCATGTTTTCTACGGGGACAATGCGGGTGTCTATGGGCAAGCGGCCGGCCGGCTTTTCGTCCAGTTTTGAAATATCCATATCTCCATATGATGTCAGGGCCAGGGTGCGCGGGATGGGGGTGGCGGTCATGACCAGTATATCCGGACGCTCACCTTTTTGGCTTAGGCGTAGTCTGTCGCGCACACCAAACCGGTGTTGCTCGTCGATAATGGCCAGGCCGAGATTATTAAATTCCACATGGTCTTGGAACAAAGCATGGGTGCCGCACAAAACATCAATATGCCCGTCCGCCAACCCGCTTAATATAGCTTGTCTTTGCTTGCCCTTGTCGCGTCCGGTCAAAGCTTCGACCGTGAGATTGGCCGGGGCCAAAAGTGTGCTTAAAGAGTTTTTATGCTGGCGGGCCAGTATTTCGGTCGGGGCCATAATGGCCACTTGCGCCCCGGCCTCGCAAACATGGGCGGCGGCCAATGCGGCGACAAAAGTTTTCCCCGCCCCCACATCGCCTTGGAGCAAGCGCGCCATGCGAGTGTCGGCGCTGAGGTCTGCCTGAATTTCCGCAAATGTCCGCGATTGCGCCCCCGTAGGTTTGAACGGCGCACCGTCCAGAACCTCTTTGACATACTCGCCCGTTGCCGAGAAACTACGTCCGCTTTGGCGTCTCGTGTGTTCCCGCGATAGTGCCAGAGCAAGCTGGCGGGCCAGTAATTCGTCATATGCGAGCCGGCGGCGGTGTAGTGTGTCCTCTCCGGCTTCGATCTTGCTGGTGGGGGCGTGCAGGGCCTGCAAAGCCGTGCGCCAGCTTGGCCAAGCGTTTTTTGCCACCAATGCCGGGTCTTGCCATTCGGGTAATTCCGGGGTTTTTTCCAAAGCGCCGTCCACGGCTTTGCGCGCCATTTTTTGCGTCAGGCCAGCGGTGAGCGGATATAGGGTTTCAAACAGGGGGATTTGATCTGCATCTTTCTCCCCATGCTTAAAGGGCACGACATAATCCGGGTGGGTCATTTGTGCTTGGCCCCGGAAATGCTCTATTTTACCAGATATGATGACATCACCGCCAGGCGGTAATATCCGCAGCAAATAATCCGGACGGGCATGAAAAAATGTCAATTCAAGCTCGCCGCTATCATCAGCCACAAAGACCCGGTAGGGCAGACGCCGTGTCGCACCGGGGCTATGGCTCTGGACGGTGACTTGCAAAGTCACCATATCTCCATCAACGGCACTGGTAATGGCGGGCAGCTTTATGCGCTCCACTAGCCCGCTGGGCGGGGTCAACACCACATCGCGGATGCGCCGACCCATAGCTTTGTCGAGTAATTCCGCCGAGCGTGGCCCAATACCCGAAATGGTCGAGATGTCAGCAAATAACGGAAATAAAATATCTGGTCTCATTTTTACATTTTGCCCATAGTTTTCCATGACTGCAAGGAAATCATGGATTATGGTTTGGTTGTAAAACCGGTTTTGCAGGCATTAAACCGCAACCAAGTCCTGTGTTGCATCAGAGATATGTGTGTGACCAAAGGAGGCCAAGGCCAAGTTTAACTGTTCTAGATCTAGCCTAAGAACCGTAAAATTACCTTTGGTGCGTGTCCGTAAAAACCCACCACGTTTGATCATACGAACATGATGTTTGAGAGCAGATTCGGGCATGCCTGTACGTTGGGCCAAATCTCCAAAAGCAATCCCGCTTTTCCCCGCCGCTTGCAATGCCTGAACGATAGCAATCCTGCGGTGGTGCCCAAGCGCATCAAACATATGCGCCAATTTTTTCCGGCTTTGTAATGTAGCGCTGTGCATAATAATTGACCTCTATATTTTTGTAGTCAGAATATCTCTATAGTTAGAAACCTTCTTGTTAAAAACACCGCTTCCACCAAAGAAGCAGCTTGTTTATTAAAAAATACAAAACTAGTTTTGTATTCGAATATTGTCAAGGTGGTTTCGGGTTTTCGTGTGTTTTGGGTGTACAATTAAATGATAAATACTATAGACCCCTCCTTGGAGATTCTTATGGCTAAGTATAAAAATGAAAAGCGTATAAAAAAGCTGATACATCGTTCTGGCTATCGGGGCTTTAAAGAGGTTGATTTGATCCTGGGCGGTTTTGCCAAAACCCATGCTCGCGAGTTGAACGTTGATGAGTTTACCCAGTTTGAGGAATTGCTCGAAGAAAAAGACCATGATATTTACGATTGGATTACTGGTACTCAGGAAGTACCAGAAGAGTTCGATACCCCCTTGTTCGCCAAGCTATGCAGCTTCACACCTGATATATTGAAATAAATGCAAACCATACAGACATATGCGGATGCCAAAGGGGTTTGGCAGGTTGGGGAGTTGGCCGAGGGGGCTGATGCTTATGTTTTTGCCAAAGCAGCCCATTTGCGCTGGAAGATGGGGCGCGGCGGGCTTTGCGTATTTGTCGCCCGCGACGAAGCTCGCGCCGGGGCGTTTCGTGCCGCCGTTGAATTTTTTGCCCAAAAGCACGACCAGAAGAATGATATAGAGGTGCTGTATTTCCCGTCCTGGGATTGCCTGCCCTATGACCGTATTTCGCCCAGCCGCACGATCGCATCAAGACGGGCAGGGTGCTTGCACCATTTATGCCGTCTGGACGAGGCGAAACCCACAATCCTTGTGACCACCATCAATGCTCTGTGCCAAAAAGTACCGCCGCGTACACTCATGGGCAAGGCCGGTTTGCGCCTGGTCGAAGGGACGCAGGTTAAGCGCGAAGCTTTGGAGCAATATTTCACCATGAACGGCTACACGCGGGCGTCTATGGTGATCGAGCCGGGCGATTACGCCATTAGAGGTTCGCTGGTTGACGTGTTTCCGCCCGGATTTGAACAACCCGTACGTCTAGATTTTTTTGGTGACGAATTGGAAAGCCTGCGCTCCTTTGATGCGGACAGCCAGCGTTCGACCACGCGCCATGACAGGCTTGATTTGTCGCCCGTTAGCGAGGTGTTTCTTAACCCCGGTAGCATTGCCAAATTTCGCACATCTTACATCGCCGCATTTGGCGGCGGACTAAGCAATGACCCGGTCTATGCCGCAGTGACCCAGGGCATTCGCTACCAGGGTCTGGAGCATTGGTTGCCATTGTTTACAGACAAGCTCGAAACGGTGTTTGATTATGTGCCGGACACATCGCTATGGGCGTTTGATGCCCAGTGTACAGAGGCCCGCAGTGAGCGCGATAAATTGATCACCGATTATTACCAGGCCCGGCAAGGTCATATAGAGGAGACATCCGCCTATAGGGCCTTGCCGCCCGAACGGTTATATATGGACAGTACGGATTTTGAAGATAAGGTAAATTGTATAACCGCCCGTAATCATTCACCTTTTACATTGGCGGTTTCAGACAACACTATGAATATGGCCGCGGCTGCGGCCCGGAATTTCTCCAAGGAACGCCAAAGCGAAGGCGTCAATGTCTTTGGGATTGCGGCGGATCATTTGCAAGACATGGCCCGCTCTGGACAAAAAGTCCTGCTGGCTTCATGGACGGACGGGTCTAGCGAACGGATGGGCGGGGTGTTCGCTGATCATGATTTGGTTATAGGTGCAATCAGCACGGCCGCCGAAATGTCAAACCTGGAGCCTGGTGCCATTAAGCGCATCGTCCTGCCCATAGAAAACGGATTTACCTACGGCGATATTAGTGTCCTCAGCGAGCAGGATATACTGGGCGACCGATTGGTGCGGCGGGGGCGGCGCAACAAAGGCAAAAACTTTATCGCCGAGGTTTCCGCTTTGTCCGAGGGCGATTTGGTCATCCATATTGACCACGGGTTAGGGCGTTATTTGGGACTTGAGACCTTGCCCGTTGGCGGCGCACCCCATGATTGCCTAAAAATAGAATATGCGGGCGGTAGCACCTTATATCTTCCGGTAGAAAATATCGAGCTATTATCCCGCTACGGAGCAGGGGGTGACAACCCGGTGCTTGACCGTTTGGGCGGGGCGGCCTGGCAATCGCGCAAGGCCAAAGCCAAACAACGCTTGAAAGACATGGCCGAGCGGTTGATTAAAATTGCCGCCGCACGCGCTCTAAAAACCTGCGACCCTGTCGAGGTCGCGGACGGGGAATTTGCCGAATTTTGCGCCCGTTTCCCCTATGTGGAAACCGAAGACCAAATGGGTGCTATCGAAGACGTGGTGGAGGATCTCACCAGTGGCCGCCCTATGGACAGGTTGGTGTGCGGTGATGTGGGGTTTGGCAAGACCGAAGTGGCTTTGCGCGCTGCCTATCTTATGGCCATGAACGGCCAGCAGGTCGCCGTGGTCACACCGACAACAATCCTGTGCCGCCAGCATTTTGCGACCTTTACGGAGCGTTTCAAGGGCCTGCCCATAAAAATCAGGCAATTATCACGCCTGGTATCCACCAAAGACGCCAAAGCGGCCCGTGAGGAACTGGCGAACGGGCAATGCGACATCATTATTGGCACCCATGCTTTGCTGGCAAAGTCGGTGAAATTTTCCGACCTTGGTTTGTTGATTGTAGATGAGGAACAACGCTTCGGGGTTGGCCATAAGGAACGCTTGAAGGCCTTGCGCACCAATGTGCATGTATTGACACTCACCGCCACACCTATCCCGCGCACCTTGCAAATGGCCTTGTCCGGTATCCGGGATTTGTCATTGATCGCCACCCCGCCCGTAGACCGTTTGGCCGTGCGCACTTACATCACACCTTGGGATATGGTGATTTTGCGCGAGGCATTATTGCGTGAGCGTTACCGGGGTGGGCAAAGTTTTTTCGTGGTGCCGCGCATTGCTGATCTGCGCAGATGCGAGGAATTTTTGCGTGAACATGTGCCGGAGGTAAGCTATGTCATGGCCCACGGCCAGATGAAACCTTCCAACCTTGAAGATGTGATGACCGCTTTTTATGACCGCAAATATGATGTACTATTGTCTACATCTATCATCGAAAGCGGCATAGATATTCCGTCTGCCAATACGATGATTATTTATCGGGCTGACCGCTTTGGGTTGGCGCAGCTTTACCAGATGCGCGGACGGGTTGGACGCTCGAAAGTCCGTGCCTATGCTTATATGACGACACCGGAACAACGGGTGATGACCAAGGGCGCATTGCAGCGCCTCAAAATATTGCAGTCATTGGATACATTGGGCGCAGGGTTTTCTCTGGCCAGTCATGATTTGGATATGCGCGGGGGCGGCAATCCTCTGGGCGAAGAACAATCGGGTCATGTCAAGGACTTGGGCGTAGAACTTTATCAACATATGCTCGAAGAAGCCGTAGCGGAACTGCGCGAAGACGACAGTGTGACGAGCCGCTCTTGGTCGCCGCAGGTCAATGTTGGTGTGCCGATATTGATCCCCGAAACCTATGTAGAAGACTTACACGTTAGGCTATCGCTATACCGTCGTTTGTCGGAACTGGAAGACGGTGCCGCAAGTAATGCCTTTGCAGCGGAGCTTATCGACCGCTTTGGCCCATTGCCCCGAGAAGTGGACTATCTCTTGCAGGTCATGTCCATAAAACGCCTGGCCCGCACCGCCAAAGTCGCCAAGATTGATGCAGGCCCCAAAGGCGCGGTGTTCACATTCCGACACGAAGACATCAAAGACCCGGCCATGATATTGGGCGCCATGCAGTCCCACCCAAATTGGCGCTTGCGCCCCGACCAGACAATATTGGTGCCCGCTCATTTGGTGGACCCGGCCATAAGGTTAAACAGTGTGGAACAAACGCTAAAAACTTTAGTAAAGGGTTAGCAACAGCGCGACTTAACTCTTATAATACATGTCAAACTCGACCGGGTGGGGGTGCATGGCCAGGCGGTGAACTTCAGCCATTTTTAGCTCGATATATGCATCGATTTGGTCGTCATCGAACACGCCGCCTGCTTTGAGGAAACCGCGATCAGAATCTAGGTTCTCCAGAGCTTCGCGTAATGAACCACACACTTGCGGTATGTTGGCGGCCTCTTGGGGCGGCAGGTCGTACAAGTCTTTATCCATAGGATCGCCGGGATGGATTTTGTTTTTGATGCCATCAAGGCCCGCCATGAGCAGGGCCGTATAGGTTAGATACGGATTGCCAGCCGGGTCAGGGAAGCGGACTTCCAGGCGCTTGCCAGCCGGCGAAGCACACCACGGAATACGCACGGACGCCGAGCGGTTGCGAGCTGAATAGGCCAGCATGACCGGGGCTTCAAAGCCTGGCACCAGGCGTTTGTAGGAATTGGTGGTGGAGTTGGCAAAGGCGTTGATGGCTTTGGCATGTTTGATAATGCCGCCTATGTAGTAAAGACACGCCTCGGACAGTCCCGCATATTCGTCGCCCGCAAACAAAGGTTTGCCGTCTTTCCAGATCGACTGATGCACATGCATACCGGTGCCGTTATCATCATGGATTGGTTTAGGCATAAAGGTCGCCGTCTTGCCGTGGGCATGGGCGACATTGTGGACGATATATTTATAAAGCTGCATCCGGTCACCCATAGTCAAAAGCGTGGCGTATCTCATGCCAAGCTCGTGCTGGGACGGGGCGACTTCGTGGTGATGCTTTTCAGGTTGCAGGCCAAGCTCTGTCATGACCGACAACATTTCGGTGCGCATGTCTTGTTCATGGTCGATGGGGGGAACGGGGAAATAACCGCCCTTTGGCCCCGGACGATGGCCCATATTGCCGCCTGCATACTGGGTGCCGGAATTATAGGGGCCTTCGGCTGAATCTAGTGAATAGCCGGTGTTCTGTTGGTCAGTGTTCCAGCACACGTCATCAAACACGAAAAACTCGGCTTCGGGGCCGAAATATACGGTGTCACCAATGCCTGCGGTTTTGATATAGGTTTCGGCCTGTTTCGCGGTGCCGCGTGGGTCACGGTTATAGGGTTCGGCGGTGTCCGGCTCTAAGATGTCGCAAAACATGGTCAAGGTGTCTTGCTGGTAAAACGGATCAATATCTGCCGTGTCCGGGTCGGGCATCAGCACCATGTCGCTTTCGTTGATGGATTTCCAACCAGCGATTGAGGAACCATCAAACATGGTGCCGTCTTCGAATAAATCTTCGTCAACCATAGTGGCGTCAAAGGTCACGTGCTGCATTTTGCCAAGCACATCCGTAAAGCGCAAGTCAACAAACCCGATTTTCTCATCTTTGATTTTCTTCAATATTTTCTCAGACATAGCATCTCTCACTTAAAGTTAAATTGGTAAATCTATAGAGCAGTATCGCCGGTTTCCCCTGTGCGAATACGGACGGCTTGTTCGATGTTGGAGACGAAAATCTTGCCGTCCCCGATCTTGCCAGTTTTAGCGGCGGTCTGGATGGCCTCAAGGGCTGCTTCCAGCAAGCCGTCAGCCAATACCAGTTCGATTTTAATCTTGGGCAAGAAATCCACCACATATTCGGCACCACGGTACAACTCGGTGTGCCCTTTCTGGCGGCCAAAGCCTTTGGCTTCGATCACGGTCATGCCCTGTATGCCAAGCTCTTGCAGAGCTTCTTTGACTTCATCAAGTTTAAACGGCTTGATAATGGCTTCTATTTTCTTCATGATTCTCTCACTAACTTCACGTTAAGGTATTGGGAACGCCTTGCTTTGCCAGAAAAAACCACAATACAAGCCTGCTTGGTTGGCAAAATGCGAGAATTGATGAAATAATGTGCAACAAAATGCCAATGTGCATAATTGTGCATCAAATAAATGCGATTAGAGCAGTTCGTGTTTGGTTGAAAGTATTGCCTAAACTGTAAGAGTTTCGGCTTGATCTAGCAGTTTCACAGCATTCAAAGCAAAATAGCTGTCGTGGACATTCATATCTATGAGCCTATTTTCTTTGGAGCCTTTCGAAAATCGAATAATGTTCAACTCCCCCAATGTGAAATGTTATATGCCAAGGATCCGTGGGCCCACAAAATAACTCCAAGCGGTAATAACCCCTATCCCGACCAAATTTAATACAAACCCTGCACGGGTATTACCGAACGAAATGGGCGTGTAAATGCATAGCGTAATTGGTACCACAAGGTGATTGAAAAAACTTAATGAAAAAACTTCGTGACCTTGTTGGTTATCTGGCACATATTGGGGCATTGACTATGGATGGAATTATGACTTTTAAAAGTGTACGTAATTTGAGTGTTGTTGCTATGGCAGGACTTTTGAGCAGTTGCGCCAGTGTCAAAATTCCGGATTTTGATTTTATGAAATTCCCTGAGTTCAAGAAAGACGCAGAGAATGTCGGTGATTTTCCAAAAGTCGAAGATGCGCCGCAAGCCCCTAAAAATGTTCGGTCTGATGATCAGTGGGACGCTGCGGCAAAAAACATCATGGCCGAACGAGACGGTTTGGTTATCCCAAATGATATAGATGCTAAAACCGATGCGGAGATAAAGCGCGAAATGCAAAACCTGCGCGATGAAGTCGATGCCTATAAAAAAGATGATCCAGAATAAGTGTGCCTGAGCTTTCAATAAATAGTTTTCTAAACGTCACCAAATCCGTGCGCGGGCGAAAATGGGTCATGCGTTGCTCGGACAAAGACAAGACCAGCGCATTAACAAGGCAAGGATATTCCTTGACCTTGGCACAAATACTGGCGGGGCGGGGGGTTGGGCCGGACGAGGCCGAAGCTTTCCTAAACCCGACCTTGCGCACATTTTTACCAGACCCGTCATCTTTGCGGGGCATGGACAAAGCGGCCATACGTATTGTGGACGCGGTTGAAGCCGGTGAGGCCATTACAGTATTTGCTGATTATGATGTAGACGGCGGTACATCTGCGGCGCAGTTGATCAGGTGGGGCAGGGCGCTTGGCAGTAAATTTGGTCTATACGTTCCCGACCGAATAAAAGAAGGCTACGGCCCTACGGTGAGCGCTTTTGAGAAATTAAAAACGGATGGTGCGGATCTGGTTATCACTGTGGATTGCGGGGCCAGTGCGGAGGCCGCGCTTGAGGCGGCCCAGGGGTTTGAGCTGCCGATTATTGTCATCGACCACCATATGATGAGCGGAGATATGCCGCCCGCCTTTGCTTTGGTCAATCCAAACCGGCCAGATGATACATCAGGATTAGGACATTTGGCTGCCGCCGGGGTTACATTTATGTTATTGGTGGCCCTCAACCGTGAAGCCAAGCGCCGTGGGCTTAAAGGTGTGCCGGATCTGCTGACTTTTCTTGACTTAACCGCGCTTGGTACGATTTGCGATGTTGTGCCGCTGACCGGACTGAACCGGGCATTTGTTGCCCAAGGCTTAAAGGTGCTTTCACGCAAACCCAACCCAGGCCTGGCAGCATTGGCGGAAGTGGCTGGTGTGAGTGCCCCGTTTACGACTTATCACGGCGGGTTTATGTTAGGCCCGCGAATCAATGCCGGTGGACGCATAGGCCAGGCAGATATGGGTGCGCGTTTGCTTTCCAGTGATGATTTGGGCGAAATAGGTGGTTTTGCCGCCGAACTTGACCGGATCAATCAAGACCGCCGCCAGCTCCAAGACAGGATATTGCAAGAAGCATTAGCGCAAGCGGAGCAATGCGGCGATGATAAACAGGTTATATGTTTGGCCATGCAGGGCTGGCACGCGGGCGTCATTGGAATTGTGGCGGGCCGTCTCAAAGACCGATTCGGACGTCCGGCCATTGTAATCGGCATTGACAAGCACGGTATCGGCAAAGGTTCTGGGCGGTCTTTGGCTGGCGTTAATATGGGCGCAGCCATTCACAAAGCCAAAGAGCTGGGCATTATTGAGGCAGGCGGCGGCCACGAAATGGCAGCGGGATTGACGGTAGCTGAGGAAAAAATACCGGAATTTCAAAGCTTTATCGAAGATTATTTAAGTGCCGAAGTAATCAAGGCTAGAGAAAATAATGCGCTAAAGATTGATGCTCTCATCAGTCCGTCAGCGGTTGGGGCGGCGCTCATATCAGAAATTGACCAAGCTCAGCCATTTGGTGCTAAAATGCCCGAGCCAGTCTTTGCCTTCGCAAATATGCGCATTTCCTATGCCAAACGCCTGAATGGTGGCCATGTGCGCTGCGCTTTTGAAGACATGTCGGGCTTGCGTATGGACGGGATTGCCTTTCGGGCCGAGGAAAACGGTATAGCGGACATATTATTGGCCCCAGACCCACCGCGTGTCCATATTGTGGCCCGGCTAAAGGAAAACACATGGCAAGGGCGCACGAAAATCGATGTGCAAATTAGTGATTTGGCGGTTGCAGAATGAATTCATGTGAAAATATGAATTTTTCTGGTGTTTTTCTGGTGTTTATGGCTTGCACGTAAACACTCTCGACTATATATAGCGGTTCGCTGTCTGCGTGGTCCCTTCGTCTATCGGTTAGGACGCCAGGTTTTCAACCTGGAAAGAGGGGTTCGATTCCCCTAGGGACTGCCAACAGCAAAAAGGGACTGCCAACAGCTTTTTTCTTGATAATTTGACCTGATTTCCCCACGATTTGATTGCATCGCAAAACCTGCTGGGCTAAGTAGGGCATATGAAAAATTTTGTACTTATAGTAATTATTGCCTTTGGTCTTGCGTGCAGCAGCTTTGTAGCTTTGGCGCAAAGCCCGCAGGACAAGGTCGATTTTGGCCCCAAGGAAACCTTAAGCGTCGTCTCGAACGATAAAACTCACACATTTACCATCGAAGTGGCGGACACACCCACTGAACTTGCCTACGGGATGATGTTTCGGGACGAAATTGCGCCGGACGAAGGCATGTTACTGGAATTTGGTGAGGAGCGTATCGCCAGTATCTGGATGAAGAACACCAGTGTTTTTCTAGATGTGATATTTGTTCGGGCTGACGGTCGGATACTAAAGATCGAGCATTCCGCTAAACCTTATTCTTTACGTAGTATGACCTCCGAGGCCCTGGTCACGGGCGTGTTGGAGATAGCTGGTGGGCAGGCTCACGCGCTAGGTATTCAGCCAGGAGATAAGGTGCAACACAGTTATTTCTCCACTGCACCAGAATAGCAAAATTTTATGTTTTGGGGGCTTGCCTAATAGATTTAAGCCGTATAAAGCACCCACCTTACCAGTGAAAGACCATCCGTCGGGGAGTAGCGCAGCCTGGTAGCGCATCTGTTTTGGGAACAGAGGGTCGCAGGTTCAAATCCTGTCTCCCCGACCATTTTCTTCTGACATGTGCTGTAAAACGGCCTTATATATGTCCGGTTTGGCGTAATATGCCCATAAACTCGTTGTTTAGCTCATAAATTATGTGTTCTAGTAAGTATTTCCTAACCCTGTTGTGGCTATTTTGCACCAAATAGGGATGGAAATCACAATATGTCACCTGCGAATCTACGTGCTGAGAAACAATCTGAGAAAGTCATTACCGCCAAGCGGGCCGTGAAACATGTGGAGGTCGGGCGGATCACATCGGTGGGCTCGTCACAGGTCGTTATTTCTGTCAACAAGTCAATCATACGCAACAACCAACTTCATTTAGTTGAGCTTGGCACAGTTTTAAAAATATTGACCAACAGCTCATTAGTCGTCGCTATGGTATCAACCTTAAAAGTTGGCGGAGCTGACGACGAGGGCATGAATGATGGCTGTATTGCCCACCTTAGTATTCTGGGCGAAATTTCAACCAATAAAACGACACGGCAAACCAAATTTTTCAGGGGTGTGCGGACTTTTCCGGTTCTCAATCAACCCGCATTGACAATGAAAACCAATGAGCTTGAGTTGATTTTCTCAACCGGGAGCGCTCCGAGCATTGCCGTTGGCCGTATGCAACAAGACGACAATATTGTTGCACGGGTAAAGACCAATGATCTGTTGTCCAAACATTTCGCCATTATTGGCTCAACCGGTTCGGGTAAATCTTGTACGGTGGCGCTTGTATTACAGGCAATTCTGGACGAAAACCCGAGCGCTCATATGGTTTTATTTGATCCACATAATGAGTACAGCAAAAGCTTTGGAGATATGGCTTCTGTCATCGGGCCAAAAGAATTTGATCTGCCCATTTGGTTATTTGATTTTGAAGAAACCGCCGAACTTCTGACATCGGAAATATTCGACCATAAAAGTGAAGAGATCGAGGTGCTTAACGAGGTGATTCTCAAGGCCAAGCAGCTCTACGACCGCGCAAGTCAAACAGGCGGTGGGGCCAGTGCTAAAATAGAGGATCTTGAGCATGAGTTACACCGTGCCGCCTCCCATATATCCCTGGACTCGCCCGTGCCTTATAAAATGCGCGATGTGATAAAACTTTTGGACTATTATATGGGGAGGCTGGAAAATTCTGGTAATATAGGGCCGTATAAGCGCTTAAAGCGCCGTATAAACAGCCTTATGGCCGACCCGCGCTATCAATTTATCTTTCGCAATCAGGCCGCTCCGCGCTCCATTCAAGACATTACTGGCGCCATTTTCCGTATTCCGGTGGCCGGCAAGCCGATGTGTATCCTCGATTTTTCCGGCATACCTTCAGGGACAATGAATATCGTCGTGTCCGTCGTCAGCCGGTTGGCATTTGAGCTTGCTATGTGGAGCCAACGTAAAATCCCAATCCTTTTGGTGTGCGAGGAAGCTCATAGATATATTCCGGCAGACAAATCATTGGGATTCGCGGCAACCAGGCGGTCTATTTCGCGCATCGCCAAGGAGGGCCGCAAATACGGTGTCTCTCTCGCCATTATATCCCAGCGGCCATCGGAGCTTGAACCGTCAACACTTTCCCAATGTAGCACTATTTTTTCAATGCGGCTGGGCAATGAGCGTGATCAAAATTTTGTCCGCGCCGCCATCCCGGACGGTGCCGCTGATCTCCTGTCGTTTTTACCGTCCCTTGGTACGGCGGAAACTATGGTGTTTGGGGAAAGCGTGAATTTGCCTATGCGAGTGATTCTCGATAACCTCGCAGAAGAACGTCGTCCTCACAGCTCCAGTGCCGAATTTACGGAATTGTGGAATTCCGGGGATGTTTCACCGGAATTTATGACAAGCGTCTTTGAAAGTTGGCGGTCGCGAACCAGAGTTGATACCCTACCTGAAACTCAAACCGCACCTGCATTGCAGGTTGCTAACCCGCAGACTAACCGCACGCGAAACAACCTATTACAGGGTAACCCACAACAGATTGCACCACAACCTGTTCACTCAAATGTGGGAAATGCCGTACCCGTACATGCGCAAGGCGCAGGGGGCATGAATGTGAAAAAAATGCTAAACAGAGCTTTCCACAGTAAAATTTAGAATTTACTCATGCCAAGTTTAGGTATAGATATATCCGAGATAAGAAATAGGTGAGTTTATGTTTGCGATTATACGGAGACCTGCACCAGATGCGTTGCAATCTGGCGGGTATGGATACGAAAAATGGGTTTTGGAGTTTCCTCGTGATTATAAAATAGCTGTTGATCCACTTACGGGCAATACCGGGACAGCGGATATGATGCAGGAAGTCAAGCTTAGCTTTGAGAGCAAGGAAGACGCCGTGGCCTATGCCAAAACCAACGGTATTGCTTTCCAACTGCTGGAGCGCAAACAACAAACACCAAAGGGGCGTTCATACGGCGAAAATTTCGCGTTTGCCCGTAAATTTCCCTGGACCCATTAAGAGACACAATAAAGAGTGGACGCACTAAATCCGTTCTATATAAGCACCTTGCACGGTTCCGTAGCTCAACTGGATAGAGCACCTGCCTTCTAAGCAGGGGGTTGTAGGTTCAAGTCCTACCGGAATCGCCATTTACTTATAATGCGCATCTAAAAACGCCAAAAATGCAGGCCAGTCTTCTTTGACAACGCCGTGGGTGCCGGGGCGGATCCAGAAGGCTATGTCTGCGTCTGGTATAAAATCACTTAACTTATTTTGTATAAGCCCTTGTTTATTATACAGCTCATAGACTGGTTTGGTTGCTTGCGCCGCCCGAAATGCACCATTTGGGTCTGACCATACGTCGCGTCTGGCATTGCCCAGGAAAAGCGGGCGGGGTGCAATTAAGGCCAGGAGAGCATGTTGGTCGGTAGCCATGTCTTGCTCGCGCTGAGCATAACCTGCGTAGGATTTCGCGAACCAGTGCGGGTAGACTTTAGTGATTTCCCGGACGCTTTCGCCTTTTTTGTATTTGTTGAGGGACGCTCCGCCAGTGCCTGATTGATGAGAGATGACCGCACTGATACGCGCATCAAAGGCGGCAGCTACCAGGGCGGATTTACCGTAACGAGAATGGCCATAAGTAATCAGAGCGCCCGGGTCAAAGCGTTCGTCTTGAAGCAACACATCTAGTGTGCGCGAAAACCCCCAACCCCAGGCGGCGATGGCCCCCCAGCGCGTACGCTCGTCCGTGTGTCCGGCTGATAATTCGCGCAAGGCGGCAAGCCCGCTCACGGCCCGGTCCGCTACAAACTCTGATGGATAAATGGTTGCCAGAGCATAGCCATGATCCAGTATCATCTCCGTAGGCGGCGTGACAATATAGCGGCCAAACACATAGCTCATGGTCTTGGCCATTAAGCCATTCCCACCGCAAGAAACCCCGATGTTGGTTGGCTTACTGATACCGGGATGCCGTAGCGTATTATGATTAGGGCAAAAGGTCTGCATTACGATAACGGGGACGGCGCCTGTGTGGTTTTTAGGAATGACGACGACCAATTTGAACGGACGGGTCTTGGAAGGCATTCCATTAAATACGGCCGTTGCCGTTAGTGTATACTCTTCGATTGAGGCTTTATTATTATAAGCGGTATTAGCAATGATTTTTTTATCAATAATTTCTGTGGAAGAGCCATCTGGTAGATATCCAAATACGAGTTCCTGTAACGCGTTTTTATGGAATGGACGTCGGGTTTGTTCCCAATCAACCAGAGTTGTGTGTTGGTTTACAAGTACCGGGCTGGCAGGTAAGCCGTTAGGTTTAAGGCTTGCGCGGCTTATGGTTAATTTTGTCGGGCCAGATGCTACAAAGATAGCGAGAAAAAGTCCTGATATTATCCACAATGCCCAGCCCCGCTTTCTTGCGGGGAAGAATTTACGCACTTTCTTTTATTTTCAACATTTCAAGGGCTTGGCCCCAGTCATTTTTCATATCTTCAATGTCTTCCAAACCACACGCTATGCGTATCAATGGGCCACCGAATTTGGGGTCGTGGCTACGGGTAAGTTGCGGGTCGCAATGAATGACCAGGCTTTCGAAACCACCAAATGAGAAACCTTTGGCAAATAGTTTTAATCGGTCGAGCAAAGCCAGCACTTGCGCCTCGTCGCACGGACGCAACACAATGCTGAACAAACAAGCCGACCCGGTGAAGTCACGTTTCCATAACTCATGGTCGGGGTGAGATGTCAAAGCAGGGTGGATGACCCGTTTGATTTTATCGTGTTTGGCAAACCATTTGGCCAGGGCGAGCGCGGTTTGCTCTTGCTGGGCGCAGCGTGTCACCAATGTGCGAAACCCGCGTAAGACTTGATAGGCATCGTCTGGGGATGTGGAATTTCCCAAAGCCATAGCCGCTTTTTCGACCAGTCTGGCCAGTTGTTTCGTCCGCGATATGACGGCACCAAACAGCAGATCACCGTGGCCACCAAAATACTTAGTGGCCGAATGAACGGATATATCTGCACCCAAATCCAGCGGGGCATAAACCAGCCCGGCTGACCATGTATTATCCACAATAGTGACGACATTATGGGCGCGGGCCGCCTTGACAATGGCAGGCAAGTCCTGAATTTCCAGACTTAGGGAGCCTGGACTTTCCAGTAAGATACAGGCCGTGTTTTTGCGGATCAGGCCCGAAATATCGCCGCCAATATTTGGCAGGTAATACTCGGTTTCCACGCCGAACTTTGCCAGCAATGTGTCGCAAAAATTACGTATCGGGCCGTAGCTGCTGTCGGACACCAAAATATGATCTCCGGCTTTGACATTGGCCAGTATGGACAAGCTGTTGGCAGACAAGCCGCTGGGGGTCAGCGTGCAACCAGCCCCGTTTTCCAAGGCGCAAAATGCCTGTTTTAACGCATCATGTACCGGCGACCCGTGGCGGCCATAGATACGGTGCTTGCCGTTGTAAAGGTCATCAGCTTTATCAAATAACAGCGTAGATGCGCGCATAACAGACGGGTTAACACTGGCTCCGGCTTTGATCTCTGGGCGACCTATGTGGGCGAATTTGGTGGACTTTTTCACGGGTTCATCCAGGGCGGTATCGGCAGGCCTTTTTTGCGCAAAAATACTGGATTATATATTTTGGATTGATAGCGTGAGCCATAGTCACAAAGCATGGTAACGATCGTATGGCCTGGCCCCATATCTTTGGCCATAGCAATGGCCCCGGCGACATTTATGCCGGATGATCCGCCCAGGCACATGCCTTCGTGTTCGGTTAATCCGAATAAGATTTCCAAGGCATCTGCGTCATCAATCCGGTAAGCCCTGTCCACAATTACGCCCTCAAGATTGGCCGTAATCCGTCCTTGTCCAATGCCCTCGGTAATGGAACCACCCTTGGTTTCCAAAACACCGTCTTTATAATAGGCATACAATTTCGACCCACCCGGATCAGCAATACCGATCTGAATATCCGGATTTTGTTCTTTAAGAGCAAGCGATACCCCGCCGAGCGTGCCGCCGGAACCAACCGAGCATATAAACCCGTCAACCTTACCGTCCGTCCCGGCGTATATCTCGGGCGCAGTGCCGTGAATATGGGCATCCCTATTGGCGGTATTATCAAATTGGTTGGCCCAAAGTGCACCAGTTTCTTTTGCCAAGCGTCCTGAATAATGCACATAATTATCCGGGTTGGAGTAGGGCACTGCGTCCACCTCAATCAATTCCGCGCCCATTAGGCGAATGGCATCTTTCTTTTCCTGGGACTGGGTGCGCGGTATGACGATCTTACATGTGTAGCCAAGGGCTGCGCAGACCATTGCCAAGCCAATGCCGGTGTTGCCTGCCGTGCCTTCTACGATGGTACCGCCAGGTTTTAGTGTACCAGCGGCCTCAGCGGCTCTTATGATATAGAGTGCGGCCCGGTCTTTGACCGACTGGCCGGGGTTGAGAAATTCCGCCTTGCCCAATATTTCGCAGCCTGTTTCTTCAGACGCTTTGTTCAAGCGAATAAGCGGCGTATTACCAATAAGGTCGATTACAGAATGGGCGGTCATTTTTGGTTCTCCTAAAGTTCACAGGTAGAGTTTCCAAACCCAACCTTCAAGTGGTTTTAAGCCCAATCACAAAAGTTTGACAATAAAGGGGCTGATCTACAAGGGGTAATGAGTTTAAGGGGTACACTACTGCCTAATACAAGATGTATTATCTTATGCTAAAACGGACATTTAGCCGTAAACTCTAAATGTTCGCCGCCGTCGGGATGTCGAAAGGCGAGGGTCTCGGCGTGGAGCATCATGCGACCGGCGGCTTTATAGGCTTGGTCATGGGCGTATAATCTGTCGCCTAAGATCGGGTGGCCCAGCTCGTTCATATGGACGCGCAGTTGATGGGAGCGTCCGGTTTTTGGGTTTAAAGCCATGCGACTAAACTCCTGATGGTTTGCAATCACCTCCCAATTGGTTTGGGCCGGTTTACCGATTTCAAAATCGACCTTTTGTAGAGGGCGGTTGGGCCAGTCACAGATGAGGGGTAGATCAATTTTTCCGAAGCTTTCTTTGGGCACACCCCACACGAGCGCCCTATAGGATTTGCGTGTCTGGCGATTTTCAAACTGTAGACCAATATGGCGATGGGCATGGCTTGTGCGCGCCAGCACCATGACACCACTGGTATCCATATCAAGGCGATGGATGATGCGGGCGTTTGGGTGTTGTGCTTGAATACGCACTTCGAGGCAGTCTTTGTGATCGGCAGGCTTGCCCGCAACACTCAACAGCCCGGCAGGTTTGTTGATGATAAGAAAATGCGTGTCTTTATGCAAAATCTCTATGGGGTCAGACGGAGGCTTATATTTATATGGGCGCAGGGTGGTCTTGGGTGGTTTATTCACAATCGACGGCAACAACTTTTTTGTCTTTCAGTGTCAGGCTCACCTTCCCGGCGAGCATTTTAAGCGCATCGTCGCCGAACACCTCGCGCCGCCAGCCCTTGAGAGCGCGTATATCGGCTTTGTCACCAAATGCGGCCAATTCGCTCAAATCGGATGTGTTGGCAATGAGACGCGGCGCAATATCAACATATTCTGTTTTTAAGCGCAAAAGGGTTTTGAGCATATCAACGCTTGGCCCGAGGCCAGGAGGCATTTGCTTGTTGCGCGTAACATCAGGCGCATAGCTATCCGCATTGGCTACGGCTTTCTGGACTTCGGCGATTAAGCCCGGTGCCGTTTTACGGTTCGCGAAACCGTTTGGAATGCCGCGTAATCTGTCCAAGTCTTTCACGCTTTTTGGTTTGCGCTGGGCGATAACAAAAATGCCGTCGTCCTTCAAAATCCGGTTGCGCGGCACGTCTTTTTGTTGGGCCTCGCGCTCACGCCAGGCGGCGGCAGCTTTCATAGCGGCCAGATAATCTTGTCTGAACATGCGCGGCTTGAGCCGTTTCCAGGCCCGCTCAGGTTCGAAATCATAGAGTTGACTGTCCATCTGACCAGACATTTCCTCGCGCACCCAGTCCATGCGCCCCTTGGCATTCAATTCCCTAACCATGCCGGGATATAAGTCGCGTAAATGGGTCACATCCCCAAGGGCATAGGACAATTGGTTTTCAGACAAAGGGCGGCGCGACCAATCCGTAAAGCGGGCACCTTTGTCAAGGTTGATCGCGAGCCGTCCTTTAACCAAAGCCAGGTAGCCAACATTTTCGCCAAACCCCAATGCCATTGCGGCGATTTGCGTGTCGAACAGGGGGGTAGGTACTTTGCCAAGCAATTTATAGAATATCTCCATGTCCTGGCGGGCGGCGTGCATGACTTTTTCAATGCGGTCATCGGCAAGAATTGACAGAATAGGCGATAAATCTATCCCGGCTGCCATGGGGTCAAGTATCGCTTCGTCGTCCGGCGTTGCCATCTGGATGAGACACAATTGCGAATAAAATGTCCGTTCACGCATAAACTCGGTATCGAGAGCTATAAAAGGTGCAGATTTAGCTTTTTTACAAAATTTTGCAAGAGAATCAGTTGTTGTTATTATTTTCATGGAGTGCACATAGCAGGGTGAAAGTAAAAGGTCACGGGTAAAACAAGTGTTGAGCCAAGTAAAATTCCGCGAATTATTGGTGAGTATGCGAGTGCGTAGCCTGCCTTTTGTAAAAATACCAAATCGCTGAAAATACGCGCTAAATAAGGCTTTTATTGCAGAAAAGTACACTATACTGTATTCAAATAGAGATAAAAATGTTCTAACCTTGTTCTTTTTGCTTGCCAGATGAGAACAAATAGTGCACACGATATTTAGGCAGTCCAGTTTGACTTAAAATGAAGCCTAGAATTTTTTGATAACCGAGGGGCTCCGGTTGTTGTTCAAGAGGAGCCAGACATGGCCAAGAAAAGACCAGAACTCACCGTCGTCGGTAAAGCACCTGACAGCAAGAAAGCCGCAGCCCTTGAAGCCGCGCTTAGCCAAATTGACCGGGCCTTTGGGAAAGGTTCAGTGATGAAACTGGGGCAAAAGCAAGACATGGATATTGAGGCGATTTCCACGGGCTCGCTAGGCTTGGACGTTGCGCTCGGTATAGGCGGATTGCCAGCCGGGCGGGTGGTCGAAATTTACGGCCCTGAAAGCTCCGGTAAAACTACATTGGCCTTACATGTGATCGCCGAGGCGCAAAAGGCGGGCGGCGTGGCTGCATTTGTTGATGCTGAACATGCGTTGGACCCGGTTTATGCCGCCAAGCTTGGCGTGGATGTAAATGAACTTTTGATATCTCAACCTGATACGGGCGAGCAGGCCCTTGAAATTACGGATACACTAGTGCGTTCCGGCGCGATCAGTGTTTTGGTGATCGATTCGGTTGCCGCATTGACACCGCGAGCCGAGCTTGAGGGCGATATGGGCGATAGTTTGCCCGGACTGCAAGCCCGTTTGATGAGCCAGGCTTTGCGTAAATTAACCGGGTCTATTTCCAAATCCGGCTGTATGGTTATATTCATCAACCAAATCCGTCATAAAATCGGGGTCATGTATGGTTCTCCAGAAGTAACCTCGGGCGGTAATGCGCTCAAGTTTTACGCCTCCGTTCGCCTGGATATCCGCCGTATTGGTGCTATCAAATACCGCGACGAGGTGGTTGGCAATCAAACCCGTGTAAAAGTGGTCAAAAACAAGGTCGCGCCGCCGTTCCGCCAAGTTGAATTTGATATTATGTACGGGCTTGGTATTTCCAAGGTCGGCGAGTTAATCGATTTGGGTGTAACTGCGGATGTGATTGAAAAATCCGGCTCTTGGTATTCCTACGGTGATGAACGTATTGGTCAGGGCCGTGAAAATGTGCGGACATTTTTGCTGGAAAATCCTGATATTGCCGAGCATATTGAAAATACAATCCGCGCCAATGCTGGCCTGATTGAGGACGATTTGCTCATGCCCAAAGAGGATGATGAGGGCGGTACTTTGGAATTAGAGGCATAAACCAGCCAAAATTTGGCTAAAATCATAAAAGAGCGCTTGGCACTGCCGGGCGCTCTTTCTATATGTGGGGAAATAAATTTGAGAGATACATGACAGCTCTACGCGATATACGATCACAATTCCTCGGTTTCTTCGAAAACGTGGATCACTCCGTGCAAAAATCCTCACCTTTGGTGCCGGACAATGATCCGACTTTATTATTCGTCAATGCGGGCATGGTGCAGTTTAAAAACTATTTCACCGGCGCGGAGACGCCGCCCTATAAACGGGCCGTCACCTCGCAGAAGTGTGTGCGGGCAGGGGGCAAGCACAATGATCTGGATAATGTCGGCTATACCGCTCGCCACCACACATTTTTTGAGATGCTGGGCAATTTCTCCTTTGGGGATTATTTCAAGGAAGACGCTATAAAATTCGCTTGGGATTTGTTGACCAAAGAGTTTGCTCTGCCCAAAGACAAGCTGTTGATCACGGTCTATCACACGGATGAGGACGCCCGTAAAATCTGGAAAAAAGTCGCCGGGATAAGCGATGATAAAATCATCTCTATCGCCACATCGGATAATTTTTGGGCTATGGGGGACACTGGGCCGTGCGGGCCGTGTTCGGAAATATTTTTTGACCACGGCGATAAAATCCCTGGTGGCCCTCCGGGCAGTCCAAATGAAGACGGCGACAGGTTCATAGAGATATGGAATTTGGTGTTTATGCAGCACGAGAAATTCGCAGACGGAACCCAAGTCGATTTGCCAAAGCCCTCCATCGATACCGGCATGGGGCTGGAGCGCATGGCCGCCATTTTGCAAGGTAAGCATGATAATTACGATATAGATTTGTTCCAAAACCTGATTGCGGCCAGCGTTGAAGCCACCAAGGTCAAAGCCCAAGGCGAAGCTAAGTTTTCCCACCGGGTGATCGCGGATCATTTGCGCTGCGCCTCGTTCCTGATTGCCGACGGGGTTAGCCCGTCGCGGGAAGGGCGCGGTTATGTGCTACGCCGCATTATGCGCCGCGCCATGCGTCATGCGCATATATTGGGGGCCAAAGACCCGCTCATGCACAGGCTTGTCCCGACACTGGTCGCGGAAATGGGAGATGCTTTCGGCGAGTTAAAACGCGCCCAAGAGAATATCGAAACCACCATGTTGCAAGAAGAAGAACGTTTTCGCAAAACCTTAGGGCGCGGTACGGCTTTGTTGGACAACGCCACAGCGGACTTGGGCGAAGGTGATACTCTGCCTGGCGAAGTGGCCTTTAAGCTTTACGATACATATGGTTTCCCGCTTGATCTGACCCAGGACGCTTTGCGCTCCAAGGGGATTGATGTGGATGTCGAGGGCTACGCCGCTGCCATGAAAATTCAAAAAGACACCGCCCGCGCCCATTGGAGTGGCTCGGGTGATGCAGGTTCTGACGCCATTTGGCTGGAACTGCGCGAGAAATTTGGGGTCAGCGAGTTTACGGGTTATGAACGGCTAACGGGCGACAGCGAAGTCCTGGCTATGATTAAAGGCGGGGCTTTGTGCGAAGAAGCTGGCGAGGGCGACACGGTTTTGTTTATCACAAAAACCACCCCGTTTTACGCCGAAAGCGGCGGCCAAGCTGGGGATAAGGGCAGTGCTATATTTGAAGGCGGCAGCGCCAAAATTACAGATGTCAAAAAACTGGCTGGTGATCTGCATGTGCATGTCGGCGAGATTGAACAAGGTGTGATGAAAGCGGGCGGTACTGTGCGGTTACACGTCAATCCTGATAACCGCCGCACCACCATGGCCAACCATTCCGCCACCCATTTATTGCACGAAGCTTTGCGGCGGGTTCTCGGCACCCATGTCACCCAAAAAGGCCAGATGGTTGACGGCGAGCGCATCCGGTTTGATTTCTCAAACGGCGCGGCGGTTACACCAGACGAAATCGCTGAAATCGAGATGCAAGTTAACCGGATAATCCTTGAAAACAGCAAAGCCAACACCGAATTGATGGCCCCCGAAGCCGCCATTGAAGCGGGGGCTACGGCATTGTTCGGGGAGAAATACGGCGATGAAGTGCGGGTGCTTTCGCTTGGTAATGTCCCCGAAGGCGAGGAACATCCTTATTCGGTCGAGCTATGCGGTGGCACCCATGTGGCCCGGACTGGCGATATCGGCCTGTTCAAAATTACCTCAGAAACTGCCATTGCCGCAGGCATTCGCCGCATTGAAGCGGTAACAGGTGAGGCGGCGCGGACTTTTCTTGAAGAGCAAGCTGGTTATGCTAAAGCGGTATCATCTGCACTGAAGGTCAAAATATCCGATATTCCCGAGCGGGTT
Source organism: Robiginitomaculum sp. (assembly GCA_016765135.1). Classification (GTDB taxonomy): domain Bacteria; phylum Pseudomonadota; class Alphaproteobacteria; order Caulobacterales; family Maricaulaceae; genus Robiginitomaculum_A. The sequence goes on from JAESQN010000044.1 coordinate 285,190, forward strand.
TCGTCTTTGGCATCCGATAAACGCGACCTGGAGAAAGAAGTCTCGAAGCTTAAAAAAGAGCTGGCGCTTTCTGGCTCTGGAGGCGGGATGAGCGCCGAAAACATTGGCGGCGTTAAATTCATGGGCTGTGTGTTACAGGGTGTCAGCGGCAAGGATTTGCGCGCCATGATCGAGGAACAAAAACAAAAACTCGGCTCCGGCATTGTTGCTTTCGTCGCGGTGGACAGCGGCAAGGTCGCTGTGGCCGTTGGTGTAACATCCGATCTAACCAAAGATTATAACGCGGCCACTTTGGTAAATCTTGGTGCCGGGTGCGTCGGTGGCCGAGGCGGTGGTCGCCCTGACATGGCGCAAGCGGGCGGCAGCAATGTTGATGGTGCAGATGCGGCTTTAGCAGCGATTAAGGCGGGGATAGAGTAGGCAAGTTTGGCTCTGGCTCTCCCGTCTAGGCCCGAAGAGGTTCTTGTGAGGAGATATTATGACGCATACAGCAAAACTACTTATCGCCAAAGTTTTGGTCAGCCTTGGTTTGATATTGCTGATGCTTGGTGCTTTGGCGGTGTATTCCGTCTCTGATTTACCTGAATGGACGGCAAGCGGGCGGTTTCATTTGGCGAGTACGGCGTTTGGGAGTGTTTTGGCCTTGCCTGTTATGCTCTATGCGATTTGGAACAAAACTCTGTTCGGAACCGGGCGTTCGGTGCGTTTAATGGCTTATTTGGGTCTGGTTCATGTGCTTGGGGTGTTTACCGCCGGGGCTGCGCGGCCAAACTTGGCGGCGGAATATTATGGTTCCGCCCAGCAAGTTTTTATTATGGGTATCAACGCTAATATATTTATGAACGCCCTAGTTTTTGCAATTTTATTGCTGGGGGTTTTATTAACCATCCGTAGAGGTGTGGATAATAAATAATCACGATTATCCACGTTTAAAAATCGACGAAAACTGTCCAAACAACGCTTGGAATTGAAAAAAAGCCATGCTATGAGCGGGCGAATTTTGCGGGAGGTAACTTTCGCGATTCGAACTTTCGGGCATTTGCCTGAAAATCGTACCACCCGCCAGCTGATCGCACCTTGATTTGGGCACGATATTGGCATTATTTACGGACCTGTGCATGTCAGACGCGATTGCCATACCGAGTGAAGCGGCCCGCCGCTACGCTGGCGCCCTGTTAGAGTTGGCTGAAGATGCTAAGGCGCTGAAACCCACAGAAAAAAATCTAAAGGCTTTGGCAAAACTGTTCGCCAAAAACGATAGTTTGATAGACATGGCTAACAGCCCGGTTATAACCGATGCGGATAAGGCGAAAACATTGCTCGTGTTGGCGAAAAAGGCTAAGCTGGGCAAGTTGGTCAGCAATTTTGTTGGCCTAGTGGCCAGCAATGGTCGGGCTGGAGAATTGCCGACTATGGTCGTGGCATTTGAGCATATGCTGGCCGAACGTCGCGGGACAGAGAACGCACTGGTTACATCCGCAACAAAACTGACAACGACACAGATCAATGCCATCAAGGCAAGTTTAAAGAAATCACTCGGGCACGCCGTGACGTTGGACATGCGCATTGACCCTGACTTACTCGGTGGATTTGCCGTAAAAATTGGATCCAGATATTTTGACGCAAGTTTGAAAGCCAAATTGAACGGTTTGAAACTGGCACTTAAAGAAGCATAAGAAAAGAAGGTTTATTCCCATGGATATTCGCGCTGCTGAAATTTCTAGCATATTGAAAAAGCAAATTAAAGGCTACGGCACCACTGCCAAAGTCTCGGACGTTGGACAGGTTTTGTCCGTCGGTGACGGGATTGCCCGTGTTTACGGGCTTGATAATGTTGGCGCTGGTGAAATGGTCGAATTTCCTGGCGGTGTTAAAGGTATGGCGCTCAACCTTGAGAGCGACAATGTTGGTGTGGTTATCTTTGGTGATGACCGGGGCATTAAAGAAGGCGATACGGTCAAACGTCTCGGCGAAATCGTTGACGTGCCAGTTGGTAAGGAGCTTTTGGGCCGCGTTGTTAACGCGCTTGGCGAACCGATTGACGGTAAAGGCCCGATTAAGGCCAAGCAGCGCAGCCGTGTGGACGTGAAAGCACCGGGTATTATCCCGCGTAAATCCGTGCATGAGCCTGTGCAAACCGGCATTAAAGCGATTGATGCGCTGATCCCCATTGGTCGCGGACAACGCGAATTGATCATTGGTGATCGCCAGACAGGTAAAACCGCCGTGGCCGTTGATGCGATCATCAACCAAAAAGCCGCTTTTGATAATGACGACGACGCGGAAAAACTATATTGTATTTATGTGGTGATTGGTCAGAAGCGTTCCACAGTGGCGCAACTGGTCAAAACCCTCGAAGAAAACGGCGCTATGGATTACTCCATCATCGTGGCCGCGACCGCGTCCGAGCCTGCGCCTATGCAGTATCTGGCTCCGTTCGCTGGCTGTGCTATGGGCGAGTATTTCCGCGATAACGGTATGCACGGCCTGATCGTTTATGATGATTTGTCCAAGCAAGCTGTGGCTTACCGCCAGATGTCTTTGCTTCTGCGTCGTCCTCCGGGCCGCGAAGCTTATCCGGGTGATGTGTTCTATTTGCATTCCCGTTTGCTGGAACGTTCCGCCAAGCTGAACGAAGCCAATGGTGCTGGCTCGCTGACGGCTTTGCCGATCATCGAGACCCAGGGTAATGACGTGTCGGCCTTTATCCCGACCAATGTTATTTCCATTACAGACGGTCAAATTTTTCTAGAAACTGACTTATTTTTCCAAGGCATACGTCCGGCTCTTAATGTTGGCCTGTCCGTATCCCGCGTGGGTTCATCAGCCCAGATCAAAGCTATGAAACAGGTTGCTGGCCCGATTAAAGGCGAGCTGGCCCAATACCGAGAAATGGCGGCCTTTGCCCAATTTGGTTCCGACCTTGATGCGTCCACCCAGGCCATGTTGGCCCGTGGTGAACGCCTGACGGAACTTTTGAAACAACCACAATACTCGCCTTTGCAGGTCGAAGAACAAGTCTGCGTTCTCTATGCGGGCACACGTGGGTATCTTGATGGTGTTGCCGTTAAAAGCGTGCAAGCTTACGAAAAGGAACTGTTGGTTCACCTGAAAGGGCAACATGCAAAGTTCTTGAACGAAATTAAAACTGGTAAGAAGTTAACGGACGATCTTGAATCGCAATTGAAAGATATTCTTTCAAACTTCACGTCGAATTTCGCGGGTTAAGTAACAACGGAGAGCGCGGCTATGGCCAGCCTTAAAGATTTACAGAACCGGATCAAGAGTGTGAAAAGCATTCAAAAGATCACCAAGGCCATGCAGATGGTGGCGACGGCAAAATTGCGGAAAGCACAAGATGCTGCTGAACGCGCACGGCCATATTCCGACCGTATTGGCGCGGTTATCGCCAATCTATCCGCGTCTATGGTAGGCGAAGGGGGGGCAGGCAGTGAAGGTGCGCCGAAATTACTCGTTGGTAATGGTAAAACAGATGTGCATTTGCTTGTGGTCGCGACCGCTGACCGGGGGCTTTGTGGCGGGTTTAACACCAATATCGTGCGTAAAGCCCGCGAAGAAATTGTTAAGCTTGAGGGCGATGGAAAAACGGTCAAGGTTTTTTGTATTGGCAGGATTGGTGAAGGGCAACTTAATCGTCTTTATGGTGATAAAATCATAAAAACAGTGTCTTTGAAAGAACACAAAACCTTGACGGGCGCGATTGCGGCCGAGCTTGGCGGCGAAATTACCGCCATGTTTGACGCTGGCGAGTTTGATGTTTGTAAATTGATTTATTCACAGTTTGAAAACGTTATGACCCAAGTGCCAACCATTAAAACCATGATCCCCGCTATTGGTGGCTCTGCTATTGATGATATGGGAACACAAAGCGGTGAAGGGGGCAATCATACCTCTGACGATGTGTTTGCGCCCGACCTTAAAGGCGCGGCGTATGAATACGAGCCGGACGAAGAGGGAATTTTGAAAACCCTGTTACCGCGCAATATTAACACACAGATATTATCGGCTCTGTTAGAGAACGTCGCTGGCGAAATGGGTTCCAAAATGGCGGCTATGGATAACTCTACGCGTGCAGCGGGCGATCTAATCGACAAATTAACATTGACATTTAACCGTTCAAGACAGGCGCAAATCACGTCTGAACTGATAGAAATTATTTCCGGCGCAGAAGCGCTTTAATTAAGAGGAAGACTAGACAATGGCCCAAAGTCCAAAAAAGAAACCAGTAGCGAAAAAACCAGTCGCAAAGAAAAAAGCACCTGCGAAAAAACGCGCACCTGCCAAACGTAAAGCCCCAGCTAAGAAAGTCATGGCTAAAAAAGTCGCGGCTAAGGCACCAAAAGCAACTGGCCGCATCAGCCAGATTATTGGCGCGGTGATTGACGTGGAATTTACGGGCGATTTGCCGGCGATTTTGAACGCGCTTGAAACCGACAATCAGGGCAACCGCCTTGTTCTGGAAGTTGCCCAGCATTTGGGACAAAACACTGTGCGAACCATTGCTATGGACAGTACCGAAGGTTTGGTTCGCGGCGCCCCTGTTACGGATTTGGGTATTCCTATTACGGTTCCGGTTGGCCCGGCAACCCTTGGCCGTATCATGAATGTTATCGGCGAGCCAATTGATGAGGTTGGCCCGATCAAAACCACAAAACGTATGTCCATTCATAGAGACGCGCCTGCATTTAAAGACCAGGCGACCGAGAGCGAAGTTCTGGGCACTGGTATCAAAGTTATCGACTTGCTTTGTCCTTATGTTAAGGGCGGCAAAATCGGCCTGTTCGGCGGTGCCGGGGTTGGCAAGACGGTGTTGATCATGGAATTGATCAACAATATCGCCAAAGCTTACGGCGGCTATTCAGTGTTTGCCGGGGTCGGGGAACGGACCCGCGAAGGTAATGATTTGTACTGGGAAATGATCGAAAGTAAAGTGAACGAAGAAGGCGGCGGCGGCGAAAGCCGGTGCTCATTGGTCTACGGACAAATGAACGAGCCTCCAGGCGCCCGCGCCCGTGTTGCCTTGACCGGATTGACACAGGCCGAATATTTCCGCGACGAAGAAGGTAAAGACGTGTTGTTCTTCGTGGACAACATCTTCCGCTTCACGCAAGCTGGTTCCGAAGTGTCGGCGCTTTTGGGCCGTATCCCGTCCGCCGTGGGTTATCAGCCTACATTGGCCACCGAAATGGGCCAGATGCAAGAGCGGATTACCTCCACCAATAAAGGCTCGATTACATCCGTGCAGGCGATTTATGTGCCAGCCGATGATTTGACCGACCCGGCTCCTGCAGCATCTTTTGCCCATTTGGACGCGACAACCGTTCTCAACCGTGCGATTTCCGAAAAAGGTATTTATCCTGCTGTGGATCCACTTGATTCCACATCACGGATGATGGATCCACGTATTGTGGGTGATGTGCATTATCAAACAGC